>JBDTZG010000053.1:0-36641 GCA_040005235.1 Acidobacteriota bacterium | reverse complement strand
CACCGCCGTCCAGGCTCTGCCAGACCTGGTGGTCGTTGGCGAGGAGAAGGCGATCCGGATTCGCGGGGTCGATCCGGAGAGCCTCGGGAATGCTCTCGAAGGCGCCGGGAAGACCGCGCCCGGTCGGCCGCCAGTGGCGCCCCCCGTTGCGGCTCTCGGCGAAGCCGCTCTCGGCCGCGGCGAAGAGCACGTCGGGATTGCGCGGATCGACGGCCAAGGCCAGCAGGGAATCGAAGGCGTTGACCTCGGTCCAGGTCACGCCGCGGTCCAGGCTCCGGTAAAGGGTGGGCTCGGGACCATGACCGAGGCCGACCGAGGTGATCCCCGCGACGTAGACGCGGCGCGGATCGCTGGGCGCGTAGACGGCGGCGTATGCATTGAAGTTCAACGAGCCCGCTGGTGGCATGGGCAAGAGAAGCTGCCAGCTGTTGCCGCCATCGCGGCTGCCGCCGAGGGCGTCGCCGAGATTCGCCAGGAGGTTCCGCGGATCGGCGGGATCGACGGCGATCAGACGGACGTCGTCGACCGCGAGCTCGCCGTCGCCGAGGTGCACGATCGGGCCGGTGGCGCTTTGCCAACCGTTCTCGGTGAGCCGGAAGATGCCCGCGCCATAAAACGCTGCATACGGCGCTGCGCCGCCTACGAGCGCCACGGCCGAGAGCGCCCGGATGCCACGGCTCGCCGGGCTCCAGGTCCGCCCGGAATCCTCCGACCGGAAGAGTCCGGAGGAGCCCGCGGCGTAGGCGCCGTCGATCGTTCCGGTCGTGGCTTCGACGCGGAAGACAGGCTCCCGCGAGCGCGCCGGGTCGCCCCCTTCCGGCCCCGAGAGCGAC
Source organism: Acidobacteriota bacterium (assembly GCA_040005235.1). Lineage (GTDB taxonomy): Bacteria > Acidobacteriota > Thermoanaerobaculia > Multivoradales > UBA5704 > DASYKS01. Next base: position 35,808 of record JBDTZG010000053.1, on the reverse strand, counting down.
CAGGAGAGGCCGCCATCGCCACTCCGGAAGATGCCGGACGTGGTGGCCGCGAGGAGGGTGCCGTCGCCCAGCTCCGCGAGATCTCGTACGTCGCGCCGTCCGATGGGGAGGACGGTGAAGCTCGCGCCGAGATCGTGGGTGACGAAGGGGCGGCCGTTCGCGGCGAAGAAGAAGGTTCCCTCCGTGCTCCGACTCCACACCACCCGGCTGAGCAAGGTCCAACGGGGCGGGCTCGCGGTGCGAATCCAGGTGGCGCCGGAATCGGTGCTCCGCCAAATGGCGACGCCCCCGCTGTCCCCGACGGTCGCGGCCGCGTTGCTCGGCCGACGGGGATCGAAGGCAACCGAGGGAACGAAGCTTCCGTCAAAGGCCGCCTTTCGCCAGGAATCCCCGCGGTTCTCGCTTCCGAACAGGCCGTGGCTCGTGGCGAGCAGAAGGTGCGCCGCGTTGTCGGGATCGATCGCCAGGCCGTAGGAAAAATGAGGCGATAGATCGAGCCCGGTATCGATCGGTGCGAAGTGGCTCCCGCCGTCGAGGCTCCGCAAGAGACGCTCGGTGGCACCCCGGTGGAATCGGAAGTAGACGGTCTCCGCGTCGTTGGGCGCAACGGCGAGAGGGATCGTCAGATCGGCCGAAAGACCTGAGAACGGGGTGATCCCGGGCAAAGGGGTCCACCCGTGCCCGCCGTCCCGGCTGCCGAAGCCCTGCCCGCCGAAAGTCCCACCGTAGAGACGCCCGGGCTCGCTCGCGGCTTGGACGAAGACGATCTCTCCGCCGAAGGGTCCGGCCGGGCGCCAAATGCGACCGTCGTCCGCGGCGGCGCCCAAAAGGAAACCGGCGGCGACCACGATCCCCGCGGCCTTTGTCATCGTTGCGCCCTGCGTGCGATCTCCCGGGCTCCGCTCTCCTCGAACCCGCGCGCTTCCTGGTTTCGCCACGAGACCTCCGTTTCGTCTGGCTCTCTTGCTTTTCCTCGATTTCTACGGCCGGCGGCAGGACGCGTCAAGGCGTCTGGGACGGGCTGCGGCTCCGGCTGCCGTGAGCGGTCCGGGAGCGGGACGGGCGCGAGCTACCTCCTCACGTGGTTCGAAGCGCAGCGGTAGCCGCCGCCGCGGATCACGCTCATCGGCAACGTCGGCAGCAGGGTGAGTCGGGCGCCGGCCGCGGAATAGGCGGCGATCGCTTCTCGGTCGGCCATGGGCAGGCCGCTGGCGAACGCCTCGGCGCGGAGCGTGCCGCCGCGGGTTTCGAGCACCGCGTTGTTCCAGCCGATCAGGAAGTTCCCCCCCTCCGGCAGCTCGTCCGCCCGGGCGAGGGCGGCGAAGGGGGCGAACAGGAGGGGGAGGCGGCGGACCTCCATCTTCTCGGCGGCGAGGTGGAGGGCGATCGCGTCGAGAAACGCCGCGAGGCCGCGCGCGGTGGGAGTTTCGAGCCCCGATTTGAAGACGGTGGCAAGGTCGACGCTGGGCGAAAAGCCGTACGCCGCTTTCGCCGCGGCAAGATCGGTGGGGGAGAGCCGGCCGAGCAGCGCGGTGCCTGCCGCGATGTCGGCCACGAAGGCGACCGGCGGGGCGCCGGCCGCCCCGGCCCGGCGGGGAATGAGCGTCACGATCGAATCGAGATCGGTCCCCGCGCCGCCGCCGAGCGCGCGCAACAGATCGACCCGCGCGGCCAGCTCGCCGCGGTCGGGCAGCGGATGAACGAAACGCATCGGCCGGCCGTAGAGAACGCCCAGCTCGTCGGCAGCCCGGTGCGCAGCGGCGAGGTAGCGATCGATTCCGGCGGCGGTGCCGAAGGTCTCAACCGGAATCCGAGATACCCCGAGGATTTCGAGGATGCGCGGTTCGAGCGTATGGATCGAGATCCAGACCGCCTTCGGGGCGATCAGGGCTTGCCCGTTATGGAACGGCCCGCCCGCCACGGTCCATACCGGCTGCTTGAAGCGGCGGTCGAGATCCGTGGGGAGGGTCTGGATCAAAGCCCGGCCGAGGGTGGCGTCCTCCTCCCGGCCGCGTTGCAGGTTGGGGCGAATCAGCACGGCGAGACCGCCGTCCGCGCGGCGGGTCAGGCTCAAAGGATCGCGCGGCCAGGGGGAGTAGTCGCGGCCGAAGGTCGGCAATATTCTCAAGGTGCGCACCCCTGGAAGCCCCCCGAGATCCTGGCGCATCGTCGGATCGGCGAGCACCAGAATCTCCCGCTTCGGCGCCAGGGCGTGGACCCCGGCCAGGAACGCCTTGGCCTGCGCCGCCGAGAAAAAGCTCGACGGCAGCGAATAGACCGACGCCGCGATCTCCCGCGTCCAGTCGTCGTCGAACCGCAGAGCACCCGGCGCCGCCCGGTCGAGATGGCGCCCCGCGCTCGACCGCGGCACGAGGCCCCAGGCGACGGCGAGCCGTTCGGTCTCGTCGAACGACAGCCCCTCCGCCGCCACCCGCGCCGCAAGCGCGGCTTCGCTTCGTACGGCGGCGGACGGTGCGCGAGAAGAAGAAGCGGGCGCCCGCGCGGAGGCACAGCCGACAATCAGCAGGAAGAGCGCGAGGTGGGTGCGGCGCGGCATGGCGCAAATAGTTTATCCGCAGGCGTTGGCCTCCCCGGGCTTCGCGCGGTCCACGCTTTGCACGAGAGCAGCCCGGACTCGATCGAGAGACGCCGCCATGACCCGACGCCCGCGAAAACTCTTCCTGTTCTCCGCAGTTCTTGCCGTGTTGAGCCTGTCCGGCTGCATCTCGCTCAAGTCGCCGGATCAAACCGATGCGTTCGTCGGCCGGACGCCGCCGCGGTTCCACACCTACTCGGTGCATGGGCGGGAGATCTTCACCGCGGAGATCGGCCCGCCGGAGGGTCCGCCCGTGCTCTACATCCACGGCTCGCCCGGGTCGTGGAGCGGCGCGGCCGACCTGATGACCGACCCGCGGCTGGTCGAGCGCGTTCATCTGATCGCCATCGATCGGCCGGGCTTCGGCAAATCGGGCGCGGGTTGGCTGGTCACTTCGCTCGCGCGCCAGGCCGCGATGCTCAAAGGGGTGCTCGATCAGGCCGTTCCGGGCAAGAAGGCGATCGTCGCCGGCCATTCGCTTGGCGGGCCGCTCGCAGCGCGGTTGGCGATGGACGCTCCGGGCTCCGTGCGGGGCTTGGTGCTGGTCGCGGGCGCCTTCGATCCGGCGCGGGAGAAAACCACCTGGTATCAGAAGGTTGTTCGTTTGCCGATCATCCGTTCGATCGTGCCGAAGCGGTTCGTCTCGGCCGATGCCGAGATCCGGCCGCTCAAGTCCGAGCTCAAGAAGATGGTGCCGCTTTGGGGCAAGATTCGCATACCGGTCGAGGTGATCCAGGGCGACGGCGACGCCCTGGTGTCGCCCGAGAACGCCGATTTCGCCGAGCGCATGCTGACGCGGGCGTCCGTTCATGTGGTCCGGGTGCCGAGCCAGGGACACGAGATTCCGGTGGAGCGGCCGGATCTGATCCGCGAGGCGATCGTGCGGCTGCTGGACGGGGCGTAGGCATTTCCGGGTATTGTTCGGGCGGCCATGAAGAAACGCTCCCGCAAATTCCTCATCCTCTCCGCCTTTCTCGCACTTTTGATCGTCGGCTTGCTCCGCTGCGTATCCTTCGGTCCGCCGGACACCAGCAAAGCGTTCGTCGGGCACACGCCGCCGACCTTCCATACGTACCCGGTTCTCGGGCGCGACATCTTCACTGCTGAGGTCGGACCGAAGGACGCGCCGCCGGTGCTCTACATTCACGGTTCGCCGGGTTCCTGGGATGACGCGGCGAACCTGATGACCGATCCGCAGCTGGTCGAGCGCTCGCACATCATCGCGATCGATCGCCCCGGCTTCGGCAAGTCCGGGCCGGGCCAGCTCGAGACCTCGCTTGCGCGCCAGGCGGCGATGCTCAAAGGGGTACTCGATCAGGCCGCTCCGGGGGAAAAGGCGATCGTCGTCGGCCATTCGCTCGGCGGGCCGGTCGCTGCGCGGCTCGCGATGGATGCGCCGGGCTCCGTCGCGGGCCTGGTGATCGTCGCCGGCTCGATCGATCCCGGACAAGAAAAGACCACCTGGTACCAGAAAGCCGCGCGCTGGCCGGTCGTGCGCTCGATCGTGCCGAAAGTGCTGATCCTGGCGAACGACGAGATCCGGCCGCTCAAAGGAGAGCTGCAACAGATGATGCCCCTCTGGAGCGGCATTCGCATGCCGGTCGAAGTCATCCAAGGCGACGACGACGCCCTCGTGCCCCCCGAGAACGCGGATTTCGCCGAGCGCATGCTCACCGGCGCGTCCGTCCACGTGATGCGCATCCCGAAACAAGGCCACCTGATCCCCTGGGAACGCCCGGATTTGATCCGAGATGCGATCGTGCGGTTGTTGGATGGGGAGGGTAGGGGCTCCGCTGTTTGAATCAAGAGATCAAGCGCCGATGTTGACCAATTCGCCGGGCCGGACACTCTCCAAGGTGGCAAGCAATGCGGGAACGAGTGGCCGAAGGTCCTGATCTCAAAGCCGTTTTCGACCATCAGTGCGAGGAGTGCGCCGTTACGCCGGCTGGACCAGCCCATCTCGACGACGGTACGAACATCGTGCCCACCAAGCTCGCGCTTGAGCACCCGGGGCACGCATTCGTCAAGCAGCAGCCGCACGAGCCTCGGTCATTTCGCGGGCAAATTCCAGGGCGGCAATCGCTTGAGCCCGGCCTACGCCGGGGAAGCTGTCGAGAAATTCGTCGAGAGAGTCACCGGCTTCGAGGTGATCGTAGAGGGACTTCAATGGCACACGCGTGCCGACGAACACCGGCGTGCCGCCGAGGATTTCCGGGTCGGTATGAACAATGAGTCTCGGATCCATCGATCTACTCCTTCGAAAGGCTCTAGTCCCGGAGTATAAACCCGGAATCTGGAGGCGAGTCCTCCCCTACCGCACCATCACCATCCATCCCTTCAAATACTCGCCCTCCCGGTGGGCTATCGAGACCGGATGATCGGGGGCGGCGGCGAGCGGTTCGAGTAGGGAGACCCTTACTCCGGCCTCGACGGCGGCGGCGAAGAGGACTTGGCGGAAGAGCTTGGCGTCGAGCGCGCCGCTGCAGGAGAAGGTGAAAAGCAGGCCGCCGGGTGCCGTGCGTTGGAAGGCGAGGCGGTTCAGGTCTTTGTAGGCGCGGGCGGCGGCGTCGAGATCTTGGCGTTTCTTGACCAGCGGCGGCGGGTCGCAGATGGTCAGGTCGTAGCGTTCGGTCCGCTCGCGTAGGTCTTCGAACACGTTCGCCTTCACCCACTCCGCGCGGTCGGCCGGCTGGCTGTTCATTGCGTAGAGCCGCTGCCCGCGCTCGATCGCCTTGAGCGAAGATTCGACGTGGGTTACGCGGCTTGCGCCTCCCGAGAGGGCGTAGAGGCCGAAGGCCCCCGTGTGGGCGAACAGATCAAGCACGCTCCGGCCGGCGGCGTAACGGGCGACCCGGCGGCGGTTCTCGCGCTGATCGCAGTAGAAACCGGTCTTCTGGCCGGCGTCGAGGTCCGCGGTGAAACACAGACCGGACTCGAAAAACTCTACCTCGGCCGGCGGCTCGCCCGCGACGATCTCGTCGAGCAGCGTGAGCCCTTCTCCTTTGCGTGCCGGCAGGTCGTTTACCTGGAGGATCGGCAGGCCGGGATACGCCTGGGCGAGCGCCGCGTAGGCCTCGGTGCGGAGCGCTTCGAGCCCCGCCACGGTGATCTGGCTGACCAGCACGTCCGCGAAGCGATCGACCGTCCAGCCCGGCACGCCGTCCCCCTCGGCGTTCAGCACCCGGTAGCCGGTGGTGTCGGCGGGGATCACGGCCCGGCGCAGCGCCTGGGCCTCGGCCAGGCGTTCGGCGAAAAGGGCGCGGTCGATCGTCGCCGGCCGGTCGGCACCCAGCGGCACCGGGATCAGCCGCGCGCGGATCTGCGATTGCGGGCTGTGAAAGCCGAGGCCGAGCAGCCGGCCGTCCGAAGCAAACACTCGCGCGATGGGTGCGTCGGCCGGTCCGGAGGCCGATGCGATCGCGCCCGAGAAGAGCCAGGGGTGGCCGTCGAGGATCGGCCTTTCCTTCCCCGGGAGCAGACGAAAACGGATCTCCGGGGGAGCTCCGAGATCCGCGGATGGAGTGGCAGGGGACGAGGCTTCGGTCACTGAACCTCGAACGGAACGGTGGTCGAATCGATTCCCGCCACGTCGCCGGTCGCGGCGAGGTGGAGGCTCAGCCGGTACTGGCCGGGGGAGAGACCCGCGGGCTTGAAGCTCACCACCAGTGCCTCTCGGTCGTTGCCCTGCGCCTCGCGGCCAAGCAGGCGGGCTTCGCCTCCCGGTACCGCCTTGCCGGCGGCGTCGCTCACCCGCGCCGTGGCGGAGAGGTCGCCCGCGGCACCTGCGGCCAGATGGTAGGCGACCAGCGACAGCGAGGTCGTCTGCTCGGCCGTGAGGATCGGCCGCGACGCCGGCACGAACATCTGCTTTTGGACCATGAACGGGTAGGGCTCGTCCGCCTGGTCGCCGCGCGGCTTCTCGCGCACCATCAGCCAGGAGGATGGCGATTCGAGGAAGAAGGGCCGGAGCAGGGTGGGCGTTGCGGGCGCGAAGCGGGGGACGTTGAGCGGCAGGACAGTGAGGCCCGAATCGCCATTCCGGCCATTGCGAACCAGTACGCGCAGCGACCAGTCGCCGGGGGGCAGCTCCAGGTGACCGTAGTACTTAAGGCCATTTTGCAGCAGCTTGTCTTTGACCTTGGCGAGGTCCAGCCCCAGAGTCTGGCCGAAGAAATCGCCGATCGAGCCGTCGGCCGCCAGAGCGTAGGCGTAGATTTCGGTCGGCAGCGGGCCGCTTTCGGCCGCCGCGATCAGCGAAGCGCCGTCGATCTCGACCACCACCGGCACGTAGGCTTTCTGTTCCGTCGCGCCCGGGAACGGCACGGCGACCAGGGAGGCGGCGAGCGGCCCTCCGGCGCGGCCGTTGGTGATCAGCTCGGCGGCATCGAATAGGTGCGCCTGGGCGTCGCGCGGATCGAACGGCTTGGGCGCGAAATAGCCGTCGCGATGGCTGATCCGGGTGCCGCGCGCGGGCTTGGCCAGCTCGACCCTCACCTTGTGATAGGCGCCGTCGCGCGCAACCGTCGGCTGGAACGACAGGACGTAGGTGACGCTGGTGCGCTCGAGCATCTTGGCCATCGCTTCGGCGAGGTCGTTGAAATTGCGGTACAGCTCGCCGCCGGTCTGGTCGGCCATCGCGAACAGACCGTCCTGGCCGCTTGGGCGGGAAAACCCTTCTCCCCCCTCGCGCAGGCCGCCGATGTCGACCGCCTGGATCACGCAGTCGGAGCGCCTCATGGCTTCGAGCAACCCCTCGAGGTCGTTCGCGCTCTTGGTGTTGCCGAAGCGGGCGTTGCTGTCCACCTTCCAGATCTCGCCCTGCTCGGCGGCGGTCTGCTGCTCGGCCCGCTCGGCCTCGTTGGTCGAGCCGAGCACGAGCGAGCTGTCGAAGCCCTCCGAGAGTAGCACGACGTACTTTCGCCCCTCGACCGACGCCATGAGCGTCGCGAGGTCGGAGAGCGCGCGCGTGTAATCGGTCAGGCGTTGGGCTTCGTAGCGTCGGTCGTCTTCCTGGTTGCGCCGGATGTTGTCCCGGGTATCCGCGAGAAACTCTTCGAGCGCGATGAGCGCGGGGCGCTGCCTTGGGTCGTCGGATTCGGGGGGGAGCTCGATGGCGCCCGATCCCGAGCCGTATTGCGTGTCGAGGATCAGGTTCAGCGGATCGCCACTTCGTTTCGTCAGCTCCGGCTTGCCGAGGGTCGCGATCGCCGCGGCAATCTGCTTGCGGTCGGAAGTGAAGCCGACGAGGATCTTCGGTCCGGTCGACGGCGAATGCGTGGCGACCGCGACCACGTCGCTCGGGTAGAGACGGTCGACCACCTTCTGCACCGCCGCCCGCGCCTTGATGATCGATTTGGGCTCGGAATTCGCGAGGTCGAACAGGATCAGGAAATGGCGCCGCGCCGCGGGCGAGACGATCGGCGGCGGAGCGCCGGCCGCCGAGGGGGGAGGCGTGGCGGCGAGGTCGATCACCTCGAAGCCGGTGATCGGCTGTTTCTTCTTGCCATCGTAGATCGCGAAATCGGCCTGGCTGAGTCCGCGCACCGGTTGGCCGTCGCGCACCACCTGGAGGGGGATCTCGACCGCCACGACGTCGGTCCGCTCGCCGCCGAAACGCGGCTGCGTCTCGGCCGGAGTCGCGGCACTTTCCGATGCTGCGCCGAGCGCCAAAGTGAAAGTGACCAGAGCCAGCGGATGAAAAACGGAGCGAGACATCATTGCACCTCGAAAGGAACGTCGCCCGAGTCGAGGCCGGAGGCGTCCGCGTCGGTGGCCAGGTGAAAACTCAGGCGATATTGCCCGGGAGGAAGGCTCGCGGGCTTGAAACTCACGACCAGCGCCTCTCGATCGTCGCCCTGCGCCTCGCGGCTGAGCAGGCGGGCCTCTCCCCCCGGGACCGGCTTGCCGGCGGCATCGGTGACCCGCGCCGCGGCGGAAAGCTCGCCCGCGGCGCCCTCAGGGAGATGGTATCCGACGAGCGCGAGGGAGGCGGTCTGATCGGCGGAAAGGATCGGCTGCACCGCGGGCACGAACCTCTGCTGCTGGAGCGTGAACGGATAGGGCGTGTCGGGTTGGTCGCTCCGAGGCTGTTCGCGCACCATCAGCCAGGCGTCGGGCGTGTCGAGAAAATACGGGGTTAGGAGCGTAGGGACACCCGGCTCGAACGAGGGCACCGAGACGGTCGAGACGCGAAGCCCCGAATCGCCGGTGCGTCCGTTCCGCATCAGGACGCGCAACGACCATTCGCCCGGGGGAAGCTCCAGATGGCCGTAGTACTTGAGGCCGCTGCCGAGCAAGAGCTTGGTTTTCACCTTGGAAAGATCCAACCGGAGGGTCTGGCCGAAGTAGTCGCCGATCGTTCCATCGGGGGCCAAGGCATAGGCGTAGATCTCGATGGGCAGGGGACCGCTCTCCGTTCCGGCGAGCAATGAAGCGCCGCCGACGGCGACCACCACCGGCACGTAGCTCTTGCCGTCCGAACCGGGGTAGGGCGCGGCGACGACGGAGACGTCGAGCGTTCCCCCTTCGCGGCCGTTGGTGATCAGCTCGGCCGCGTCGAGCAGGTGCGCCTCGGCGTCCTTGGGATCGAACGGCTTGGGCGCGTAGTACCCCGCGCGGTGGCTGATCCGGGTGCCGCGCTGGGGGCTGGCCAGCTCGACGCGGACGGGGTGGTAGGCACCGTCGCGCGGGATCGTCGGTTGGAACGACAGGACGTAGGTGACGCTCGTCCGGTCGAGCATCTTGCCCATCGCCTCGGAGAGATTGTTGAAGTTGCGGAACAGCTCCCCGCCGGTCTGGTCGGCCATCGCGAACAAGCCGTCCTGGCCGTTCGGCCGTTCGAAGCCTTGCCCCCCTTCGCGCACGCCGCCGATGTCGACCGCCTGGATCACGCAATCGGCGCGGCGGAAGGTCTCCAGCATCGTTTCGAGGTCGTTGGCGCTGGTCGCGCTGCCGAAGCGGGTATCGCTGTCCACATTCCAGTACTGCCCCTTCTCGGCGGCGGTCTGCTGCTGGGCGCGCTCGACTTCGTCGGTCGAGCCGAGCAGCAGCGAGCTGTCGAAGCCTTCGGAGAGCAACACGACGTACTTGCGCCCTTGGACCGAGGCCATCAACCGGCCGAGATCCTCCAGGGCTCGCGTGTAGTCCTTCAGGCGCTGTATCTCGATCTGCCGGTCGTTGACCTGGCTGCGCAAAATTCTATTTCGGACGAAGGACTCGAAGATTTCGGCGGGTTTGCCGCTGTTAGTTTCGAGGCCGCTGATCGCTTCCGAGCCGTGAGAAGAGAGGAGCACCAGCTTCAAGGGATCGCCGCTCCGCTTGAGCAGCTCGGGCACGCCGAGGCCCTCGATCGCGGTCGCAATCTGCCTTCGATCGGCGGTGAACCCAAGCAGGATCTTCGGCCCGGCCGAAGGGGAGTGGCTCGCCACCGCGACCAGGTCGGTCGGGTGCAGCTGGTCGACCACTTTCTGGACGGCGGCGCGCGCCTGGATGATCGATCGGGGCTCGGAGTTCGCGAGATCGAACAGGATCAAGAAATGCCGCCGAGCCGCGGGGGAGAGGACCGGTATCCTCTGCGGCAGGCCGTTGCCCGGTAAGCCCGTGGCGCCCGAGGCGATCGTAGCGGCGGGGGTGGCGGCGAGGTCGATCACTTCGAAGCCGGTGATAGCCTGCTTCCTCTTCCCCTCGTAGATCACGAAGTCGCTCTGGGTGAGCCCGCTCACGGGCTCGCCGTCGCGCACCACCTGGAGGGGGATCTCGACCGCCACGACGTCGGCGCGCTCACCGCCGAAGCGCGGCGGCGAGGCCGCCCTCGCCGCGACGGCGGTGCCGACCACGACCAGACCCACCAGACCCACTCCCAATCCTACGAGCCGACGGTGTCGATCGCGCATGACTCCCGAGTCTCCTCGTCGCCGCGCGGCGAAGGTGCGGCGCGGCCCACCCGGGCTTCAGCGCACCGTGAAAGCCAGGCTCGTCGCCTTCACCGGGCTCGTGCCGTCTGCGCCCGTCACCTGCACCTCCAGCTGGTAACCGCCCGGTTTCAAGTTGGTCGGCTTGAAGCTCGCGAGCAGCACGTCAGCGGCTCCCGCGACACCCGGCTCGCGCCCGATCAGCTTGACCTCGCCGCCGGGGACCGCCTTGCCGTCGGCACCGAGCACCTTGACGCCCAGGTGAAGGTCGCCCGCCGGGAGGTTCCAGGCAATCAGCGACATCGCGGCGTCCTGGCCGGCCGTGAGGGCCGGCTGGGCGGCCGGCACGTACGCCTGCTGCCGGGCCATGAACGGATAGGGCGCGTTCTTCTGATCGCCGCGCGGCTGCTCGCGAATGATCATCCATTTGCCTTGGGGCTCGGGAAACAGCGGCGGTCCGATCGTCGGCTTGCCCGCCTCTGTAGCCGGTACTTCGATCGAGGCGAGGCGCAGGCTCGACGCGCCGGTCCGGCCGTTCCTTACCAGGACGCGCAGTGAGTAGCTGCCGGGCGCCAGCTCCAGATGGCCGAAATACTTGAGGCCGCTTTGCGAGAGCGGCGCTTTGACCTTCGCGAGATCGAGGCCGAGGGTTTGGCCGAAGTAGTCGCCGATCGTGCCGTCGGCGGCCAGCGCGTAAGCGTAGATTTCGGTCGGCAGGACGTTGCCTTCGGTGCCGGCGAGGAGCGCCGGGCCGTCGACTTCGATCAGCACCGGCACGTACGCCTTGGCGCCCGTGCCGCGGAACGGCGCGGCGAGCACCGAGGCGGACAGAGCGCCCCCCTCTTTGCCGCTCATGATCGTGTCCGCGGCGTCGAGCATCCGCGAGGTCGGATCGACCTGGTCGAACGGCTTTGGTGCGTAGTAGCCCGAGCGGGCGCTGATCTTGGTGCCGCGCGGGGCGTTTTTGAGCTCGACCTTCACCTTGCGGTAGGTGCCGTCGCGCTTGACATCCGGCTGGAAGGTCAAAAGGTAGGTCACGCTCGTCCGTTCGAGCATTTTGCCCATCGCCTCGGAGAGGTCGTTGAAGTTGCGGAACAGCTCGCCGCCGGTCTGCTGCGCCATCGCGAACAGACCGTCCTGGCCGTTCGCATTCCGCGCGCCCGCCTCCCGCAGACCGCCGATGTCGACCGCCTGGATCACGCAGTCGGCGCGGCGGAACGCGTCAACCATCTTTTCCAGGTCGTTGCCGCTCTGGGTGCTGCCGAAGCGGGCGTCGTTGTCGACGTTGTAGAACTCGCCGTGCTCCACCGCGGTGTTGATCTTGGCCGTTTCCTCGGCGTCCGCGGTGCCGACCAGCAGCGAGCTGTCGAAGCCCTCAGAGAGGAGCACCACGTACTTCCTCCCGCTGACGTTGCCCATCATTTTCGACAGGTCGGAGAGCGAGCGGGTGTAAGCGGTGAGGCGCTGGGTCTGAAGCCGGCGGTCGCTCGCCTTGTTACGGTCGGCGTCTTCGATCGCGTCTTCGAGGAACTCCGCCGCGGCCCGTCCGCCGGGGCTCTTGATGGTGCTCGTGGTGGCGTCGCCTCCGGCGGACTGGATCACCAGGTTGAGCGGGTCGCCGCTCCGGTCGATCAGCTCCGGGCGGCCGAGGGTGTCGATCGCGAGGTTGATCTGGCGCCGGTCGGTGGTGAAGCCGAGCGTCAGCTGAGAGCCTTTTGAGGCCGTGTAGGTGGAAACCGCCACCAGGTCGCTCGGCGCGAGCTTGGTGACCACCTTCTTGGCCGCTTCGCGCGCTTTGATGATCGCCTTCGGCTCGGAGTTGGAAAGGTCGAACAGCATCAGAAAATGGCGCCGCGCCGAGCCCGCGAGCGGAATGGCGGGAGCGTCGGCCGAGGGCGGAACCGTCAGGTCGATCACCTCGAAGCCGGTGATGTCCTGTTTCTTCCGGCCATCGGTGATCTCGAAGTCGGCGGCGGTGAGCCCGCGGACCGGCTGGCCGTCGCGCGTCACCTGAACCGGGATCTCGACCGCGACGACATCGGTTCGTTCGCCGCCGAAGCGCGGGGTCGGTTCGGCCGCGCGTGTAGTGCCTAGGGTAAGCGGCGCGGCGAGGCCGGCGCAAATGAGCGTACAGAGGATTCGTTTTTTGATCGAGATCATGGCTTCCTCCGAATGAAGGCGAAGATTGTCGTCGTCGAGCAGAGCACGGATCATACCGGCACGCGCCGGCCGATGGGATCAGCCGTCGAGCCGGCGGGACGACCGGCTCCCCTTAGCGGACGACGAACGGCAGGGAATTGACTTCGCGCGTGCCGGTCGCCGGATCGGTGACCTCGACGGACAGGGTGTAGCCGCCGGCCGAAAGGCCGCTGGGCGAAAATGTCGCCACCAGCTTGTCGAGGCCCGGAATGCCGGTGGCGGTCCGCTCGACCAGGGTCAGGTTGCCGCCCGCGATCTTCTTGCCCGCGGCGTCCACCACCTGGCCGATGACGGAAAGGTCGCCCGGGCCGAAGTTGTAGCCGACCAGGTAGACCTGAGCCTCGTGGTTCGAAGCGAGCGTCGGCCGGGCCGAGGGGATGTAAGGCTCGCCTTTGAGCGTGAACGGATAGACCACGGAACGATCGCCGTCCGCCTCCTTCTGGCGCACCAGGACCCAGCTGCCGGGCGCTTCGGCGAACATCGGCGGCAGCAGCTCCGGTTCTTTGCTGCCGTAGGCCGGCACTTCGAGCGGCACCGATTGGACGCCGGTCCTGCCGGTTTCGGAATTGCGCACCAGGACGCGGACCCGGTAGCTGCCCGGGGGCAGCGACAGATGGCCGTAGTACTTGACCCCCGTTTTCTTGATCGCCTCGCGTCCGGTGCCGAGCGCCAGCCCCACCTGTTGGGTAAAGAAATCGCGCATCTGCCCTTGGGCGTCGCTCACGTAGGCGTAGATCTCGACCCCCAGGCGGTCGGAGGTCTGGCCGGCCAGCAGGCCCGCGCCGCCGATCTCGATGATCACCGGCACGTAGGCTTGGTCCGCCGCGGCGCGGAAAGGTGCCACCAGCAGGTCGACGGCGAGGTCGCGGCGCGGAGAGGCGCTCGCGATGCCTTCGGCGGCGAGCAGGTTCTTCTCCAGCGGATCGAGCTCGCCGAACGGCCGGGGCGCGTAATACCCCGCTCGGTGCGACAGCCGCGCGCCGGGCGGCAGGGTCGCCTTGACCCGCAGGCGATGGTAGGCGCCGTTTTCGGTTAGATCCGAGCGTTCGAAGGTCAAGAGGTAGGTCACGCTCGTGCGATCGAGCAGCGTCGTCAGCTGCCGACCCAGGTTGTTGCCGTCTTCGAACAGCTCGCCGCCGGTCTCGTTGGCGATGTAGAACAGCCCCTCTTTGCCCGCCCCCGGGTTTCCCTGGCCGATCCCGGGGCCGACCCCGCCGCCGGTGCGCAGGCCGCCGATGTCGACCGCCTGGATCACGCAGTCCGCCCGCCGGTAGAGGTCGAGCATCCGGTTGATTTCGTTCTGCAGCTCGGTGTTGCCGTACCGATTGTCGAGGTCGGTCATCCAGGACTGGCCGGTGGCGATCTCCTGCGCCTCCTGGATCGCGTCGTCGGTCTGGCCTGCGCCGCGGCCGAGCATCAGACGGCTGTCGAACCCTTCGGAGAAGAAGATCACCTGCTTCCTCCCCTTCAAGCTCGCGAGACTCTTGGCCACCGAGCCGAGGGTCCGGCTGAGTGCGGTCACCCGGCTGGCGTCGAACATGCGCTGGTCCTTCTGGCCCATCGCGCTGATCGAAGCCAAATAGTCGGTGAGGGCGCCACCGGTGCGATCGTCGCGCAGGTTGGGAATCTGCCCCTGGCCGTTAACCGAAGCCTCGGAGGCGGAGACTTGAGCCTGGTCGACCACGAAGCGGAGCGGGTCGTAGCGCTCGCCGGCCAGGTCGGATTTGGAGCCCAGGGTATCGATGCCTCGCGCCAGCTGCGCCCGATCGGGGGTGAAGGTGACGACCAACCGGGGTCCTCGCTCCAGGGAAATCGTGGCGACCGCCGCGAGATCCGTCGGGGCGAGCGAGTGGAGAACGAATTCGCGCGCCGCCAGGCGCGCCTTCAAGATCGAGGGCACGGAGGAAAACGACAGATCGAACAGGAGCAGGAAATGGCGGCGCGACGGCGCGTTCAACAGCTCGACGCGCGTCCGGCTTTGCTCGGCCGCGAGGACGTTCAGATCGACCACCTCGAAGCTCTCGATCGACTGCTTCTTGCCTTCGTCGTAGATCTCGAAGTTTTTGGCGGTCAGGCCACGAATCGATTGTCCGTCGCGGCCGACGACGTTGACCGGCACTTCGACGGCGACCACGCGCGACGCATCTTCGAACCGGTCTTTGGCGGCCGCGCCCGATGCGGCGGGTGCCTGAGCCCACGACCTGGCCGGCGCGGCCACGAGGAGGGCGACGACCAGGAGGCCTTTGAGGAGCTGTCGAAAAGATCGCATCGTGCTCTCCTTTTGGCCACGAAACCTCGGGCGGTTTCCCCCTGGCCAAAAAACGCGGGCGCTTATTTGCCGCCCACGGTGCCGCGGCCGCGATAGATCTCCGAGCCGGGATAGAAACCGTACCATCCGAACCAGAACGCCTGATGCCCCGGCAGCCGCAGGAGCGGCTCGCGGCCCTCGGCGCTCAAACTCTCCTCCGCGACCTGCCACACCCGCTCGTCCTGATCCACCAACTCGCCGTTCTTCCCCGAGCGGAACGTCCGATCTCCCCGGGCGAAGGCGCGGACCGCGCCGCTCGCCGGATCGGCGAGCAGGACGACCGGGGAGGCGCCCACCGTGTCGTTGACGATCCTCTCGGCGAGCAGCGTCTCGATAGGATAGACCTTCGGCGGATCGCCCACGCGCAAAGCGAAGATTTCGGCCTTGGGGTCGAGCGCCGCGCTCTTTTGCCAGACCGGAAACGAGACGCCGCGCCGCTGGCGATCCGCGGCGCCGGGTTGATAGTTGAAGCCGTACCGGCCAACCAGCGCCGCGTCGAGCGCGAGCGTGGTGGTTTCCGGATGGCGGGTCCGCCATTCCTTCCAGGTGGTGAGCGTGAGCGGCAGGATGGCGAGGCGGATCGGGCTTTCTGCCAGGCGGCCGACCACCGGCTCGCCGGTCAGGTTGTTCCACAGAGTGAGGGTCTGGCGATCGACCATCAGCTTGTTGCTGCGATAGAGCAGGCCGGAGGTGCCGAAGGTGTAGGGCTTGCCGCTGGGGGTCCGGGTGTCGTAGAGGATGCCCGCGCCGCACAGAGTGCAATAGCTGAGGGTCACCGGGCGCCCGCCGACTTGATCGTTGAGCATCTCGTGCCAGTCGAGGATGCGCAGCGGATAGGCGCGGGCCTCGCCCCCGAGTTGCACGCCGAAGACCTTTTCGCCGTCGTGAAGATAGCCGGCCTTGGCCGCCGGGATCGCCGTCGGGAGGTCGAGCGCCGGAATCCCCTCGAAGCCGACGCCGCCCGAGACGATCTCTTCCAGGCGGATGCGGGCGGGCGCGCCGGAATAGAAGACCTTCGAATAAGTCGGGTGGATGCGGGAGAGCAGGCGCGCCTTCCAGGTGGCGTACCCCGACTTAGGTTGCCATTCCGGGTGGGCACCGACGATCTCTACCCAATCGAGGTAGCGCGACGCTGCTTTTTCGCCGGTCAGCCGCTCAAGAACTTCATAGGACTCCTCGCGGCGAGTCTTCGCGGTGAAGAACAGGGCGTCGACCAGGCCGGGGATCAGCGTGCGGTCGCCCGCCGCGATCAGCGCTTCGGCGGCCTTCTTCCTTTCGCCCGTCTGCTCCGACATCAGGCCGGAGAGGAGGGCATAGCCGCGGTCCGGGGAGAGCTCCGCGGCCCGCGCCGGGCGGGTTCCGGCCTGGTCGCCGAAGATGCCGATCAGCGTGCAGATCGCGATCAGCGCAGAGTGGAGGGGGGAGGATCGCCGGGGCGGGGAAGGCTTCCTCGCGCGGGTCATGGAGTCTCCTTGCCCAACATGCGGGCCAACTCCTGGGCCTCGGGGTTGGTGGCATCCAGCTTGAGCGCCCGCTCGAGGTGGTGGCGCGCCTTTAGGAGATCCCCGAGCGCCACGTAGACCTTGACGAAGCCGACGTGGACCTCCGGGACCTCGCTGTCCTGGCGCAACGCCCGGGTCAGGTAGTCGAGCGCCTTCTGCTCGTCGCCGCGCGACAGGGCGACCTCTGCCTCGTAGACGAAGAAAAACGGGTTCGTCGTGTTCGCCGCTTCGACCCGGCCGAGGATTTCGGCCGCCTCGGTCGACCGGCCGGTGATCTGGTACAGGCGGGCGAGGTTGGTGAGCACCAGGGTGTTTTCGGGCGAGTTGGCGAGCGCCTGGTCGTAGAGCTCCTTGGCCCGGTCGTAGTTGCCTTTGCGCGATTGGAGGACGCCGAGGTTGTTGAGCGCCTTGTCGAACGTCGGGGCGATCCCCGCGGCGGTCGACAGGAGCCGCTCGGCTTTCACCGGGTCGCCCCCGAGCAGCGCCTCGGCTCCCAGGTTGTTGAAGTAGTGCGCGGCGGCGGTGCGGTCGTCGATCGGCTTGAATTCGCGATAGGCCTTCGGCCGGTAGGGGAGGAAGTCGTAGGTCGCAAGCTCGCCATCCAGATACAGGCCCGCCACGATGTGGCCCTGCGAGACGACCATTCCCTCGCGCCGGTTCCACCTTTGGTAGTCGACCACCTCGACGTAGAACGGCGCGAGCCCCTGTTGGCGCGCCACCCCGACGAACAGGTTGACGAACGACAGGCAGTTGCCCTTACGGTCGCGATAGACCTCGATCGCGTCGCGGGTCGGCTGGAGCTCGTAGTGCAGGTCGAGGCGGGAAAAGATGTAGTCGAGGATCTGATTGATCTTGCGTCGCTGGCTCGGCACCGGCGGGAGCTTCGCCTTCAAATCCGCGAGGATCACCGGGGAAAGCTCGAACGGTACGGTGATGCTGGCCGCCTCGGTCGCGCCGAGGTGTGACGCATACTCCTGACGCAGGCCGGCCGCCGAGTCGAACGGTTGGTACGGGGTGCAGCCGGCGAGGGCGCCGAGGAGGGCGACGAGGATCAGGGCGCCGCGCATGATGCCCAATACCATAGCAAGGTCTGAGCCTGGGGGCGCGATCCTCTCTTCCGGGCCGAACGCCGCGCCGGACCGCCGCCCTGGGCGCCTGCGGTTCAAAAGACCGGATCGTTTTCATCGGGTCGTTTGAATTCCGCGCTTCGCCGGTTCGGCTTCCCGCCGCCCGTGGACCGGGTGGATCGGTGCCGAGAAGGTCCTTCCGCTCCGCTCACCCCAGCTCGCCTGCCGCTCGTCCCGCGAACCCCGAATCGGGTCGAGACGGGCACCCGCCTTGCTCTGTCGCCGGATCGCGATGGCAAACCGAGATCCGCAACAGAAACAATTTTCCGGGCAGGAAAGGAGGGTTCGGCCAGCAGAGGGCATTTACCTTCTTCTACCGAAGTGATCCAAGTCGACCTTTCTATGAATGAAAGGTTGGATTAACAACCTTCTCGGAGACCGAGCGATGAAAAACTCAAAGCTAGGGCGGGCTTTTGCCGTCATCCTGCTTTTCCTCATGGCCGCGGGTGGGGCGTTTGCACAGCTCCAAAGCGGCAACCTGTTTACCAAAGTCACCGACGAGCAGGGCGCCGCGCTGCCGGGCGTGACCGTCACGGTTTCGGGTAACGGCGCGCCGCAGGTTCAGGCGACCAATACTCAGGGCGAAGCACGGTTCCTCGGCCTGTCGCCGGGTAATTACACCTTGGAGACGCAGCTCGAAGGTTTCTCGGCGCTCAACTATCCGAACGTGGTGATCAACGTCGGCCGCAACACCTCGCTGGAGCTGACTTTGACCCAGGCGTTCGAGAGCACGATCACCGTCACCACCGAAACCCCGATCCTCGATCCCAAGCGGATCTCGACCGGCAACACCGTCTCATCCACCGAGCTGGAGAAAATCCCGACCGCACGCGACCCGTGGGCCGTTCTGCAAGGGACCCCGGGCGTTCTCACCGACCGGATCAACGTCGGCGGCAATGAGTCGGGCCAGCAGTCCAACTACATCGGTCCCGGTTCGCCCGGCACCCAGGCTCAGTGGTCGCTCGACGGCGTGGTCGTGACCGACATGTCGGCGACCGGCTCTTCGCCGGGCTACTACGACTTCGACGCGTTCGAAGAGATGCAGGTCACGACCGGCGGCAGCGATGCGTCGATCTCGACCGGCGGCGTGGTCCTGAACATGGTCACGAAGCGCGGCACCAACGAGTGGCGCGGATCGGGCCGGTATTTCGAAGCCGATAAAGGCAATCAGTCGGATCTGTCGTTCGACAAGGGCGATCTGGGCAAAGCCGGTCCGTGGAACGGCAACCGGGCGCAGGCGGCGTTCAAGCAGGGCAACCGGATCAACAAGATCGAGGACTACGGCGGCGAGCTGGGCGGGCCGATCGTCAAGGATCGTCTGTGGGTTTGGGGCTCCTATGCCAAGCCGAAGATCGACCTGCGCACGATCGACAACTTCAAGGATTTCTCCACCCTCGAAGACTGGAACGCCAAGGTCAACGCGCAGATCTCCGCGAGCAACTCGGCGACCGCTTTCGCGTGGCAGAGCGACAAGGTGAAGCTCGGCCGCAACGCCGGTCCTCTGCGTCCTCAGGAGACCACCTGGGATCAAAGCAAATTCGGTCCCTCGCCCACCGCGTACAAGCTCGAAGACACCAACATCTTCAGCTCGAACTTCTACCTGACCGGTCTCTACTCGAAGGTCAACGGCGGCTTCCAGCTGGTTCCGGAAGGCGGCGAAGTCCCGCCGTTCCAGGATGCAGGAGGCGTTTGGCACAACAGCTTCTTCCTCGCCGAGATCGCGCGTCCGCAAGAGAACGAGAAGCTGGATGCGTCTTCGTTCTTCAACACCGGCAGCGTCTCGCACGAGCTCAAGTACGGCGTCGGCTACCGCACCGCGGACCAGACGACGCTTTCCCGCACCCAGGGTGACGGCTACGAGATAGATGCCAACGGCGGCCCCGATCCGGACACCGCCGCCGACGACTCGTTCTGGGCTCTTTCCCGCGACTCGATCATCGGCGTCCAGGCCGAGTACACCAGCGCTTACTTCCAGGACACCGTCTCGGTCGGCAACCTGACCGCGAACTTCGGTCTGCGTTACGACAAGCAGGGAGGCAAGAACACGGCCAAGAACGTCAAAGCCAACCCGCTGTTCCCCGACCTTCTGCCGGCGATCAACTACGCCGGCCAGGAAGCAGGTTTCGAATGGGAGACGATCGTCCCCCGTCTCGGTGTCACCTATGCCCTCGGCGCCGAGCACAAGACGCTGCTCCGCGCCAGCTACTCGGAGTACGCCGACCAGTTGGCCACCGGCGGTCTCGCGTGGCTGAACCCGCTGGCGCTCCAGAGCTACGCATACTTCTACGGCCCCACCCGCGGCGTCGGCAACACCCGCCTGCCGAACCGCTCGGACCTGGCGTTGCAGTACTTCAGCCCCAACGTCAACCCGAACAACGGCCAGCTGTTGCAGTCCAACGCCGTGGCCTCGGACTTCAACGCCCCGATCAACCACGAGCTGCTCTTCTCGGTCGAGCACGCGCTGCTGCCGGAGTTCGTGGTCGGCTTGAACCTCACGTTCCGCAAGTACACCGACCTCGCCGAGCAGGAGCGGTTGGTGTTCGATTGCGCCGATGGCGGCACCGGCTGCGCCACCGACACGGCGAACCTCAATTCGGTCGGCCGGAAGCACGTCCGCAGCGACTACGTTCCGGTCACCCCGCGCCCGCGGACCGGCGTCAATGGCCGCGTGCTGCCGAACGGCGATCCGTACACGCTCCAGATCTACCAGCTCCGTCCGGGTGTTTCGACCCGCAACGGCTTCCTGTTGGAGAACGGCGACCGCGAGCAGGATTACAAGGGCGCTTCGATCACCTTCAACAAGCGCCTGTCCAACCGCTGGATGTTCCGCGGCAACTTCACGTACTCCGACTGGAGGTGGAATTCGCCGGACAGCGAGAACGAAGATCCGACCCTGGGAATCGGCGGTGCTGCCGGCCAGGCGATTCGCGATGGCGACCAGGTCATCCAGGGTTCGGGCACCGGCTCGGGCTCGAAGGGCGCGGTCTACATCAACAGCAAGTGGTCGTACAGCGTCAACGGTCTCTACCAGATCGCCCCGGATCACGCATGGGGCTTCAACGTGGCCGCGAACCTGACGGGCCACCAGGGCTATCCGACGGTCTACTTCGAGCGCGTCGGCGGCTCGGGTCCGCAGCCGGCCCGCAACATTCCGGACGGCGCCCTGGGAATCAACATCCCGGTGACGTCGCGTCCGGACGCGTTCCGGTATGACGACATCCGCATCCTCGACCTTCGCGTGGAGAAGGAGTTCTCGTTGAAGGACTTCGGCTTCACCGTGGGCGCGGACGTGTTCAACGTGACCAACGAAGCGACCGTTCTTCAGCGTAACGGCCGTCTCCAGCGGACCAACGGCGACCACGTGTTGGAAATCGTCAGCCCCCGGATCATCCGGCTCGGCGTGAAGTTCAACTTCCGCTAAACCGAACCGGTCCGTCGTTTCGAAAACCGCCGGGGGCAACCCCGGCGGTTTTTAATGGTGCCACGGCAAGGTTCGGCGGAGCGGGTTCAAAAAACCGGAGAACCCCGTCCAGCGGGTTGAACGGAGCGGCGACCCGGCTGTGGGACGGCGCCTGTCCGATCGTGTTAACCTATTGTCCTATCAAGCCCTTGGCCGGAGGATGCGACGTTTTGAAAGGCCGGCACATCGCTTGCTTGACCCGTCTTCACGATGTTAGCTAGAGTTCCCGTACCAACCAGTCACTTCCGGGCAGGCAAGGAGGTGTCACGCGGGCAAGCCGAGGGTGCGTCCCTCCCGCTGACCGCGTGATCCGCACGTCCTTAACCGTCGATGGAAGCATCACAACCACCTAATGAGGGAGGTTCAACCGTATGAAGAGCACCACTTGGGGACGGATTTTCGCCGTCACCGCGCTCTTGCTTCTGGTCGGAGGCACTGCCTTCGCCCAGCTGCAGAGCGGCAACCTGTTCGCCAAGGTCAGTGACGAACAGGGCGCGGCTCTGCCGGGCGTGACCGTTACCGTTTCGGGTAACGGCGCACCGCAGGTGCAGGTGACCAATGCGCAGGGCGAGGCTCGCTTCCTCGGCCTGTCGCCGGGTAGCTATGCTTTGGAAGCGCAGCTCGAGGGCTTCTCGACGCTCAACTATCCGAACGTAGTGATCAACGTCGGTCGCAACACCTCGCTGGAGCTGACCCTGTCGGCCGCAGTCGAGGACGTGATCACGGTCACCGCCGAGACTCCGTTGCTCGACCAGAAGCGGATCTCGACCGGCAACACGGTCTCCTCGACCGAGCTGGAGAAGATTCCGACCGCGCGCGACCCCTGGGCCGTGCTGCAGTCGACCCCGGGCGTTCTCACCGACCGGATCAACGTCGGCGGCAACGAGTCGGGTCAGCAGTCCAACTACATCGGCCCCGGCTCCGGCGGCGACCAGGCTCAGTGGTCGCTCGACGGCGTGGTGGTGACCGACATGTCGGCGACCGGCTCTTCGCCGGGCTACTACGACTTCGACGCGTTCGAAGAGATGCAGGTCACGACCGGCGGCAGCGATGCGTCGATCTCGACCGGCGGCGTGGTCCTGAACATGGTCACGAAGCGCGGCACCAACGAATGGCGCGGTTCGGGCCGGTATTTCCAGGCCGACAAGGGCAACCAGTCCAAGTTCGGCTTCGATAAGTCCGACCTGGGCAAAGCCGGTCCGTACAACGGCGGTCGCGCACAGGCGGTATTCAAGCAGGGCAACCAGATCAACAAGGTTGAGGATTACGGCGGCGAGCTCGGCGGCCCGATCGTCAAGGATCGTCTTTGGGTTTGGGGCTCCTATGCCAAGCCGAAGATCGACCTCCGCACGATCAGCGGTTTCAAAGACTTCACCACCCTTGAGGACTGGAACGCCAAGGTCAACGCGCAGATCTCCGCGAGCAACTCGGCGACGGCTTTCGCGTGGCAGAGCGACAAGGTGAAGCTCGGCCGTAACGCCGGTCCCCTGCGTCCGCAGGAGACCACTTGGGATCAGGGAAAGTTCGGTCCTTCCCCCACCGCCTATAAGCTCGAAGACACCAACATCTTCAGCTCGAACTTCTACCTCACGGGTCTCTACTCGAAGGTGAACGGCGGCTTCCAGCTGATTCCTGAAGGCGGCAACGTTCCGCCGTTCCTCGATGCGGCCGGCGTCTGGCACAACAGCTTCTTCCTCGCGCAGATCGCTCGTCCGCAAGAGAACGAGAAGCTGGATGCGTCCTCGTTCTTCAACACGGGCAGCGTCTCGCACGAGCTCAAGTACGGCGTCGGCTACCGCACCGCGGACCAGACGACGCTTTCCCGTACCCAGGGTGACGGCTACGAGATCGACGCCAATGGCGGTCCCGATCCGAACACCGCGGCCGATGACTCGTTCTGGGCCATCTCCCGCGACTCGATCATCGGCGTCGAGGCCGAGTACACCAGCGCGTACTTCCAGGACACGATCTCGATCGGCAACCTGACCGCGAACTTCGGTCTGCGTTATGACAAGCAGGGCGGCAAGAACACGGCCAAGAACGTCAAGGCCAGTCCGCTGTACCCCGACCTTCTGCCGGCGATCAACTACGCCGGTCAGGGCGCGGGTTTCGAGTGGGAGACGGTCGTTCCCCGTCTCGGCATCACGTACGCCCTCGGTGCAGATCACAAGACCCTGCTCCGTGCGAGCTACTCGCAGTATGCCGACCAGTTGGCCACCGGCAACCTCGCGTGGCTGAACCCGTTGGCGCTCCAGAGCTACGCCTATTTCTACGGCCCGCACCGCGGCGTTGGCAACACGACTCTGCCGACCCGTTCGCAGCTGTCCCTGCAGTATTTCAGCCCCAACGTCAACCCGAACAACGGCCAGCTGTTGCAGTCCAACGCCGTTTCCTCGAACTTGAATGCTCCGATCAACAACGAGCTGCTCTTCTCGGTCGAGCACGCTCTGCTGCCGGAGTTCGTGGTCGGTTTGAACCTCACGTTCCGCAAGTACACCGACCTGCTCGAGCAGGAGCGTCTGGTGTTCGATTGCGCGGGCGGCCGTACCGATTGCTCCCTCGACGCGGGCAATCTCACCCAGGTGGGTCGTAAGCACGTCCGCAGCGACTACGTTCCGGTTACCCCGCGTCCCCGGACCGGGGCGAACGGCCGCGTGCTGCCAAACGGCGATCCGTACACCCTCCAGATCTGGCAGCTGCGTCCGGGCGTTTCGACCCGCAACGGCTTCCTGCTGGAGAACGGCGACCGCGAGCAGGATTACAAGGGCGCTTCGGTCACCTTCAACAAGCGCCTGTCCAACCGCTGGATGTTCCGCGGCAACTTCACCTACTCCGACTGGAAGTGGAATTCGCCGGACAGCGAGAACGAAGATCCCACTGCGGGCATCGGCGGCGCCGGTGGCCAGGCTCTTCGCGATGGCGACCAGGTCATTCAGGGTTCGGGCACCGGCTCGGGCTCCAAGGGCGCGGTCTACATCAACAGCAAGTGGTCGTACAGCGTCAACGGCCTCTACCAGATCGCCCCGGATCACGCTTGGGGTTTCAACGTGGCCGCTAACCTGACGGGCCACCAGGGCTATCCGACGGTCTACTTCGAGCGCGTCGGCGGCTCGGGTCCGCAGCCGGCCCGCAACATTCCGGACGGCGCCCTGGGAATCAACATCCCGGTGACGTCGCGTCCGGACGCGTTCCGGTATGACGACATCCGCATCCTCGACCTTCGCGTGGAGAAGGAGTTCTCGTTGAAGGACTTCGGCTTCACCGTGGGCGCGGACGTGTTCAACGTGACCAACGAAGCGACCGTTCTTCAGCGTAACGGCCGTCTCCAGCGGACCAACGGCGACCACGTGTTGGAAATCGTCAGCCCCCGGATCATCCGGCTCGGCGTGAAGTTCAACTTCCGCTAAACCGTACCGATCCACCCGTTTCGAAAGACCGCCGGGGGCAACCCCGGCGGTTTTTTTCTGCGTGCAGCACCAATTTCGATAGACTTCGTCCGGTGCGCCGGGGCGGTTGGTTGGACCGCATCCTGCATGAGTAGACGACGACGGTGCCGATGAGGTGCCGTCTGTGGCCGAACCAGAAAGCAGGGAGGAGGCAGAACATGCTGGGCAAGCGTTGGATGGCGGCCGTGGCCGCAACGTGCTGGATCGTCGCTTCGCCGCTCGCCGCGCAGGAATGGGCGGGACGTGGACGGCTGCAAGGGGAAATCAAAGACGAGCAGGGCAAGCCGGTCGTCGGCGCCCAGATCACTTTCCGAATCGGTGACAAGGGGGTCGATCCCAAAGCTTCGGGTCCGAAGCCGATCCTCACCAACGAGCACGGCAAATGGTCGATCGGTGCCCTCGCCGGAGGAACCTGGGGCGTCCTGATCGAGAAGGAAGGCTATCTTCAGTCCGAAGGCACGGTGAAAGTGGATGAGTTCTCGCCCTCAAAACCGGTCAACCTCGTCCTCAAGGTGATCCCGAAGGAGATGATCGAGGCGGCGCAGAAGGCGAGCGCCGGTGGCATCATCGACGGCGGAGACAAGCTGTTTACCGCCGGCAAATGGGCCGAGGCGCGCGCCGAGTACGAAAAGGCGCTGGTAGAGATCGAACTGGCGAACAAGCCGAAGCTGGAGCTGCGGATCGCCAAGACCTACCTCCAGGAAAAGAACTACCCCAAGGTCGAGGAAACACTTCAGGCCGTTCTCGCGATGGAGTCGACCAACATCGAGGCGATTACGATCCTCGCCGCCACCCAGTACGAGCTGAAGCAGACCGACAAGGCGATCGACACGCTCAAGGCGGCGATCGTCGTGGCCCCCGACAACGTGGCCCTGATGCAGCAGCTGGTCAATTTCCTGGTCGACGCCGGCCGCGAAGAAGAGGCGAAGACCTACATGGCGAAGCTGCCACAAGGGACGAAAGTCGATCCGTCGAGCCTCTTGAACATCGGGATCCGCCAATACAACGACGGCAAGATCCCGGAGGCGTTCGCGAGCTTCGACCGCGTGGTGCAGGAAAATCCGGCGATGGCGGAGGCCTACTACTACCGGGGCCTGTGCAGCCTGGGTATGTCGAAGATCGATGCCGCGAAAGCGGACTTTAAAAAGCTGCTCGAGCTTGAGCCCGACAGCTCGCACGCCGCGGACGCGCGCGAATTTCTGAAGTCGCTCTAGGGCGAGTCAGTAGAGATCTGAGAAGAACCGGGAGCTGATTCGTGCGCCGTTTCGTGGTTTTAGCGGGCGCCGGTCTCGCCATCCTCGGGGTCGCGGCCGGCGCGGCTTGGCGCTATTTCGACGCCGGCCGCTCGGTCGCGCGAAGAGGCCCCGGTTCTACTTCGACCGCTCCGGGAGCGCCGGGATACCGTGCCGGTATCGCCGCCGGAGCGGATGTACTGTTGATCACGATCGACACGCTGCGGGCCGATGCGGAGGGCTTTTCGGGCAACCGGGAAGTTGCAACCCCGGTGCTCGATCGGCTTGCCGGCCAGGGCCGGGTCTTCACCTTCGCCCATGCCCACAACGTGGTGACGCTCCCGTCCCACACCAACATCCTCACCGGCCTTTACCCCTACGCGCACGGCGTCCGGGAAAACACCGGCTTCTCACTTCCGGCGCGGGTGCCGACGCTCGCCACGATGCTCGGCAAATCGGGTTATCAGACCGCGGCGTTCGTCGGCGCGTTTCCGCTCGACCGGCGGTTCGGCCTGAACCAGGGGTTCGGGGTCTACGATGACTCGTACCCGCTCGGCAGCCATCCCGACCGTTTCGAGATGGTGCAGCGGCGGGGCGATCAGGTGGTGGCTCCGGCCAACGCCTGGTGGCGCGCGCACGCCAAGGCCAAACGATTTCTCTGGATTCATCTCTACGATCCGCACGCGCCCTATCAACCTCCGGCCCCCTTTGCCGACCGATTCAAGGGGCGGCCCTACCTGGGCGAGGTGGCGGCGACCGATTCCTACCTTGCGCCGCTGCTCGAACCGTTCCTCGCGGGCAAGGAGCGGCCGGCGATCGTGGTGATGACGGCCGATCATGGCGAGGCGCTCGGCGACCATGGCGAGTTGACCCACGGTCTGTTCGCCTACGAGTCGACGCTCAAAGTGCCGATGGTGCTTTGGGGCAAAGGCATCGCGCCGGGAAACGACGACCGGTCGGCGCGCCACATCGATCTGGTGCCGACGATCCTCGGTCTGCTCGGGGTGGCGGTCCCCGCCTCGTTGCCCGGCCGCTCGCTGCTCCTGCCCGAGGCGTCAGGCGAGGGCCGCGGCGGGGCCAGCTATTTCGAATCGCTCTCGACCAACCTGAATCGCGGCTGGGCTCCCTTGCGCGGGGTGCTCGCCGGTCGGGACAAGTGGATCTCGCTGCCGTTGGCAGAGCTGTACGATCTGGCGGGCGATCCGAAGGAAGAAAAAAACCTGTTCCCGGCCGAGAAGCAGCGCTCCACCCGGCTCGCGGGCCTGCTGCCGCCCGAATCGGTCTGGCCTCCCCGGCGCGAGGTCGAGGCGTCGGCCGAGGAAGTCGCGCGCTTGAAGAGCCTCGGTTACATGGCTGGCACCTCGGTGGCGAAGTCCATCTACACGGCCGACGACGATCCGAAGCGCCTGACCGAAATCGACCATCAGCTTCAAGCTCTGGTCGAAAGCTACACCCGGGGCGACTTCGAGACCGCGATCCGGCTCGCGCGCCAGGTGATCGCGGCGCGGCCCACGATGTCCGAGGCGTACGAAAACCTGGCGCTCTCCCTGCGCCAGCTCGAACGCCCGGCCGAGGCGATCACCGCGCTCGAAGCCGCGCTGCGCCGAGGGGTGGACCGCGAATCGCTGCGCCGCCAGCTCGCGCTCGCCCTGTCGGAGAACGGCCGCGGCGCCGAAGCGGTCGAGGTGCTCCGCCCGGTCGCGGCAAGCACCGACCCGGAAACCCAGAACGCCCTGGGCATCGCCTATGCGGACGCCGGCAAACTCCCCGAAGCGAGAGCGATGCTCGAAAAAGCTCTCCAGACCGCGCCAAACGATCCGAAGACGCTCGAAAACCTGGGCGTGATCAAGCTCCGACAGGGCAGGCCCGAGGAGGCGCGGAAGGATCTCGAACGGGCGTTGGCGGAGAACGACCAGCTGCCGATCTCCTGGAACACGCTTGGGGTGGTGCGCTATCAGAAGGGCGACGCGCCCGGCGCTCTGGCCGCCTGGAAGAAGTCCGTCGCTCTCGATGAACGCCAGTTCGATGCCCTATTCAACATCGGTCTGGTCGCGGCGCAAGCCGGACGCCGGGCCGACGCGATCGAGGCGCTGCGCCGGTTCGTGGCGACCGCGCCGCCGGAGCGTTTCGGTCCCGATCTCGAAAAGGCCCGCCGCTGGCTGGAGCAGGCCGGAGGATGAGGATGCCCTTTCGTCTCCAACTTCGTGCTCGTCTTCTCTGGGCCGCGGCGCCCTTGCTGGTGTCCGCCGCCTGCAATGGCGGTTTTGGGGGAGGTTCCACCCTCGGCACGGCGAAAAACGCTCCGGTGATCGTGGTGTCGATCGACACCCTGCGCTCGGACCGGTTGCCGATTTACGGTTCGAAGCGGATCGAGACCCCGGCGATCGATGCCTTGGCTGGAGAGGGGATCGTCTACGAGCGGGCGTACAGCCAGATCCCGCTCACCCTGCCTTCGCACACCTCGATCCTCACGGGTCAGTTTCCGGTCGATCATGGCGTGCGCGACAACACCGGTTACCTGTTCGAAGCGACCCGGCATCCGTTCCTGCCGCTCCTGCTCAAAGGGGCCGGGTATGCGACCGGCGCCGCGGTGTCGAGCTTCGTCCTGCGCGGCGAAACCGGCCTCTCCGCCGGGTTCGACTACTACGAGGGGGCGATCGACCTGCGCACGGGAGAGGCGCTCGGCCGCAGCCAACGCCCCGGGAGAGAGACCGCGGCGCTCGCGCTCGACTGGGTAAAGAAGCAGGGGAGCGGACCGTTCTTCCTGCTGCTTCACCTCTACGAGCCTCACTCGCCCTACGAACCGGTCGAGCCGTTCCGTTCACGCTATGCCGATTCGTACGACGGCGAGATCGCGACGGCGGATTCGATCGTCGGCCGGTTCTTCGATGACCTCAAGGAGGCCGGGATCTACGACCGCTCGACGGTAATTCTGCTCTCGGACCATGGCGAGGGCTTGGGCGACCACGGCGAGGAGGAGCACGGCATCCTGCTCTATCGCGAGGCGCTTCAGGTGCCGTTGATCCTGAAGCTGCCGAAGGGTCGCCTCGGCGGCCGGCGGGTCGCCACCCCGGTTGGTCTGGTGGACGTGGCGCCGACCGTCTTGCAGCTCGCAGGGGTGGCTCTCCCCGCGGAATTGGACGGCAAGCCGCTGCCGGTCGAGACGAACGAAAAGCCCGCCGCGGGGGCGGAACGGACGATCTACGCCGAGACCTATTATCCCCGCCTCCATCTCGGCTGGAACGAGCTGACGTCCTTGATTCGGGGGCCGCATCACCTGATCCAAGGTCCGGCGCCCGAGCTGTTCGACCTGACGGCCGACCCGGGGGAAAAGAACGACGTGCTCCAGAGCGAGCGCCGCGCTTACTCCGAAATGCGCGCCGCGCTGGCGAAGATTGAGCGACCGCTCGCCAAACCGGCCGAGATCGACCCGGAGACCGCGCAGAAACTCGCCGCCCTGGGCTACCTCGGCGGCACCAGCCTCTCGGACCCCGGCGCCGTCTTGCCCGATCCGAAAAGCCGGATCGCGAGCCTCTCGGATTTCGGCGTGGCCATGCAGGCGGTCGCCGATCAACGCTTCGCCGAGGCGATCCCGAAGCTCACTCATCTGGTGGAGGAGAACCCGAAAATGATCGACGCCTGGGTGGGCTTGGGCGTCGCACAGTCGCGGGTCGGCCGTCCGCGCGAAGCGCTCAAGGCGTACGAGAAGGCGATGGAGGTGACGGGAGGCTCGGCGCAGGTGGCGATCGGTGCGGCCGCCGTGCTGATCACGCTAGGCCGCTACGACGACGCGCAAAAATACGCCGAGATCGGCATGAAGAGCTCACCGTCGGCCGGGCGCGACCTGATGGCGCAGATCGCGGAGTCGAGGGGCGACCTTGCCGGTGCGGAAAAACAGGTCCGTCTGTCGCTCGCGACGGGCGGCTCGCGCATTACGCCGCTCATCTCTCTCGCCCAACTGCTTCAGAAGCAGGGGAAGACCGAAGAGGCGCTCAAAAACGCCGATCAGGCGGTCGAGGACCTCGCGCGGACCGGTGGCCAGCATGAGGGGTTGCAGGCATTGCGCGGCGATCTGCTCGGCCGGCTCGGTCGATCGGCCGATGCCGAAGCGGCGTTCCTGGACGAGATCGGCAAGTTCCCCGGCATGCTCGTGCCCTACTGCCGGCTCGCGACGCTCTACGCGGCGCAGGGCAAGGCCGCCGAAGCGGTCACCATGCTGCGCAAGATGACCGATACCAACAAGACCCCCGCGGCCTACGGCGAGGCGGTGCGTACCCTTCGCGTCCTCGGCGATCCCGAGAGCGCCGGCCGCCTTCTGCACTACGCTCAAACCCAGTTTCCGGAGAGCCGCGAGCTCCGCCGGCTCTAGCCCTCCCTCCCCGGAGTGCAAAGGAGTACCTTTCCCATGAAGCGCTCGCCTGATCTCCTGGTTTCGCTGTCCGCCGCCGGTCTCTTCCTTCTGGGGTCTGTGCTCTCCGCCGCCTCGGTCCCCGCTCCCCAAACGGGGAAACCGGCCGCGGCTCCCGCCGCCCCGGCGGCCC
The DNA here is from genome assembly GCA_040005235.1 of Acidobacteriota bacterium. Taxonomy (GTDB): domain Bacteria; phylum Acidobacteriota; class Thermoanaerobaculia; order Multivoradales; family UBA5704; genus DASYKS01. The sequence goes on along the minus strand of JBDTZG010000053.1, from coordinate 5,487 downwards.
CGGTGGCTCCGACCGCGTCCTCGCTCGACAAGCCGGTGTTCGATGCGATCGATAAGTACAAGAAAGGCGATGCCGCGGGAGCGCTCGCGATCCTCGAACCGCACAAGAGCGAGCTGGCCGGCCAGCCGCCGCTGCTCGCGCTGCTCGGCGCGCTCTATCTCGATTCCGGCAAACCGCAGCCAGCGCTCGAAGTCCTGGCGCCGCTCGCTGCGGCGGCCGATGCGGATGCCCCGGTGCTCTACAACACGGGCCGCGCGGAGCTGGCCCTCGGCAAGATCGCCGAGGCGCGCCGCGACCTCGCCCGCTCGGTGGCGATCGAGCCGGCCTCGCCCGCCTCGCGCGAGCTGGGTCTTCTGTTCGCCCGCGAGGGCCAGGTGGTCGAGGCGTATCGGAGCCTGCGCCCCTGGGCGATCCGCAGCCCGCGCGACAGCGAAGCGCGGCTCACCGCGGCGATGCTCGCGATCCAGCTCGAACGCCCGTTCGAGGCCGAGGAGCTGCTGACCGGCCAGAAGGCCGACGATCCCGCGATCCGCTTGCTCAAGGCCAAGGTCGCGATCCAAAAAGGGGATGGTCCTGCGGCACTGGCGTTGCTCCAGCCGATCGCCGTCAAGCATCCGCCGACCATGGATTTGGAGATCCGCCGGACCCAGGCGGAGGCTTACCTGCTCGCCGACTCTCCCGCCGAGGCGCTCGCCCTGCTGCGCGGTAAGAGCGGCAACGTGCCGGCCCTCGCTCTGCTGCTCGCGCGAGCCCAGCGTCAAACCAAAGACGCCGCGGCGGCGCTCGCGACGCTACAGCCGTTCGCCGACAAGCTGCCGGCCGACACGACCAAGCTCGGCGATCCTCGCCCGGCCGCCTCGATCGCGGTCGAATACGGCCAACTGCTCGTCGCCCAGGGCAAGGCGGCCGAGGGGATCGGATTCCTCGAACGGGCGACGAAGCTGAACCCGGTCTCGCCGGAAGCGTTCCGTGCCTACGGCGACGCGCTCACCGCGGCGAATCGAGCGGAAGAGGCGAAAGCGCCGCTCGCCAAGGCCCAGGAGCTGACCGCCGGGCGCACCCAGGCGCGGGCCGAAGCCGAAAAAGCGGCGCAGGACTTCCGCGCCGCCGTCGCCCAAACCTCCACCGCGCCGCCCAAGCCCGCCGCGCCGGCGTCGCCTGAGATGCAAGAGGCGATGCGCAAGATGGCCACCGGCGATCCAGCCGGCGCGATCGCCGCGATCCACAAACGCGTGGTGGCGGCCCCCGATGACTTGGTCGCCCGTGCGCTCGAAGTCCGCCTGCTGCTCGGCTCGAAACGCTCCACCGAAGCGCTGGCCGCCGCCGACGCCGCCTTACGCCAGGCGCCGCAAAACCCCGACATGATCTACCAGCACGGCGCGGTGCAGATGGCGCTCGGTCACGCCGGCGACGCCGAGCTCGATTTCCGCCGGGCGATCGCGATCGATCCAAGAAATATCGCCGCAATGAGCGATCTCGCAGTGCTCTTGAGCGTCCAGAACAAGAAGCCCGAAGCCGAGCAGCTGCTGAAGCGGGTGTTGGAGATCAATCCCCGCGACGTCAACGCGAAACAGACTCTGGACGCGCTGTACCAGAACTAAGGAGCTTGGCGCAACGCTCGAAAACCGCAATCGGGCGTAGCGCCAGGATTCAGAACGCCGAAACGCGAGCGCAGCCGCTGCACACCGCGAGCGGCGGAAAGGCTTGGCGATCGGCGCCGTAGAGCGGCCATCGCTGGCCTAAAGCGGCTATCGAAGCCCGATAGCCGCAATCCACGGCTGGATCGTCGCCATCCGGCGCCGATAGCCGAAATGCGCCGCGAATAGCGGCTATCCCTGCTCGGTGAGCCTCTATCCGCGGCCGATAGCCGCTATCCACGGACGGATAGCCCCGCTCAACGTCCGATAGCGGCTTTAAACGGGGGATAAGCCGCTTTACGCAGGCGATGGCGGACTCACAGCTCGGCGGTCGCGTCCAGACGCGCCGGTGGATTGCATCGGTCCGTCGCATCCGAGGGCGGGCGCCGGTGGCCCTTATCGTCCTCTCAATTCCGCCGCCAGCGCCACCTTCGACAAGCCCGCCGCCTGAATCCTCTCGATCAGGCGGCGTACGTCGCGATACGGCAGCCGATGATCCGCCTCCACCACGATCGCCTTGGCGGAGTCCGCCGCGGCGAGTTCGCCGAACGCGCGATCGAGCCGCTCCTCGGTCACCAAATGGCGGTCGATGAACACCAATCCGTCCCGCTGAAGCGAGATCGCGACCCGCGGCGCCTCCGTCGGTAGCCGGCGTGGGTTTAGGGTCTCGGGAACCCGCACCGCCGAGCCCTTGCAAATCGTCGGCGTGATGACCATGCAGACGATCAAGAGCACCAGGCAGACATCGACCAGCGGGGTGACGTTGATGTCGCTGCGAAGCGTGTTGTATTCGGCGGAACCGGTTTTGCGAGAGATCATGGACGGCGCCCTCCTTGTGGATTGGATCGGGGCCGACGGGCGGTGGTTCCCGGCAAGGGCGTCATCGATAGAATGGTCATCATGCCGACCCACCGTAAATTGCCCCAGCCCCGCGAAGTGCGCCGCCCTCCGGGAGGTAAGGTTTCCGGTGCCAAAGCCACGCCGCGCGTGGCCAAGCATTCTCTCTTCGGTGACATCCCGCTTGCGGCGCGGACCACGACGGACGGACGTGGTCAGACGGTGACCTCCTACGACTACGACCACGACTACCGGCCGCCGCTTCCCCTCGGCGCGGTGCGCGGTGAGCCGCGAGCTCAGCATTTTTGCCCGATGTGCCACATCCCTCGCTACTTCTATGTCGATCAGGCGCGGCGCTGTGTCTCCTGCGGTTGTGACTTTGTCTTCTCGGGGGCCGAGCAGAAGTACTGGTTCGAGAATCTCAAGTTCCATTTCGATTCGGTCGCGATTCGCTGCCTCGACTGCCGCCGCAAGCTGCGTGGCGAGAGAGCCTTGCTCAATGCGATCCAGCGGTCGCGAGCGGCGTTTGCCGAGCGGCCGACCGATCCGAAGGCAACCCTTGCGGTCGCCGAGGCGATCGTTCGCCTCCATGAGCACGCGGGACATGGCAACCTGAACGAGGCGATCTCGCAGGCCCGAAAAGCCGCGAAGCTTGGGGAGGCGGCTAAACTTCCCGGCTTTGAAGCTCTCTGTCGCTTCTGGGAAGCCAAAGTGCATGCGCTCGCCGGGCGACCGCAGCGGGCGGAGCCGCTGTTCCGCGAGGCGCTGGATACTCTCCCGGCGAGCAAACAGGGGATCGCGCTGCGCGCCGAAGCGGTCTGGCACCTCGACCCGGCGCGGAACGCGGAGTAGATCAGGCGATCAAAAAGCTCTCCATCCGTGCCCGCACCTCTTCCGGAAAGGCGAGGGGAACGGGCGTGCCGGTGGCCAGGTCGCAATGGACCAGGCGCGCTTCCGCGACGAGCATCGGTTTGCCCGCGGGGGGCTCGGCGCGGATTTCGAGCAACACGGACGACTTGCCGATTTCGCGGACGCTGAGGCTCCAGGCGATCTCTTCGCCCATCCGGCCGGGCGCGGTGAAATCGATCGCCAACCACACGATCGGTATGCCGCGCTTGAGCTCGCCGTGTAGGCGCGGGAATCCATAATCGAGCCCGTCGCGAAACCAATCTTCGACCAGGTCGTTGATCAAACCGCAGAGCCGCGGATAAAAGGCGATGCCCGCGGGGTCGCAATCGGCGAAACGGAGCGGGCGGCGGACGATGAAACGGCGCGGGGAGGAATCGTTGGGCTCGGGCATGGGGATGCAAGAATCTCACGATCGGCGGCGGGCTAGCACCCAGGCCGTAGGCCTGGGTGCGATGCCGTTCGTCCGTTCGGCCCCCCGGGGGTTCACGTTAGGATGACGCCATGAATTGGACCGACCAAAAAGTCCTCATCACGGGAGGCACCGGCTTCATCGGCGGAAGCCTCGCGGAGCGCCTCGTGGCGTCTGGAGCGAAGGTGCGGGCGATCGTGCGGCGGAAAGGGGAGCCTCCCTGGCTGGTAGGCACCGAGCAGATGGAGGGGGATTTCACCGATCCGGAGGCGGCCCGCCGTGCCTGTGAGGCACAAGCGATCGTGATTCACGCCGCCGCTTCGATCGGCGGCGATCGGGACGAGCAGCGGCGGGTGAACGCCGCAGGCACCGCGGTTCTTGCGGCTGCGGCTCGGGCCGCAGGGTGCCGGCGGTTCGTCCACATCTCGACCATCTCGGTCTATGACTGGGAGGTGGCCCGCGCGGCCAATCCGGGCTTGGCCACCGACGCCGAATTCGACGAGACGACGCCGCTTAAAGGGGGAGACGGCAGCTTTGCCCACTCTCCCGCCGCCACCCCCTGGTATGGCATCACTAAGGCAGAGGCCGAGAGGGCGCTGGAACGCGAGATGGTCCTAGGTCTGCCCGCCACGATCTTCCGGCTCGGCGCCGTGCTCGGCGCTCATCCGACCTCCTACTGGGCGGTGAAGATTCCGACCAACGTGCGTGCCGGCCTCGTGACTCTGGTCGCCGACGGCGACGGCCCACTTCCCTGGACCCATGTCGAAAACCTCGGTCACGCGATCGATCTCGCGGTCGAAAATCCCGTGGCGGTCGGTCGCGCCTATAACGTGGTGGACGGTCACGTCACGATGGGCCGCTACGTCGAAGACGTCCGAGCTTGGTTTCCCGACGCCCTCCCCGCGCCGCGCAAAGACGCCCAGAAGGGAGGGACATTCGCCGAGCACTGTTCGGGCGAGCGCATTCGCAGCGAGCTGGGCTACGCGCCGATCCGGACCTACGACCAGGGAATGGCCGAAGCCGCTGTCTGGTGGGGGGCATAACCTCAGGAAACACGACTCCCGCACAGGAAATCAGGGAGGCATCAGCCACCCGGGGCGCGTCACACGCCGTCCAGCGCACCTTGAATCGATGGAGGCTCGGTGCGCACGCTCCCTAAGGAGATCGCCATGGAAAAACGCCGTAACCGCAAGCTCTCTCTTTCGCGTGAAACTGTCCGTCGGCTCGCCGACCGCGACATGGCGGGCGTAGCCGCCGCGGCAACGAGAGTCCCCACCTGTAACACGGTGGATATCGAGTGCACGAACATCACCTCCTGCGACCCGACCCGCCTGTCCCAGTGCTGTCCGTAAGGCTGCCAACGAACGACTGACCTATGCGCTGCGTACCGAGCCTCCTCTTGGCGTCGCGCTCGGGTACTCTGTCGTCGAACCACTCCATGAAACGAAACTCCTGGCTGCTTCTCGCCGCGTTGATGCTGGCTTCCTGCCGCGCAGGCGTGAAGCCCACGGTGCAGGAATCCATCGACACCCTCCCCGCCCCCAAGCTGAAGTTGAGCAGGACGCAGGGCGGCAGCCGGTACGACGAGGTCAAGTGTGGGCTTCAAGACAAGGCCGGCAACCTTTGGTTCGGCACAACCCGAGAAGGCGTGTATCGCTTCAATGGAAAAAGCTTCACTCAGTACACAGTTCAGGA
>JBDTZG010000020.1:0-91255 GCA_040005235.1 Acidobacteriota bacterium | reverse complement strand
CGACCCTTGCCATAAGTTTCATTATCCTTCTCTCCCATGATAATTCCTAGTTATCAGCATTTGGTTACCTCTGCCCGCGAATCTCCTGCTGCGCGCGAACGGTAAGACGATCTGCTCCCCAAATCGACGGAACTGCTAACAGGACCGGCCAGTCCGGGGATAGGCGATAGGCTTCAGGACGGAAACTGGTCATTCCACCCCCATCCTTGCCCTCGCGGCTGGGGTGGGGGGGCAAGCTCCGCTCTTGCCGCAGGTTGAGCCGCTGGCGCTTGGGGAGGGGACCCGGCCCCGGGGGCTAGCTGTGGCGAGGGAGGGGAGCGCCGCGTCCCGAGCGTGGCGGCCATTGAGCCTTCGGAACCGCCCAGGCGACAGAACCTGCTGCAGTTACCTTCCACGATCCAAAGACCAAGGAGATCGTAAATGGACGTGCATCTCTCGGGTGACCTCGAACGCCTCGTTTTGAAAAAAGTCGAGGGCGGACTCTATCGGTCAGCCGATGAAGTGATCAGCGAGGCCTGCAGGCCCTCGACGAACGCGACCAGGATCTGGATACCCGCGCGATGGCGTTCAAGGCGAACATTGAGGAACGCCTCCAAAACGCCCGCCACCCAGATGGATTTTTCTAGGTTGAAACGGCGAATCCACGAAGAGATCGAGGCTTGCCACCTGACCCAAAGTTAGCTTGCCCCCCGCCCCCCCGCTGTGCTGCAATCCTCATCCGATGATCACCCGCGAAGAGTACGAGGACCGCAAGCGCTTCATTGAGGCGCAGCACCGGGCGACGATCGAGCTGATCGAGGCGGGGCGGGTGGCGCAGCTTCGGGCTCTGGATCTGGTTTGGCTGGCTTCGGGGGCCGGGGGAGTGCCGTTGCTGCCTCAGCTCGAACTGCCGGCGTTTGGGGAGGCGGCTCGGCTGTTGGCGGCTCCGTCGGAGTCGGAGGGTGGCGCTTCAGGTCCGGTTCCCGCCGCTCCTCCCGAACCTTCGGCTCCGCCCGGACGGCGCAAGGCTTGGGAGTTGGTCGGCGAGATCGTGAAGGCGCTGGAGGTGCTGCCCGAGGTCTTCGATCATTACGATCTCTGCCGGGCGCTCGGCTATGAGCTGGATCGGGGCGCAGCGCGGCGGAACCTCCAACTTCTGATCGATGACGGCGTGCTCGCTCCCGTTCAGCGGGAGAATGAACGGTCCCGGCTCCGTTATCGCAGGCTTAAGGCCGTAGCGCACGCCGCGGAGGAGTAACCCGGAAGGATGGAGCGTGCGACGCATCGAGCCGGGGGTTCGCACGATCGGGATCAGGATCGTGCGCACTCAGTAAAGGATCGAACGCGCCGAGAACAGGGCGCAGCGCGCGGAGAACAGCTTCCGGATCGCCTAGAAATGCGGTGAGATCACCCAGCGAAGGGGTGTTCTGGGTGATCTCAGTCCTTTCCCAGGTGACGCCACAGGTGTTCTAGGTGATCTCAGGGGTGTGTTGTGGGATTTCAGGGGTGGGCCGAGGGATCTCAGAGGTTTCCTCGGTGATCTCAGCAGTGTTCTGCGTGGCCTCAGGGGTGAGCTGAGGAATTTCAGAGGTTTTCTCGGCGATCTCAGGAGTGTCCTGCGCGACTTCAGTGGTGGCCTGGGTGATTTCAGGGGTGGTCCAGGGGATTTCACGGGTGTTCTGGGTGGTTTCCGGGGTGTTTTGGGTGGCTTCTGCGGGTTTCTCGCCCGAACCACCCCTTTTTCGCGCGACTTGAGCGCGACGTCACTGTGACTTCGCCCGAGCGCATGTGACTTGAGCGGTCTTCGTATGACTTTGGGCAGAGGGTGCGCTCGCGCCTTCACCTCAGCAGCCCGGCGGCTCCCGCATCACCGAGAGCCCCGTGCCTTCGAGGTACATCCGTTCCAGTTCCTCCGGCGTGTACTGCACGTCGTACCCGCCGACGAGGGCTCCGTTCCAGTCGTTGTAGTCGACCCGCTCCCCGGTGTACATCTCGATGCCCACTTCCCGCAGGCTTGGGAGGTGCTGTCGGGCGGTCTGGGCGAATGCCTTCAGGCCTTCGCCCGAAATCATGTTGAAGCGTACGTCCAGGATCTCCAGGGCCGGCAGGTCGGCGCTCGCGACGGTGGAAAGGAGGGACTCGGGAAGTGCTGCGGCCAGGCTCAGGTAGCGGAGCCGGGGGAAGTGCGCTCTGAGGAGGATTTCAACGGCAGGAAACGTCAGCCCTGAAACCTTCATCATCTCCAGCGAGAGATTCCGGTCGACCCAAAGGTCGGTCCAGGCAACGGCCTGGCTCAGGTCGAGAGACTCAGCTCGGAGGAGAAACATCAGGTCGAGATGGGTGAGGCGATCCCAATACGGGGCGGCGGCGAGCAGGGGGAATCCGGTTTCACACTGCTCCGGGGTCGAGGCCCAAAAAGACAGTTGCTGGAGGTGGGCGAACTTCTCGAATACCTTGCCCGCATCCTCCAGCCGGCAGCTCGGCATGAGGCTTAGTTTCGTCAGCTCGGGGAGCTCGATTCCCTCGAACAGAGAACCTTCCAGTACGCTCGACCCGTCCGTGAGAAGAACGCGGAGACGGGGCGCCAGCCGTTCAAGCTCTCGATGGCCCTCGGCAAAGTCGGCGGGAGCGGGTACGAGGAACGAGTCGTCGGGACTCAAACATTTCTCCCTTTGGGCGCCGAGAGCTTCGGCCAGCCCGCGATCACCGATCGATACCAGGCGCGCCGGAAGGCGGCGACCCCCGGCAGCGCCCGCATCGACCCGCGCAGCTCCGGGTGTTTGGCAAAGATCGCGAGCGCTCCGGTCCAGGCTTTGAGCGGGGCGGTCGCCGCGAGCAGCTTTGGCGATCTCCAGGTCGGGCCGGTGCCGAAGGCTTCCGGGTGACGGGCTCTAAAGAGATGGAAGTTCGAGCCGTACCAGGTGGCGTGCGCTTCGAGCGCGGCGCGATCCGCCCGGACCGCCGCGTGCTCGACGATCGCGTCGGGGACGAACGCGGTGGCAAATCCCGCGGCCCGGGCGCGGAGGATCCAATCGAAATCCTCGCTGGTGGTGAGCGCCTCGTCGAAGCCGCCGATCGAGTCCCAGGCGTCGCGCCGGACGGCGAGGTTCAGGCTGCCGATCGCGCCGCGGGTGTTCTCTTCGGCCGGCCGGTCGGCGAGCAGCTCGTGGAACGAGGCGATGTTGTCCGCCAGCGCCCAGACGCTGGTCTCGTCGGGATTTCGCGGAAAGGTCACGGCGCCTCCCGCGATGGGCGACCGGTCGAGGATGCCCGCGAGGCGCTCGGCCCAGCCGGGAAACGGCCGGCAGTCGGCGTCGATGAACAGAATATTCTCGGATCGAGCTTCGGCGACCCCCAGGTTCCGCGCCGCGGCGGGGTTCACTCGACTCTCGGTCTCGATCCATCGCACCGAGCCATCCCGCGGCACCAGGCCCGGCCGGTCGCTGCCGACGACGATCACTTCGTGCGGCGGCTGGAGATTCCACTGCGAGCGGATTCCCAAAAGGGTCCGGGCGATCCACGGCGAATCGAGGTTGGGGATGACGATCGAGAGCAGGGGCATCGCGGCGGGAGAGTCTACCGTCTTGGCGTGTCCCTCCTGCCGGGGAAGTGCACCGTCGCCGTAGAATGAACCCGATGACCTCTCCCCGTCTGCGCTCCCTCCTCCTGGACCTCCGGTTCTACCTCCCCGTCGCCTTGGCGCTCGGTTTGACCATGAATTCACTCGGCCACCTGCTGTGCCTGGCGTACTTCCGGTACTGGTGGCAGGTGGCGACCTGCTATTGGGGTTATGTCGTGCCGATTGCCCTGCTGCTGCGCCGTCGCTCGACCGTGGACCAACTCGTCTGGGGGACGCTGTCGATGATCCCCCTCGAACTGGCCGGATATGGTCTGGGGACTTCTTTGCCCTGTCCGGGCAACGCAATCGAGGCGATCCTCGGCATACGGAACTTTTCGCTCGCGATGGTCGTGATCTGCGGTGTGATCCCCTTGGTTCTGAATGCGCTGGTCGGCCGGATCGCGGGGCTCGCGACGGTCGGAAAGGAGCCGGCATGAACGCCGAGATTCCGAAGAAGATCGATGCGATCACGGAATAGACGATGGACCTCGTCCAATCGGACAGATTGCTCTGTCAGGGCTGCTCCGTGCGATCCGCCAACTGGGCGCGAGCCAAGCGCATGGCTTCTCGTAGCTTCTTCTCCAGCTCGGCCTTTGGCAGAGCTTTCGTCCAATAGGTTGCTACGTGAATACCGCTCTTGCCGGGTTCGAGAAGCTCGACATGCTGCTGCTTTTTTCCGGCGCAGAGGATCAGTCCGATCGGCGGTTCGTCGTCGGGTTCGCATTCGTATCGGCGTAACCAGGCGAGATACAACTCCATCTGTCCTTTGTCGGCCGCTTGGAAATCGCCGATCTTAAGCTCGATAGCCACCAACCGATACAGCTTGCGATGATAAAACAGCAGATCGAGGTAGTAGTCCTCATGGTCGATCTGCATCCGCTTCTGCCGGGCGACAAAGCAGAAGCCGACGCCCAGCTCCAGCAAGAAAGCCTCCATCTCGCGGAGAATCGCCGCTTGCAGATCTTTCTCGGCGTAGGTGTCCTGGAGTCCCAGAAAATCGAGCACATACGGATCGCGAAAAACCAGATCGGGTGTCAACCGATCTTCCGTCTGCAGCGTTTTAAGCTCCTGCCTAATGAGCTGGTCAGGTTTTTTCGACAGCGCCGTTCGCTCGAACAGCATCGACTGGATTTTCCTTGCCAGGGTCCGTGTATTCCAGTTTTCAATTCGGCACATCGCGGCATAGAAGTCACGCTTTAGTGGATCGTCGAGGTAGATGATCGATTTAAAGTGAGTCCACGACAATTGTCTCTGCAGTGCGGAGACAATTTTAAGATCGGGAAATGCCTCGGCAAAGCGGACGGTATGGTGCAGTGATTTTGCCGAAAAACCTCGCCCAAATTCCCGCTCTAATTGTCTCCCCAGAGCGGAGACAATCTCTTGTCCGTATTCGGCGCGTTTTCCCTTGAGGATGTCCTTGCGAATACGGGTACCGATGTTCCAGTAAAGCAGCGTCAGTTCGGCGTTCACCGCTTGCGCCGCCCGTTGTCGCGCTTCCAGAATCAGCGCTCGAACCTCGGCCAAGATTAATTTTGCCGACGAAGCCTGCAGGGCTGCCGGTTTGGCCTGAGCATCGCGCTCGCTGTGGGTCGTCTTTATTATGCCCATTGGGTGGCTCAGGGCACCTCGAATGCCCCGCCCTACCGCGCCCCGTGGATCAGCCGTCCCCAGTGCTTGGGGCGGAGGCCTTTCATCTTGCTGATGCGCTCTTCGGCAAGACGCTCGGCGGCGATTTGGGTTGGGATCGACTCGATGCGCGAGATCTCGAAGACTCGCATCATGTTGTCGAAGATCCCCGTGGCCATCCTTTTCGCCCGCTCGCGGTTGTAGCTCGGCATCAGCTCGTTGTAGACGTTGATCAGCCCGCCCGCGTTGCCGACGAAATCGGGGGCGTAGAGAATGCCCCGGGCGTGGAGGTCGGCGCCGTCGCGCTCCTCTTCGGCGAGCTGATTGTTCGCGGCTCCGGCGACGATCCGGCACTTCAAGCTCGGGATCGTCTCGGGGTTGATCGTGGCGCCAAGTGCGCAGGGGGCGACGATGTCGCAAGCGACTCCCAAAATCTCGTCCGTCGAGACGATTTCGACCCCGGCGGCGCGCGCCCGCTCCTGGGCCTGAGGGTAGACATCGGCGCCGATCACCTTGGCGCCCTCCTCTTGGAGATAGCCCGCGAGGTGGAAGCCGACGTTGCCCAGCCCTTGAATCGCCACGCTTTTCCCGCCGAGCGCCGAATTGCCGTAGGCCACCTCCGCGGCGGCCTTCATCCCCTGGAGGACCCCGAACGCGGTCACCGGCGAGGGATCGCCGCTGCCGCCCATGGCGTCGGAGACCCCCGTCACCCAACGGGTCTCGGCGAGAATCGTTTCCATGTCGCGGACGCTCGTGCCGACGTCCTCAGCGGTGATGTAGTCGCCGCCGAGCGATTCGACGTACTGGCCGAAGCAGCGCAGCAGCGCCTCCGTCTTGTCCTTTTTCGCGTCGCCCAGAATGACCGCCTTGGCCCCCCCGAGCGTCAGGCCCGCCGCCGCGGCTTTATAGGTCATGCCGCGTGACAGGCGGAGCACGTCGTGCAGAGCCTCGTCGGTATTGGCATAGGGCCACATCCGCACGCCGCCCAAGCCCGGACCGAGAACCGTCGAGTGGACGGCGATGATGGCCTCCAGGCCCACGTCCGGGTTCGAGCAGAACACCACCCGTTCGTGCCCCATCGCCGCCATATCTTGGAAGAGACCCATGACCGCTCCTTGCCTGAAGTAGAAGAATTTGTTCGAGCCGAAGGGAACAGTGTATCCGGTGGCCCTGAAGTGGGACAAACCGGCGGGCGGGGAGCCTCAGGTCGGAGGCGCCGCCCCTTCAGCGCCGCCCCACAGCTCGGTGACCAGCATGGCCGCCATCACGAGCGCGCCGCCGAGGGCGAGTTGGTGGGTCCAGGCTTCGACCCCGACAGCGACCGAAAACGCCGTGGCGAAAACCGGTTCCAGAGTGAAAATGACGCCCGTCTCGACCGCCGAGAGGTGTTGCTGGGCGTACAGCTGGCAGAGGAAAGCGGCGGCGGTCGCGAGGACCCCCGTGAGCAGGATCGCGAACAGGGCATAGGGCGTGAATTCCGCCCGGGTGGGCGGCACGATCAGCAGGGACGGCGCGGCGAGCAGGGCGATCAAGCCGAATTGGACGATCACCAGGCCGCGGATCGGCTCGCGGGCCACGGCGGTCTCGACCGCCAGGACATAGACCGCGAAGACGAACGCCGAGATCAGCGTAATCCCATCTCCCCAGGTGAACGCGCGGCCCGCCTCTCCCGCCGCCGGCCGGAACAGTACCCAGAGGCCCGCCGCGGCGACCATCGAGCCGATCGCCGGTCCAGGCTTGATCGTTCGTCCGAGAATCTTGCCGAGGAACGGCACGATCACCACCGACAGCCCGGTCAGAAACGCCGAACGGGAAGGGGTCGTCCCCAGCAGGCCGTAGTTTTGGAGCGCAAAGCCCGCAAACAGCAGCAGGCCGAGGATCGCCCCATGCCGGAACGTCTCTCTCCGCCAGACGACCCCGCGGGCAAACGGCAGGAGCAGCACCAGCGCGAGCAGAAACCGGGCCGCCATCAGGTGGAACACGGGCAGATCCGCGATCGCCCGCTGGACGATCACGAACGTCGTGCCCCAGATCAGGGCCGAGAATAGGAGCGCGGCGCGCGCCCGAAGGCGGATGTTGGGCACGCGCGGCAGTTACAGCCCGGCCAGGGCGGCGAGCACCTGCTCGTCGTGGCCGTCGACCGAGACCTTCTTCCAGACCTTGCGCACGATGCCTTTGGCATCGATCAGGAAGGTCGAGCGCTGAATGCCCATCGATACCTTGCCGTACATGTTCTTCTCGCGCCAAGCTCCGTAGGAGTCGGCGACCGCGTGGTCGGGATCGGCGAGCAGCGGGAAGTTCAGGCTGTATTTATCGCGGAATTTGCCATGGCTCGCGACGGTGTCGGGCGAGACGCCGAGGACGACCGCGCCGCGCTCTTCGACCTCCGAGCGGCGGTCGCGGAACGCGCAGGCTTCCTTGGTGCAGCCGGGGGTGTCGTCCTTCGGGTAGAAATAGAGGACGACCGGCTTGCCGCGCAGCGCGGAAAGCCGAACTTCGCGGCCATCGTCGGCAGCGAGGGAAAAGTCGGGCGCATCGGCGCCTTCTTCGATCCAATCGGACATGGGGAATCTCCTAAGGGGTGAGGGCAGGTAGGGGGCGCAGCATGCTCAGCGTGCTGCGCCCCCTCTGTGGGGTCGTCGCCTGGGGCTAGAACTGCACGTTCTGGACGTAGAACGCGGAAACCTCGATCTTATTCGCCGCCAGCTCGGTGGCCTGCTCCGGGGTGATCAGGAACGTGCCGGCTCGCTCGCCCGAGGGGGTCTCCATGGCCAGCTCCAGAGCGGCGATCTCCTTGTCTTTGAGCTCGAGCAGGGCGTTGGCCGTCACCGTGAGCGCCTTGAACGCCGAGGCTTCGGACGCCGTGGTCACCTCGACCAGCACCCGGCCGCCCTTCGATCCCGCGTAGAGCCGGTACTCCTCGATCCCCTGCCCGCGCAGATAGGCGGCGAGCGCGTCGGCCACGGCGGTGTTCGGGTACGGGCGGTGGGCGGTTTTGGCCGCCGGAGCCTCGTACTTCGCCGACGGCGAGGTGGCCGAAGGGTGCGAAGGGGTGCTCGCGCTCGGCGTCCCGCCGCCGCTGGTCATGCCGGAGCCCTTCGGACGGACCGAGGGCTCCGGCAGGCGGGTCGAGACGTCGCGGCTCTTGATCAGGTCGGCCAGGCTGCCGCGCGGGGCGGTCGTGGGGGCGGCGGCCGTTCCGGGGTCCGGCTTGCCCGAGTCGAGCACCACGGCGGTGCCGCCGTAGTCGTTCTGGTTTTCCCGATCCGTCCTCGCAACATCGATCTCGGTCAGCGGCAGGAAGCTCTCCGAGCCGTTCACCAGGGTGATGACGGCGTTCTTGCCGGAGATCCGGTACTTCTTCTTCGCCTGGACCTTCGAGCCGTCTTTGAGGATCACGGTATAGGCGTAGCTCGGAACGGCCAGCAGAAGGAGTAAGAGGGCGACGAGCGATCGGCGGACCATGAGCGGGCTCCTCGGGTAGAGCAAGCGCCGTAAAAGGCGGCGCTCTCGCTATGATACCGTCCCAAATGGACGAATGACGAGACGGCGATAACGGACATGCTGATCGTAATGAAGATGGATGCGACCCCGGACGAGATCCGTGCCGTGGTCGAAAAAGTTGAAAAGAAGGGTTTGCGCGCCCACCCGATCCCGGGGGCGCAGCGGACGGCGATCGGCATCACCGGCAACCTGGGCGCAGTCGAGCGCGGCACGTTCGAATCGGCGGCCGGGGTGCTCGAAGTCATCCGGGTAAGCCACCCGTTCAAGCTGGTCTCGCGCGAGTTCCGCCCGGCCAACACGATCATCGAAGTCGGCGGCGTGTCGATCGGCGGCCCCGACCTTGCGGTGATCGCCGGACCCTGCTCGGTCGAAAGCTACGAGCAGATGATGCGCATCGCAGAGCGGGTGAAGGCCGCCGGGATCCAGCTGCTGCGCGGCGGAGCGTATAAGCCGCGGACGTCTCCCTATAGCTTCCAGGGGCTGGGGGTGGAGGGGTTGAAGATCCTCGCCCGGGTGCGCGAGGAGACCGGGTTGGCGATCGTCACCGAGGCGCTCGACATCGACGTGCTCGATCCGGTCGCCGAATACGCCGACGTGGTCCAGATCGGCGCCCGCAACATGCAGAACTACACCCTGCTCAAGAAGGCGGGGCGCTGCGGCAAGCCGGTGCTCCTGAAGCGCGGCATGACCGCTACGGTGACCGAGCTACTGCTCGCCGCCGAGTACATCCTCGATCAGGGAAACGAAAAAGTGATCCTGTGCGAGCGCGGTATCCGCACGTTCACCGACCACACCCGGAACACGCTCGACATCGCGGCGATCCCGGCGGTTCAAAAGATCAGCCATCTGCCGATCCTGGTCGATCCGAGCCACGCCGCCGGACGCCGAGACATGGTCCTGGCGCTCGCCCGCGCGGGTGTCGCGGCGGGCGCCGACGGCCTGATCGTCGAGGTCCACGACCGGCCCGAGGAGTCGTTCTCGGATGCCGAGCAGGCGCTGCTGCCGGACGAGCTCGATCGCCTGATGGCCGATCTGCGAACTCTAGCCCCCGCCGTCGGCCGCCAGATGCCGGCGGTTTCTTCGACGGCCGCCTCGACCGCGGGCGTTACGGCGTAAAAGCGTACAGGCGTAAAGGAGCTACGGCCGACCATGCAGCCAGTTTCCGGACTTCTGGTTCTCGAAGACGGCTCGGTGTTCGAGGGCGAAGCGACGACCATCGGCACCCGCTTCGGCGAGGTGGTCTTCAACACCTCGATGACCGGCTACCAGGAGGTGCTGACCGATCCCTCCTACCGCGGCCAGATCGTGGTCATGACCCAGCCGCACATCGGCAACTACGGCACCAACCGCGAGGTCGCCGAATCGCGGCGGCCCTGGGTCGAGGGCTTCATTGCCCGCCAGTTCACCCGCGAGCCGTCCGGCAGCGAAGGGGGAGAGGGGCTGCTCCCGTACCTCGACCGGGCGGAGGTGCCGTCGCTCCACGGGGTCGACACCCGCGCGATCGTTCGCCGACTGCGGGAGCGCGGCGCGCTGCGCGGGGTGGTCACCTCGGAACGGAGCGATATCGAGGGCCTGCTCGCCGAGGTGCGCGATTTCCCCCCCATGACCGGCCGGGCGCTGGTCGAAGAGGTCACCTGCAACGCGGCCTACGAAATGGCCGCCGAAGGCACCGAACGCTGCCACCTCGCGGTCTACGATTTTGGCACCAAGCAGAACATCCTCCGTTCGCTCACCTTGCTGGGTGCCCGGTTGACCGTGCTGCCCGCTTCGACCCCCGGCAGCTTAGCGCTGGGGCTGGGGGTGGACGGCGTCGTGTTATCGAACGGCCCCGGCGATCCCGAGCCGCTCACCGGAATCATCGAGGCGGTGCGCGAGATCCTGGCGGTGCAAAAACCGGTGCTCGGCATCTGCCTGGGCCACCAGCTGCTGGGGCTCGCGCTCGGCGCGCGGACGTTCAAGCTCAAGTTCGGCCACCACGGCGGCAACCAGCCGGTGCGCGATGTGGCGACCGGTAAGGTCGAGATCACCAGCCAGAACCACGGCTTCGCGGTCGATCCCGACACCCTGCCCGCCGGCTGCCAGGTGAGCAAGGTGAACCTGAACGACGGCACGGTCGAAGGGCTTAGCGTCGCCGGCAAGCCGATCCTTTCGGTCCAATACCACCCGGAAGCCGCCCCCGGGCCGCACGACGCCGCGGAGCTGTTCGATCGCTTCGTTGCAGACGTCGCGCATGGCGCCTGATATCGAGGCGGCTTCGGGAGCGACTCCCAAGCCGCCGCTCGCCGGGCCGCTTCCGGCGCTCCTCGCCTGGCGTTTCCTGCGGGGGGATCATAGCCATCGCAGCCGCCTGCTCGACGGCACGGCGCGCTCGGCGCTGCTCGCCACGGCACTCGGAGTGACCGCGATGGTCGTGGCGATGGCGCTGATGACCGGCTATCGCGAAGACCTGCAACGCAAATTGGTGCGCGGCAACGCCGCGGTCGTCATCTACCCGCTGGGCGGGGAAGCGACCAGCCGCGTGGGGGCCGACACCGCGAAGCGCCTGCTCGGAGTGCCGGGAGTGCGGCGGGTCGGCCGGGTGGTCTACGGCCAGGGCTCGCTGTCGTTCGACGGCGCCCGCGCCGCGGCCCCGGGGGCGGCAGCTGGCGCGAGCGCGGCCCGTTCGGTGGGCGCGGGCGACGTCGAAGTGATCCTGCGCGGGGTCGATCCCGGCGGCGGCCAGCTCGCGGCGCGCGCCGAGCAAATCTCAATCGGCAAGGACGGGCTCGCCGGCGTGGTGCTCGGCAAAGACCTCGCGACACGCCTGGGCGCCAGGCCGGGCGATGTGATCCGTCTGGTCTCGCTCGGCCTCGCCGACGGCCGCCCCCGCTTCCGCTACCGCAGCCTGCGGGTGAGCGACACGTTCGCCACCGGCTTTGCCGAGTTCGACCAGAGCTGGGTGCTGCTCGGCCGGCCGGTGGTGGAGGAGCTGATGGGGAGCGGCGCGGGCACCGACCTTCTCGAGCTGACCCTCGACGATCCGGCCCGCGCGCGAGAAGTTGCCCACCAGGTCGAAAAGAAGCTCGGTTCGGGATTCCTGGTCTCCTCCTGGCAGGAGCTGAACAAGGAGCTGTTCGCGGCGCTCCGCTTGCAGCAGATCGCGCTGTTCGGAATCCTCGGGCTGATCGTCTTGGTGTCGACCTTCAACGTCGCCTCGACGCTGGTGGTTCTGGTGCGCGAACGGATGCGTGACCTGGGGACGCTCGCCGCGCTCGGCTTGCCGCCGAGCCAGTTGGAGCGGACGTTTCTGCTCTTCGCCGGGGTGCTGGGCTTGGTCGGAACGTCGATCGGCGTGGCGATCGGCACGGGCGCCTGCTGGATCTTGACCACCTTTCGGCTGATCCGTTTCGAGCCCGAGATCGCGGCGATCTACTTCATCGACTACGTGCCGTTTCGAGTGGCGCCCGGAGATCTTCTGGAGATCGTCGGCTTCGCCCTGCTCGTCACGCTGCTCGCCGCATGGATTCCCGCCACGCGGGCCGGACGGCTCGATCCTTCGGCGGCGCTGCGTTACGAGTGAGAGGGTGGGGGGCCGACCCGGTAGGGTCGACCCCCTCGCCAACCTGCGCGGGGGCGGCTCCGTAGAGCCGCTGCTAGGGTGGGCCGAAGAGGGACGGAAGGTTTTAACCCTTCCGCCGGTGGGGATTCCGGTCCGACGACGGACGCCGCCGGTGGCTCCCCGGGAGGCTTGGTCTATCGAATTATACGCATAAAACGGGTCGATGTGTCTATAGCTATTTGGAGCCTTTCGGGAAATCGTCACCGAGCCGTCGCGATCAAGCTGGGTTTCGGTGCGGTGATACATTCCTCCCGACCATGTCCGAACGCGCCAAAGCCTTGTGGCGAAAGGTTCAGGAGTCCGTCCGCACCTGGGACTTCACCCTCGCCCGCCGGTTCGGGCTATCCAGCCGCGAAGAGCGGATCTTCTATTTTCTGGTCGCCGCGACCGGTTTGGGGGTCGGTTTCCTCGGGCTCGCGGTGGGCTGGCTCACCGATCTGCTGGAGCACGCGCTCTGGGGCGACGGCCCAAGTCTGCTCGCCGCGGCGCAGACGGCGCCCCCGTGGGTGCGGGTCGGAGCGCCGGTCGTCGGCGGGCTGCTCGTCGGCCTGATCCTCTGGTGGGGAAAGGCCAGAGTTTCCGGTCACGGCACCTCCGGCTTGATCGAGGCGGTGGCGCTCCACGGCGGCCGGGTCGAACCGAAACCCGTCCTGCTTGCCGCCATCGCGGGCATCGCGACAGTAGGAAGCGGCGGCTCGCTCGGCCGTGAAGGGCCGATGGTCTCCCTCGGCTCGATGCTCTCCACCTGGCTCGGCTCGCGTTTCGGTCTGTCGCCGCAGCGGGTGAAGATCCTCCTCGGCTGCGGCGCCGCGGCCGGCGTCGCCTCGCTCTACAACACGCCGATCGGCGGCGCGTTGTTCGCGATGGAGGTGATCCTCGGCAACTTTGCGTTCGAGATCTTCGGACCGATCGTCGTCTCCTCGGTCCTCTCGACAATCGTCGTCCGCACCGTGAAAGGCACCGCGCCGATCTACGCCGTGCCGGATTTCGCCCTGGTCTCCGGCCGCGAGCTGTTCGCCTACGTGGGATTGGGCATCGTCGGCGGCCTCGCCTCCGCCCTGTTCATCCAGGTCGCGAGAGGGTCCGGAGCGCTGTTTCGGGCGCTCCGGTTCGTTCCCCGGCCGCTCCGACCGGCGATCGGCATGCTCGGCGTGGGGGCGCTCGGCCTCTACGTGCCGTACGTCTACGGCAACGGCTTCGAGACGATCACGCTCGCGCTCCACGGCAAGCTCCCCTTGCTGCTTCTGCTCGCTCTCCCGGCGGCGAAGCTCGTGGCGACCGCTTTGACCAGCGGCAGCGGCTGCGCGGGGGGAATGTTTACGCCGTCGCTTCTGGTGGGAGCCCTGGTAGGAGGAGCCTACGGCACGGCGATCCACGACCTCTGGCCGGCGGCGACCGCCACCTCGGGAGCCTACGCCGCGGTCGGCATGGCGGCGATCGCCGCGGGCACCAGCCACGCGCCGATCAGCGCGATCCTGATCGCTTTCGAATTCACCGGCAATTACGGCCTGATCCTGCCGATGATGCTCGCCGCGATCACCGCGACCGTGCTCGCCCGGAAGCTCTATGCCCCATCGATCTACACCGAGTCCCTCGAACGCCGCGGGGTAGACGTCTCGATGCGGATGGAGGAGGCGGCGCTCGCCGCGCTCAAGGCCGAGGATCTGGCGCGTCCCGACCCGGACACCCTGGCCCCCGGCGACGACTATCCGACCGTGGTCGAGAAGTTCCTCGCCGCCCATCGCCAGCGCCTGTTCGTGGTGACCGCGGAAAAGCGCCTGCTCGGGGCGATTTCGCTCCACGACATCAAACACGCCCTGGAAGATCCCCACAACCTACCCGCCGTGGTCGCTCACGATCTGATGGCCCCGGTCGAAAACGTGGTCAAGAAGAGCGAGCGCCTTCACCGCGCGACGGAGATGTTCGCCGCCAGCGCCTTCGAGCGCCTGCCGGTCATCGACGAGGAAAACCGCCTGATCGGAGTCCTCTCCAAGCGCGACCTCCTCGCCATCTACGCCCAAGAAGTGCTCGGCCGGCCCGCCGTGCTGGCGAAATTCATCTCCAGCCGCGACGACCAACCCAGCCGCGACTACGTTGAGCTCCCCCCCGATTTCGCTCTCGAAATGGTCCCCGTGCCGCCCGACCTGATCGGCAAGACCCTCGCCGAAGCCAAACTCCCCCAAACCTGGGGCGCCCGAGTGATCGAAATCCGCCGCCGCAAAGCCTTCGGAGAGGAAGAGCACATGATCCCGGGAGGGGACACCACCCTCGAAGCCGGAGACCTCCTCGTCCTCGTCGGTCCCGCCGAACGCCTGGATCGGCTGATTCGGGGAGGGGAGTCCGCAGTGCCCCCGGAAATCACCGCGGTGGCCGCGCCATGAGCTTGGAAAAAGGGGCGGAGGCGCGCCGGCATTTGAACCTGCTGTCGGCACCGCCGGGGTTATGTGCCGAGTGCGTGCATTTGTGGCTGGCGGTTTCGGCCAGGAGCGCGTTTGTGAGGTGTGGGCTGGCGGAGGAGGATGCGCGGTTTTTGAGGTACCCGCCTTTGCCGGTTCGGGGGTGTTCGGGGTTTGTGCGGGGGGAGGAGTAGGCGATGGTTCAAAATACGTCCCGCAGGGACGTTGTAACGTAGCGAGCGGTTTCAACCGCTCGTGGGGTGCGGCGCCATTCGCGCTGCCGCCAGTTGGCAGCGTCCGCTACGATAGAAAGGCCGGAGGACTACTCACCTCATGGACAAAGATCTGAGGCGGCTGTTGTTGGGCCTGGTTCACGACGCCTGCAACGCATGGCCAGGCAACAAGCGCGATCTGGAAGCGGCGATGGGGGTCGGGCACGGCCGGTTGGAAGAGATGTTCCAGGGACATCCCGAGCTGCGCGTTCGCCACCTGGTCGATCTCGCGCGGTTGTTGAAGGTTCGGCCGTCCGATTTTCTCCGGTTGGGCTATCCGGAGGACGAGATCGCCGCGCCCCGACAGCTCGAAGAGTGGATTGGCGAGCCGCAGCCGCCGAAATCTCGCCGCAAGGCGCTGGCGTTCGCTCCCGAGCAAGAGGCGCGCATCCGCGAGGTGATCCGGGAAGAACTGGCGAAACGCTCGGATGAATCCGATCTTGGACGCTCTAAAGCCGCCGTGGGCGGTCGAAAGCGAAAAGCGGTCTCCAAATCGGAATAGCAGGCTCCGGATGGGACGCGCGGTCCCTCAATGGGAGCATTTGTCTCCGAATGGGAGAGCAGGTCTCCGAATCGGAGCGTACGTCCCCGAACGGGGGCAGTCGTCCTGAAACAGGAGTTGTCGTCCCCAAATAGGAACATGGGTCTCCGGATAGGACTAGCGGTCGGCGATAGCCGCTTCCGCGGTACGCTAGTCGTATTGCGCCCGCGATGGCCGCTTTCGCGCGGGGACGAGGCTTAGAAGCGCCTGGTAAGCGCGGTTCGCTCGCGACGAGCAATTTCAACCCTTACGCCAAGCCCGCCGCCGCCACCGTTTGCACAACGGCCCCGCCCGCCCGCAAATTCTCCGGCCGTTCGTCTACCACGCTTCGCGTGGCGGCCGTCAGCTCGATGAGCGCGACCAATGTGCCGGCATCAATGAGGATCAGGTACGGGCCGTCCGAGGATTTGGCGAAATTTCTTCCCCGTCTGCTCGGAAAGATCGGGCGGCCCGCCGCTCACGCAGCCGATCAGGTCCGTTGCGAGGTCGAGCAGCTCGGCGTAGAGCGTGCGCACCGAGTCGGGGAGGAGGTGGGTGAGCATGACGGACCGATTCTAGCTCGTTATTCGCAAGGTCGATCGATCGTGCGTATAACTTTGCTTCCAGCCTTTCCGAAGCGAACCCCGAAAGGCATCCGTCGGCTATGATGACGCGGCGGAGCAAGCCGCACCCGGGTCCGCGGGCAGGGTTGAACCCACTTGTAGTAGGCGCTGTCGACCAGCGAACCTTTATGCAGCCGGTGCTGCGGACCTTTCCGGCGTCAAATGCATGGAGGTTTTGTCCGTGAGCACACTCCCCGAGCGTTCCAGCGTCGAACATTTGCGCAAGCAGGCGAAGGATCTGCTGCGCCAGTACCGCCTTGAGGATGCCGCCGCATTCGAACGGCTTCGGCAGTCCCTCCCCTCCGCCCGGAACAAGAGCAACCCCGCCCTGATCGCGCTGCAACTTCGGCTACACGACATGCAGTCGTGCATTGCCCGCGAGTACGGCTTTTCGAGCTGGGTGGAGCTTAAAGACTACGTGGAGCTGGAGGGCGTTCTGAGGGAGAGCTTTGAGAGCCGGCGCCTTCATTGGCTGCGGCTTGTCTACGGGGCGGATGTCGCAGGCGGCACCGGACGGCCCCGGCCCGCGCTTGCGGCGCGTTTGCTTGCCGAGACTCCGGAGCTGGCGGGGGACGACCCTTACCTCGCCTGCGCGATCGGTGACGAGGGAGCGATTCGTCGCGCGATCGATCGTGATGCCGGGTGGGTGAATCGCAGCGGGGGGCTCTTGAACATCCCGCCGTTGATCGCCATCACGCACTCGGGGCTCGCGGGCCTCGATCCCTACCGCGAGGCGCTCTATCGCTCGGTTCGCCTGCTGCTCGACGCGCAGGCCGATCCCAACGCGTCGTTCGGCAACCGGTGGCCGCCGCACTCGCTCGAAAAACCCGGCGATGAAAGGCTGACCGCGATCTACGGCGCGGCCGGCAAACTGCACGACGTGACGATGACCGAAATGCTGCTCGCCGCCGGTGCCGACCCCAACGATGGAGAGTCGCTCTACCATTCGCTGGAAGACCCGCGGCGCGAGCTGCCCTGCACGCGGCTTTTGTTGGAAGGGGGCGCGAGGGTCCCCGGTACGAATGCCCTGGCGAAGGTGCTGGATTTCGACAACCTCGCCGGTCTGAAGATGCTCCTGGCGCACACGGAGCAGGGCGACCCGGACTTGGGCCGCATCCTTCACTGGGCGATCTACCGCGGAAGGTCCGCTGCGCACGTGCGAGCCTTGCTGGACGCCGGGGCGGATCCACGGACGCTCCATTCCGATGGGCAGAGCGCCCACCGGCGCGCCGGGAGCTTCGGGCTGCCCGAGGTGGTCCGGCTGCTCGAAGAGGGGGGCAACGGCGAACCGCTTTCCCTCGAAGAAAAATTCGTGGCGGCCTGCGCTCGCGTGGACAAGGCGGAAGCACGGGAGTTGCTCGCCGCGAAGCCCGATCTGTTCGCCTCTCTTTCGGCGGGGCAATTGAGGCAGTTGCCCAACCTGGCAATGGGCGGCAGCGACGACGCGGTGAGGCTGATGGTCGAGTTGGGGTGGCCGATCGCCGTGCGCGGCGGCGACATCGACGGCTCGGCGCTCAACTGGGCGGTCTTCCGCGGCAATCCGGCGCTCGCGGAGTTCTTGCTGGAACATGGCGCCAGTTTTCGCGAATCGCACGGCTACGGCAGCGACGTGATCGGTACCCTCTCGTGGGCCTCGCTCAACGAGCCGCGCGTCGATGGAGATTGGCCCGGTTGCGCGGCGGCGCTTCTCGCGCATGGAATGCCGGGTGCCCGGCCGACGAGCGATCCCGACCCTTCGGCGCCGAACCGAACGGTTCTCATCGATGGCCGAACGATGACCTTCGCCGCCGAAGTCGTTGACGTGTTGCTCGGCACGGGAGGTGAGTGACGCCCCCCTGGGATAAACTCCGCCGCCGACCATGCCGAAGCGTACTGATCTCCAATCCATCCTCGTCGTGGGCTCCGGACCGATCGTGATCGGCCAGGCCTGCGAGTTCGACTATTCCGGAACCCAGGCTTGCCGCGCGCTGCGGGGCGAGGGGTACCGCGTCATCCTGGTCAATTCGAATCCGGCGACGATCATGACCGACCCGGAGTTTTCGGATGCGACCTACATCGAGCCGCTGATCCCCGAGGTGGTCGAAAGGATCATCGAGCGGGAGCGGCCGGACGCTCTGCTGTCGACCGTCGGCGGCCAGACCGGGATCAACCTCGCGATCGCGCTCCACGAGCGCGGCACGTTGGAGAAATACAACGTCGAGCTGCTCGGCGCGAGCATCGCGGCGCTTCAGCTCGGCGAGGACCGCCTGCAGTTCAAGCTGGCGATGGAAGAGATAGGGCTCGAAGTTCCGCGCTCCGGCTATGCCAGCTCGATCGAAGAGGCGCGGACGATCGCCGCCGAGATCGGCTATCCGTTGATCCTCCGCCCCAGCTTCACGCTCGGCGGCGAGGGGGGCGGCACGGCCTACAACCGGGACGAGCTCGAAGAGGTGGCGGCCAGCTCGCTCCAGGCGAGCCCGAACCACAGCGTGTTGATCGAGCAGTCGGTGATCGGCTGGAAGGAATTCGAGCTGGAGGTGATGCGCGATCTGGCCGACAACGCGATCGTCGTCTGCTCGGTCGAAAACGTCGACGCGATGGGCGTCCATACCGGCGACTCGATCACCTGCGCGCCCCAGCAGACGCTCTCCGATCGCGAGTACCAGGCGATGCGCGACGATGCGTTCAAGGTGATCCGCCGGGTCGGCGTGGCGACGGGGGGATCGAACATCCAGTTCGGCGTCGATCCGCGCTCCGGCCGCAGAGTGGTGATCGAAATGAACCCGCGCGTTTCGCGCAGCTCGGCGCTGGCGTCCAAGGCGACCGGCTTCCCGATCGCGAAGATCGCGGCGCTCCTGGCGGTCGGCTACACGCTGGACGAGATCCCGAACGACATCACGGGGAAGACCTTCGCCGCGTTCGAGCCGACGCTCGACTATGCGGTGGTGAAGATCCCCCGCTGGGCGTTCGAGAAGTTCCCCCAGACTCCGCCGACGCTCGGCACCTCGATGAAATCGGTGGGCGAGGTGATGGCGATGGGGGCGACGTTTTCCGAGGCCCTCATGAAGGCTCTCTCGGCGCTGGAGCTGGACGGCACCCTCTCCGAACGGGAAAAGAAGATGTCCGATCCCGTGCGCCTGCGGCGGCGGCTCGCCGAGCCGAACTGGGAGCGGCTGTTTGCGGTGTTCGCGGCGCTGCGCCAGGGTTGGTCGGTCGCCGAGGTCTCCGAGGTGTCGCACATCGATCCCTGGTTCCTGCGCGAGATCCGCGACATCGTGGCGCTCGAAACCGAGATCGGCTATTGGACGATCGGTTCGGTCTCGCCGCAACTGCTGCGCCGGGCGAAGAGTGCGGGCTTGATGGACGCTCGGATCGCCGGCCTTCTCCAATGCGAGGAGAGCGAGGTGCGCGGCACGCTTGAAATCCTGGGGCTGGAGCGGGTGTACAAGAGGGTGGACACCTGCGCCGCGGAATTCCCGGCGACGACCCCTTACCTCTATTCGACCTACGGCCAGGAAGACGAGGCGGAGCCGACGTCGAATAAGAAGGTCATGATCCTCGGGTCGGGACCGAACCGGATCGGCCAGGGGATCGAGTTCGACTACTGCTGCGTCCATGCGGCGTTCGCGCTCAGCGAGATGGGCATCGAGTCGATCATGGTCAACTGCAACCCCGAGACGGTCTCGACCGATTACGACACCTCAGACCGGCTCTATTTCGAGCCGCTGACGCTCGAGCACGTGCTGGCGGTGATCCGGCGCGAAAAGCCGGACGGCGTGATCCTTCAGCTCGGCGGCCAGACGCCGCTCAAGCTGGCGAATGGCTTGGCCGAGGCGGGGGTGCCGATCTGGGGCACCTCGCCCGACGCGATCGACCTGGCGGAAGACCGCCGCCGGTTCGGTGCGCTGCTCGCGCAAGAAGGGATTCGCCAGCCGGAGCACGGCACGGCCACTTCGCTGGCCGAAGCGGTCGAGGTCGGGCGCCGGCTAGGCTTTCCGATTCTGGTCCGGCCGAGCTACGTCCTGGGCGGCCGGGCGATGGCGATCTGCTACGACGAAGGGTCGCTCGACGAGTTCATGAGGAACGCTGCCGCCGTCTCCCCCGGCCATCCGGTGCTGCTCGACCGCTTCCTGGAAGACGCGTTCGAGCTCGACCTCGACCTGATCTCGGACGGCAAGGACGCGGTGATCGCGGGCATCCTCCAGCACATCGAAGAGGCGGGCATCCACTCCGGCGACTCGGCCGCGGTGCTCCCTCCTTATAAGGTGAGCCAAAAGGATCAGGACGAGATGCGCGACGTCGCGCGCCGGCTCGCGCTGCGGCTCGGCGTGGTCGGCCTGATGAACGTCCAGTTCGCGATCCACGACGGCAAGATCTACGTCATCGAGGTCAACCCGCGCGCCTCGCGCACCGTGCCGTTCATCGCCAAGGCGGTGGGAGTGCCGCTGGTGAAGATCGCCGTGCGGGCGATGGCCGGGATCTCGCTCGCCGAGCAGGGGTTCACCGCGGAGCCGGAGGTGCGCGGCGTGTTCGTCAAGGCGCCGGTCTTCCCCTTCCGGCGCTTCCCCGGGGTCGACCCGGTGCTCGGTCCCGAGATGAAGTCGACCGGCGAGGTGATGGGTTCGGCGCCCGGATTCGGCGCCGCGTTCGCCAAGGCCTGGCTCGGCGCGGGGCACAAGCTGCCGCGCTCGGGTTCCGCCTTCCTGACCGTTCACGACCGTGACAAAGAGGGGCTGCTGCCGGTCGCCCGGCGGCTCTCGGAGCTGGGCTTCGACCTGGTCGCCACGTCGGGAACCGCCTCGTTCCTCCAGTCACGCGGGTTAGGCGTTCAGCCGATCTTGAAGGTCCACGAGGGTCGGCCGAACGTGGTCGATCGGCTGATCAACCGGGAGATCGCCCTGGTGGTGAACACGCCTCTCGGCCGCGAGTCGCACGAGGACGACGCGCTCATCCGGCGCACCGCGCTCAAGTACGACATCCCCTGCATCACCACCCTCTCCGGCGCGATGGCCTGCGCCGAGGGGATCGCGGCCCTCGGGCTCGATGCGCTGGAGGTCCGGTCGCTCCAGAGCATTAACCGCTAAGGGGAGGTCAGGGAACCGCCATGCCCGAGCTTCCCGAAATCGAAGTTCTCCGTCGCAGCCTGGAGCCGTTCGTGCTGGGCGACCGCATCGAGCGGGTGGAGGTTCGCGATGCCCGCCTGCGCGAGCCGATCCAGACCCGCGAGCTGGCCCGGCGTGTCTCCGGCCGGCGGATCGACCGGCTCGACCGGCGGGGCAAGTACCTGCTGCTCGATCTCGAAGGGGGATGGAGCCTCGGGGTTCACCTCGGCATGAGCGGTCGGTTCACCCTGGTTCCGGAAGACGAGCCGCTCGAACCGCACGAGCACGTCGCGTTCTTCCTCGCCTCGGGGAGAAAGCTCCGCTTGCGCGACCCGCGGCGGTTCGGGCTCGTCTTCACCTACAAGACCGCCGAGCGGAACGACGATCCGCATTTTTCTCATCTCGGGGTGGAGCCGCTGGAGCCGGGCTTCTCCGGCCGCACCCTCAAGGCTGCGGCGGAAGGGCGGCGTGGTCCGGTCAAAGGCTTCTTGATGGACGGCACCGTGGTGGTCGGCGCGGGGAACATCTATGCGGCGGAAACGCTCTTCCGCGCCGGCATCCACCCTTTGCGGTCGGTCGCGCGGATCTCGGCGAAGCGCTGGGATCGGCTCGCGGAGCTTCTCGTCGAGGTGCTCTCCCAGGCGGTGGCGGAAGGCGGAACGACGCTCAACGATTTCGCCGACGGCGAAGGGCGGAGCGGGTACTTCCAGGTTTCCCTCTCGGTCTACGACCGGGAAGGCGAAGAGTGCAAACGGTGTGGCAAGACCATTCGCCGGACCGTCCTCGGCAACCGGAGCACCTACTTCTGCCCGGGCTGCCAACGATAACGGTTCCCAGCGCCGCGGAACTTTCCGAGGACGGAGCCCGAGTCTGTCTGAGCGAAGCGAGTTACGAGGGCCCGCCCGCAGGAAAGTTCCGCGGCGCTGAGCCCAGACGATCGCGGCCGGATACAATCCCGGGATGCTTTCAGCCATCGCCTCTTCACAGCCCCGCGTTCTGGGCGTCGCGGGAGGGACCGGTTCGGGCAAGACGACCGTCGTGCGCTCGATTCTCGACGCCGTCGGCCGCGACCGGATCGCCCTGATCGAGCAGGACAACTATTACCGCGACGTCGATTGGACGACCGACTCCTCGTTGCTTCACCACAATTTCGACCATCCGGCGGCGATCGACAACGAGCTGCTGGTCGAGCACGTCCGCGAGCTCCGCGCCGGCCGCGCGGTCGAGGTGCCGATCTACGATTTCGTGCGCCACCGCAGGACCGACCGGACCCGCGTCGTCGAGCCGCGGCCGGTCGTGCTGCTCGAAGGGATCCTGATCTTCGTCGAGCCCTCTTTGCGGGCGATCCAGGACTTCAAGGTCTATGTCGATACCGACGCCGACATTCGACTGATCCGCCGGCTCACCCGCGACCTGGACGAGCGGGGGAGGACGGTCGAGGACGTCCTGCGCCAGTACCAGGAGACGGTCCGGCCGATGCACCTCGAATTCGTCGAGCCGTCGAAGCGCTGGGCCGACATCATCATCCCCGAGGGGGGGGAGAACCGGGTCGCCCTGGAGATGGTCGTCGCCCGGGTCGAACAGCTGCTCGGCCAACCGTGAGGCCCATCGATCCCCTCGACGCCGAGGAGTTCCTCGCCGCCTGCCGAAGCGCCAGTGCAACGGCGTACCGGCGGTTCGAGGAGATCCTTTCCGCGCTCGAAGATCTCGCGACTCGCGGGGAGGCGCGGCGGTTCTTGGCGCGGATCGCCTTGGCGTTCGACCGGGCGGTCGAAGCTGGGGAGCAGCCGGGGGCGTTTCATTTCCAGCTTGGCACGCTCTCGATCGGACGCTCCGAGGGCGCCCTCGTCCTGCTCCAGTTCCCCAGCGTCTTTGCCCCCGAGGAGTGGTCGCGGACCTTCTTCGAAGGGCTCGCCCGTTACTCGCCGCACGACTTCGCCGGCCGGACCTTGGCCGAGCTGGGTTGCGGCAACGGTTGGGTGACCCTCGCGCTCGCCCACCACGCGGCGCCGGAGAAGCTCTACGGCCTGGACATCAACCCGCGGGCGATCACCTGCGCGAGGATCAATCTCTACCTGAACGCCTTGACCTCGGACGGCGAACCGATTCTGGACGCCGACGGCAAGAGCCTGCTCGACCGGGTGGAGTTTCACGAATCGGACCTACTGGCCTGGGTGAGAGAGGGGGGCTTGAATCTCGATCGGGTGATCGGCTGCATCCCGCAGGTGCTCGATCCGAACCTGGGCGAGCTGGATGGCACCGGCAAGGAGCTGAGCGACGAGTTTCTCGTCTCGCTCTCCAATTACACCGGCCATCAGGGCTATCTGGAGGACCTGTTCGGGCTCGGGCTCGTGGCGCGCGCCCTTGAAGAGGCGATCGAGGTGATGCGGCCCGGCGGCTGGGTGGTGCTGAACCTGGGCGGCCGGCCCGGCCGGGAGATCCTGCGCCAGATGTTCTGCCGCCGAGGCTTGGCGATGCGCGAGATCTGGTCCACCCGGATCGCCCAGGCGGACGACACCGACATCAGCCCGCTTGCGGAGATCGAGCGGAGCGGCCGGCACCGGTTCGAGTTCTTCCTCGGGGTCCATAGCGACGAGCCGGTCTCGGCCCGGACCGCGCAGGCCTATGCCAGAGCAGGAGGGGCGATCTTTCATTCGCTCACGGTGTTCGAAGGGCGGCTGCGCTTCCCCGAGGCGATGAACCCGGTGTTCGCCGCCCTCCACGGCGAAGAGTGGCGTCCGGTGCGCAATGCGCTCGATCTGGACTATGAAGACGACGCGCTGGTCGAAGAAAAATCCGCGTTCCTCGCCCGCCTGGCCCGGCTGCTGCCGGAACGGCGCGCTTTTCCCTACGGCGAGACGCTTGGCGCTCTGCCCTTTCGGCAGCGGTTCGCCGAATACCTGGAGCGCTACTTCGCGATTCCGCTCGGGGCGGTTAACCTGGTGGCCCTGCCGAACCGTGCCTCGGCGCTGCGCAACCTGTTCACGCTGTACGCCCCGACGCTGTCGCTGATTCACCCCTCTCTCCAGACGAGCTCCCAGGGCCAGGCGATCCAACTGGCTTTCTCAGGGGACGTGCTCGAATGCCCCCTCCGGGCCGACCTGGCCTGCAAGCTGATTGCGGCGCTTGCGCCCCAGCTGGTGGTGACGACGCTCGACGCCGGGGACGTCCGCTCGCCCGATTCGTTCCTGCGCCTAGTCGAAACCTCGGGACGGGCCGGGGCGCGCCTGGTGGTCGACATCTCGTCGTTCTTCGAGCTGGACAGCACGCCCCGGAGCAACGGCGTCCTTCAAGCGCTCTCCGAGGCGCCGCTGCCCGCCCACGTGGCGATCCTCTGCGGATTGGTGCGGAACCGGGTCTATCGCGACCTCGAAGTCTGTTTTCTGCTCTCCGAGGACGACGGCCTGGTGACGGCGCTCGAAAACGCCGCCGAGATGACCTACAGCCGGGTGCCGCTCTTCACCCAGGAGTACTACGACACGATCCTTGCGGAGCTTCTGAGCTTCCGGCTCGATCCCTTGAGCCCCGCGGTCGCCCGGTCGGCTGGAACGGTACCGGGGACTGGACCTGGCAGAGCGTTCTCTTCCACCGTGGCGCTCGCGGAACGATGCAGGAAGGCGTTCGAGCATCCCGCGATCGTCGCCGAGCATCTGCCGCGAACGGCCAACACGGTTCGCTTGGACTACGGCGAAAACGCCCTCCCCTCGCCGACTTTGGTGGCGGCGAGCCTGTTCGAGGCGTTCGCCCGCCGCGAGCTGCCGGCGGCGGAGGCTGATCCGACCGCGGAGGTGGCGCAGTTCTTGAGGCGACGCTTTGGTATCGATGTGGGAGTTGTCGGAACCGGCCGGCTCGCGCCGCGTTTCGCTTTCGGGCTCGGGGTGGCGCCGCTCTTTTCAAGCCTCGCCGAATCGTGCGCCGCCGAGGGGGGCACGTTCGTCTTTCCCGCCGGTTCCTATGGTTATTTCGTCGCGACGGTCGAGCTGTTCGGCGGCCGGTGGCTACGGATCGCCACCGACAAGGCAAACGGTTTCAAGGTGACGCCTCAGGAGCTGGATACGGCGCTCGCCGGGGTCGCCCGGCCATGGCTGTTTCTGAATGGACCGGTGGTCAATCCGACCGGCAGTCTCTATCAGAGCGACGAGATCGCCTCGTTGCTCGCCGTGGCGGCGAAACACCGGGCGCGGGTGGTGATCGACGTGCTCTTTTCGGGCCTGGAGCACGCCGAAGGGGTGTCGTGGGATCTCGGACCGGTGCTTGCCGACAACGCCCTCAGTTTGGTCCTTCTCGGCGGCGTGTCCAAAGAGCTGGCCGGCGGGGGACTGCGCTTCGGTTTTGCCTGGTGCCACGGCGAGGCGATCGAGCGCTCGGTCGCCCGGGGGCTCACCGCCACGCCCCATGCTACGACGTGCTTTGCCGCCAAGCGGATCTTCTCCGGCCTGAACCGTCCGACACCCCGGACCCGGGAAGAATTGATTGAACAGCGGCGCCTACTCGCCGCCCGGGCCGCGCGTCTCTCGGCCGTCCTCTCCGAGTGCGGCTGGGAGCCCCTTCCCTGCCACGGCGGGTTGTTCCTCGTCGCCCGACCCGCCGCCTATCTGGGCCGAAGCTTTTCGGTCTCGACCGGCCACGGGGAATACGCCTGCGTTTTGGATAGTGAAAACATCGCTGAGGCCATGTTCTGGGCGGTCGATCTCATGATCAACAATAGCCGCTGGACGGGCATCCCCGAGCACTGCCGGTTCGTTTTTTCGGTGGAAACGCTGGTCTTCGAAGAGGGCCTGCGGCGGATTCGGGCGTTTTGGGAGAGGGTGGCGAAAAACTGAAGGCCGAAGGCGCCCGAAGTGCGGGGGTGAGCGTCGTCAGAGAAAAGAGTGCTGGACAAGAACCCTCCGCCTCTGTCAGACTGTCGGCCCCGTTCCGTAAGGGCGGACCCCGCGGATTCCCATTTCAAGCTCGCTAAAATCTCGCCGCCGTTCAGGCTCGGGGCTTGCAAGAGGGTCCTCGGTTGGTGTAAGTTCGTCGGGTTTCGCCGCTGGCGGCGGCCCCGGCGTCAGGCTAGGGTCGGCGCATCGGTGTCCCCAAGCCCACGTGGCTCAGCGGTAGAGCACTTCCTTGGTAAGGAAGGGGTCACCGGTTCAAATCCGGTCGTGGGCTCCAAAAGTACGCTCATCAAGACGGTAAGCCCGGCCGCGGTGAAGATGGAATAAGGCTGGGTTGAACCACATAGACGGATTCGAGAGATTGACCGGTAAGGATGCCGAGGAGGCGCAGGAGAGGCCATGGGCAAGGAAAAATTCTCGCGGGAAAAGCCGCACGTAAACGTCGGAACGATCGGTCACGTCGACCATGGCAAAACCACCTTGACGGCGGCGTTGACCAAGGTCGCCGCGGATAAGGGCTGGGCGAAGTTCGTCTCCTATGACCAGGTGGCGAAAGCGTCGGAATCTCAGGGTCGTCGCGACCCGACGAAAATCCTGACGATCGCGACCTCGCACGTCGAGTACTCGACGGCGAACCGCCACTACGCCCACGTCGACTGCCCGGGTCACGCCGACTACGTCAAGAACATGATCACCGGCGCGGCGCAGATGGACGGCGCGATCCTGGTGGTTTCGGCTGCGGACGGCCCGATGCCGCAGACGCGGGAGCACATCCTGCTCGCCCGTCAGGTCGGCGTGCCGTTCATCGTGGTGTTCCTGAACAAGGTGGACGTGGTCGACGATCCGGAGCTTCTGGACCTGGTCGAGCTCGAAGTGCGCGAGCTGCTGTCGTCCTACGATTTTCCGGGCGACGACGTTCCGGTGATTCGCGGCGCGGCGGTGAAGGCTCTCAACGGCGAGAAGAGCGAGATTGCCGACGAGGCGATCGTCCGTCTGTTCAATGCCCTGGACACCTACATTCCGGAGCCGGAGCGGGTGATCGACAAGCCGTTCCTGCTGCCGATCGAAGACATCTTCTCGATTTCGGGGCGCGGCACCGTGGTGACCGGCCGGATCGAGCGCGGAATCGTCAAGGTGGGCGACGAAGTGGAGATCGTGGGCATTCGCGACACGGCCAAGTCGATCGTGACGGGCGTCGAGATGTTCCGGAAGCTACTGGATCAAGGTCAGGCGGGCGACAACGTCGGCGTTCTGCTGCGCGGCACGAAGAAGGACGACGTGGAGCGGGGTCAGGTACTGGCGAAGCCGGGGTCGATCAAGCCGCACACGAAGTTCAAGGGCGAGGTGTACGTGTTGACCAAGGAGGAGGGCGGTCGTCACACGCCGTTCTTCAATGGTTACCGTCCTCAGCTCTACTTCCGCACGACGGACGTGACGGGTGTCGCGACCCTGCCGGCGGGAACGGAGATGGTGATGCCCGGGGACAACATCAACCTGGAGATCACGCTGATCGCTCCGATCGCAATGGAAAAAGGCGTTCGCTTCGCGATTCGCGAGGGTGGACGCACGGTCGGTGCCGGTACCGTCACCGAGATTCTGGCTTGAAATTACGAGAAGTCAGGGGCGAAGGCCAGTAGCTCAAGCTGGTAGAGCACCGGTCTCCAAAACCGGGGGTTGGGGGTTCAAATCCCTCCTGGCCTGCCATTTTCCCGCTCGCGAGGGTGGAGTCGAAGAACGCCAATGACGCCTGAGAAGATCGGTTGGATCGTAACAGCGGTGGTGGTGGCCGGCCTTGCCGGGCTGGGGTGGTGGCTGTACAAAGTGGGTCACTATGCCAAGGGCCTCGTCTTTTTTGGCGAGGTCCGGTCGGAGATGAAGAAGGTCACGTTTCCGCCGCGGGACGAGGTGGTGGCCACGACGATCGTGGTCATCGTCGCGAGCGTCATCTTCGCCGTCTATCTGTGGGTGGCGGACTTCCTGATCCTTCGCGGGTATGAAGGACTCTTCAAGGCACTGGGCTCGTGAACAAAACGATCGAAGCCATGGCTGAAACGGCACTCGACAAGAAATGGTACATCGTCCATACCTACTCCGGGTTTGAGGAGCGGGTCAAGGAGACGTTGCGCCAGCGTGCCGACGCGCTCGACATGGGGCCCGCCTTCGGGGACATCCGTATCCCCACGGAGACGGTGGTCGAGTACAAGAACGGTAAGAAGAAAGAGACGCAGCGGAAGTTTTTCCCGGGGTACATCCTGGTCGAGATGGCGATGTCCGACGCGGCGTGGCACGTGGTCAAGAACACGCCGAAGGTTACGGGCTTCGTCGGCATGGGCAAGAAGCCGACGCCGCTGTCCGAAGAAGAGGTCAATCAGATCCTCGAGCAGGTGGTGACCGCGAAGGAAAAGCCGAAACCGAAGTATCTCTTCGAAAAAGGGGAGCAGGTTCGGATTACCGAAGGCCCCTTCAGCAATTTCACCGGCTTGGTGGACGAGGTCAATCTCGACCGCAACAGCCTGAAGGTCATGGTCACAATCTTCGGCCGGCAAACGCCGGTCGAGCTGGATTTCTCGAAGGTGCAGAAAATCTGAATGGCGAATTGCGAATCGAGAATCTCGAAATTTTTCTTCGACATTCTGGATTCCTGATTCGACACTCGACATTCGCGCGGAGCGCTAGCGATGGCTAAGAAAGTCACAGGGCTGGTCAAGTTGCAGATTCCGGCAGGTCAGGCCACGCCTGCGCCGCCCGTAGGCCCGGCGTTGGGCCAGGCGGGCGTCAACATCATGGATTTCGTGAAGAATTTCAACGCCCGCACGCAATCTCAGATCGGTTTGATCATCCCGGTGGTGGTCACCGTCTATTCGGATCGCAGCTACACCTTCATCACCAAGACGCCGCCGGCGGCGATCCTGCTCAAGAAGGCCGCGGGAATCGACAAGGGCTCGGGCGAGCCGAACCGCACCAAAAAGGGTTCGGTGACGGCCGCCCAGGTCGAGGAAATCGCGAAGGCGAAGATGCCCGACCTGAACGCGGCTTCCTTGGCGGCCGCGGTGCGGATCATCGAAGGAACCGCGCGCTCGATGGGCGTCGAGATCGTCGGCTAGCCGGCTAAAGACCAAACGGGAGAATTGCGTCGTGGCGAAGCACGGAAAGAAGTACTCACAGTCGTCGCAGAAGGTGGACCAGCAGGCGCATCCGCTGGACCAAGCGGTACATATCGCCAAGGAAGTCGCGTTCGCCAAGTTCGACGAAACGCTCGAGATCGCCATGCGGCTGGGCGTCGATCCCAAGCACGCCGACCAGATGGTCCGCGGCACGGTCGTCCTGCCGCACGGTCTAGGCAAAACCGCGAAAGTCCTGGTGTTCGCGAGCGGCGAGAAGCTGCGCGAGGCCGAGGCCGCAGGCGCGGATTACGTCGGTGGCGACGATCTCGCGAAGCGGATCGAGGGCGGTTGGCTCGATTTCGACGCGGTGGTCGCGACCCCGGACATGATGCGCGTCGTCGGTCGTCTGGGTAAGGTGCTTGGGCCCCGCGGCCTGATGCCCAACCCGAAGGCCGGCACGGTCTCGATGGACGTGGCCAAGGCGGTCGAAGAGATCAAGGCCGGCAAGGTCGAGTTCCGGGTCGAAAAGACCGGGATCATCCACGCGCCGCTCGGCAAGCTCTCGTTTTCCGAGGAGCAGCTGGCGGACAACGCCCACGCCTTCATTGGCGCTGTGATCAAGGCGAAGCCCGCCGCGGCCAAGGGTAAGTACGTGAAGTCAGTGAGCCTTTCCTCGACCATGGGCCCTGGAATTCGCGTGGACGAAACTGGAATGACCGGTGCTGCCGAAGCCTAGGAGAGGGAACGATGCCGCTCACACGTAATGTCAAAGAAGAGATGATCCAGGACTATACGGAGGGCTTGGCGGCCGCGCCGCATGCCTTCCTCCTGGGCTACAAGGGCATCAGCGTTCCGCAGGTGACGGAGCTCCGCGAAAAGATTCGCCAGAGCGGGGGCCACTATCTGGTGGTAAAGAACACCCTGGCCCTGCGCGCGATCGAGGGGGGCCAGCTCGCCGACCTCAAGCAGCACTTCGTCGGCCCGACCGCGGTGGCGTACTGTTTGAAAGATCCGGTCGCCCTCGCCAAGGCGCTGACCGATTTCGCGAAGACCGCGCCGGTCCTCGAGTTCAAGGCCGGTCTGGTCGAAGGCCAGCAGATTCAGGCCGACCAGATCAAAGCCATCGCCGAGCTGCCGAGCCGCGAGGCGCTGCTCTCGAAGCTTCTGTTCCTGCTCCAGTCGCCGATCGCCCGGTTCGTCCGGACCCTCGCCGCGGTGCCGCAGAGCTTCGTCGTGGTGCTCGATCAGGTCGCGAAGAAAAAAGAAGAGCAGGGCGCTGCCCTCTAGATTCGATACGTTCTTAAAGAGACTGAAAAGTCCTGGAAGGAGAAGAAAATGGCCATTGCGACCGAAGATTTCATCAAGCAGATCGACGATCTGACCGTCCTCGAACTGAACAACCTGGTCAAGGCGCTCGAAGATCACTATGGCGTGTCCGCGGCTGCGGCGGCTCCGGCGGCTGCGGCCGGTCCGGCGGCTGCGGCGGCTCCGGTTGAAGAGCAGACCGAGTTCACCGTCGTCCTCAAGGACTTCGGCGCGAACAAGATCAACGTCATCAAGGCCGTCCGCGAAGTGACGAGCCTCGGTCTCAAGGAAGCCAAGGACCTCGTCGAGGCCGCTCCTTCGACGATCAAGGAAGGGGTCTCGAAGGAAGAGGGCGCGACGATCAAGAAGAAGTTCGAAGATGCTGGAGCGAAGGTCGAGGTCAAGTAGCTCGTCCGCCGCGCGCTCTTTTCGTTGGAGCGCGCGACACACGCTCAAACAAGCGTTGCAACGGCAGTTTCTAGCGACCCGCCGGTGAGCGCAGTTCCCGCCGAAGCTTAAGCCTCGGCGTTTGCTTCCTTACCGCGGGGAGGGCCGACGAATCGATCTGAACAGACCTCCGTTGGAAACGAACTACACCATGCCCGCTGAACCATCGAGGAATTTCGATGGAGAGGGCATGGTGTCTTCTGCTTTCCCGGGAGTTCCGAGGATTTCTTCGGTGCGCTCGACAGCACTCACATTGAGCCCGTTGCACAGACAAGTCACCGCACCCTACGCCGCGGACCAGCAGCTCGGACTACGGAGTTAGCAAGGACCAGCCATGGAACGATTCGCCCTCACTACCCACGCCCCCACGCGCCCCGGCTACGAAAGCGTCGGCACGGAAGGTCATCGTAAAGATTTTTCGCGCATCGCGACGTCGCTGCCGATCCCCAATCTGATCGACGTACAGCGGCGTTCCTACGAGCGCTTCCTCCAGATGAACCTGCTCCCCGAGGAGCGGGCCAATCAGGGATTGCAGGCGGTTTTCACTGGCATCTTCCCGTTCTCGGACTTCCGCGAGACCTGCTCTCTGGATTTCGTGAAGTACTCGATCGGCGACTGGCAGTGCAAGTGCGCGGAGCTCAAAGGCCTCGAATACCTCCGAATGACCTGCACCAACTGCGGTTCGAAGATCATGACCGATCACCCGCACGAAGAAACGGTCACCTGCACCTCCTGCGGTTTCGTCAACAAGAACCGCGTGACCAAATGCGACATCTGCGGCAACCCGGTCGACCTGCAGCTCAAGTACTCGATCTCCGACTGCGGCGAGCGCGGTATGACGTTTGCCGTCCCGCTCAAGGTGACGTTCCGGCTCTTTGTCTATGACAAAGACCCGGAGACCGGCACCCGGATGATGCGCGACGCCAAAGAGGAAGAGGTTTACTTCGGCGACATTCCGCTGATGACGGACAACGGTACTTTCATCATCAACGGGACGGAGCGCGTCATCGTCTCGCAGCTCCACCGGAGCCCGGGTGTCTTCTTCACCAAGGAAGGCGCACGCGCCTATCTGTCCAAGATCATCCCGTACCGCGGCTCCTGGGTCGAGTTCGAATACGACCAAAAGGATGTCCTGTCGGTGCGCATCGACCGCAAGCGCAAGTTCCACGGCACCGTGTTCCTGCGGGCGCTGGGGTTGGAGACGGACGAGTCGATCTTGCGCCAGTTCTACACCGGGGTGGCCTTGAAGCCCGAGGGCGAGGGCAAATTCACGCTTTCGCTGCCGCCCCGCGTGCTTGAATCGGAGCGTTTGAAGGATCGTCAAAGCCGCGGCCGGCGCGAGGTCTATCCGGTGTTCGGCGGGCTCACGCTCAAGAAAGAACATCTGGCGAGGTTCGACAACGGCGAGTCGGTCGATTTCGAAGTCGACACCGAAGATCTGGAGCGCGCCTTCTTCCTGGCCGACATCGTCGACCTGGACACCGGCGAGGTGATCTTCGAAGCGAACGAGCTGGTGCCTGAGGCGATCACCGAGCGGCTGGAAGGTCGCAACCACACTCCGATCGAGGTCTTCTTCCCCGATTGGGAGCTGGTGGGGGCGACGCTTTCCAACACGCTCGCCAAGGACACGACGAAGAATGCGAAAGAGGCGTTGATCGAGATCTACCGCCGCATGCGGCCGGGCGATCCTCCGACGCTCGAAAGCGCCCGGTCGCTGTTCTACGGGATGTTTTTCGACGCCAAGCGCTACGACTTCTCGCGGGTCGGCCGGTTCAAGTTCAACATCAAGTTGGACACCGACGTGCCGGTCGAGCAGAAGACCATGTCGGCGGACGACTTCTTCCGGGTGATCGAGTATCTGCTCCGCCTGCAAAAGGACGTGGGCCGGGTCGACGACATCGACAACCTCGGCAACCGCCGCGTCCGCGCGGTGGGCGAGCTGCTGGAAAACCAGTTCCGGATCGGTCTCGTCCGCATGGAGCGGGCGATCAAAGAGAAGATGTCGGTCCATCAGGACATCGACTCGGCGATGCCGCACGACCTGATCAACAGCAAGCCGGTGATCGC
This sequence comes from Acidobacteriota bacterium, assembly GCA_040005235.1. Classification (GTDB taxonomy): domain Bacteria; phylum Acidobacteriota; class Thermoanaerobaculia; order Multivoradales; family UBA5704; genus DASYKS01. The sequence continues at coordinate 58,234 of JBDTZG010000020.1, read as the reverse complement.
GGCGATCAAGGAGTTCTTCGGTTCGTCCCAGCTGTCGCAGTTCATGGACCAGACCAACCCGCTCTCCGAAGTCACCCACAAGCGCCGGCTTTCCGCCCTCGGACCGGGCGGTCTGTCGCGTGAGCGGGCGGGCTTCGAAGTGCGCGACGTCCACGCCACGCACTACGGCCGCATCTGCCCGATCGAAACGCCGGAAGGCCCGAACATCGGCCTGATCTCGTCGCTTGCGACCTACGCCCGGATCAACGACTACGGGTTCATCGAGAGCCCGTACAAGAAGGTCGAAGCCGGTCGCGTGCTCAACCATTACCGGGTGATCAAGGTGGCGGACGGCCCCTTCAAGCTGGGCCAAATCGTCACCCAGGATGAGCTCGAAGGCGAAAATACGAAGCTCAAGAACGCCAACAAACGGTTGGTCGAGGTGGAGGCGCATGCCTTCTACCTGTCGGCCTGGGAAGAAGAGAAGTACATCATCGCCCAGGCGAACGCCCCGTTCGACGAGCGCGGATTCTTCACCGGCGAGCGGGTCATCGCCCGCGCCGGAGGCGATTTCGTCACCGTCGAGCGCGACCGGATCGATTACATGGACATCAGCCCGAAGCAGTTGGTTTCGGTCGCCGCGGCGCTGATTCCGTTCCTCGAAAACGACGATGCGAACCGCGCTCTGATGGGCTCGAACATGCAACGCCAGGCGGTGCCGCTGCTGCGCTCCGACTCGCCGATCGTCGGTACCGGTCTTGAGGGCATCGTCGCCCAGGATTCCGGCGCGGTCGTCCTGTGCAAGCGGGGCGGCGTGGTCGACTCGGTCGACGCCGAGCGCATCATCGTTCGCGTCGAAGGCGAGGACATCGATACCGGCGAAGCGAAGGAGTTCGGCGCCGACATCTATCAGCTGATCAAGTTCCGCCGCTCGAACCAGAACACGTGCATCAGCCAGAAGCCGATCGCGTACGAAGGGCAGCGGGTGAAGAAAGGCGACGTCCTGGCTGACGGACCGTGCACCGAGCTCGGCGAGCTGGCCTTGGGGCGAAATGTCCTGGTCGCGTTCATGCCCTGGCGCGGCTACAACTTCGAGGACGCGATCCTGATCTCGGAAAAACTGGTCCGCGAGGACTACTACACCTCGATCCACATCGAGGAGTTCGAGATCGAGGCGCGGGACACGAAGCTGGGTCCTGAAGAGATCACGCGCGACATTCCGAACGTCTCGGAATCCGCGCTCAAGGATCTCGACGACAGCGGCATCGTGCGGATCGGCGCCACGGTGAAGGCGGGCGACATCCTGGTCGGCAAGGTGACGCCGAAGGGCGAAACCCAGCTGACGCCGGAAGAGAAGCTTCTGCGTGCGATCTTCGGCGAGAAGGCCGGCGACGTGCGCGACGCTTCGCTCAAGGTGCCGCCGGGCATCGAAGGGACGATCGTCGACATCAAGATCTTCTCGCGCAAGGGGGTCGAAAAGGACCTGCGCGCCAAGGAGATCGAAAACTACGAGATCAGCCGGCTCGAAAAGAACGTCAAGGACGAGGTGCGAATCCTCACCGAGGAGCGCAACAAGAAGATCAAGGAGCTGCTGGTCGGCCAAAAGGCCGGTTCGGCGGTCAAGACCCGCAACGGCCAGGAGCTGCTGGCGGCGGGGGCGAAGATCACGTCCGAGGTTCTGGAGCGCCTGTCGCGCCAGGAAATCCTTCGCCTGCCGATCTCCGAGAAGCGGCTGCTCGACGGCGTCGAGATCGTTTATCGGAAGACCGACTCGCACATCGAAGTGCTGCACCGCGTGAACGACGAGCGGATCGGCTTGCTCCAAAAGGGCGACGAGCTGCCGCCGGGCGTCATCAAGCTGGTCAAGGTCTACGTCGCCATGAAGCGCAAGCTTCAGGTCGGCGACAAGATGGCCGGCCGCCACGGCAACAAGGGCGTCATCTCCCGGATTCTGCCGGAAGAGGACATGCCCTACATGCCGGACGGCTCGCCCGTCGAGATCGTGCTCAACCCGCTCGGCGTACCCAGCCGAATGAACGTCGGGCAGATCTTGGAGACGCACTTGGGCTGGGCGGGCAAGGTCCTGGGCTTCAAGTTCGCGACCCCGGTCTTCGACGGCGCGCAGGAATCCGACATCAAGGATCTCCTCGCGATGGCGAAGCTCCCTAGCTCAGGGAAAACGTCGCTCTATGACGGCATGACCGGCGAGACCTTCGAGCAGAAGGTCACCGTCGGCTACATCTACATCTTGAAGCTCTCTCACCTGGTCGACGACAAGATCCACGCCCGTTCGATCGGACCGTACTCGTTGATCACGCAGCAACCGCTGGGCGGCAAGGCGCAATTCGGCGGTCAGCGTTTCGGCGAAATGGAAGTCTGGGCGCTCGAAGCCTACGGCGCCGCGTATACCCTCCAGGAGTTGCTCACGGTCAAGAGCGACGACGTGGAAGGGCGGAGCAAGGTCTACGAAGCGATCGTAAAGGGCGATGTTCCGGAGCCGCCGGGCCTGCCCGAATCGTTCAACGTTCTCGTGCGCGAGCTCCAGAGTCTCTGCCTCGACGTCGAACTCCTCAAGACTTAAGGAAGGGAGGTCTACAAGTGCAACCCTTCAGCAGCATGGAAAAGAACCAGGCCCCGAAGGACTTCAACGCGATCAAGATCTCGATCGCGTCGCCGGAGAAGATCCGGGCCTGGAGTCATGGCGAAGTCACGAAGCCCGAGACCATCAACTACCGGACGTTCAAGCCGGAGCGCGATGGCCTCTTCTGCGCCAAGATTTTCGGTCCGATCACGGACTGGGAATGCTTGTGCGGCAAATACAAGCGGATGAAGCACCGCGGCGTCGTCTGCGACAAGTGCGGCGTCGAGGTCACCCGTTCGCGCGTTCGGCGCGAGCGGATGGGCCACATCGAGCTCGCCTGCCCGGTTTCGCACGTCTGGTTCTTCAAGGGCCTGCCGTCGCGGATCGGGCATTTGCTCGACATCACGCTACGCGACCTCGAGCGGATTCTCTACTTCGAGAGCTACGTCGTCATCGATCCGGGTGACACGGAGCTCAAGGAGAAAGAGCTTCTGTCCGAGGAGCGGTTCCGCGAAGTGCGCGACAAGTACGAAGACGGGTCGTTCGTCGCCAAGATGGGCGCCGAGGCGATCAAAGAGCTGCTCGCGCGCATCGAAGTCGATGAGCTTTCCGAAGAGCTGCGCATCGTCATGCGCACCGAGACCAGCCAGATCCGCCGGTTGAAGGCGGCGAAGCGCTTGAAAGTGGTCGACGCGTTCCGGCGCAGCGGCCACCGGCCGGAGTGGATGATTTTGGACGTCATTCCGGTCATTCCGCCCGAGCTGCGTCCGCTCGTGCCGCTCGACGGCGGCCGGTTCGCCACCTCGGATTTGAACGACCTCTATCGCCGCGTCATCAACCGCAACAACCGGTTGAAGAAGCTGCTGGAGCTGCGCGCGCCCGATGTCATCGTGCGCAACGAAAAGCGCATGCTCCAGGAGGCCGTGGACGCCCTGTTCGACAACGGACGTCGCGGCCGCGTGCTCAAGGGTTCGAACAACCGTCCGCTCAAGTCGCTGTCCGACACGCTCAAGGGCAAGCAGGGCCGTTTCCGGCAGAACCTGCTCGGCAAGCGCGTCGACTACTCCGGTCGTTCGGTCATCGTCGTCGGGCCGGAGCTGAAGCTCAGCCAGTGCGGCCTGCCGAAGAAGATGGCCTTGGAGCTGTTCAAGCCGTTCATCTACAACCGGCTCGAAGAGAAGGGGCTGGTCGGCACGATCAAGGCGGCCAAAGAGATGGTGGAGGCGGAAGTCGATGAGGTTTGGGACGCTCTGGAAGAGGTCATCCAAGACCATCCGGTGCTTCTGAACCGCGCGCCCACGCTTCACCGGCTCGGCATTCAGGGTTTCCAGCCGACGCTGATCGAGGGCAAGGCGATCAAGATCCATCCACTCGTCTGCGCGGCGTTCAACGCCGACTTCGACGGCGACCAGATGGCGGTTCACGTTCCCTTGTCTCCGAAGGCGCAGATCGAGAGCCAAATCCTGATGATGTCGGCGAAGAACATCCTTTCGCCGGCTCACGGACGGCCGCTCGCGGTGCCTTCGCAGGACCTCGTTCTCGGCGGCTACTACCTGACGCTTGGCAAACCGGGCGCCAAGGGCGAAGGTCGAATCTTCCCCGACTTCGACACGGCTTTGCTTGCGGCCGAAGCGGGAGAGGTCGAGACGCTGTCCAAAGTGAAGGTGCGTTACTCCGGGCCCTACATCAACCTGGAGAAGGAGTACGACAACCAGAGCATCGTCCACGCCGAGCTCGAAACGATCGAGCGCCAGCTCATCGATACGACGATCGGCCGGATCATCCTCAACATGAACCTGCCGAAGGAGATCCCGTTCATCAACGGGGTGCTCAAGAAGCGGGGTTTACAGGATCTGGTGAGCTACTGCTTCATCGCGCTCGGCAACGAGAAGACCGTCGACATGCTCGACGAGCTCAAGAGCATCTGCTTCCTCTACGCCACCAAGGCGGGCATCTCGTTCGGCGTCGACGACATGGTCGTGCCGCAGCGAAAGAAGGAGCTGCTCGATTTGGCCCGGACCGAGGTGATCGAGATCGAAAAGCAGCGCACCAGCGGCGTCATCACCGCGGGTGAGCGGCACAACAAGATCATCGACATCTGGCACCGGACGACCGAGAAAGTCTCGGAAGAGATGTTCAGCGACATGAAGCAGGCCGAAATCGACTCGGGCGAGTTCAACCCGATCAACCTGATGGCCGACTCGGGAGCCCGAGGCTCACGCGAGCAGGTCCGGCAGCTCGCCGGCATGCGCGGCCTGATGTCCAAGCCTTCCGGCGAGGTCATCGAAACGCCGATCACCGCGAACTTCCGTGAGGGGCTCTCGGTGTTGCAGTACTTCATCTCGACCCACGGCGCCCGCAAGGGTTTGGCCGACACGGCGCTCAAGACGGCGGACTCGGGCTACCTCACCCGCCGGCTGGTCGACGTGGCGCAGGACGTGATCATCAACGAGGTCGATTGCGGCACGATCGACGGCATCAACGTGACGGCGATCATGGAAGGCGGCGAAATCCTCGAAGCGTTGCGCGATCGCATCGTCGGCCGTACTGCGCAGGAGGACATCTACGATCCGATGGCCGGCGATCTGATCATCGAGACCGGCGTCGAGATCACCGAGACGCTCGCCAACGCCGCGCAGGCCGCGGGTATCGAACGGGTGAAGATCCGTTCCGTGCTCACCTGCGAGACGCGGCGCGGTGTTTGCGCCAAGTGCTACGGGCGTAACCTGGCGTCGGGCAAGATGGTCGAGATCGGCGAGGCGGTCGGCGTCATCGCCGCGCAGTCGATCGGCGAGCCGGGCACCCAGCTCACGATGCGTACCTTCCACTACGGCGGTACGGCGTCGCGGGTCTCCGAGCAGTCGAAGCACGCGGCGAAGAACCCCGGTTGGGTCAAGTTCCTGAACGTCTCGACGGTCGAGTCGAAGCGGGGCGCCTTGATCGTCGTCAACAGGAACGGCAAGCTGCTGATCACCGACGAGAAGGGGCGCGAGCGCGAGCGGTACGCCCTCACCTACGGTTCTCAGCTGCTGATCCACGAGGGGGCCGAGGTCAAGCCGGGAACCGAGCTGGTCACCTGGGATCCGTTCACCTACGCGATCCTGTCCGAGATCGGCGGCAAGATCGAGTACCAGGACATTGTCGAGGGCGAGAACGTCCGGGAAGAGACCGACAAGGTCACCGGCCTCTCGCAGAAGATCATCGTCGAGGCCTCCGCGAACGAAAAGCGGGTGCCCGCCGTGATCATTCGCCAAGGGGATCGCGAGAAGCGCTACATGCTCCCCTCGGGCTCGCATCTGGTGGTCACGGAAGGCCAGACGGTCTACCCGGGTGACACGCTGGTCAAGATCCCGCGTGCGACGACCAAGACGAAGGACATCACCGGCGGTCTGCCGCGCGTCGTCGAGCTGTTCGAAGCGCGCAGCCCGAAGGAGCCGGCGATCATCACCGAGATCGACGGTTCGGTTCGATTGGGCGACGTCCACAAGGGCATGCGCAAGGTGATCGTCGAGAGCGATACGGGCGATACCCGCGAGTATCTGGTGCCGCGCTCGATCCACATCAACGTGCAGGAAGGCGAGCGGATGCGCGCCGGCGATCCTCTGATCGACGGTCCGATCAACCCGCACGACGTTCTGCAGGTCTTGGGCGAGAAGGAGCTGCAGCGTTACCTGACCGACAAGATCCAGGAGGTCTACCGGTCGCAGAGCGTCGCGATCAACGACAAGCACATCGAGGTGATCGTTCGCCAGATGATGCGCTCGGTCAAGATCGAGGAGGTCGGCGACACGGAGTTCCTGATCGACGAGCAGGTGGATCGCTGGAAGTTCGGCGAAGAGAATGACCGAGTCATCGCGGCCGGCGGTCGTCCGGCGGTCGGTCGTCCGCTCCTCCTGGGCATCACGAAGGCCAGCTTGTCGACCGAAAGCTTCATCTCGGCCGCCAGCTTCCAGGAGACCACCCGAGTCCTCACCGAGGCGGCGATCAGCGGCAAGATCGACTACCTGCGGGGGTTGAAGGAGAACGTCATCGTCGGACGGGTCATCCCGGCCGGTACCGGCATGGCGCACTACGCCAACTTCCACATGGAAGAGGAGCAGTTCGAGCACGAGCAGGAGGCCGAGGAGGAACTCTTCTTCGAGTTCGGAGACGAAGAGATCCGCACCCTGCCCCAGGAAGTGCTCGAAGCCGAGTAGGCTCTCGGTTCGCTTCATGAGAAACACGACGGCCGGCCCGCGAGGGCCGGCCGTTTTTCGTAGATGAGGTCGTCAGGAGTCGCGAAGCATGAGAAACCTTCTCGCCCGCCTGCTCCGCGGCCTCGCCGCGCCGCGGTGGCCTTGGTTCGCGGCGCTGTTTTCCGCTTTCCTGATGCTCCCTTCGCTCCAGCTTGGGTTCCAGCTCGACGATTTCCCGCAGCGGCTGATTTGGCTTGGGCAAACCGAGATCAATATCCATCCGCTGAACGCCTTCGCTTCGGTGGACGGTTCGGCAGCCACGAACGCGAAGTTCCGGGATCTCGGATTCACCCCCTGGTGGTCGGCGCCAGATCTCAAGTTTGCGCTTTGCCGGCCGCTCTCGGCGGCGACTCACTGGCTCGACTTTCAGCTTTGGCCCGATATGCCGATGCTGATGCACCTCCAGAGCCTGGCCTGGCTCGCGGGACTGGTGCTCGCCGCCGGATTTGCCTATCGCCGGATCTTGGGGCGCGATCCAGGCTTACCCGTTTGGGTCGGCGGCCTCGCAGCGCTCCTGTTCGCGCTCGACAATTCGCACGCCCTGCCCGCCGCCTGGCTCGCGAATCGGAATGCTCTGATTGGCGGGACGTTTGGCCTGCTCGCTCTCGTTGCCCACGATCGATGGCGTCGAGACGGATGGCGAGCGGGAGCGCTTCTCGCGCCGGTACTCCTGGTGCTCGGACTCCTCTCGGCCGAGATTGCGCTCGGTTCCGCGGCGTTCCTGTTGGCCTACGCGCTCACCCTCGAAGAAGGACCGCTCACCCGAAGACTCGCTTCACTCGGTCCTGTTCTATTGGGGCTCGGTGCCTGGGTGGTGTACTACAAGCTCGGCGGTTTCGGCGCCCGCGGATCGGGCCTCTACGTCGATCCGGGTTCCGAGCCATTGCGCTTCTTGGGCGCCCTTTGGAATCATCTGCCTGCGCTCTGGATCGGTACCTGGACTCCGTTCCCGGCCGACGCCGTCAGCGCGTTCCCCGGTCAAGCACGACTCTTTGCCCTGGTCGGAGTGACTCTCGCGATCCTGCTGGGCTTTCTGTTCTCGCCCCTCCTGCGGGGCGATCGGGCGGCTCGCTTCTTCGCTCTGGGAATGCTGCTCTCGCTGGTCCCGTCAGCGGCCACCACCGCCTCGAATCGCCTACTTCTGTTTGTGAGCTTCGGCGCGCTCGGCCTGGTTGCCCTGCTCGCCGGGCGGAGAACCGCAAATCGATGGGCGACCGCCGGGCTCGTCACCCTGCTGATTTTCCACCTGCCCCTCGAAATCGTGGCCGCTCCGTTCTACGCGACGTCCCCGCGCCAGATCGGTGATCTGGTGCTCGCCGCGGTGGAGAGTTTTCCAACGCCTCCCGAGATCGCTCTCCAGGACGTTTACGTGCTCAATCCGCCTGACTACTTGATGAACTTGAGCTACGTGCCCTCGATCCTTCAATACCAGCATCGGGCACTGCCGCATCGCGTACGCGGTCTGGCGGCCGGGCCGGTGGCCCTTTCGGTGGATCGCCTGGATGGCCGAACGCTCCGACTCTCCTCGCCTGAAGGGTTCTTTCGAGGTCCCCTCGGCCGCCTGTTTCGTAGCGAGACGCGCCCGCTACGGGCTGGAGACCGGGTCGATCTGCCGGGTGTTTCGGTTCAGGTCCTGGGTGTGACGCTAGACGGCGCGCCATCCTACGCAGAGTTCGTCTTCGATCGGCCACTCGAAGATCCGTCGCTTCGCTTTTTGATCTGGAAGGGAGAGGGCTACGCGCCGTTCCCTTTGCCGAGAGTAGGGGAGCGGGTCGAGATCCCGACATCGCGCGGAGCGCTTGAGCGACTCATGCGTGAGGGTGCCTAGCAAAAGCCCCTACTCGTCCTCGATCATCAGTTCGAAGCGCTGCTTGTCCCCCGCCTTCATGTAGGCGTCGCGGGGGGTGATCTTCTTCTGCTGCACGAGGGCGAGGAGGGCGTCGTCCATCCGCTGCATGCCCTGGGACTTTCCGCCCTGGATGATCGTTGCGATCATCGGCGTGTTCCCTTCGCGGATGATGTTCGGCAGACCGGGGGTCTTGAGCAGGATCTCGTTCACGGCGATCCGGCCCTGGCCGTCGGCGGTTTTCAAGAGCAGCTGGGAGACGACCGCGGCGAGGGATTCGGAGAGGGTGGTGCGGACTTGCGCCTGTTCGTCGGCGGGGAAGGCGTCGATCAGGCGGTCGATCGTGTTGGCGGCACCGTTGGTATGAAGCGTTCCGAACACAAGAGAGCCCATCTCGGCCGCGGTAATCGCCAAAGCGATCGTTTCGAGATCTCGCATTTCGCCGACCAGGACCACGTCCGCATCCTGGCGGATCGCCGAGCGAAGCGCGGAGGCGAAACTCTCGGTGTCGGTACCCACCTCGCGCTGGGAGAACAGGCAGCGGCGGTTTTTGTGTACGAACTCGATTGGATCTTCGATCGTCACCACGTGCTTGGGGTACGTCGAGTTGATCTTGTCGATGATCCCGGCGAGCGTCGTCGATTTGCCCGAGCCGGTCGGTCCGGTCACCAGGACGAGACCCTGGTGCAGATGGGCAAGCGCCTCGATCGCTGGAGGCAGGTTCAGCTTTTCGAGCGAGACGATTTCCTCCGGGATGATCCGGAACACCGCGGCGGCGCCATTGCCCTGCATTAGGAAGTTACAACGGAAGCGGGCGATCCCTTCGAGCCCATAGGCGAAGTCGAGATCGCCGCAATCGAGATAGCTCTGCCACTGAAGTTCGGTCGCGATCTCGCGTAGAAGGGAGAGGAGCGCGGCGTGGTCGAGCACCGGCCAACCTTCGATCGACTGGAGCGAACCGTGAAGCCGCAGTCGCGGTTCGAGCCCCGCCGCCATGTGGAGGTCCGAACCGCCGCTGTCGCGCAACAGGTGGAACAGTTCGTGAAGGCGCGCCATCAGCGGGGTCCTTCCCCGGGCATCACGGGAGGCGGCGGCAGCATGAATTTCGCCGGATCTTCGGCGTGGCGGAGGCCCTCTTCCTTCGTGATCACACCGGACTTCACCAGCTCGGCGAGCGAGTAGTCGAGCAGGAACATGCCGTGGGTACTGCCGGTCTGGAGCACCGACTTGAGCTGAAACGTCTTGTTCTCGCGGATTAAGTTGCCCACCGCTTTGGTCGCGATCAGGATTTCGAGCGCAGGTACCCGGCCGGTGCCGTCGGCCCGCGCGACCAGGCGCTGGGAGATCACGGCGCGCAGCGATTCGGAAAGCATGGTGCGAATCTGTTCCTGCTGGTTCGGGGGGAAGACGCCCAAGATCCGGTTGATTGTCCGGATGGCGCTCGACGTGTGGAGTGTCGCGAGCACCAAATGGCCGGTCTCGGCGGCGGTGATCGCGAGCGAAATGGTTTCCAGGTCGCGCAGCTCGCCGATCGCGATCACGTCCGGATCTTCGCGCAGCGCGGCGCGCAGCGCGCGCGCGAACGACTGCGTGTGATTGCCTACCTGGCGCTGGTTGACCACGCAGGAGAGCGAGGGATGGATGATTTCGATCGGATCTTCGATCGTAATGATGTGATCGCGACGCGAAGCGTTGATCTGGTGGACCAACGCGGCGAGGGTCGCCGATTTGCCGCACCCGGCCGGGCCGGTAACCAGCACCAGCCCTTGGTGGTAGTCGGCAAGTTTCGCGAGCGACGCGGGCATACCGAGCGATTCGAGCGTTGGCGGTTCGGGAGGGATGACGCGAAACACGGCGTCGGTGCCGCGAGCCTGGCGATAGACGTTGGTCCGGAAACGGCCGAGCCCGGGCGCGTTGTACGCCAGGTCGACCTGGCCGGTGCGCTCCAGGATCTCGCTCTCCGTCGGCGACAGGATCTCCGCGATCGCGGCGGCGGCCATCTTCGGGTCGGCCGATTGGCCCTCCGCTTCGATCATCCGGCCGTGGCGGCGGTAGCGGATCGGCGCGCCGCTGTGGAAGTGGATGTCGCTTGCGCCCTGACTCAGCCCGAAAGAGAGAATCCGTTCGAGGCGAGGAACGGATCGCGGCTCGGCGGGCGGAGGCGTCGTTTTCGCCGGGGTCGGAGTCTGGGTCGGAATTGGAGCAGGAACAGGAGCAGGGGCTGACATCGGCTTGGCGGGGGAGGTGTTCGCGACCGCCGGTTCGAGCGCAGGGAGCGGCGCGGGGGGGGCCGTTGGAATCGCCTCAGGATGTCCGGGCGCGGAAGCGGGAGAGACGGGAGAAGGCACCGGAACTGCCGAGCGGGGGTTCTCCGCGGTGAGAACCGAGATTTGCGCGGGGGTTGCAACGGGTGCCGTGGGCGGCGGACCGGAGGGGGGGGCACCTTGGCGCTTCTGCACCTCGGAGCGCGCCGCTTCGAGCTGCGCCAAACGCTGCGGCGAGAGCACTCCGAGCGCCATGAGCGCCGACCCGAGGTCGTTCCCGGTCGCCTCCTGGTGCTGTCGAGCCCCCTGAAGCTGGTCTTCCGTGGCCAGTTTGTAATGGAGCGCGAGGCGCCTGAGGAGCGCATCGTCGAGGCTGGTACTCATATTGAGACAGAGGCTAGCAGACTCGCTCCGGAAAGCGATCGACGGTGCTACGATTCGAGGTAACGCTCGGAGACCTCGCCATGCGACGCTCGCTCCTCAGTTTCGGTCCCGCCGTTCTCCTCGCCCTCTTTCCCCTCGGCGCTTCCGCCGACGACGTGTACTTGAAGAATGGCAAGTCGTTCCGCGACGTGATCGCGACCGAAGACGGCGCGCAGGTCCGGATGAAGATGCCCGGCGGGGAATTGGCGATTTCCCGGGCGCAGGTGCTGCGGATCGACCGGGGAACCTCCCCCTATGGCGAGTACCTCGCGAGGAAGAGCGCGCTCGGCAAGGCGCCGAGCGCTGAAGGCTGGCTGGGTCTCGCTCTCTGGGCGCAGGGCCAGGGTCTCGAAACGGGCGTCCGCGAAGCGGCGCTCAAGGCGGCGAAGATCGATCCGGGCCTCCAGGGGCTTCCCCCGCTGATGCGCCGTCTCGATTACGTGTTGGAAGGCGATCTGGGGCGGTGGATTCCCTACGAGGAATCGATGCATCGGAAGGGCCTGGTCCGCGACGGCGGGCAATGGATCTCTGCCAAGGAGCTCGCCGACCGCGAGCGGTCGCTCGAAGAGGAACGGAGTCGAAAGACCGCGGCCCGCGAGGCCGAGTCGCGCGACCGCCTGACCCGCCAGCTTGAACTTTCGCTACTCAACGCGACATTGGAACGGCAAGACGCGGAACGGGCGGCCTCTGTGCCGGTCCTTCTTCCTGTGGCGCCGGTCTACTATCCCTGGCCGCTGGTTTATACGCCTGCGCCGATCCCGCAACCCCGCCCGCGCACCGAGCCGACGCCCGGGAGCCCCAGCCCGACGCCGGTCCCCGGGTCTTTGCCGCCCTCGCGCCCCGGCAACCGGTTCACGCGGATTCCGGGCAGCCTCCTGCCGGACGACGGAGGCTAGGTTTTCCCGTACACTCTGCGTCGGCTCGCGGTGAGCCTCGATTTCGAGGAACTTCCATGACATCTGCCGATTCCGTCGCGCCGAGCGCGAACGAGATCCCTCGCGCCTCCGACGTGCTGGCGATCGAAGCGCGCGATTTGAAGAAGACCTACTCCGGCGGCGTCGAGGCGCTGCGGGGGATTTCCTTCTCGGTCCGCGCGGGCGAGGTGTTCGGCCTTCTCGGCCCCAACGGGGCGGGCAAGTCGACCGCGGTCAAGATCCTCACCACGCTCTCCGAGCCGACCGGGGGAAGCGGCACCGTCTTCGGCTTCGACGTCGTCCGCGACGCCCGTGAGGTCCGGCGACGGATCGGTTGCGTCGCCCAGGCATCCGGGGTCGACTTCGCGGCCACCGGACGAGAGAACCTGGAGCTGCAAGGGCGGCTGTTCCGCATTCCGGCCCCGGAGCTCAAATCCCGGGTGGACGAGCTGCTCGAACTGTTCGCGCTCACGGACGCCGCGCATCGGGCCTCACGCACCTATTCCGGCGGTATGAAACGCCGGCTGGACGTCGCGATGGGGCTCGTTCACCGGCCCGAGGTGCTCTTCCTCGACGAGCCGACGACGGGGCTCGACCCCGAGAGCCGCGCGGTGCTCTGGCGCGAAGTCCGCCGCCTCGCCGCGGGCGGGCTGACCCTACTGCTCACCACCCATTACCTTGAAGAGGCGGATCAGCTCGCCGATCGGCTGGCGATCGTCGACAAAGGGCAGGTCGTCGCCGAAGGGACGCCGGATGGCCTGAAAGCTCAGCTCGCGGGCGATCGGATTTCGCTCCAGCTCGTCGAATCCGCAAAGAGCGGCGAGGCTCGGACGCTGCTCGGCGGCCTTGCCGGAGTCAAGGGCGTCTTGGCCGACGCCGGGCGCGCCGACCGGGTCTACGCCCATGTGATCGACGGAGCGCGAGAGCTGCCCACGGTGCTCGGCGTGCTCGAACGTGCCGGAATCGCGGTCGCCGGGGTCGCCCTCACCCGGCCCTCGCTCGACGACGTCTATCTGAACGCCACCGGCCACGCCTACCAGGAGAGCTGACCCATGGAATTCCTTCGCGATACCTGGATTCTCTTCCTCCGCCTGGTCCGGGCGACAATGCGCATGCCGGTGTTCATCATCCTGTCGATCGCCCAGCCGATCCTCTGGGTTGCGATGTTCGGCGCCCTGTTCCGCTCGGTGGTCCAGATCCCCGGCTTCGGCGCCACGTCGTACGTGCAGTTTTTGGCGCCCGGTGTGGCGATCATGACCGCGCTGTTCGGCGCCGCCCATTCCGGCATGGGCATGCTGGTCGACATCGAGCGCGGCGTGCTCGATCGCCTGCTCGCGACACCGGCAGCCCGCGGCTCGATCATCGCGGCCCGTCTGCTCAACTCGGGAGTGCAGGTGTTCCTCCAGGCCGGGTTGATCATCGGCGTCGCCATGCTGCTGGGAGCCAAAGCGAAGGGCGGCCTGCTCGGAATCCTCCTGGTCATGCTTTCGGCGTCCCTGCTCGGCGCGGCGGTCGCGGCTTTTTCGAACGCCGTGGCCTTGCTCGCGCGACGGCAGGAGACGGTGATCGCGGTGATGAACTTCGTGATCCTGCCGGCCACGTTCACCTCAACGATGTTGATGTCCGCCAACCTGATGCCTGTTTGGGTGCAGCGGGCCGCGAACGTCAACCCGGTGAACTGGGCGATCGTCGCCGCGCGCGACGGGTTCGAAGGGGGTGCGCCGCACGAGCTGGCGACGCGCCTCGCGCTGCTCGCGGCCTTCGCTCTCGTCTGCGGCCTGTTTGCCACCGGTTCCTTCGGCCGCTATCGTCGCGCGATGTAGGGTCAAACCTCGGCTCATGTTTAGAAGCTCCCTTCCTCGCCGCCCGCTCGTTTTGCGAAGCCTTGCCTTTATGCTTCCCCTGCTCGGGCTCTTCGCGTGGCTCTCCGGAGCCGCGGTCGCGCAGGAGATCCCGCCCGCGCCCACCCGCTGGGTGACCGATACGGCAAGTTTTCTTTCGGCCGAGACCAAGGATCGCCTCGATTCGCAGCTCGAAAGCTATGAGCTCAGCTCCGGCCACCAGGTGCTGGTCTGGATCGGTCCGACGTTCGGCGATGGCGCGGTCGAAGACTTCACGATCAAGACCTTCACCGCCTGGAGGGTCGGCCGGAAGGGGATCGACGACGGTCTGGTTCTGTTCGTCTTCGCCGACGACCGGAAGGTTCGGGTGGAGGTCGGCTACGGCCTCGAGGAACGGGTCCCCGACATCATCGCCAACCGGATCATCCAGGACCGGATTCTGCCGAAGATTCGCGCGGGCGACCGGGACGGGGCGATCACCGAAGGAGTCGCCGGACTGATCTCGGCGATCGAGGGCGAACCGGGAAACGGCGCGGTAGTACCGGGCGGTTCGCCCGCCCGGCAGCAACCGGCCGCGGAGCCGGCCGATCAGCCCCTGTCGATGGGCCAGAAGATCCTCTACGCGCTGATCGCGATCGGTGTTTTGATCTTCATCATCACCAACCCAGGGCTCGCGTTCTGGCTGCTGCTGCAGATCCTTTCGGGTTCGTCGGGCGGGGGTGGGCGGGGTGGCGGAGGCGGTGGCGGGGGCTGGAGCGGCGGTGGTGGGCGGGGCGGTGGCGGTGGCGCCACGGGTTCCTGGTGAAGGAGGAGAATCGATGATCCTCACCCGGCGAAGTTTGTACCGAGCGATCGACAAGGATCGCGTTGAGAAAGCGATCGAAGCGGCCGAATCGATCACCTCGGGGGAGGTGCGCGTGGCCGTCTCGCCGCTGTTCTGGGGCGACGTGCAAAAGGTCGCCGACCGTGCCTTCGACCGGCTTGGCATGCGGGCGACGGCCGAGCGCAACGGCGTGTTGCTGTTTGTCGTTCCGTCGCGTCGCCGCTTCGCGGTGCTGGGTGATGTAGGAATTCACGAGAAGGTCCATCCCGCCTTTTGGGAGGAGGTCGCAGCTGAAATCTCCCGCCATTTCCGGAACGGCGATTTCACCGGCGGAATTGTCGCTGCGCTCGAACGGCTGTCAGCCGAGCTGGCGACCCATTTCCCGCGTCGGAGCGACGACGTGGACGAGCTGCCGAACGCCGTCGAATTTCTCGACTGACGTCTTTCGATGGGCGACCGCCTCGCTCCCGGGCTTGCCATCGCGCCCTCGCCGATCGATGGCAAAGGGTGCTTCGCCACCCGGACCTTCCTGAAGGCCAAGAAGATTGCCGAGTACACGGGAGAGAGGATCTCCCGCGCCGAGATCGCGCGGCGGGTTCGCCGCAGCCGCAAACATCGAATCTGTGCGATCGATTCGTATTGGGCGATCGACGGCAGCCGGGGCGGTAACGGCACCCATTGCATGAACCACTCCTGCGCGCCGAACTGCTACTTGAAGATTCTTGCCGGACACGTGCTGTTCTTCGCTCTACGCGATATCTCGGCAGGCGAAGAGATCGTGCTCGACTATCAGGCGACCTGGCACCCCGACTCCAAGCGCTGCACCTGCGGCGCGCCCGGCTGCCGGGGCCGGATCAACCGGTAGGCCCGTCGGCGCTGATTCTCACCACCACGAACGTCAGGTCGTCGCGCTGGGGTGCGCCTCCCTGAAAAGCGGAGAAATCGGCGAGCAGGGCATCGCGCACCGCCGTCGCCTCCAGCTCTCGCGGTACGCGGGCGAGCGACGCCGCGAGGCGGTCCAATCCGTAGGGTTCGCCGAACCGGTCCACTCCTTCGTAAAGGCCGTCGGAATGCAGCAGCAGCACGTCGCCGTCTTCGAGCGGCAGCTCGCGGAGGCCGAAGTGGGGATCGAGCTGCGTCCCGAGCGGCAGCGAGGGGAGCGCCACCTCTGAGACCCCTCTGGCGTTCGAAAGAAGGACCGGGGGATGCCCGGCGTTCGCCACCGTGGCGATCCGGCGAACCGGATCGAAGACGACGATCGCGAGTGTCACCAGCTTTCGCCGCCGCGCCGTCTGCTGCACCATCAGATTGAGCTTGGCCAACACGGCGAGCGGCTGATCGAGCTCGGTGGCCAGGATCGTGAGGCAACTGCGGACCCCTGCCAGCAACAGACCGCTCGCCATCCCATGGCCGGCGACGTCGCCTACCACCACGGCCAAGCGGCCTCCTTCGAGCGGGAAATAATCGTAGTAATCGCCGCCCACCTCGGTCGCCGGCCAGGAAACGCTACAGATGTCGAGCCAGCCTTGCGGCGGACAGCCGGAGGGCAGCATGGCGAGTTGGATCTCGCGGGCGTAGTCCAGCTCCTGGCGCATCCGCAGCTGATCCTTCGTGCTCTCCTGCGCCGATATGAAGATGCCGAGGATGTCGCGTCGATTCCGCCGGGAGGCCGCGAGCCCGACGATTAGGGCGAAGAACTGGTTGCTGACCACCGCGGCGACCGTCCCCGTGACGTCGGTCTTCTTCTCGGCTACCGCCACTCCCAACAGCGCCGCAAGCAGCAGGCCGAGCACCAGAGATCCATGGATCAGGAGCCGCTCGACCGGCCGCATCCGGAACGGCGGCACGAAGTACCCGGCGATCACCAGGAGCGGGATCAAACCGTCGAGCCCGAGCGTCGCAAGTAAAGTCGACTGAAGCAACGTGACGAGAAGAGTCACGATCGCCGCACGTGGATGTCCGACGATCAGCCGACGCACCGGTTCGAGCACCCGATCGACCCCTTCGTCACTCCGGCGACTCAAATGCCAGCGGCGCAGCGCGAAGGAAAAGATCAGGGCGAAGACGAGATTCGGCACCAGGATCGCCAGCCGCCGGTGATCGCCGATCGAGGCGGCGATCGTCCCGCCCGCGGTGGCCAGCGCGTAGACCACCAGGAACCAGCGCGCCTTGCCGAGATTCGATATGTCGAAGCGATTGGCGACCGCTTTCTCTGGAGAGAGCTGGGACAGCTCGTCGAGGGTGAAGGGTTGCACGGGCGTATCTTACTCGCGCCCGTTCGGTTCCTCTTGAACGCCCCAAGATGTCCGCACTTGCTTTTGTGAGACTCCAACTCCCGCTACACTCTCGCCGCAATTCTCAGGTTCCCCGAAGTCGAAGAGAGGCTGCCATGGCGATTCGCGTGCTGCAGGTGGGGTTGGGGCCGATCGGTGCGTCGATCGCGCGGCAGATCGGAGCGCGCTCGGGGTTCGAGCTGGTGGGCGGGGTCGACCTCGATCCGGGCAAGGTCGGCCGCGATCTCGGACCGATCTGTGGATTGGGGAAAGACCTCGGAATCGCGGTTTCGGGAGATCTCGCGGCGGCGCTGGCTGAGCTCAAGCCCGAAATCGCCGTCGTTTCGACCAGCTCGGCGCTCGAAAAGGTGACGGGGACGATCCAAGCATGTTTAGCGGCCGGGGTGGCGGTCGTCTCGACCACGGAGGAGCTTTCGTTCCCCTGGCGCGAGCGGCCGGAGCTGGCGCGCCGGATCGATGACGCGGCGCGAGCCGTGGGACGCGCGGTGCTCGGCACGGGAGTCAATCCCGGTTTCGCAATGGATGCTTTGCCGCTCGCGCTCACCGCCGTCTGCGAGCGGGTCGACGGGGTGATCGTCCGGCGCATTCAGGATGCTTCGAAGCGGCGGCTGCCGTTCCAGCAGAAAATCGGCGCGGGGCTCACGGTCGCCGAGTTCCACGCGAAAGTGGCGGCCGGCGGCGTCCGCCATGTCGGGCTCGCCGAATCGATTGGAATGCTCGCGAGCGCGTTCGGCTGGAAGCTCGATTCGGTCACCGACGAGATCTGGCCGAAGATCGCGGTCGCTCGCGTCGCCTCGCCGGATCTCGAGGTGGCAGCGGGAGATTGCAGCGGCGTGGTCCAGCTCGGATTGGGCAAGGAAGGCGATCGGGTTCGCATTCGCCTCGAATTCGAGGCCTATCTGGGGGCGCCCGCGAGCTATGACGAGATCGAGATCGCCGGCTCGCCCGCGCTCAAATCGCGGGTCGAAGGAGGCATCCCGGGCGACCTCGCGACGGCTTCGATCGTGGTCAACGCGATCCCTCGGGTGCTTGCGGCTCCTTCCGGTTTGATCACCATGCGCGACCTGCCTCCCGCCCATTGGTGGCCGGGGATAGCCGCATCCGGAAGGTAGCCGCAGCGACTCGGCAGAGGCTGCCTTGTGCTACCCTTCGCTTACTACAACAGCACCTTTCCGAGTGTCTCGACGAGCTCTACCTTTCCCCGAAAGGAGAACCGATGAGCGTGAAAACCGTTGGCATCAGCTTCCAGGAAGTGATGTCGGGTGGCTTCGCCTTGGGCGAGACCGATGCGGCGGCCGGCAAGAAGAAGGGTCGAAGCGAGGGGAGCGAGCTGACGCTCCACGGCTCGATCCTGATCGAAGACCTCGGCCGCTTCATCGCGGAGGCCGAGCATCCGGGCAAGCTGTCGGGAACAATCGATTTCACCCCGTTCGGCGATGGCCTGGCTTCCACTTCCGGAGTCTTTAACCTGTTTCGCCCCACCGACGACCCGCGGCTCACGCTGATGGTCTACGAAATGGGCTTCACCGACGGGGGCAAGGCCTACTATTTCGCCGGTCAGAAGAACGTTCGGGACGATCCGGGCTTTGACCTATGGAGCGATACGACGACGCTTTATTCGACCCTCCACGAGGGGACCGACAAGAGCGGACCAACGATCGGCGCGGGCATTCTCACCTTGGGGGTCAAGCAGCTGATTCAATTGCTCGGCACCATGGCCGCTCCGGGAGCTGAAACGTTCGAGGAAAAGTCCGCGGCGTTCACCAAGTTCGGCGGCTTCTTCCTGGGCGAGCTGTGGAACACCTACGTGAGGCACGCGAAGATCTAAGGGAGGCTACGTTTGAGCGTCAAGACCTTTCGCGATCCGCACGTCTCGCGGTGGCAGTCGATTGTCGACGAGGTGCTCCACCGGCAGAGCGAACCGCCGGCCCCCGCGGGCCAACGCCCGACGCTCGACCACCCGGTCGTCTCGGCGGCCGCCGCGGCCGGCGCTTCGGCGGTGGCGGCAGGGGCCGCGGGCGGCTCGTTCGCTTCGGCCGCGCCGCCCGACCCTGCGTGCACCACCCACCAAGAGTGCGCCCACCTGGCGCTGCGGATCGCCACCGCGAAGATAGAGCACCGACCGGCGGAAGAGATCGCCGAGCTCGAATCCGAGCTCAGGTTCGGCACTTGCGATCCGCTCTGGTCCGAGGCGGTGGCCGCCTACGTCCATTTCTTCGACTTCGACAAAGGCTCCGTTCCCTATCGCCCCTCGACCGGGCTGGGCGATCCGGCGCCTCACGTTCTGTCAGAAAACGCGACGGTGGCGCTGATCGCCGACTGGGGTACCGGGACGGCCGAAGCGATCGCCCTGCTCGAAAAAGTTGCCGCCCACAAGCCGGACGTGCTGATTCACCTGGGCGACGTCTACTACTCAGGCACCGCCTCGGAAAACGAGCGGTACTTCCTCGATCCGATCAACCAGATCTTCGGTCGCGGGCCGGACCGGCCGCTGCCGGTGTTCAACCTTCCCGGCAACCACGACATGTACTCGGGCGGAGCCGGGTACTACAGCACGCTCGACCGTCTGAACCTGCCGTCGTTCGCGCCGGAAGGGCAGGTCCAATCGCATAGCTTTTTCTGCTTGCAAAGCTCCGGGTGGCAAATCTTGGGCCTCAACACGGGGCTCCACGACGACGACTTGTTCGACGTGGCGACCTCGATGACCTACCTCGAAGACGCCGAGCTGGCTTGGGCCAAGGACAAGATCAACAACTCCGCCGGACGTCGGACGATCCTGCTCTCTCACCACCAGCTGTTCTCGGCCTTTTCCCCGATCGGCCCGGCGAACAACGGCGACCGCTCGATGAACACCCGCCTGCTGGCTCAGTTCGCCGACGTGCTCCCGGAAATCGACGCCTGGCTTTGGGGGCACGAGCACAACCTGGAGATCTACGGTCCCTACGCCGGCCTTTCCCGAGGGCGGTGCATCGGCCACGCCGCCGTCCCGGTCCTCACCGACCAAGTGCCCTACGCCTCGCGGGTGGGCGACAAGATCCCCCTGATGCCGAACAACGAAAATCCAGTTCAATTGGGTATCACCGACGACATGTACAACCACGGGTACGTGATCGCCAAATTCGACGACGCGAAGAAAACCGCGCGGCTCTCGTATTACCAGGACACTGGAAAAGCCGAGTTGCTGTTCGAAGAGGTGGTGGGGGGGTAGCGCTCCGTCACTCCCCCTTAAGCGCCAAGACCGGGCTGATCCGCGTCGCCCGCCGGGCGGGGAGCCAGGCCGCGAGCGCCCCCAGGCTGCCGAGAATCAACGCGGTCGCGGCGTAGGTTGCCGGGGCGTGGGGGTCGATGCCGTAGAGGAGGCTCTTCAATCCTCTTCCGAGCAGCGCGGCGAGGAGGACTCCGGCGGTGACACCCGAAAGCGACAGCGCCAATCCTCGGGCGAGGACCTGCCCCACAATGCGGCCGGGGGAAGCTCCCAGGGCGGCTCTGACGGCCAGCTCGGGTGTGCGGCGGGTGACGTTGTAGGCGACTAGACCGGCGACTCCGATGGCGGCGAGGAGGAGCGCCAGGCCCGCGAAGAGGGCGACGACCCAAGTCTGGAGGCGAGGTTGGGAGACGCTTCCGGAGATCACGGTGGAAAGGGTGCGGACGTCGAACAGGGCGAGGTCGGGGTTGAGTTGATGGAGCACTTGGCGGAGACCGGGGGTGAGGGCCGCCGGATCGCCCGCGGTGCGGACAGCGATCGTCATCGTCGGCCAAAGGTACCAGGTGGTCGGCATATACATCGTGGGGGTTGGGTTTTGTTCCAGGCCGACCTGGCGGACATCGCCCACGACGCCCACCACGGTGCGCTCCTGATTGTTTCCTAGATAGACCGTCCGGCCGATCGGGTCGGCGCCGCGAGGGAAAAGACGGCGGGCGAGGCCCTCGCTCAGCAGGAGCGAATGGTGCGGCTCGTGGTGCTCGGCGAACCAGCGACCTCGAAGGAGCGGCACGCCGAGGGTCGGCAGGTATCCCTCGGTCACGATGCGCCAGGAGGCTTGCGCTCCCTCGCGGTTCGCTGCCGAGCCGATGCTCGTGCCGGGGGGCGGCGCGAGGGCCGAAACCTCCATGCTCGTATTCACCTCGCCGAGCGGGATTTCACTGGTGAGCCCGGCAGAGGTGACCCCGGGGAGCGCGCGCGCCTTTTCGAGCAGGGCGGCATAAAGCGCGAGGTTGGTCTTGTAGATCTCGTCGTTGTCCTCGACATCCGGCAAAGTCAGGCGCGCGGTGAGCAGGTGATCCGGCCGAAATCCGAGCGACACGTGTTGCAGCCGGGCGAAGCTCTGCGCGAGCAGCACCGCGCCGATCGCCAAGGCGGTCGCGAGGGCGAGCTGCGCCACCACCAGGCCTTCTCGAAGGGGAGCCCGGCGAGCGTCGACCGCGGAGCGACCGCCTTGGGCGAGGGCGGTCCGCACGTCCGTCCGGCCGGCGAGCGCGGAAGGAAGAATGCCGAATGCGAACGCGGTGGCTGCGGTGAGCAGAAAGGCGACCATCAACACCGGCCCGTTGAGCGCGATCGAAGAGAGCCGGGGGAGTGTCGCGGGTAGGATCGCCGCGGCGCCGCGCAGGGCCGCCGCGGCGAGCCCCAGCCCGAGCGCACCGCCCAAACTCGCTAGCAGCAGGTTCTCGGTCATCAGATGCCGGACCACCCGGGCGGGGCTCGCGCCGAGCGCGCGGCGGATGCCGATCTCGCGTACCCGCGCCGTCGCCCGGGCCAGCTGAAGGTTCGCGACGTTCGCGCAGGCGACGAGCAGCAGGACGCCGACCGCGGCGAGCAGGACGAGCAGCCGGGTACGCAGCTCCCCTCCGACCCTCCAATCGCGCACCGATTCGACCGCGGCCTGCCAGCCGAGGTTGGTGTCGGGGAAATCTTTTTCGAGCTGCGCGCTGATCCCCCCGATCTCCGCCTGCGCAGTGGCGAGAGTCGCCCCGGGCGCCAGCCGGCCGAGCACGTCGACCCGGCGGTCGCCACGGTTCTCGCCCGATCGCTCCGGCGCAAGCGGCAGCCAAAGGCCGACGTCGGTCGAGAAACCCACGTCCGCCGGGGCGATGCCCACCACCGTGCGGGTTTCGCCGTTCACCCGGATCGGCCGTCCGAGGATCGAAGTTTGCGCGCCGTAGCGGCGCCGCCAGAGCCCTTCGCCGAGGATTGCGACCGCCGGTCCGCCGGGTGAGTCTTCCTCGAGAGTGAACTCCCGGCCCGCGAGCAACGGCGTGCCCAGGAGGTCGAACAGATTTCCCGAGACGGCGAAGCCGGTCACCCGTTCCGGCGCGCCGCCTCCCGAGAGATTCACGCCCACCTCTTGGATGGCGGTGAGCCTTGAGACGCTCTTACCGCGCTCCTGCCAGGTGAGGAAATCGGGTACCGAGACGGTGAAGCGCGGCAGGTCGTGCGACAGATTCACGGCGGCCAGGTGGACCACCCGCGAGGGCTCTTTGAACGGTAGGGGGGCCAGCAAGACCGCATGGACCAGGCTGAAGATCGTGGTGGCGCCGCCGAGTCCCAAGGCGAGCGTCGCAACCGAAGCCAGTGTAAAGGCCCGGTTGCCCCGGAGTGCGAGCGTGCGGGCTGCGCGGCCGAAGTCCTGAGCAAGCCGCGAGCGGTGCTCGGAAAGGGCGGTCGCCAGAGCGTCCGCCGCGGCGGAGAGCCAAACCCAAGCCGAGGCGAATGGGCCTCGATCTCTCTTCGCCTCCGCCCAGCGGGCGGAAAACGCTGCGGTCATCTCGCCGCCGTACTCCTCGCGGAACGAACCGGGGTAAAGCCAGAGGAGAGAGGCGTACCCCCGCTCGGACCAAGAAGTTGGGGTTTCAGGGTGCATGGTTCACCGCCCCTCGTACGAAAGGCCGGCGCGCCGGCCGAGGTTCAGCAGGTCCCCCAGGCGGGCCAGCTCCAGCTCCGCGACCTCCCGACCCAACGGCGTCAACCGATAGTGCCGGCGGCGTTCGTCCGAATTCGCGGCGACCTCCCGGGCGTCCGGCTCGACGATCAGTCCTTGCTCCAGCAAGCGATGGAGCGTCGTGTAGAGCGTGCCGGGGTTCAGCTTCGTCCGCCCTCCCGTCCGTTCGGCCACCTCCTGCATCACCGCGTAGCCATGCCGATCCCCTTCGGCGAGCGCGATCAGAATGTGGAACGTAGCGGTCGGAAGCGGCAGCAGAGAGGCGGGGGTGGGATCGTCGGAGTGCGTTGCCATGCAGCGAGTGTATTCGCGGTAGGTATATCTGGTCAAGATATAGTTGAGCCGTCCCTTTGCCGACGCTCGATACCGGCCGGCGAGATCTGGCCACAGGCGGGCGGACGGCGAATTCCGATCCCGGGATGCGGCTTACCGCATTGCCAACGCGAGAGACCGCCTTACCGACGTGCACAACTCAGGGGTGGAACCTGCGAACTTCTGGACGGATTCAAAATACCTCTGGGCGGAAACGAAACACAGGTGGGTGGACGCCAAAGACCGATGAAGGGACGCCGATCCCCACCGGGCCCGACCCTTTGAACGTCCTGTTTCTCCTCGCACGGACTGAGGTGCTGAGCGACGTGATCGGCCACCTCAAGAAAGCTCTCGCGGCCTTTCAGGCCGCCTTTCTGTGGGGGTCTTAGAACCCAGGGCATCGGCCTTCGGCCTCAGCCCTGGGCTAGGTTCTGCCGGCCCGTTGGGCCGGACTACCTTGATGCAGAGAATCGGCTCCCTGCGCATTACCCGATCCGCCGACCCGCCACCACGCCCCAAAGGCTGTTCATCAGCTCGATCCCCTCCGAGCGATCGAGATCCTCCGGCAGGAGATCCCGCTCTTCGACCTCGCCCCGTTCGAGTCGCCGCCGCCGGACCGTCCCGGGCAGGCAGCCGGAGCGGATCGGCGGCGTGAGCCACTTTCCGTCGAGCCGCAGCGCCAGGTTGCTGCGCGACCCTTCGCACAGCTCGCCCCGTTCGTTCAGCAGGATCGCCTCGTCGGCTCCTGCGACCGTGGCGCGTGCGAGAACGAGGCGGTTCGCCTGATAGGAGAGGCTTTTTAGCCCCGCGAGCGGGCCACGGGAATCGATGCGGAATTCGGCAAGCAGAACGACGGTCAAGTCGGCGTCGGGATTGGGCGGCGTGTAGGGGAAGGCTTCGATCAGGCGGGTCGGTCCGTCGCCTGGCGTTCCTCGGGTGACGGTGAGGCGTAGGCGGGCGCAGGGCCACGGGGCGGCGGTTGCCACCTCGGCGATCGCCTGGTCGAGGGCCGCTCGATCTTCAGGCACGTCCAGCGAGATGCGTGGCAGGGAAGCGAATAGCCGGTCGAGGTGAGCTTCGACGTCGATTGCGGCGCCTTGGTCCACTCGGAGCGTTTCGAACAGGCCATCTCCGAAACGGAATCCCGCGTCGTTGGGGGAAATCTTCACCTCGGCGCGCGGGACGAGGCGGCCGTTCCACCAGGCCACCTGGAGGGCGTCGAGGGCGCTCAATCGAATTCCAGTCCGCCGATCGCGGTCAGGAATGCCGCGGCCTTCGCTTCGCTCTCCTCCCGTTCGAGATTGGGAAGCGAGTCGGCCGTGATGCCGCAACCGGCGTGGTAGGCGATCTTTCCCTTTGCGACCGCCGCGGTGCGGATCGCGACCGCCAGCTCCAGGTCGCCATTCAACGAGATCCAGCCGAACGCGCCCATCGCCGGGCCGCGGCGCCGCTCCTCTTCGGCCGAGATCACCGCCATCGCCCGGATCTTCGGCGCGCCGGAGATCGAGGCTGCGGGAAACGTCGCGCGCAGCAGGTCGGCTGGGCCGACGTCGCGGCGGAGCGTGCCGCGGACGACCGCCATGAGATGGTGGACGGTGGGCAGGGTCGAGAGCTCGCCGAGTGTGGGTGTCGAGATCGAGCCGGGCTCTGCCACCCGACCGAGATCGTTTCTCGCCACGTCGACGATCATCGCGAGCTCCGCCTTGTCCTTGGCGCTTTCGACCAGCTCGCGGGCAAGCGCCCGATCTTCGTGCGGGTTCCTGCCGCGGGGACGGGTTCCCTTGATCGGCCGGGTCTCGACCGCGCGCCCGCGCACCGACAGGAAGATCTCGGGCGAGATCGACAGGAGCGCGCGGCCCGCGCCGAGGTCGAAGAACGCGCCGCGGATCGCCGGGCTCGCGGCGCGCAGGCGGCGGTAGAGGGGCCAGACTTGAGGGGCGGCACAGGGCGCTTCGAGCCGCCGGCAGAGGTTCGCCTGGAAGATCTCGCCTTGGCCGATCCGCTCGACCGTGCGCGAAACCGCCGCCTCGAATCCGTCGCGGGTCGGCCGGCTTGCCACATGGGTTCGTGTGGCGAGCCTTTCGAGCGGGGGAATGTCGAGCGCGGCGGCGCGGGCGAGCAGAGCCTCCGCCTCATCGGTCGGATTTCCGCCGCGCCAGGCGTTGGAAGATTCGAGCGCCCAGTGCTTGCCGTCCCAGAGCAGCACACGATCGAACAGCGAGAGCTTGAGGTCGGGGAGCGAAAGGTCGTCCGGCGGCGGGGTCGGCAGCTTTTCGATCTCCGCGCCCAGCTCGTAGCCGAGATAGCCGAGCAGAAGTCCCCCCGCTCCGCCCCAGACGGAAAGGGCGGATTCCAGGAGATCGAATCCTCGGGCGGCAAACGTCGCCTGCCCGGCCGCGGTCGAAACGGTCGCCCGGCCGGCGCGCACGGCAAGCTGCGCGATCGGCTGGGCGGCCAGCCGGTGACCTTCGGCCCCGCCGTCGAGCCAGGCGAAGCCCGGCAGCCGCCGCAGCGCCTCGGCCACCTGCTCGGGGGAAGCCGTGCCGCGTAGGGGAGTTTTCGATCCCCGCGCTCCTTCGCGCGGTGCGGGAAGCAGCGCGCGAAGGCGTTTTTCCCGGCGGGCGCGGACGGGTGCGGAGGGGCGGTCGGACCACATGGAGGCGGCCCGGACGTCTAGAGCCGGCCGAGCGCGGCCTTGGCGATCTTTTGCGCTCCGGCGAACGAGGCCGCCGGGTCGTTCAGCTGGCAGGTGATCAGGAGCTGCTTTTCCCCTTTGCGGACGTGGAGCTGCATCAAGCGCCCTCCCGCCCAGAAGGCGCCGTCGCCGAGGTTCGGCACGTCCTTCAGGTCGCCGTGGGTGAGCGTGTCGAGCGCGCCACGCGTGGCGAGGAGGGTACGCTCCGCCCGCTCGGGGGTCTCATGCAGGCGGACGACGAGGCTCAAGATCCTCGGCTGCTCGGTCGATCCGGCGTTGTAGGCGCAGGAGAGCGGATCGCGCCCCTTGGCGTCCTCCAACGTGCTGCTCATGCCGGAGACGTACCCTCTGGCGATCGCGTTCGCCTCGTCGTCCGGAAACAGATCGCAGGCGTCGATCGAAGAGACCGCGGATTTTGCAGCCGCCGTGCCCTTCGCCTCCCCGCTCGGGGAACCGGAGGAACCGCCGCAGGCGGCGAGCAGGAGCGGGGCGAGCAGCAGGAGGAATCTCGGTCTCATGAGCTAGGTTTCTCCGGAAGATCGAACGATTCTAACTTCGGACCGGGAAACCATGGCATTTGTTCCCCATCTTCAGGCTACAATTGCGGCATGAGATGGGAAGGCGGGAGACAGAGCACCAACGTCGAGGACGTGCGCGGCAGCGGGGGCGGTGGACGACGGGGTTTGGGCATCGGTTGCGGCGGCATGGTCCTGGTGATCATTTTCGCCCTGGTCACCGGCCGGAACCCGCTCCAACTGCTGCAGACCATCCAGGAGACCCAGGGCGGCGGCCCGGCGCAGACCGTTCCTTCGGGAGACGGCACGACGCCTGCGCCCGATCAAGAGGGGAAGTTCGTCGGGGCGGTTCTCGGCAGCACCGAGGACGTCTGGACCAAGCTGCTCGCGAACACCAAGACGCCCTACCAAGATCCGCATCTGGTGCGGTTCTCGGGCTCGATCCCTTCGCAGTGCGGCATGGCCTCGGCGGCGGTCGGTCCGTTCTACTGCCCGGCCGATCAGAAGGTCTATCTGGACACCGCGTTTTTCGCCGAGCTCTCCCAGCGCTTCGGCGCGCCGGGTGAATTCGCCGAGGCGTACGTCGTCGCCCACGAGATCGGCCATCACGTCCAAAATCTCCTGGGAATCGATCAGAACGTGCGCGATGCCCAGGAGCGCGCCCGGGACGAAGGGCAGGCGAACGACCTGTCGGTGAAGATGGAGCTGCAGGCCGATTGTCTGGCGGGGGTCTGGGCGTACCACGCCGACCACGACTACAATATGATCGAGCCGGGCGACTTCGAATCGGGATTGAAAGCCGCCCAGGCGATCGGCGACGACGAGATCCAAAAGCAGACGCAAGGGTACGTCGTTCCCGAGAGCTTCACCCACGGAACGGCCGCTCAGCGTTCCGAGTGGCTTCGTCGGGGCCTCCAGTCGGGCGACCCGAACGACTGCGACACGTTCTCTCGGTAAGATCGAGGGCCTCCGGACGGAGGCCCTCTTCCTCTCAAATCAGAACGCCGACCGATCCGCGCGGCTTTCCAGCCGGCCCGCCGGATTGTCGTAGGTCTTGGTCCGGCCGGTCGAAACCTCGGTGATCTTGACCTGGTAGCCCGCCGAGGCGAGTCCGCCCAAATAGACCCAGAATTTGCCGTTGGTCGCCCGGCCGTCGATCATCGACAAGATGACGACGGGCGTTTCGGGAGCCCTCGGAAACGCGAACCCGCCGCTCTTGTCGGAGCGCAAGAGGGCTGAGGTCGGCCGTGGATCCTGCGCCGCAATGAGCTCGGCGCGAAATCGGCCGCCCAGCAGACAGAGTGTGCGGCTCGTCGGAACGCAAGGTTCGCCAGCCGCCGGGACGGCGAGAGTCTCTTCGTCCGCCGCGTTCTCTTCGGCCTTCGGGCGAGGGTCGAGATCGCCGCTCAGTCCAACCGGCAATGCGTTGACAATGCGCCGGCTCTCGAAGTTTCCCGCGGCTTTGGTGAATGTGCGGGTCATACCGGTCGTCCGGTCGGTCACCCGAATCTCGATGGCGAGGCCGGTGGTCGCGGCAAAGGTCAGATTCTTGGACCCAGGGCCGGCGAGGAGCACCGTGACGTCTTGGTCGGCGATGTTTTTGAGGCCGAACGTCGCGACGTTGCCTGAGAGTGGCAGCGGTTTCGCCGTGCCGCTTTCGCCGGCCGTTCCCCAGGCGATCTCCACCCTGTAGCGCCCGCCGGGACCGAGACAGGCTGCGCTTTGACCCTCCATGCAGGGGGGCGATATCAGCGACCCGGAGAGGTCCGCGTCGGCGAAAGTACTTCCCGAGTGTTTGAACCAGGCCGTTGGGATCGCTCCGGATGAACGGTCGGGCAACGTGGGGAAGTTGGTTGTGAGCGGACCGGCGGCGGAGATCCGGGTACGATCCGAGGCCGGCGCGCCGCCGGAATCGAACCAGCGACCGGAAATCGTTCCGGATTTCTCGCCAACGAGTACCAAGAGGCTTCCCGCGGCCTCCGAGCCCAGGGCGAACGCTTCGATCGCGTCAGGATCGTTGAAAGACTGCTCGCTTCCGATCGGAATGCCGTCCGCTCCCAGGCGTCCGATTCGGATCTCGGAAAAGGGAGGTGGACCGCCGGGAAGGCCCTGCTGGCTATTCCAGCCAGCCCACCAGCCGTCGGTGCCCCGTGGTGTGACCCTTGGGCTGCCATTGATCCGAAACCGCTCGGCCCGGCTGATCGGAAAAGTCGGAGAGAGCGGCCCGCCCAAGGGGCTGAATCGGCGGCCGACGACCTGGTACTCGTTGGTATCGACGAAGCGCGCCCAGACCGCGAGCGCCGTGCCGTCGCTTTGGATGCCGATATCCGGATCGATCTCACCGAAGGGGGGCGTGGCGAGGGTGGACAGCGGGATGGCATCGGTCAACGGCTGCAAAGCAGGGTTGAAAAACCTGCCGCGCGTCATTCCGCGAGGATCGCGCCAGACGACGGCGACCGAACCGTTCGGCGCAACCGCCAGACGTGGCTGGGTATTGAAGTTGAGGCTGTCCGGGTTGATCGCGACAACGATCGGCGCCCCCGCCGGCCGGCCGAACGCGTCGAGCCGATGGAGACCGATCCCCGGAGGGCCAAGGGGCCTCAGGAGCGTTTCGAATTCGGAGACCGCCGCGAAACCTCCGTCGGGTAGGGGAACGACATGCGCCAGCACCCCATCCCAAAGCTCGACGGGGGGGGCAACCGGTCGCCCGGTGGCGTCGAAGCGCTGGGCGCGGACCTTTCGCGTCGCAGGGCTGGGGCATCCGCTCCTCTGCCAGATCAATAGAAACGAGCCGCCCGGTTGGACCGCGCTGTCCGGAGACCGGTCGGCGCAAGGCGGCGGATCGCCGGCCGAAAACGAGGCGATCCGGTCGATCTCGACCCCCAGAGCGGGCCAGGCGGCAAGCGCGATAAAGACGGTGAGAGCGCCGCGGATCGCCCGCGAACTCGAAGGGCCGATGGGCATTTAGGAGGTTCCTCTTTGGAGTGCGGTCATCAGAATGCCGTTCGATCCGCGCGGCTGTCGAGCTTGCCGACCGGATTGGCGTACGCCTTTGAGGCACCGGTCGACAGATCGGTGATTCTCACTCTATAACCTGACGACGACAGTCCGCCCAAATAGACCCAGAACTTGCCGTTGCTCGCCCGGCCGTCGATCATCGACAAGGTGACCAGCGGAGTTTCGGGAGCGCGGGGCAACGCGAAGGCGCCGCTCTTGTCGGTGCGCAGGATCGCGAGCGCCGGGTTGGGGTATTGCCCCGCGAGAAGCTCGGCGCGGAACCGGCCGCCGAGCAGGCAGAGGGCGCGGCTCGTCGGGACGCAGGTTTCGCCGACGGCCGGTTCCCGCGCGGGGCGGGGCTCCTCGTCGGGAACGACAAAAGCAGCGGTCGAAGGATCGGCGTCGCCCGAAAGACTCGGCAGAGCGCCCAGAAAGCGCCTGCTCGCGAACCGTCCGGCGGGTTTGGTGAAGGTGCGGACCATGCCGGTCGTCTTGTCGGTCACGCGAATTTCGAGCGCCGCGCCCGTAGTTGCTGCGAACGCCAGATCGCGCGATCCGGTGCCGGAGAGGAGCACGGTCACGTCAGGGTCGGCGGTATTGCGTAAGCCGAACGTCGCGACGTTGCCCGCGAACGGCAGCGGTTTCGCCGTGCCGCTTTGGGTGCCGATTTGCCAGGCGACCTCCACCCC
This sequence comes from Acidobacteriota bacterium, assembly GCA_040005235.1. Lineage (GTDB taxonomy): Bacteria > Acidobacteriota > Thermoanaerobaculia > Multivoradales > UBA5704 > DASYKS01. The sequence continues at coordinate 27,887 of JBDTZG010000020.1, read as the reverse complement.
GTAACGCCCTTCCGGTCCGAGGCAGATGGCGCTTCGGCCTTCGAGACAGGTCGGGGTGAGGATGGCGCCGAAAAGATCGGAGTCGGCCTGCGTCGAAAGCGAGTATCCGGACCACGCGGCAAGAAATCCGCCCGGTGACCGCCCGGCGAGGACCGGTTCGACGAAGAAGAGGGGACCGGTCCCGGAGAGGTTGATGAGGGCCGAAGCCGGGGCGCCGTTGCGATCGATCAGGCGACCGGAAATCGAACGGTCGGTCGCCGCCGCGAAAACCAGCAAATTGCCCAAGGCATCGGTGCCGAGAGCGAAAGAATCAGAGTCCTCAGAAACGCCCAAGGACTGCTGGGCCTCAAGCCTTGAACCGTCCGAGGCCAAGCGAACGAACTGGATCTCATGGCCCGTCTCTGAAGCCGCCAAGGGAGGGGGGCTCGCCGCATAGGCGCCCCAGCCTACAGCCCAGCCTCCTTCGGAACGGGCTACGACGCGGGGTGTGAGATTCACGCGAAAATCGTCGAGCTCACTGATGGAAATAGTCTCGGAGAGAGGCTCGCCGGTGACGCTGAACCGACGTCCGAAGATCTTGTAAATGAAAGATCCGAGGAATCGCCTCCAGACGACGAGCGCTGTGCCGTCGGTCTGAAAAGCAACATCCGGATCGGCCTCGTTGTGATCCGACGGAAGAAACGTCGAAAGGAGGATCACGTCGGACGTAGGGCGGAGATAGGCATCGAAAAACTGACCGCGCAGCACTTCGTGAGCGTCGAGCCATACGACTGCGACCGCGCCGTTCGGAGCGACCGCCAGCCGAGGCTGTTTATTCAGATCGAAGCTGTCCGGATCGAGCGCGACGACGATCGGATCACCGATAGGCCGGCCGAGCGCGTCGAGCCGATGAAGACCGATCCCAGTCGGGAGGAACAGGCCGAAATCTCGCTCGAACCAAGAGACGGCGACAAACCCTCCGTCCGGAAGGGGCGCAACCCGCGGGTCATTTCCATCCCAAAGCTTGACGGCCGGCGCGAGCGGCCGGCCAGCGGCGTCGAAGCGCTGAGAGCGAACCTTGAGAGTCCCTTCAGGGCATTTGAACTGCTGCGAGAGCAAAAGAAACGACCCGCCGGGCTGCGCGGCGATATCCGGGCCGATGTCTGCGCAATTCGGCGGATCGCCGGCCGAAAACGAGGCGATCCGTTCGATCTCTGCGCCGACGGCAGGCAGCGCGATGAGCGCCAAGGCGAGAATCCAGGCGCAACGTGTGGTGCGTAACCTCAAGCGGCCAAGGTGCATGTCCGAGGTTCCTTCCTTCCAGTTCGTCATTAGAACGCCGTCCGATCCGCGCGGCTTTCGAGTCGACCGGATGGGATGGGTTGGCGTAGGTCTGGGTCCGGCCGTTCGAAATATCGGTGATCTTCACTTAGTAGCCGAAGAATGTCGCAATAGCATGTCTCATCAGAGGGAACGTGAGCGAACTTCAAGCATTACCGGCAAGGACACGTCCCGCGGGCCGGCCGGTCCGCCTCACCGCACCTGAAACTGCGCCTCGACCTCGACCGCGCAGCCGTAGGGCAGGGACGACATGCCGACCGCGATGCGGGTGTGGCGGCCGGGGTCGCCGAGGATTTCGACCAGCAGGTCGGAGGTGCCGTTGATCACCTGGGAGTGCGAGGTGAAGTCGGGCATGCAGTTGACGTAGCCCCCGACGCGGACGCATTGCCGCACCCGATCCAGGTCACCATTCAACGCTTGGCGGAGCACGGCGATCACGTTGAGGGCGCAAAGCCGCGCCGCCTGTTGGCCTTCCGGCACCTCGAACTCGCGGCCCAACTTGCCGATGTACTTGTACTCGCCGTTCCATTTCGACAGCTGCCCCGAGATATAGACGATGTCGGCGATCTGAAGGAAGGGCAGGTAGTTCGCGCCCGCCGGGGCGGCGATCGGCAACTCGATTCCAAGGGCCTGCAGACGATCTTCGATCGACATGGAGACTTAAAACGCCTGGCGGTCGGCGCGGCTCTGGCGCTTTCCGGCCGGGTTCGAATAGGTGCGGAGGGTGCCGGTCGAGACGTCGGTCACCTCGATCCGGAACGCCGCCTTCGAGAGCCCGCCCCAATAGACCCAGATCTTGCTGTTGTTCGCTCGGCCGTCGAGAAGGGAGACCGTTGCTCCGCCCGCTTCGGCGAACGACAAGACCGCTTGGCGATCGGCGAACGCCAGCACGGTGGCCGGTCGCTCGACGCCGTCCGCTCCCGTGGCGACCGCCGCCACGCGGAAACGCCCACCGAACAGGCAGCCCGTCCGGATCGAGGGGGAGCAACCGTCGGCCGCGACGGCTCCGGCCGGCTGGTCGGAAATTTCGGCGGTGTCGGCGGCCAGGGCGGTCTCGGCGATCATTGCCGAGGGATTCAGGCTGACGGGCGGAGCCAGGTTTTCGAGCCTGCCGCTCCCGAACGGTCCACGTAGTTTGGTGGCGTTGCGGGTGATTCCGGCTTCCGTCCAGCGGATCATGACCTCGGCGTTGGTGGTCGCCGCCCAATCGATGGCGCCGCCGCGCAGATCGACCGCGACATCGAAGCGGCCGGGATTTTCGAGCGCGAAAAGGAGATGACTGCCGACCCGCAGGCCGCGTCCGAACCCGCTTCGCGCCCCCAAACGCCACTGCACTTCGACCTCGGCCTGATGGCCTCCAATCCGCGCGCAGACTGCGTTGACGCTCAGGCAGGACGCCGCGAGCAGCGCGCCGCGCAGATCCCAGCCTGCCTGCGGTCCGGGAGGAGGGGGGAAGAAATCGACGTTTCCTTCCCAAAGAGCCGCGAAACCGGTCGCAGCGCTCTCGGCCATTGCGGTGCGGCCGAGCGGGAAAGGATCAGGACCCGCGAGCGGCGTAAGTTCCGAAGCCGGCGCGCCCGCTGCGTCGAACAAGCGCATCTTGACCGCCCCGAGATTGTCGCGGCCGGCGACCAGGGCGAGGCCATCGGGGTCGACGCCCACCACCGGGCCAGTCGAACCGAAGTCGCCCACCAGGCCGACGTCGATCCGCGGGCCGGCCGGATGGCCGCTGGCGTCGACCGCGCGGAGAAACGCTCGGGCGAGAATCGACTGAACGCCCCCTTCCTGCTCCTCCCAGGTCACCCACCAGCCGCCGCCCTGGCGCGGGGCCAGGTGCGGGTTGAAGGCTGGAATGGCACCGCCTCCCACTTCGATCGCGTTGCCGATCTGGATGCCCGCCGCGTCGAAGCGCCGCGCCGCGACGCTGCCCAGGGCGCTCACGACGAGAGCCCTTCCGGCTTCGTCGAAGGAGACGTCGAGGTCGTCGAACAGACCCGCGGAACCGAGGTCGAACGTCCCGCCGAGGGGAGTCAAATCCGCGCCGAGCAGGCGGCCGAACGCGGGAAGCTGGGTGATCGGAATCGGAAACGGCGACAGAAACAGGTTGCGCCAGCCGACCAAAAGCCGGCCGTCGGGTGCGGAGGCCAAACGCGGCACCATGAAGGCGACTCGGCGCTCCTCGCTTCCCCCTTCGTCGATTCGGGCCGGGCCGGCGAGCGGCGCACCGGTCGGGTCGAGCCGGCGCGCATAGACGCCGAAGATGCCCGTGTCGGCGGTCACTTCCTGGATATAGGCAATGGCAAAACCCCGATCGGGAAGCGCCGCCACCTGGGGGAATCCGCCGAGGCCGAGGTCGATCTGCGTCCCGAGTTTCCGTCCCGCCGCGTCGAGCCGCTGGGCCGCGATCCGAGCGGGGAAATAGCAATGCTGCCAAACCGCGAGAAACGTGCCGTCGGGCTGGGTGGCGATCTCCGGCGAGGTGTCGTCGCAGGTGTCGTCCCCGAGAGCAAAAGAGGCGCGGCGATCGATTCCCACCACTGCCGAGGCGGCCGAAGCCAGGGCGAAAAAAAGGCAGAGGACGGCGAGCGTTCGGAACCTGCGGGTCGGCATGAGTAACTCCCGTGAATGGGTGGAATCGAAATGTCAGAGTAGCATATCAGAAACCGAAGAGTACCGAAACGATCCGACCGGCGCTATCAAAATCTTGCTCATTAGTGCGGCTGGCCTGCGACGGGATCGGCGAGAGCCCAAAAATGCGAAACGGGCGGCCCCTCCTCCGGCCGCCCGCTCCTTATGCGAAATTCAGGTAGGGATGGCCTACCGGTTGTCTGACGCTTTGCGGAAAGGTGGTGCCGCAGGCTGGCTGCGGCACCGTAATTTCGGAGACCCGGCAGGGTTGGCTGGGAGTGAAGTCTGGGAGAATCTGCCGGATCGTGTCGAAGCCGCTCGGCGCACCGTAAGGTTTGCTTCGCGACAGATCTCGATAAGGGCAAGGCTCATGCCAGCTGTTCCGCTCCCTTACCGATGTCGGCGAATCGCGGCGACCAGCTCGCTCTTGTTCATCTTGCTGCGTCCGGGAACGTTCCCCTCGCGGGCGCGATTGCGCAGCTGAAGGATGGTCAGATCCTCCAGCCGGCCGTGTGGATTGCCGGTCGACCGGCTAACGCGATTCTGCGTTCGCCCTTCCTGAAACCGCTGCTTGTTGACCGTACGCGCGGCGATTTCCTCGGCGCGATCCTCACTTCGTCCCCGCTCCTGCTCGCTCTCTTTGACATGCTTGTATTGGCGTTCGTCTTTGGAATTCCAAGCACCTTGTGGCATGGCTTAAGTCCTCCTCGCCCGGTAATTCGGACGGTCGCCCAAGCTGAAAAGCAGCGGACGTGCCAGGGGGGTAGGCTTGGGGACACGTTATCGGATCGAGAAGGGGCTGCGTGTTGGCTGGAGCATTCGGCAAATATTGCTGGCGACCTCTCGTACTTCTACAGATCGCCCGCTTCGTCTCCTTGTTGCAGCGGTTGCAGCCTGCACCTCCACTGCGCGGTGCTTGACGGAAACTCCTCAGGTGGCTACGGTTCGACCTATGACACCCGATACCCCAGATGCGATCACCCGCCTCTACCGGGCGTGCGAACCGAACGAAGCGCTTGCCGCCGACGACCCGAGATTCGTCATTTTGGATGACGTGCGCGGGGAGACACCCTCTCGGCAATACGAGCGCAGCCTGCGGTTGTCCGATTCGACCCGGCCGGAAGTGAAGGTCTTTGCCGGGCATATCGGGGTGGGCAAGAGCAGCGAGCTTCGCCGGCTTCAGCACCGGCTCGAGAATCCGGAGACAGGCCGTCCTTATAAGGTGATCCTCGCCGAAACGGGGAAGGCGCTCGACCTCAACGATCTCGATTTTCCGGATCTCTTGGTGTTTCTCGCGGCGGAGGTGCAGCGTAACCTCCAGGCCCTCAAGATTCCCGGTTTCACGGGAACCACGGAATATCTCTATCGCGTCTGGGATGAGGTCAAAGCGGCGCTTCAGTCGAACGTGAGTTTTTCCGAGGTCGAGATCGACGTCCCCTTCGGCTCTCTGACCGCCGAGCTCAGAAACCGACCGAGCTCTCGCGCGTTGTTGCGGGCCGAGATCGAGAAGCAAAGCACGAGCCTCCAGAACGCGGTCAACGATCTTCTTGAACTTGCCCGAGTCAAGTTGTGGGAGGCAGGGTGGGAGGGGCTCGTCCTGATCGTTGACGATCTCGAAAAGATGCCGGATCGGAGCCTGGATAGCGGAGTGACCACCCACGAGCGGCTGTTCATTCACCGCAGCGAGCAACTCGCCAACTTGAACGCGCATGTCATCTACTCGGTGCCCATCACTTTGATCTATTCGCCGCAGTTCGCCGGGGTCGAGCAGGCCTTTGGCGGCCGCCCGATCCCGGTGCCGATGATTCGGCTGCGTGGCGATCATCGATCCCCTGTGACCCCCAACACAGCCGGCATGAAAAAGATGCGCGAAATCATCGATAAGCGGTGCCAGTTCGCGAAGGTTGATTTCGCCGAGGTCTTCGATAGCGCTGAAACCTGTCATTTGCTTTGCGAGATGACCGGGGGGCATCCTCGACACCTGATGATGTTCCTCCGCTCGGCGCTAACTCGTGTAGAGGGTCTGCCGATCACGCGGGCGGCCGCCGATGGAGCGATCCGTGAGGCGGCGAACTCGCTCGTGCGCCAGATCGACCAGGATGAGTGGCCTCGCCTGAGGAGCTTTCTTGAGCCGAGCGGCGAGATTCGCCACGACCCGGAGCACCTTCAGATGCTGCGCCTGCTCCATGTCTTCGAGTATATGAACGGTGAGCCCTGGTACGAGGTGAACCCTGTTGTCCGTACCCTTCCCAGACTCTACGCGGCCGATTGAGGCGGTCGAGTCCGTCGAGGAGTCGCTTCGGGCGCTCGCGAGAGGGCTTGCGAGAACCGAAAGCTTCGGGCTGTTCTTCGCCGTTTGCAACAGCCCGGCGCAAGGCCGCCGCTATATCGACAAGCTTCGCGAGTTCGCGCCGGATCGGCCGATCGAGACGATCGAGCTCATAAAGGGAATCGAAAGCATCCTCGAAGCCATTGTCGCCGCGAGCGATCAACAGGCTCGTGGCCCGCTGATGGTGCTTGGCCTCGAACGTTCGCTCGATTCAACCGTAGCGGACCATCCGATCCTTCACGGCCTTAATCTGAGCCGACCCGCATGGCCCCCGCGGCTGGCGCGGCCAATCGTCTTCTGGGTGCCGGAATACGCGATCGGTATTCTGGGGAAAGAGGCACCTGATTTCTACGACTGGCAGAGTGGGGCTTATTTCTTTTCGGAGGAACAGAGCAGTCTGGTTTCAGCCGATCTCGACCTCAGCCCGGGCCAGATCGAGAATATGAGTTCTGAATCTCGTCAACGGCGTGTCAAGGAGCTTGAAAACCGCCTTACGTCGGTTGTGTGGAGTGACAACCCTACGACTCTCTCAGCTCGGTCGTCTTGGCTGAACGAGCTTGGGCATCACGCATTGGTAGAAGGGCGGCTTGACGAAGCCGACGTTCGATTTCGTGCTTCGCTGGAGATCGCCGAGAGGCTCCGTGAGCCTCTACCCATTGCCGGGCTTTGCTCGAATCTAGCTGCCGTCCAGTTCGGGCTTGGACGGTATCCCGAAGCGCGGTTGCTCTTCGAGCGGGCGATCGAAATCGAACAGCAGGAGGGCGACCGGCAAGCACTGGCGGGGAGCCTGGCGAATCTAGCCACTCTGCTCGTTCGGGCTGGCGACTTGGAAGGGGGCTCCGGGCACTACCAGCGCGCGATCGATCTCTACGAGGTTTTGGGTGATCAGCGGGGAATGGCTATGGCTCTCGCCAACCTTGCCGGGGTCTTGCGCCTGTGGAAGCGTTTCGACGAAGCCGAGAAGCTCTTGGAGAGATGCGTGGAACTTGAGCGTTCCATCGGCAATCAGGCGGGTGAAGCGATGGCTGTGGGCAATCTTGGTTTCCTCGCGTTGGATCGAGGAGACCTTGATCGAGCCGAGGCATTGATTCGCAGCGCTCTAGAGAGCGAAATTAAACTTGGCAGATCTGCTGGAGTCGCGAACCGGTTGATGAGCCTCGGGGTCATCGCTTCAAGGAGAGGCCAGCTAGTTGAGGCTGGTGCAAGATTTCGCGAAGCTCTTGCCAGTTTTGAGCAGATCGGGGATCCCTACAACCAAGCAGCGGTCCTTAGTAATCTGGGTGTAGTTCTCGAAACGTCAGGAGATGTTGGCGGAGCTGATCATGCTTGGACCAAGGCGGAGCATCTCTTCCAGAAGCTTGGGTTGGAATCTCGCGCCGATGAGGTGAAGGCGTGGAAAATGGCCCTTCCGAAACCGCTTTCCCTTCCTACCGCACCCGCTTCCGCCGGTTCCGGATGTAATCCGCGAGCAGAAACTCGCCCAGGTTGTAGGGCGAGGCGAAGTAGGCGCGGCCGCGGTTGATCTGGGTCAGCTTCTCGACGAAGTCGGTGAGCATCGGATCGGTTGCGAGCATGAAGGTGGTGATCACGATCTTCTGCCGACGGCAGTGGTCGGCCTCTTCGAGCGTCAGGTTGACGATTCGCATGTCGAGCCCGAAGGGGTTCTTGTAGACGTGCCCCCCTTCGGTGATCGCCGAGGGTTTGCCGTCGGTGATCAAGAAGATCTGCTTGTTCGGCTGCTTCTGCCGCGACAGGAGGCCGCGGGCGAGCTGGAGCGCCTCTCGGGTATTGGTGTGGTACGGCCCGGCCTGAAGGTAAGGAAGATCGGAAAGCTTCATCGGCTCGGCGCGGTCGCCGAACTGGATGACCCCCAGGTGGTCTTTCGGGTACTTGGTGGTGATCAGCTCGGTGAGCGCCAAGGCGACGGTCTTCGCCGGGGTGATCCGATCTTCGCCGTAGAGGATCATCGAGTGGCTGACGTCGATCGCCACGATCGTCGCGCACGAGGTCATGTGCTCGGTCTCGAAGACTTCGAGGTCCTCTTCGGCCAGATCGAGCTCACCTTTGGTCCTCCGCATGGCGTTTTGCAGCGACCGGGCAGAGTCGAGCAGGTTCAAGTCGTCGCCGAAGCTCCACGGCTTCGTCTCCGGCTGGCGCTCGATCCCCTCGCCGGAGGAGTGGATCGGGTGGTAGCCGGCGGACGACCGGTCGAGCCCGCCGAAGATCTCCTCGAACGCGCTCTTGCGGATCTTCCGCTCGCCGCCCGAGGTGAGCGACATCCCGCCCTCCTGGTCGCGGCCGATCAGATTCTGATCCTCCAGGCTCTCAAAGAACTCCTCAAGGTCCAGGTTCTCGGGCAGATATCCCTGCGCCTGAAGCTCGCGCATCCAGTTCATCGCCTCTTCCGGGTCCCCCCCGGCGGCGAGCACCAGCTGGTTGAACAGGCGCAGCAGATCCATCCCCGCCATGAGGGCGCGAAGAAGTTCGGGGTCGAGCCAGGCGTATTTATGGCGCATGGGCGGAGTTTAGACGGTTGAGCCGAGGGTCATGAAGAGGAGAAGCGGAGTCCGGGGCTCAAGATTCCCGCTTCGCCCTGGAAGATCCCTTGGGGACGCCGTCGTAGATCTCGGCGAGCAGCAGTTGAACGCCGACGCTCGGGAGATCGATCGTCGCGTCGTACCCTTCGGTAACGTGCAGCGCCCAGTCGCCGTTGTTCATTCGGGTGTAGCGCTCGACGACCGGTCGGTCTTGGGCGACGAACAGCACTTCGCGGAGCGACGGAATCGAACGGTAGTAGGCGAATTTGAGGCCCCGGTCGTGGCGCTCGGTCGAGGGTGACAGAACCTCGATCAGCAAAACCGGGTTGATCAGGGTGTCGAGGTAGGCTTCTTCCTCGAACCGCGGCTTACCGCAGACGACCACGACATCCGGGTAGGTGTACAGCTCCGAGCTGTCGTCCTTAACCCGCATGTCGCTTACGACCGGGCGACACGGACCGCCCTTGAGCGCGGCGTGAAGGCCGGCACCGAGATTTGTCACGATCACGTTGTGAGCGTAGCTCGCGCCGCTCATCGCGTACATCTCGCCTTCGATGTACTCGCTCTTGGTCTCGGCCGCCCGTTCGATTTCCAGGTACTCCGCCGGGGAGAGGCGCGGTTTCGTCTGTGCGATCGCCATGGGGAGATCATCGCACGATCCGAGGGACCTCAAAGCCCCAGAAACGCCCTCTCGCGGCACTGAGGATGTAGCGGGGCGAAAGGGATCGTCTCGAATCGAGGGAGGAGAGGGAAATGAAGAAGCGGAACCTGAAGTTGTCGCTTTCGCGGGAAACTTTGCGCCAGATCGACAGCCGGGAAGCGGTGGCGGGCGACATCAACACCGCGACCTGCAATTTCACCTGCACCAAGAGCCGGATCGTTTGCTGCGCCACGGGTGGCGCGGCCAACAGCTGCCCCTGCGCCTAGTCGAGCGATGAAGCGACCGGGCGGCGGGTCTCCTCCGCCCGGTGTCATCGTCCCTTTAGTTCAGATCGCTCTCCGACCGGCCGCCCCGTCGCCGCGGCTTCAGGAGTTGGAACTTCACCAGCTCCTTGTAGCTGATCCGGCTGTCGAGGTCGTGGCGGGCGAGCTTGAGATGCTGGTGCAGCCCTTCGAGCACGATTTCGGCGGCGAGCGCTTTTTCGGCTTCCGTGGCGCTCTGGCCGCGGTAGCGCTCGACGAGGTCGAACAGGCCGGGAACGCGCGCCAGCTCGCCGTGGTACTCGGTGGCGGTCTGCTCGTCCGAGAGCGAGACTTCGTTGCCCGCCGCGAACCAGCGGACGATCCCCGAATACGGCCCGTCGTCGTCCACGCCGCGGCTGCCCAGCTCTTTGCCGATCTCGGGGAAGCCGGCGTCGAATACCTTCTTCACCGCGAGGCCGATTAGGCGGCGGGCGACCACTTCGGCCCCCTGCTGCTCCCCTTCGTAGACCATCTCGACCTTGCCGGTGATGGCGGGAAGCAGCATTTGCAGGTCGGCCAACCGAGGGAAGATCTGCGCCTCGTTCGTCTTCAGCTGCCGGCGTTCGAGGTTCGAGGTGAGCAATTCGAGAGCGGCGATCGCCACCCGCGCCGAGACACCTGAGGACTGATCGACCAGCTCGCTTTCGCGCGCCACGATCGAGATCTCTTCGACCAGCATGCGGATCTCGTCGGGGATTTCCAGGCCCGGCACGTCGCGGTCGGTCCACGCCTCCTGGCGGGTGATCGCGGCCGAGGTCTCGGCGTCCGGCGGATAGTGGGTGAGGATCTGCGAGGCGATCCGGTCTTTGAGCGGCGTGATGATCGAGCCGCGGTTCGTGTAGTCCTCGGGGTTCGCCGAAAAGCACATCATCAGGTCGAGCGGGATGCGCACGGGAAATCCGCGGATCTGCAGGTCGCGCTCTTCGAGCAGGTTGAACAAGCCGACCTGAATGCGCGGCGCCAAGTCGGGCAGCTCGTTGATCGCGAAGATCCCCCGGTTGGTCCGCGGGATGATGCCGAAGTGGATCACCTCCGGATCGGCGAACGTGAGGCGCCGGGTGGCGGCCTTGATCGGGTCGATGTCGCCCAGCAGGTCGGCGATCGAGACATCCGGCGTTGCGAGCTTCTCGTTGTAGCGCGCCTCGCGCGGCAGCCATTCGATCGACGTTTCGTCGCCCGCTTCGGCCACCCGGCGCTGGCCGGGGACCGAGATCGGCGCGAGCGGATCGTCGTTCAGCTCGGAACCGGTGAGGATCGGCACCTCCGGGTCGAGAAAATCGATCAACCCGCGCAGGATGCGCGTCTTCGCCTGGCCGCGCAGGCCGAGCAGGATGAAGTCATGCCCCGCGAGCAGGGCATTCACCACGCCGGGAATGACTGTCCGGTCGTAGCCGAGAATCCCGGAAAAGAGCGGCTTGCCGGACTTGATCCGTTCGCGCAAATTGGCGCGCAGCTCGCTTTTCACCGAACGGGGGCGATAGCCGGTTTCGCGCAATGCCCCAAGTGTGGTCGGTCGCTTCGACATCAGTGGGCCGCCTTTTCTGCCAGAACCGGTACAGCCAGCGGCTCCACCGCGTGTTCAGAGAGGAATCGCTCCGCGTCGATCGCCGCCTTGCAGCCGCTGCCGGCCGAGGAAATCGCCTGGCGGTAGGTCGGGTCGGTCACATCGCCCGCCGCGAACACGCCGGGGATTTGGGTGCGGGTCGAGGGTTCGTCGACGATCAAGTATCCGCCCGCGTTCATTTCGAGCTTGCCCTTGAACAGCTGGGTGTTCGGCACGTGGCCGATGGCATAAAACAGCCCCTGCGCCGGGTACTCGCTTAAAGCGCTGGTCTCGGTATCGCGCACCTGAATGCCGGTGACGCCAGTCTCTCGGTCGCCGAGGACGTGGATCACTTCGGAATTCCACAGCCAGGCGATCTTTGGATTGGTGAGAGCCCGGTCCTGCATGATCCGCGAGGCGCGCAGCTCGCGCCGACGATGGAAAACGGTGACCTTGGAGGCGTACTTGGTGAGGAACATCGCCTCTTCCATCGCCGAGTCGCCGCCTCCGACCACCACGACCTCCTTGTCGCGGAAGAAGAAACCGTCGCAGGTGGCGCAGGCGGAAATGCCGTAGCCCATCAGCTCCTGATCGGCCGCCAAGCCGCCGAGCTTCGCCGTGGCGCCGGTCGAAAGGATCAGCGAGTGGGCGCGGTAGACGCCTTCGTCGGTGCGCACGGTAAACGGGCGCTCGGACAGATCGAGGTCAATCGCCGCCTCAAACTTCACCTGCGCGCCGAAGCGCTGAGCCTGCTCGCGCATTTTTTCCATCAGCTCGGGACCGAGAATCCCCTGGGGGAAACCGGGGAAGTTTTCGACCTCGGTGGTGATCGTCAACTGGCCGCCCGGCTGGTTCCCTTCGAGCACCAAAGGAGCCAGATCAGCCCGCGCGGCATAGAGCGCAGCGGTCAATCCGGCCGGGCCGGAGCCGAGGATGATCAGACGATAGACGGGATTCGTAGACGTGTTCGACGCAGACTCGGAAATGGACATGGGGACGAAACTGACCTCCTGGAACGGAAAAGCGGCTAGCCGGAAGGCGGCCTTCGAAGCTCGGCCGGGAGTATATCCGCGGCGGCCGGTCCGTCCGGAGACAACAGCGGATCGGGCGGAGTTGTTCCTGGGCCGGCGGCCTATGAATCCTCGAACCAACCCGAGAACCGCGCGGTGTCGATCAGGCGGACGCCCTCGACCCCTCGCGGGGTATGGGCATGGCGGGTCCGGCTCGCCACCCAGTGCTCGGTCTCGGCGCGGTCCCCGAGCTCCTCGCGCACCGCAAGCAGCGGTTTCAGCGCTCGCGGGTCGGAAAAGGACTCGGTCCATTTCGCCTCGATCAAGCGGATGCGGCCGTTGCGTTCGATCACGAAGTCGACCTCGACGCCCCGCGCGTCGCGCCAGAAAAACACTTTTCCGGCGGAGCCCGCGGCGGTTCGCGCGCGCAGGATCTGGCCGAGAACGAAGGTCTCCCAGACCGCCCCGGCGAGGGAAGAGGCGGCCAGGGCGGCCGGGGTTTCGAGGCCGAGCAGGAAGCAAAGCAGGCCCGTGTCGCGGAAGTAGAGCTTGGGCGATTTGACCATCCGCTTCGTGGGGTTGTCGAAATAGGGTTCGAGGAGGAGAAGCTGATTCGAGGCCTCCAGGACCGAGAGCCAGTCGCGTGCGGTCGAACTGGCGATGCCGATGTCGCGCGCCAGCTCGCTCAGATTGAGCAGGTTGCCGGAGCGCAGAGCACAGGCGCGGAGGAATCGTTCGAAATCGCGCAGGCTCCCAACCCGCAGGGCCAAACGGACATCTCGCTCCAGATAGGTGGCGACATAGCTCGAATAGAACAGCCGCGGCTCGTTCTCCCGATCGCGCCAGAGCTCGGGGAAGCCGCCGCGCCAAATAATCTCCTCGGTGAGGATCTCCTCCTCCGGAAAGGCGGAAAAGATCTCGACGCTCGCGAGCGTGTCGAGCTCGAGCACCGCGCACCGCCCCGCCAGGCTCTCCGACAGCGATTGCATGAGGGAGTACTTCTGCGAGCCGGTCATCAAAAACCGCCCGCGTTCTTCTCGCTTCGCGTCAATCGCGAGCTTGAGATGGCGAAACAATCCCGGTGCGTACTGCACCTCGTCGAGAATCACCGGCTCGGTAAACCCGCGAAGAAACTCCTCGCCCCGCTCATCGGCCTGGGCGGCCGCCGAGGGAAGGTCGAGAGATGCGAAATCCGCGGAGTCGAATAAATGCCGCAAAAGGGCGGTCTTGCCGGTTTGGCGGGCACCGGTTACGACCAGCGCAGGGTATTGGCGCGCCGCCGAAAGCACTTGCTGAGAGAGAAGCCTTGGGACCCACATGCGGACAGTTTATGCCTGGCAGGCTGAGATATCCAGCTTTTCAAGGTGCAACCGTCCAGGTTCTCGTAGGAGATCAGGGAGTTTTCCGCTGCTTTGCCCTCTGGAGGCCGGCGAGGTCGACGAGATCCTGGGGGCGTCCGGAACTTTTTTTCTCTCGAATCAGATCGTCCAGGTCGAGGTAGAAGGCGGGGACTCTGCCGAATCTGGCGCTACAGCGGCGTTCCCAGGCCTCCCCGAAATCGACCCGGCTGGCGAGGCGATTCATCAGGTCGATGCGGTGAGGAGAGACGCCGAGCTGAATGAAGCGCCCAGGCTCCATCAGATCCGCGGCGAGGATTTTCATCTCATCGCCGCCAAAGAATTCGCGGATCGCCGCGAGCGCGGCGTCGACGTTCTCGGGGGTCGGATCGATGAAGAGGTCGAGATCCTTCGTCGCTCTCGGGATCGCATGAAACGAGAACGCGAAGCCGCCGACGATGAGGTACCTAACGCTCCTCGCGTTGCACGACTCGAGAAAGTCCTCGTAATCGGGGTAGTTCATCGATCCCCTGAGCCTTAAGGCTGTCCATGAGGCAATCCATCGCCACCACCACCCGCTCCTCGGGCGTCAGCTCGTCGTGCCAGAAACGGAAGTCCTCCTCCTCGGCCTCCTCGAAGGTCAGCACCCGCGCCTCCCAGATGCGACCGTGACGATCAGCGGCCCGGCCTCGGATCTCCATGATGTGATCTTATCGCGGACCTCGGCGCGGGAGCCCAAGACCTTCGCCGCCGCGCTCACCCCATTTGAGCTGCCGGCCGGCGGTGTCGAGGCCCACCATCCCGGTGTTGCGGTTCCTCTCACCTCTTCGGCCGCCGGGACCACCGGTGGCGCGGTTACCTGGACGGGTGTTACGGCTCTCATCAACCGGTGTTCTGGCTCAGCTCACCGGTGTGCCGGCCGAGCCCACAGGTTTTCCCGTTCAGCACACGGGTGCCACGGTCCACGTCACCGGTGCTCTGGCCCGGCGCATTGGTGTTACGGCCCAGCTAACTGGTGCCCTGGTCCAGCGCACTGGTGTCACGGTCCAGCTCACCGGTGCTCTGGCCCTGCGCACTGGTGTTACGGTCCAGCTAACTGGTGCTCTGGCCCAGCGCACTGGTGTCACGGTCCAGCTCACCGGTGCCCTGGCCCAGCGCACTGGTGTTACGGTCCAGCTAACTGGTGCTCTGGCCCAGCGCACTGCTGTCACGGCCCCACTCACCGGTGCCCTGGCTCAGCGCACTGCTGGTACGGCTCATCTCACCGGTGCCCTGGCCCGGCGAACCGGTGTCGTCGTCCAGCTCACCGGTGTTCTGGTTCATCTGACCGGTGCCGCGGCTCCGCGCACCAGTTCGCGCACGCGACGGAGTGATTTCCGCGCCGAGCAGAGAGGTTCGCCCGACCGAGGCAGTGATCTTTTCACGCGCCAACGCGAATTCGGCACCGAAGAATCCGAGCTTGCTTCCTGGAACGACCCATTCCCCGGTCTCCGAAGGTCTCCAGCCTTATACAGAGGCTCCCTCGAAATTCGCAACTCCAGCGGGTGGGACCGCGCGGCGACTTTTTCCCCCGGGAAAACGCGAGCGGCACCGAGACTCCGTGGCCGAGTTGGTCGAGGAGCGGGCCGCTGAAGGATAACTCCCTACTTTCCTCCTGGGCGGGTGCGCACGACCCTCGCCGCCGCGCTCACGCCTTTCGAGCCGCCGGCCGGCGGGCAAGAGGTCGCGGCCCCCCCAAAGTTCGTTCTCCAGCTCTTGAAGTTCGCTCGTGAGCGCCTCAAGTTCGCTTTTCAGCAGGGCAAGTTCGCTTTTCAGCGGCTCGAGTTCACTTTTGAGGCGCCAAGTTCGCTTCCCGGCTCTTCGAGAACGTTCTCGAACGGCTGAAGTTCGATCTTTTTCCGAAAAAGTTCGCTTTTCAACGGTTCGAGTTCACTTTTGAGGCGCTCGATTTCACTCTTTTTCCGAAAAAGTTCGATCTTTTTTGATCGACATCCCGTCGTGCCGGAAGGCCGCCCCGCTCCCCTCGCATATGATCCACCCCCCAACCGGAGGCTCCCCTACCGCATGGCCATCAGCATTTTCGACCTGTTCACGATCGGCATCGGCCCTTCGAGTTCTCATACGGTGGGGCCGATGCGGGCGGCGAAGCGGTTCGTGGAGCGGTTGGAGCGCCAGGGGCAGGTGGCGGGTCTCGCGCGGATCGAGGCGACTCTGTATGGGTCGCTGGCGATGACCGGCAAAGGGCATGGCACAGATAAAGCGGTTTTGATGGGGTTGGAAGGGGAGACGCCGGAGGAGGTCGATCCGGCCGCGATGGGGACGCGGGTGGCCGCCATTCGCGAGACGCTTCGGCTGGGTCCGCTGCGGGCAAAGGGGTTGGGAGTCGAGATCGGGTTTGAGGAGAAGCGCGACCTGGTCTTCAATCGGCGCGAGATTCTTCCTCTTCATTCGAACGGCATGCGGTTCCGCGCGTTCGATGCGGCGGGGGAGATTGTCGAAGAGCGGATCTATTACTCGGTGGGCGGTGGGTTCGTGGTAGATGAGATTTCTGCCGGGGCCGATCGGCTGGTTCGGGATGAGACGCCGCAGCCCTTTCCGTTTTTCTCGGGTGCGGACCTCCTGCGCCTGTCGCGCGAGCAGGGCCTGGCGATCTGGCAACTGATGCTCGAAAACGAGAAGGCTTGGCGTTCGGAGGAGGAGATCCGCGCCGGGCTCTTCAAGATTTGGGGTGCCATGCAGGCTTGTGTCGCCCGGGGGTGCAGCGAGGGCGGAGTGTTACCAGGCAGCCTGCACGTCAAGCGCCGGGCATCCCGCCTGTTCAAAGAGCTGACCAGCCGGCCCGAGGCTGCCCTTCAAGATCCGCTCACCCTGCTCGACTGGGTGAACCTCTATGCCCTCGCGGTGAACGAAGAAAACGCCGCGGGCGGCCGCGTGGTCACCGCGCCGACCAATGGCGCCGCGGGGATCATTCCAGCCGTCTTGCACTATTACCGCGGGCTCACCCCCGGTGCCGACGACGAAGGGGTGATCCGCTTCCTGCTCACCGCGGCGGCGATCGGCATTCTCTATAAGGAGAATGCCTCGATCTCCGGCGCCGAGGTCGGCTGTCAGGGAGAGGTGGGCGTCGCCTGCTCGATGGCCGCGGCCGGCCTGGTCGCCGCGCTCGGTGGACCGACGATTCAAGTCGAAAACGCCGCCGAGATCGGCATGGAGCACAACCTGGGCCTTACCTGCGACCCGGTCGGCGGTCTGGTGCAGATTCCCTGCATCGAGCGGAACGCCATGGGCGCCGTCAAGGCGATCAACGCCGCGCGTCTGGCCCAGCGCGGCGACGGCTCGCACAAGGTGTCGCTCGACCGGGTGATCAAAACCATGCGGGAGACCGGCGCCGACATGAAGACCAAATACAAAGAGACCTCGCGCGGCGGTCTCGCGATCAACGTCATCGAATGCTGATACCTTGCAGGTGAATGCCCAAAGAGGAGACTAAATGTACGCCAGCGAACGCCTGATCGCCGCCTTCAACGCCCAGATCGCCCATGAGATGGGCGCATCGATTCAATACATCGCCTCGGCCGCCTATTTCGATTCCGCGGCGCTGCCGGAGCTTGCGAGCTTCTTCTATCGCCAGGCGGACGAAGAGCGGATGCACGCGATGAAATTCGTCAAATTCGTGGTCGACGTCGGCGGCCGGGTGGAAATCCCGGCGATCGCCAAGTCGAAATGCGATTTCGCCTCCGCCGAGGAGGCGGCGCAGCTTGCCCTTCAGTGGGAAAAGCAAGTGACGCAGCAGATCTACGATCTGCTCGACATCGCGGTCGAGGATAAGAACCACATCGCCCGCCGGTTCCTCGATTGGTTCGTCGACGAGCAGCTCGAAGAGATGAGCTCGATGGGCAATCTGCTCCAGGTCATCCAGCGCGCCGGCACCGATCGACTGCTCTCGGTCGAGAATTTCCTCTCCCGCGAAGGCGGGAAGTCGAACCCCGGCGGCGCGTAGTGCCGCTAGCCCCTCACCCCCTGGCGGGGGGTGAGGGCTTACCTATTCGTAGCGCAGCGCCTGGACCGGATTGACCCGGGTCGCCCGCGCTCCCGGGACGCTGCCCGCCACCAGAGCGACCGCAAGCAGGACTCCCACTGCGACCGCCAGGGTCGCCGGATCCGTGGGGGAAAGGCCAAAGAGCCGGCTTTCGACCGCGCGTGTCGCGGCGAGCGCCGCCGGAATGCCGAGGGCGGTGCCCGCTAAAGCTAGAAGCAGCGTCTCGCGCAGAACCATCCAAAGAACTTTGGTTCGCTGCGCGCCCAGCGCCATGCGTAACCCCAGCTCGTGGGTGCGGCGGGCGATTGCGTACGAGACCACGCCGTACAGACCGATCGCGGCAAGTACCAACCCGAGCAGGCCGAAGATCGCGGACAGCTTGGCGATCAGGCGCTCGTCCTGGACCTGATCGCCGAGCGAGGAAGACAGCGACGCCAGGTCTTCGAGCGGCACCTGCGGATACGCGGCGAGAAGCGCTTTGCGCACCGCCAGCTTGGTCACGTCGGGTTGAGCGGCGCGGATCTCCAGGTTCAGCCGCGAGGGTGGCCGCTCGCCCTGGAGCATCGCGGTGAAGTACCGGGGCGAAACGGTGCCGCGCAGCTCATGGTCGCGCGAGTTGGCGGCAACTCCGACGATTTCGTAAATCGCGGTCGTTTTCCCCTCTTGATCGTAGGTGGAGATGTGGCGGCCGAGCGGATTCGCGCCCTTGAAGTAGGTCTCGACCAGCGCCCGATTGACCACCGCCACCGCGGCGCCTCCTTTGCGGTCGGCGGCGGAGATGTCCCGGCCGGACTGGATTGGGATGCCCACGACTTCGAAGTAGGCCGGAGCCACCTGGTCCGTGTCCACCTCAGGATCGCCGTCGGCCCCCGTCGAATAGCCTTCGATTCGCACGCCGGTGGAGGATTCCGTGCCGCTGAACAGGCCATTTTCCGAGGCGGTGACCGCGGCGACCCCGGGGACGGCTTTCAGCCGTTCGAACAGGTCGGTGGCGAAGGGCTCGAAGCGTTCGAGCGAAACACCGCCGCCGATCGGATCGAGGCTCGCCATCAACAGCCCCTCGCGCTTGTAGCCGAGATCGAGGCGTTCGAGGTTTTGGAGCGTCCGGACGAACAGCCCGGCTCCCACCAGCAGCAGGAGGGAGAGGGCGAATTGGGCGATCACCAAGATCTTGCCGAGCGGCCAGCGGTTGCCCGAGCCGCCCGCGAGCGAGCGCGAGCTTTCCTTGAGAGTGGGAGCCAGCTCGACGCGGGTCGCGGTGAGCGCGGGGGCGAGCCCGAAGACGATCGCCGTGACCAGCGAGAGGAACGCGGTGAAGGCGAGAACCGACAGATCGGGACGAAGGTCGAGCGCGCTCGACGGCCCTGCCACCAGACGGACCAGGGCCGTGTCGGCCCAGAACGCCGATACCAGGCCAAGCGCTCCGCCGAGCAGTGCGAGAACCAAGCTCTCGGTCAGCAGCTGGCGCACCAGGCGACCGCGGCCGGCGCCGAGCGCGAGGCGAACGCCGATCTCCTTCTTTCGACCGGTCGCCCGTTCGAGCAGCAGATTCGCTACGTTGGCCGAGGCGACCAATAAGACCAGGCTGACGATCGCAAGCAAGGTGAACAACGAATGCCCAAATTGGTTGCGCAGGCGCGATAAGCCATTCGCCCCCGGGTTCACCGGCACCTCGGCGCGGCCTAACTCGTCGCGTTCTTCGGCAGCGACGAGGTTCGGCGGTTGGGCGGCGATCATGCGGTGGAACAGCCCCTGGACCTCGGCGCGCGCCGCCGAAAGCGAAACCCCCGGTCGGGTGCGGCCCATCAGCAGCAGCCAGCTGATCTCCCAATGTGTGCCGAACGATCGCCCGGGGTTGATCTGCTCTTGCATCGAAAGCGGAATCCAAACCTCGGTGGCGTTGCCGACGATCTCGCCGGTAAATCCGGGCCGAGCAATCCCGACGATTGAAAACGGCGAGCCGTTGAGCGTGATCTTGCGGCCGAGCGCGTGCGGGTCGCTCTCCAAGCGCCGTTGCCAGAAGTCATGGCTCACGACGACGAAAGGGGAGGCTCCCGGCGCCTGGTCGTCGGCTTCGCTAAAGGTCCGTCCCTCAAAAGCCGGTACGCCGAGGACCGAAAAGTAGTTGCCCGACACCAACCGGCCCCGCACGGAAGCCCCGGGAGCGTTCGGATCTTCGGGCTCCGTGTGCCCGCTGCCCAATCCCAACAGTACCCGTCCGGACGTTCCGGACGCCAGGATGCCGGAGAACGACCGATTCTGCGCTTTGAGCTCACGGTACATGGGGACCGAGTAGATCTCCGGCCGCAGGCTGCCGCTTGAAATCGAGCCGATCCGCGAGCCGTCGCCGATCACCACCAAGGCCTTCGGATTTTCCACGGGCAAAGGCCGAAGAATAAGCGCCGAGATCAAACTGAAGATCGCCGTATTCGCCCCGATCCCGAGGGCGAGCGACAACGCCGCGATCACCGTGAACCCGGGGCTCTTGCGCAGGGTGCGAACGGCGTAGCCGAGATCCTGGAGGGTCGTTTCGAAAAAGGAAGTCGAGGACATAGGTGGGCTCTCCCTCAAAACCGGTCAGGGGAGCATACGCAACGAACCCGGGCGAGGTTTAGGGTCGAAGACCTCAGGGCTTGCCGGCCGCCCCCTGCCCCGCGATCCACCGCTCCACGTTTCGCTCCAGAACGTCCAGCGGGACCGATCCGCTACCCAGGACGACGTCATGGAACGCGCGGACGTCGAAGCTCGCTCCGAGTGCC
The DNA here is from genome assembly GCA_040005235.1 of Acidobacteriota bacterium. GTDB lineage: Bacteria > Acidobacteriota > Thermoanaerobaculia > Multivoradales > UBA5704 > DASYKS01. The sequence continues at coordinate 7,422 of JBDTZG010000020.1, read as the reverse complement.
TGCTCGGCTTTTCGGCGGAGGTTCAGGATCTGGATCTGACCGAGTTTGTAGGAGAGCGCCTGGCCGGGCCAGGAGATGTAGCGATCGGTTTCGGTCTCGCATTCGTGAAGCGGGAGGGCGGTATGGCTCGCGAGGTAGTCGATCGACTGCTGGCGGGTCCAGCCCATGGCGTGCAGACCGGTGTCGACGACTAGACGGCAGGCGCGCCACATTTCATAGGTCAGACGGCCGAAGTTGGCGTAGGGGTCGGTGTAGAAGCCGGCTTCGATGCCAAGCCATTCGGAGTAGAGGCCCCAGCCCTCGCCGTAGGCCGAGATGTAGGAGTGGCGCCGGAAGTTTGGCAGGCTCTCCATCTCCTGAGAGAGCGCGCCCTGGAGGTGGTGGCCGGGGACCGATTCGTGGAGGGTCAAAGCCGGCAGGTTGTAGAGCGGGCGGCTTTCGAGCTGAAAGGTGTTCACCCAATAGATTCCGGGCTGGGTGCCGCCGTAGGGCGCGCCGACGTAGCGCCCGCTGGTGTATTTGGGCGCCAGATGGTCGGGCACCGGTTCGACCGTGTAGGGGAGGCGCGGCAGGCGGCCGAAAAGCGGGGGCAGCTTGCCGTCCATCCTTTTGGCGATCCAGGCCGCCCGCATCAACAGCTCCTCGGGGGTCTTGGCGTAGAACCGCGGATCAGTGCGGAGAAATTGGAGGAAGGCGGGCATGTCTCCGGCAAAACCGGTGCTCTTCATCACCTCCTGCATTTCCTTGCCGATCCGTTCGACCTCGGCCAGGCCGATCCGGTGAATCTGCTCGGGTGAGAGGTCGAGCGTCGTGAACTTGCGGATCTGCTGGCGGTAGTACGCCGCGCCGTCCGGCAGGTCGGAGGCGCCGAGGGTGGTGCGGGTTTTCGGGTAGTACTCGTTGGTGTAGAAGTCGAGGAACGTCCGATAGCCCGAGATCGCCCGGAGCACCGCGGCCTTGCCGCGGGTGCGCAGGCGTTCGCGCTCCGGCTCGGGGAAGGTCGCCGGAAAGTTCTCGATCGGCACCCAGAACACGCTCTTCGTCGGATCTTCGACGACGTGCGCCGAGATCGTTTTCTCGTAGCCGGCGAGCGTCGCCTTCGGAACGGTAAAGCCGCGCGCGAGGCCGCGCCGCATTAGCACGATGTGCTGCGCCACGACGGTCGGCCAGGCTTCGAGGCGGGAGAGATAGTTGTCGAAGTCGCGGACGGAAGAGAGCGGAACGCTGTCCGGCAGCTGGGCAAATCCGGTGTGGAAGCCGGAGTCGGCGTTGAACGGCATTTCGTCGTCGCCCAGCTGGATATCGGCGAGCCGCGATTCCAGCTGACGGCGGAAGACCTCGGCGCTCGTCTGGTCGTCGGGCGAAAGCTGGGCCGCGTCGACGCCTTTTAGATCCGCGAGAAACCCTTTCGTCCCCTCGGCGCGGCGCGCCAGATCTTCCGGGGCGCCGGAGGTCAGCCGATCGTCGTACTCGTGCCGGCCGACCGAGGTTGCGAATTCCGGATCTTCCTTGATGCGCCATTCCCACTCTCGATCGAACAGGTCGTGGAGCTTAGCGGTCGCGGAGGCCGATTCGGCGGCGCGAACGTGCAAAGGAAAGAGGACTGCGAGTACGACAAGGACGGCAACGACACTGGCTCGGCGCATTGCGGATCTCCACTCAGGTTGGCGCGGGGGAGTGTACCGTTTCGCAGAGCGAAGAGAAGGCCGAAACGCGAAAGGCCCCTCCCGCGGGAGGGGCCTCAGGAGTCTGCGGTGCGAAGCGTGCTCGGTTTACGGCAGTACTACTGCTGAACGATCTTCACGTCGTCCACTCCGGCTTCGACCAGGCTCGCGGTCGAGGCGTCGGCGGCCGAGATCAGGATGCGCACGGTTTGGCCGGCGAACGCCGAGATGTTGGCCGTGCCGGTTGCCCAGGCCGCGTTGTCGCCGGTCGCCGCACCGAGCTCCTGGAGTACCTGGGTGGTCGTGGTCCCCACCACCTGGACGCGGAAGAAGTCGGCCGAGGACGAGTTGGTCGAGTGAGAGAAGTAGTACGAGAAGGTGAGCGTTAGCGTGCCGGTCGAAGGCAGCACGATCGCCGGAGACTGGATCGTCGTGGTGCCGCCGTCGATGTCGTTCGCTCCCGCCGATGCGCCGGCCAGTCGCGCGGTGACCAGATCGTTCAAACCGGAAACCGTCGTACCCAGCTGGCGCGCGCCGGTATCGGTGGTCGCCTCCGGATCGCCCCGCTCCCACTGGCCGGTGGTGGCGGTGTCGGTGGCGAGCGGGTTGGTCGTCCAACCCTTGTTGGTCTCGAAATCATCGAAGAAGACGGTGACCGGACCGGTGCTCGCGACGATCGAAACCGTGTCGGTGGCCGAGGCCGCCCCGTCGCTCACCTGGAGCTGGAAGACGTAGGTGCCGGCGGAGGCCGCGACGAAGCTCGCCATCGCAGAGGTTGGATTGGTTATCGTTGCGGCCGGGCCGGACACCTGCGACCAAGCGTAGGTGAGCGGATTCGGGCCGCCGTCCGGGTCGGAGGACGCGGAGCCGTTCAGGGTCACCGTGGCGTTCACGCCGACGTTTTGATCGGGGCCGGCGTTGGCGATCGGCGACTGGTTGCCGCCCGCTTCGGTGGCGTTGCCGGTCACGACCAGGGCGAACGGCTCCGTACCCTGCGGGATGTTGAATGCCTTGACGGTCACCGTGTAGGTGCCGGCTGCGGGGCTTGCGACCAGCACCTGTTCGAGCGTGTTCCGGCGATCGGCCGCACCGCCGGTGGTCGAAGCGCCGCTCGCGAAGACGTTGCCGAGGAACGTGCCGGAGGGACCCGAAACCGTCAAATCGAGGTCGTTGATCAGATGGATCGACGCCGCGGGAGTAGAGGGGAAGTCGGTCCAGGCGAGCGTCGCCTTGAACGATTGTCCCGCGACCACGGTGAAGGTGAAGGTCTTGGTCGCGGTCGAGCCGGTCGCGAAACCCGGGTCGTCCTTTGCCCACAGCTTGCGCGTATCGCCGGGGAAGAACAGCGCGTCGTCGAGCAGCACGCGCCCCCAGCCTTGGCAGTTGCTGGGGATTGCCGTCGGCACGGTCATGTTGATCGCCGAGTTGATCATCGTCGCGCGGACCAGGGCGGCGGAGGGGGTGAACGCGTTCGTCGAGTTGGCCGCCCCGGAGGGATAAAAGCCGTCCGAATAGTACTGGCGGGTGAGGGCGGCGAAACCGGCCGCGCCGGGCGTCGCCATGCTGGTGCCCGAGCTGCTCTTGGTGTCGCAGTTGTTGGATGCCGTGTTGTTGTCGGCGTTCGCCGAGATGATGCTCTGGCCGGGCACCGTGATGTCGGGCTTCAACCGGCCGTCGGAGGTCGGGCCGCAGCTGGAAAAGCTGGCCATCGAGTTGGCCGCGGTGCTGCGCTGGGTGGCGCCGACCGAAAGCCCGTTCTTGGCGGTCGAGGGGCTGCCGACCGAAGCGGTGCCAGGCCCTGAGTTGCCGGCCGCGAACAGGATCAGAAAGTCCTTGTGGTTCCACATGAACTCGTCGACGTCCTGGCTGCCCGCCGAGTAGTTGTTCTGCACCGTGGCGTTCTCATTGTCGCCCCAGGAGTTCGAATGGAAGCGCGCGCCCTGGTCGTAGGTCTGTTGGAAGAGCGGGTTCAGATCGACAACCGGACAGCCGATGCCGGGCAAGTCGCCACAGTTGTCCACCAGATAGCCGGCGTCCTGCATCACCAGCTTGGCCCCCGGCGCCATGCCATCCGCAGTGTTGTGGGTCAACACGTTCGCGAAGTTGTCGCCCGCCGCGGTGCCCGAGACGTGAGTGCCGTGATCCTGGGTGTCCCACTCGGTCGAGGTGATGCCGCCGTTGCACTCGGTTTGCCAGAGGAAATCGACCGCGATCACCTTGCGCTGGGCGGTATCGACCACCGTGCCGCCGTTGCAGGCGTTGGTCGGCGGCAAGCCGCGGGCGGTATCGCGGAAGAAGCACATGTCGGCGTCGATCCCCGTGTCGAGGACGGCGATCGTCTGTCCCTCGCCGAAGATGTTGCGCGAGAAGATCGGCGTGGTCATGCCGGCGGAAAGGCCCGACTGACCGACCCAGATCGTGGTGTCGTTCAACAGGGCGCGGCGCGGCTCGAGGTCGATCCAGAACACGTCGGCCAGGGTGGCGAGTTGCTTCCGGAAACGCACCATCTCGGCGTCGGTGAGCAGCAGGCGGACGCGCGAGAAAAAGGGGTTCGCGCTCGATCCGGCGACCTTGGCGTCGAGGCCGAGATCGCGGATCTGCTGGACCACCTCGTCCAGGTTCGCGTCGGGATAGACCTGGACGAACACCGAGCGGACCCGCGGCGCGCGCCCCTCGACCTCGGGAGCCGCGACCGCCGCCACGTCCGCGGAGATCTTGTAGAAGGGATGGTAGACGCCCACCCAGCTCGCGCCGATCTCGCTCGCGGCGACCGCCGTCGAGCCGGCCGGCAGCCGGACCAGGAACGCGTTGTCGGGTAGGTAGGTGTAGACGCGGAGAGCCCGCTCGTCGAGCGCCGCGCGCTGTTTGGCCGTGATCGGACCGGGGAACTGTACCAGCGCGACGTTGCCGTCGATCCCCCCCGGTTTCGCCTGCAGAGGCTCGGGCACTGCCGGAGGACGGGCCGTGTCGAGAAGGATCGAATTGAGCCGGATCATGGTGGAGACGGGCGCTGCGTAGGCGGCGGAGACGCTGCTGCCCAGGGCCAGAACGACGGCCAACCAACGACTTGTCATGCGGAGCTCTCCCTAGATTGTCAGCTGCTTGAAAAGGCCGGAAGAGGGTACCACGATCCCCCCATGCCTCGCGCCGTTCGCGCAAGGGATGTGGGGTAGGCGTCCGGACTATCGAGGCAGATGGACCTTGCGCTTCTCCGGATCGGGCTGTTCGCGATACAGAATGAAAATATGGCCGACCCGGCCGACCACCTGGGCGTTGAGCTCCGCTTCGAGATGCGCGGAAAGCTCGCTCTTTTCCTCGCGCGGAATCGGTGCCTGGACCTTGATCAGCTCATGGATATCGAGCGCGGCGTCGATCTCGGAGAGAACCCCTTCGGTTGCGCCATGCTTGCCAAGCCGGACGATCGGCTCCAGCGGATGGGCCAGGCCGCGCAGCCATTTGCGTTGGGAACTGGTGAGTTGGGCCATAGGGAGGGGTTCCTTAAGCTGTCCCCGCGGCCGTGCCGCGAAGAGCGGTGGAGACTAGCATGCCGCGTCGCGATCTGCCGGAGCCACCGTGGTATCTTCATCACCGTGAAAAACGCCCGGGCGATGACCGATCACGGCCCTTTCCATGCCGACCAGCTCCGACAGGGAGACCGGTACGAGCTGTCCGCTGGGCATGCGATCTGGTGCTCGCCCACAGGAGGACGGGGTGCTCGCGCCAGCTTGATCGGCGGAACGGTTCTTGCCAGCGACCCCGACGTCACCTCGGCCGGGCTCGACGCCGGGTTCTCCCCAACTCCCGACTCGCTGCGAGCCCCCGACGTCTCGGTGGGCAATGTGCCGGACCAGCCGGGCTGGATCCAGGGCGTGCCGCAGCTCGCGGTCGAATACGCCGACGTCGGACAGGACGAGACCGATCTCGCGGTCAAGATCCGCGAGTTGCTTGCCGCAGGTACCCGGTGGGTATGGGTCGTCCGCTTGGTAGGGCCGCGGCGAGTGGAGGTTCATGCCGCCGGCCAGTCGATGCGGCTGGCCAATCCCGGCGAAGAGCTGCGGGCACCAGGAGTCCTGCGAAATCCCGTCGCGGTCGAGGCGCTCTATGAGCCCCAGGCAGGGCTCGACGCCACGCTGCGGAACCTCCTCCAACGGCAGGGCTTCGACAGCCTAGAAGCCGTCCGCGCCACGGAGCTGCGCGAGAGCCTGCTCGAAGTTTTCGCCGCCCGCGGGCTCGCTGTCGATGAGGCCGCGCAGTCCGCCATCGCCGCGTGCAACGATCCGGCGGTTTTGCGGCGCTGGCACCGCGCGGCGCTTGTGGCAGAGACGGCGGAAGCGACACTGTTAGGTTAAGCGCGAAAGACCCTCACCAAACTACTGTCGAGGCTCCTGGCTCAGGATGGGTTCACTCGTCTGCCTGATATGCGCTCCTCAGCGTCATGACCGCGGTCACGTCAGTTAGTTAGGGTTTTGGTGCCGTTTTGCGTTTAGGTTGCCCGGTACCGGCGACTACGATAGGCCTCCAGCGGCCAGAATTTCCCGAAAGCTGAAGCGATCGATCGAATCGGGTTTCGTTTACGAAGGGTTCTGTCTGGTAAATCACCGAGTAGTAACGAGTCCAATCCTTAGTGCCTCCATAGCCTGACAGATCCTCCATTATGCCTGAGAAAATTTGGTCCACCTTCCGCTTTGTGTCAATATACTTTACTTCGATTAGTACTCCGAGTGAAGGGATCGCTCCGTCAGGTTCGAAGCACTTCAACCCCTTTGGTAGGCTAACTTTTCTGGTGTAATCCGGGAAGGTGTTCTCCAAGTGCTCATGAAGTACCCTCTGGATGTCTAGCTCTCTTTTGGGCGAGATGCCGCGCGCATTGAGAATCTGCGGAGTCGATCGAAGTATGTACTCAAGCGTCCTGATGTCGGCAGGATCTTCTCCCAGTACTCCCTCTGAGCCGGCGCTAAGGATTTCAAGGATGTCATTTACCAGCCCCAAGGGCGGTGAAACAAGAAATGCGTCCTCGCCGGTGACGACAATCTTCGTGAATTCAAGATCCTTGGAGGAAAGTTCCCAGGAGCTAAGGAACTTCTGTCGTGTGCTGTCCATTCCCATGAGGTCTAGTAGCACGGGAAGTTGTTGGCCAAGCCCCTCCAGTCTGTATGACAAGGCTTCAGTCCGTTCCGCTTGAAACTCCTTGATGCCTCTAAAATCCAAGGTCATACAACCGTCAAGCTCACCGAGAATCCTCTGCGCAGATCGGGCTCTTTCGAGAAGCAGTGCGATAGCGTGTGTGACGAAGACCTGGCTCATAGCGCTAGTTTCGATCATTCCTTGCGTACCCTCCTTGGCGATGAAAAAAGAGTCTCATTTTTTTCAACGGACCGTACGTCATTGCCCGCGATTAAGCCTAGCAATTAACAATCATATAGCGTTCGGCCGCCAGCTCATTGGCGAGATTCGGTCGACCGCAATAGGGACACCTCCATGCAGCACTGTTTGACGATCTCGCAGCCACGCCCGGTGGTGAAAAGGCACTCAACCCGATGCCGGAAGCCAGCGCTAGGTGAACCGGGCAATGTCGGGTGTAAAGGGGGGCTCAGACCTCCTGCTCCTCCAGCCACGTACGAATCGCCTCGACCAGATCGCCGAATGTGAGCTTCTCAGGATTGAGGCGAACTCGCCGGCAGAGATTCGGGAGGTCTTTCCGGAGGGTCTTCGCCTCTCTGTGTGGGTAGTTCGTCCGCCCTGGTGGCGGACGGCGATA
>JBDTZG010000052.1:0-36792 GCA_040005235.1 Acidobacteriota bacterium | reverse complement strand
GCCGCCATCGGCTTCTCCATCGCGTCGGCCTTCTTGTCGCCCGCGGCGGCGTTCATCGCAGCGACGAGTTTGTCCAGGGTGGCGTCCATGGCCATCTGTTTTTCCATCATCTCGTGGTGCTTGGCCTTCATAGCTTGACACTCCGCCATCATGCCGCCCTCTTTAGAGTCTTTCATCGCGGTTCCCTGGGGGTGGTGCATGGGCGGTGCGGCCGCCTGCGCGAATCCGGTGGTGGCGAAGGCGAGCGCGGCGGCGAGCGTGAGACTGGTCGAGATTCTGTTCATCGGGTGCTCCTTTTTATAAGGGTGAGTGTTGCGTGGGCTGGTGCGTTGAAACTGCCCATCAGCCCTAACGCTGCAAAACCGCCGCCACGTTCTTCATGGCGCGAAAGAGTTCGAAAGGTTCACGGATTGAGGCAAGTCGGCATCGAGTTCATGGCAGGTGGCGCAGCCGAGGACGTTACGTCACCGTTCACCGCGAGCCAGTGTGCCCGGCACTCCGGCTCCACGTGAAGTGCTCGTAGACGCCGGTCCAATATGAGCCGAAACTGAAGCCGAACAGGAGTTCCTCGAGCGGGATGCCGTAGATGAGCCCGCCGCTCAAGCCGCGCAGATTCCAAACCTGCTCGATGTAGCCGGGCGCTCCCCATTTGAGCCCGAGCATGAATACGGCGTACAGGCCGAGGAACAGCAGGCCCCCGATCACCGTTTTGCCCGTGAGATCAGGCCGGCAGACCACCGAGCCGATGGCTCCGATCAGCAGGCACACGATGGACGGATAGATCGGGTTCCAGGGCAGCGGATAGAGCGGCAAGAACAGGACGAACGGCACGAACAGGGCCGCCAAATGAAACCGATGTCGGGGCAACCGTCTCTCTGCGGCGTCGACCGGGACGAGGTGGTTTCTGCGTAGGGTGTTGTACAGGGCCGCGCCGATGCCGCCGATGGCGAAGGCGAAGATAAGGCTTTCAAAGTCAAATCCGGATCGTTGGGCGAGCTCGAAGAGACTCGGTGGATTCCAGTATTCCGGAACGTAGATCGGCTCGGTGAGTCCTAGGAGGGAGGTCACGAGACTCGTGCGCCAGATCACCTTGCGGTCCTTCACATTCAGCGCGTAGACAGCGATCCAGGGGAGAAGAAAGGCGCTCGACCAGAGCAGCCAGACGTAGTGATATTTCATGCCACCACACTCCTTTCTTATCAAGAATCCCACCGCCTGCCCGAGACTCCGCACCGGAGGCGCGCTGGCCAACGGGGTCGGGAGCCCCTGCGGAGACGCGTTCGGCGGTTCAGAGCCCGAGGGGCCGTTCCGTGGCTTCCGAGAAGCTCGATGTCGCCTCGCCGGCGGCCGTCGCGTCCGGCCCGATTCGGTGCGGCTCGGCTCCTCCGAGGGCTCGCATCAGCAGGGCTCGGCAGTCCTGTGGACGGTCGAGCCACGGGTGGTGACCGACCCCGGGCAGGAGCTCGACCGTCCAATTGGGTCGGTCGGCTGCGAGCAACCGAACGCGGTCCGCCGGTGCCGTCGAATCGGCAGTGCCGTGCAGGCAGTACACGGGAACCCGCCCGGCGAGTACGTCGGCGTCAACTCGATATTCGTGCCGATAGAGCACCTCCCAGAGGGAGGTGGTGGAAGAAAAGAAGTTGTGCTTGACCAAGTCCTCGGCAATCTCGCGCGGGAGATCCGGCAGCAGCCGGGGCAGCAACCGCCCGGCGATCCGCCGCGTCACCATGCAGGCCAGCGCCGTCGCGGCCATGTTGGTGAACAGCCAGCCGGTCGGATGGCGCCTGAACCAGCGGTAGGCGATGGGCTCGCTGCCGAAGTACGGCAGGCTCAGCAGCACCACCGCCCGGACCGTGTCCGGGTGGCGCGCGGCATGGGCAAGGGCCAGCGCCGCGCCCATGGAGTGCCCCACCAGGGTGGCGCCGGAGTAGGGCGCCAGAGCGGCGGCGATCGGCGCCAGGTGGCGCTCCAGGGTATAGCGGCACCACGGCTTCGGTGAATCCCCGAAGCCCAGGAGGTCGGGCATGACTAAGGGCTGAGTGAGGTCCATATCCATGAGGCCGGTGTGCCAGTACCGATGCGTCGCTCCGAGACCATGCAGGAACACTATCGGCGCTCCGTCACCTGGCCGCTCTTCTACGAAGAGGCGTTCGATCATACAAAGGTGCTCCTGAAGTGGCGGCCGCGTGGGGTCTAGCGGCCCCCCGCAAAGCGGTTATAAAGGCCGCCCGCAGCGGCCGCCAGCGCTGCGGTGAAGAGCGTCCACGCCAGAATGCCGGCGAGGGCTCCGCCCCAGCTGAGGGGACGTGCGATTGCGCTGAGATCGACGTGCATCAGGTAGCCGGCCACCCGCATCGTCGCCTCCGGGGCGAGAGCGAGCAGTCCGGCGCACAGCGCATACGATGCCGCCCCGACGACCGCGACGGCTTTCACGAGGGCTCGGATTTCCAGTTTCATGACTCGTCTCCTTTTGGGGCGGTTCGGCGCATTGGGCAGCCGACCGCCGCATATTCAGTTTGGGGCCTCCCCGGTGCGGAGCGCACCGGCACCCAATCACTCCTTCTTGGCGCCTTCGGTGGAGTCCTTGAGCCTGACGATGTCTCCCTTCCGGGCTTTTCCCGACGTCACCGTCGCTTTGGCGAAGTGCTCGTCGACGATGGAGTCGATTCTCACCGAGCCCACCCGCTCGGGATGAAAGCGCGCCCCTTGCTTCGGGTTTACGCCCGGGTCCCGGATCATTCGAACGACTTCGAGCGCCTGGCCGACTTTCGCGCCGTCAGGAGTGCCGATGCAGAGGTAAACGCCTTCGGAGGACGACTCGATCACGCTTCCGGCCATGAAGACGCTGTGCCAGATGCCGGGTTCACCCGCGCCGGTCGCGACGACCGGTGTTGCCAAGGCGGCAACTGCGATGAGTAGAATAGGAAGGATGCGTTGGGACATGACACGTTCCTTTCGGTTTGCCGTTCGTCGTTTACGTTGCGGCGACCGGCGTGATGGCGGGGCTCGCTTCGCCCTCAATCGCTGACAGCTCGCGGCGGCGCCAGAGTTTGTAGATCGCGGGATAGACCAGCAGCTCCAGGGCGAAAGAGGTCACCAGGCCGCCGATCATCGGCGCGGCGATTCGTTTCATCACGTCCGCTCCCGCGGAGGTGGACCAGAGGATCGGCAGCAGACCCATGAAGGCGGCGGCGACGGTCATCATCTTCGGGCGCGCCCGCTTGACCGCGCCATGAACGATCGCCTCGTCGGCGTCGGCGGCATTTTTGAGGGCGCCGCGCTTTTTCGCATCGTCCCAGGCGAGATCGAGGAAGAGCAGCATGAAGACCCCCGTCTCGGCGTCGAGGCCGAGGAGAGCGATCATCCCCACCCAGGCGGCGATCGAAACGTTGTAGCCGAGCAGCCAGAACAGCCAGATCGCGCCGATCGCCGAGAACGGAACCGCGAGCATCACGATCGTCGCCTTGAACGCGGAGCGGGTGTTGGCGTAGAGCAGGACGAAGATCAGCAGCAGCGTGATCGGTACCACGATCTTGAGGCGTTCTTTCACCCGGATCATGTTCTCGTACTGACCGCTCCACGAGAGCGAGGTGCTGGCGGGGAGCGTCACCGCCTTCTCGACGGCCAGTTTCGCGTCGTGGACGTAGCTGCCGACGTCGCGGCCGGCGATGTCCACGTAGACGTAACCTGCAAGAAAGCCGTTCTCGTCGCGCAGCATCGAAGGCCCCTGGGTGAGTTTGATGTCGGCGATCTGGGCGAGTGGGACCTGCGCCATCGTCGGAGTCGCGACCAGGACCCGGCCGAGCCGCGCGGGATCGTCGCGCAGCTCGCGCGGGTAGCGAAGGTTTACCGGATAGCGCGCGCGCCCCTCGATCGTGGTCGTGACGTTCTCGCCGCCGATCGCCGTCATGATCACCCGCTGCAGGTCCGCGATGGTCAAGCCGTAGCGGGCGAGCTGGTCGCGGCGCGGCGAGATGTCGAGAAAGTAGCCGCCGGCCACCCGTTCGGCGTAGACCGAGCGGGTGCCCGGTACCGTCCGGACGGCCTGTTCGATCGCGGCGCCGAGCCGTTCGATCACGGCGAGGTCGGCGCCGAAGATCTTGATTCCTACGGGGGTGCGCACTCCTGTGCTCAGCATGTCGATGCGCGCCTTGATCGGCATGGTCCAGGCGTTGGTGACCCCGGGCGATGCGACCGCGCGGTTCATTTCGTCGACCAGCTCCTCCCAGGAGATGTGGTCGGGCCAGATCGGCCGAAATGCGGGCTTGATCCAATCCGGCCACCCCGAGTACCACCGCTTCTTGCCCCGCCAGCGCTCTTCCGACTTGAGCACGACGGTCGTCTCGAACATCGAAAACGGCGCGGGATCGGTCGAGGTGTCGGCGCGTCCCGCTTTGCCGAAAACCCTTTCGACCTCAGGGAACGATTTCAACACCTTGTCTTGGGCGGTTAGCAGATCCTGCGCCCGAGCGACCGAAATCCCGGGCAGCGTCGTAGGCATGTAGAGCAGCGTGCCTTCGTTCAACGGTGGCATGAATTCGGAGCCGAGCGAAAAGTAGATTGGAACCGAGACCGCCACCAAGAGCAGCGCCACGGCGATCACCGCCTTGGGATGCCGGAGGACGAAGCGGCAGACCGGCTCGTAGATCCGGAAGATCGCGCGGCTGATCGGATGGCGCTCCTCGGCGCGATAGGTGCCGACGAGCGCACCGGTCGCGAACCGGGCCAGCCAACGCGGCCGGAAGTGGAACGGCTCGATGCGCGCAAACAGCATGCGCAACGCCGGATCGAGAGTGATCGCGAGCAGCGCTGCGATCGCCATCGCAAGGTTTTTCGACAGCGCGAGCGGCCGGAACAGGCGCCCCTCTTGATCGACCAGCGCGAACACCGGCAGGAACGCGACCGCGATGACCAGGAGCGAGAAGAAGACCGACGGGCCGACCTCTTGGAGGGCGGCCAGCCGCACCTCATGAAAGCTTCCCGGGCGTCCGGCGACGAGCCAGAGGTGGATCTTGTTGTAGGCGTTTTCCACCTCGACGATCGCACCGTCGACCAGCACACCGATCGAAATCGCGATTCCGGCGAGCGACATTATGTTGACGGTTAGCCCCATGAGGTACATGGGTATGAACGCGAGCAGCACCGAGATCGGAATGGTGAGGATCGGCACCGCCGCCGAGGGAAAGTGCCAGAGGAAGATCAGGATCACCAGCGAGACGATGATCATCTCCACACCCAACTCGTGTTTGAGCGTCTCGATCGCCCGCTCGATGAGGGTCGAACGGTCGTAGGTTGGAACCACCTCGACACCTTCGGGCAGCGAGGCGTGAAGCTCCGCGAGCTTGGCCTCGACACGGCGGATGACGTTGAGCGCGTTTTCACCATGGCGCATGACCACGATGCCGCCGACCGCGTCACCCTTGCCGTCGAGGTCCGAGACCCCGCGCCGGATTTCCGGGCCGAGTTCGACGCGCGCCACGTCGCGCAACAGCACGGGAACCCCGGCGGGGGAGACTCTCACCACCACCTGTTCGAGGTCGGAAGTGCTTTTCGCGTAACCGCGACCGCGCACCATGTACTCGCGCCCCGAGATTTCGAGCAGCCGCCCGCCGACCTCGTCGTTCGAGCTTTGCACCGCCTTCGCGATCGCGTCGAGCGACAGGCCGTAGGCCACCAACCGATTCGGATCGACGGTGATTTGGTACTGGCGCTGGTAGCCGCCGATCGAGGCGACCTCGGCCACACCGGGCACGGCCTGCAGGGCGTAGCGCAGGGTCCAGTCCTGGTAGGAGCGCAGCTCGTCGAGCGAAAGCTTCCCCGAGCGGTCGACGAGCGCGTATTGATAGACCCAGCCGACGCCGGTGGCATCCGGGCCGAGCTCGGTGCGCACCCCTTCGGGGAGCTGAGGCTGGATCTTCGACAGGTATTCGAGCACCCGCGAGCGAGCCCAGTAGAGATCGGTGCCGTCCTCGAAGATGACGTAGACGTAGGAGAAGCCGAAATCGGAAAAACCGCGGATCGCCTTCACTCTCGGCGCCCCGAGCAGCGTCGAGATGATCGGGTAGGTGACCTGGTCTTCCAGAATGTCGGGCGAGCGATCCCACCGCGAGTAGACGATCACCTGCGTGTCCGACAGATCGGGCAGGGCGTCGAGCCGGATCTGCCGCAGGGTGTAGGCGGCGATCACGACCAGTACCGTCACCGCCCCGAGGACGAGGAACCGGTTTTCGGCGGAGAAACGAATGATGCGCTTGATCATGGGCAGTCCCTGATTCGACCGGATCTCAACGCGGGGGGGCGGGAGGGGTCGGAGGGGTCGGAGGCTGGGCCGCCGCGAGAGCCGCGCGCAGCTTCGATTCGGCGTCGAGCAGGAAGTTGGCCCGCGTCGCCACCTTCTCCCCTTCGCGGAGGCCGGAGACGATCGCCACTCGGCCATCGCCACGAATCCCGACCTCGACCTCGCGCGGCTCAAAGGTTCCGGGCTCGCGCTCGACGAAGACCACTTGGCGGAGGCCGCTGTCGATCACCGCGTCTTCCGGGATGGTGACCCCCACGGTGCTCGAAAGCTCGGAGGTCACGTCGACGAACATGCCGGGCTTCAGGTGGCCCCCCGGGTTGGCCAGCTCCAAGCGCACCTTGAGCGTTCTCGTCTCCGGATTGAGCACGGGAGAGATGAAGGTAACCTCGGCGCTCATCGCGTGGCCGGGTTCGTAAGGCAGCCGGACCTCCGCCCGCTGCCCGACCGCGAGAAGGCGCGCCTCGTTCTCATAAAAGTCGGCCTCGACCCAGACGTGCGACAGATCGGTGAGGGTGAACAGCTCGCTTCCCGGCTGGACCTCCATCCCCTCGAGCACCGTTTTGGTGGTGACGAATCCGGAGGCGGGTGCCACCAGGGTCACCGTTCGTTGCGCTTTGCCGGTCCGTTCGAGCGTCGAAAGAAAACTCTGCGGCACGTCGAACAGTTCGAGCCGACGGCGCGCCGAGGCCACTAGGTCCTCGCCGCCGCGCCGCACCTCGGGAATGCTGGAAGCGGCGAAGCGTTCGGCCGCGGCCCGGGCGCGCAGATACTCCTCTTCCGACGCGAGCAGCTCGGGAGAGTAGATTGCGAGGACGGGCTGGCCGGTACGCACCTGTTGGCCGGTGTAATTGACGTACAGCTTTTCGACCCAGCCGCTCACCTTCGTGCGGACCTGCCGGATGCGCCGCTCGTCGGGCGTCACCGACCCGACCGTGCGGGTCGTGCGGGCGAGGCTTTCGCGAACGACCGGTGCGGTCTGGATCCCGGCGAGCCGAATGCCCCCCGCGCTCTCTTTGACGGTCGCAAAGCCGGGCACCGGGTTCGCCTCCCGGCTCGCACCGTTCGCGCCGCTCGCCTCGTTCGCATACACCGGCAGGTAGTCCATGCCCATCGAGTCCTTCGCCGGGGTCGGCGAGGTCACCGAAGGGTCCATCGGGCTGCGATAGAACAGCGGCGCGCCCTTCCCGGCCGCTTGGGTCTTGGTCTGGCCATCGGATGGGTTGCGCGAGCCGCAGCCGACGAACGGCAGAGAGAAGAGCAGGAAAGAGAGCGTGCGGACCGCGAGACGAAACGGGCGGGTGCGAAGGCGGGCGTTCATCGTTGCTCCTCGAGGGTGTCTGCTGAGGGTGCAGGGGAGGCGGTTTCTCCAGTGCCGACCAGGCGGTCGAATTCGACGCGGGCCATGAAGCGATCGGCGTCGCGGCGGGCGAGGGCGACCCGCGCATCCAGCCAGAGCTCGAAGTCCTCGATGACGGTGGAAAAGGTGCCGCGGCCGTTCAGATACGAAGAGCGGGCGGCGTCGAGCGCGAAGCTTGTCTCGGGCAAGATCCCCTCGCGGTAGAGGGTCGCCTGCCGCTCCGCGTTGGTCCAGGCGGACACCTGGTGAGCGGCCTCGGAGCGCGCCGTCGCCTGAGCGTCCGCCAGCTCCCGGCGCGCCGCTTCGAGTTGCCACCCCGCGGCGGAAAGCAGTGGGAGCTGCTTTTGCCGACGCCAGAACGGCAGCTCCACGCCGAAGCGGGCGACCAGAACGGGTTCGAGCCCTCCGCGCGAGGAAATGCCCGCACCGGCCGAGAAGTTGGGCTTGAGGTCGAGGCGCGCGACTTTGACGCGCCGTTCGGCCACCCGTACCGCCGCCGCGGCACGGGCGACTTCCGCGGAGTGGGCGACCGCCCGGATCTCGGCCTCGGCGGTATCGGCTGTGATCGGCAGCGCCTCCGGCAGGGCCGCCACGGGCTCGAAGTGCTCGTCGCCGGGCCGGTCGAGCCAGCGGTTCAGGCCGGCGACCGTAGAGTGCCGTAGGTTCGCCAGATCGCCGAGTTTCTCGCTGTTCCTGAGCCTCTCGATCTGGATCTTGAGAATCCCTTCCTGGTCGCCCTCGCCCGCGGCGTAGCGGCTGTGCGCGATCTGCTCCAAAAGGTCGATCAGCTCGGTGGCTGCGGTTAGCGTCTCTCGCTCTCGGTCGAGCGCGTAGATCTGAGCGTAGAGCGTGGCGACTTCCGCCACCACCTGCCGCTCCAGGGCCGCGAGCGTGGCGGCCGCCTGCGTCGTTTCGCCCGCCGCCATCGCCCGCGCGGCGGCGCGCTTGCCGGGATAGGGGAGGCCCTGGCTGGCTTCGATCCCGAGCAGCGAGTTCTCGTCCTTGCCGACGGTTGGCTTGAAAGAGACATTCTGGAGCACCGCTTCGAGCATCGGATCGGGGAGCGCCCCCGCGGGAGACTCCATCGCCCGGCGTGCCTCCACCTCGGCCCGCGCTGCGGCCACCGCGGGCGAACGCCGGAGCGCCTCCGCCGTCAGATCCGCCAGACGCGCCGCGGGAAGCGGGACTGTAGACTGCCCGAAAGCAGGAATCGCGACCACCGCCACCAGGGCGAGGGCCCAAAGAATACGCAACATACGGCTCTCCTCAGACCACAGCGATCAGAGCGCGCCCCCATGGCGACGCTCCGTTCAGGCGAGAGGAGTGCTCAGATTCTGAGGATGCAGCTTTGGGCGAGAGAGTCGAGAGGAGGAAGTAGATCGGTGGAGGCGGTCTGCGGAACGGCACTCAGGGCTGGCCGCAAGGCGGTCGTGTCCGGCACCCTGGCCGGCGCCGAACCGGCCGCGTCCGACCGCTCAGGAAGCTTCGAAGGGTTCACCGGGGGGGCGGAAACCCGCTGGCAGCAGGCCACCCCGATCTTGACCGCTCTGACCACCTTGACCGCACCCGGCGGGCAGCCTTCGTGTCCCTTCCCAGCGCACCTCGCCCCCATCGCCGACCCGCAACCGGCCATCGTGCAAACCGGCAGCGCGGCTACCAGGCCGGGCAAGAGCAGCGCGGCGGCGAACAGCAGGGTGGGGACGCGGGGGAGAGAGTTCATTCCGCACTGAAAGCTACACCGAGCCCAGTCGGTGATCCAACGCGCGTTGGGGCGGGGCTCGCCTACCTGGGTGGGTAGGAAGCGCTAAGAGTACACAAAAAAGGCCCAACCCTCCGCGGCTCAGCCGATTTTCTCCCTTGGCCCCCCTTGGCCCCAGGGCCCCGCCAAAGTCGGCAGGGCATCTAGAGCGCGGAGGCGTCCTCCCCCCTTGTGCCCCCGAGGGGAGGGCGCTCACCGGAATCGCGGGACCAACGAATTTGGGCCAATTCACTGATCCCTGCCGAGGGAACGCTGGTCCCTGCCGCGGGACCAACCAATTTGAGCCAAATTCACTGATCCCTGCCCAAGGAACGCTGGTCCCTGCCGAAGAAACGCTGATCCCTGCCGCGGGATCGCCGATTTTGGGCCGAGAGCTCGGATCGGACCGAATCTCCGCGACTCTCCTCCAGCTCGGCACGCTCCGCCGCGAAGACCGAAACCGAAACAGTCCCCACGTGGACGATTGCTCGACTTTGACGGGGCCTTGGCCGGAGTCGGCCGGATGCGACGCTTTGGCCCGCTAAGCCGTAGAATACGTCGCCGTGAAGCGCATTCCTCTCCAGCTCCTGCTCCTGGTGCCTCTCGCCGCCTCGTTCGCCGGGGCGGGGTCCGCGCGCGCCGAGCTGGTAGTTTTGACCGACGGTAGCACGCTCAAAGTCGAGGCGTTCGAGGTCTCGGACGACGACCGCGCCGAGCTGACGTTCTCCCACGGCGGCCGGCTCACCCTGCCGATTGACCGGGTGGAGCGGGTGGTGGACGACGAGGTCGAAGAGCCGGAGCTGCCGGTGGTGGCGGTCGGACCGCCACCGCCTCCCGATCAGCCGGCGGAGCCCACCGTGGCGCTCGCTTTCGAAGAGGGCCAGGAGATCCCCTCGGGCCCTTACGGCACACAGATCTTCGCGGCGGGCCGGAAACACCAGGTCAACCCGAGCGTCATTGCGGCGCTCATTCGCGCCGAATCGTCAGGCAACCCGCGCGCCCTGTCGCGCAAGGGCGCGCGCGGATTGATGCAGTTGATGCCCGCGACGGCGAAGCGATTCGGAGTTCGCACGGAGCGGCTGTTCGAACCGGAGCAGAACCTGGAAGCCGGGGTCCGCTACCTCAAGTTCCTGATCGAGCAGTTCCCGGGCGACCTTGCGCGGGTTCTCGCCGCCTACAACGCGGGGGAGCAGGCGGTGCAGCGCTACGGCGGCGTTCCGCCCTATCGCGAGACGCGCGGCTACGTCCGCCGCATTTATTCGTTCCTCGGGCTCGCGGTCGGCAAACTCGACGGCGCCGGCTGATTCCTGGCAGTTAACCCTATTGGGGCTTCGGAGGGGCGGCCTTCTCGTCCGGGATCTTTAGCTCCAAGCGGATCTGGGTGATCAGGGTCGAAAGCGGCACTCCTCCGGCGACGGGGCCGGCCAGCAGATAGCGCTCGGCCCGCTTTTCGCCTTCGGCGGTCGTCATCACCAGAAACTTTCCCAAGTTGCCCGCCAGGATGGAGTACGAGTTGTCGCGATCCGGATAGCGGCTCACGAACAGCAGCGCCTCTTCTCCGACGCTGAGCAGCGGCTGATCCTGCGAACCGGTTTCGAGCAGGATCCCCCCCGATTGGATGAGCGTCCGGGGCACGACGATCTCCATTTCCGGTGCAGCCTTGCCCCGGACCGTTTGGCTCACCGCGAACGTCACCAACGACACCGGAGCGTCTTCCACTGTTCCCGGTTTGAGGCCGGTCGCCTTGCCGACGACGATCGCATCGGCCGGGTCGAGCTGCCCCAGAAAATATTTGGCGGCCTTGGCGGTCCGGTCCGAAGCGCCGGGGGCCGGCGTTCGGGTCGGCGTGGAGGTGGCGGAGGGCTGGGAGGGCGGCTGTTTTTGCGGTGTTGGGGGTGAGGGCGATGACGCTGCGGCCACCACCATCGCAGACAAGAAAATCGAGGCTCCCCCGAAGGAGAGCCGAAGGGCGGCACGGTGGTTGAGTCGAATCATGAGTACCTCGCTGAGAAGCTGGCAGAGCCCCGGGGCGAGAGTATCAGCTCGCGGTTCGGGGGCTGCTGCGTTCCTCGACGGCGCGATGCAGGTGGCGTACCAGCCGGTGACAGCCGGCGACGATCTCTTCGAGCGCCCGCCGCTCTTCCTCTTCGAGCGCGCGATCGATGCCGAGCAGCCGGCCGACATCGAGCAGGTCGCCATCAGGGCCGCCATAGCCGCCCTGGCTGCCCGGTGGGTGCGGTTCGGCGATTTCCAGCCGCGGACCCGGCGTGCCGGTGGGGTAGAGCTCGAAGGCGCCGAGGCTTCCGAGAGAGCCGAAGCCGCCGAAGCCGGAGCGGCGAATTCCCTCGGGACGCTCGTTGACGATCTGAATCGCGTTGTGCAGATCGTGAAGATCGCAGCCGAGCGCCGTCAGCAGCTTTTCCAGCGTTTCGAGAGATGGCTTCTGTCGGCCGGTTTCGTAGGCGGAAAGCATGCCTTTCGTGACGCCCGCCGTATCCGCCACGAGGTACTGTTTCTTGCCCTGACGCTCGCGCAGCCAGCGCACGGCTCGACCGAGCCGATCGAAGAGAGGAGAGGAGCGGTCGTTCATTGGAATTGCCTCCCGCGGGGACCTCATGCCAGTTCGGTATTGGGTCCTCGTGACAGGAAGAACGATAGGCGTAACAGAGGCGTAAGTCAAGACGATTTACGCCGAGAAATAAGATTCCGAAGGCGCTTCAGCCGTGCTGAGTTGGCGACGGCACAGCCGGTCGTGGTGGGTCCTTTCGCCGTCACAACCGGCAGAGGTTTTCCGGCTCGGCTACAATCCGATAAATCCTTCAAAGGAGCACTTTTCATGGTCCTATCTCCTCCCGCCCGGCTCGCGCTGGATCTGGATTTCGTCCGTGGATCGTTTCCGGCGCTCCTCGGCGACTGGGTCTATCTGGACAATGCCGGAGGCTCTCAGACCCTGGCCACGGTCGCCGACCGGGTGCGCGACTATCTGCTGACGACCAACGTCCAGCTTGGCGCGACCTATGAGCCGTCTCGCCGGGCGGCGGCGCGGGTGGCGGCCGGGAGGGCGGCGGCGGCGGAGCTGTTCGGCTCGACGCCCGGCGAGGTGATCCTCGGCGGTTCGAGCACCCAGCTGCTCCAAAACTTCGCCCGTTCGATCGGCGAGGATCTGCAACCGGGGGACGAAGTGGTCGTCACCGACTGCGATCACGAAGCCAACGTGACTCCCTGGCTGGGGCTGGCCGAAAAAGGCGCCGTGGTGCGCTGGTGGAAGACCGACCTGTCGGTTCTGGCCCTGGTGCCGGAACAGCTGGAGCCGCTGCTCTCCGCCCGCACCCGGTGGGTCTGTTTTCCGCATGTTTCGAACCTGTTCGGTACGATCCATCCGGTAAGGGAGATCGTCGAGCGGATTCACGCGGCGGGCGCGCGGGCGATCGTGGACGGCGTGGCGTTCGCCCCCCACCGCCACGTGGAGGTCGACGCGTGGGGGGCCGATGCGTACGTCGCCAGCCTCTACAAAATCTTCGGTCCCCATCTGGGAGCGCTGTTCGTCCGCCACGATTGGCTGGAGGGGCTCGCCAACGTCAACCACGCGTTCATCGGCCGCCAGGAAATCCCTTACAAGCTCCAGCCGGGCAACGCCAATTTCGAGCTGGCGGCATCTCTCCCCGCGATCAAGGAGTATCTGGACGAGGTCGGGCGGCGGGCCGGCGGCGAAGGCGACGGGGCCGGTCTCCGCGCGGCGGCATTCGCCGCGATCGCCGAGCACGAAGGGTCGCTCGCCGAACGGCTGCTCGCTTTCCTCAGGCAACGGCGCGACGTGTGGATCCTGGGAGTGCCGGAAGGCGACGCCGCGCGCAGGGTGGCTACAGTGTCGTTTGCCGTGGAGGGACGGAACGCCTCCGATTTTCCCGCCGCGCTCGACGGACATTCGATCGGCATCCGCTACGGCGATTTTCATTCCCGCCGGCTGGTGCAAGCGCTCGGATTGACCGAACGGCAGGGCGTGGTGCGGATCTCGATGGCCCACTACAACACCGTCGAAGAGATCGATCGGACGATCGATGCCCTTGTCGCCGCTATCGATTGATTTCGGCAATAACTTTTGCTCGATTTCTTTGGCTACTTCCTTTCGAGGCAACCCAGGCGTAGCGTACCCATAACGAGCGCAGCCAAAAGTACCAAATGCGGCCTCCGCCCTATTGGGGGGCAGGAGAGATCGCGCTCGTGCTTAGGAGGGTTTCTGCTATGCGTCATGGATTTCGTTGGGTCGCAGCGCTTTTGGTCCTCGCCTTGATGGTCCCCGCGGCAGCCGGTGCTCTTCCGGCTCGCGGCACGAGTTTCAGAAGCTCCGGATGGAACCCTTGGAGTTGCCTCGTCGAGCTCGTGTCGGCCCTGTTCGGAGCTGCCGAAGACGCTGGAAATACGCCGCCAACGGTGGACGCGGGCTGTGGAGCCGATCCGACCGGGGTTCAAAAGTGCGTTAGCTGAGGGCTGAGAAAGGGCGGGCAGGCCACTTTTGACCATCTGCCCGCTCTTTGACTGTCCCAAAACTTGAGTTTTGCGCACTGTCACAGTAAGACATGGCCAATCTCCAATGAGGGGGAGGAGGATGCGAGACATCCACCTGAGTCGTGAATTGTTGCGTGCGATTGCCAAGGGAGAGATCGAGCCTCAGGTCCTGGTCCGTATCGGTCTGGAGCACCTTCGTTGTTTGTGCCCGACTTGCGCCGCGGAGTGGGAGGCCTGGGAGAATGAGAAGATGATCGCGGTGAGAAGCGATTTCGAGGCACGCCTTCCCGGCTTCTTCGAGGACCAGCTCAAACGGATCGCTGCGGCGGAGGTAGGGGCGGCCGAAGATTTGCGGCTGCTTCTGTCCCTCGAATCGGAAAGGCGGTTGGCTCGCGTTGTTCGTTCTCGCGTTAGGTACCGCAGTGCGGCCTTGGTTCGCCTCCTGTTGGCCGAATCGCGGCGTTACGTGCATTCGGACCATGCGGTCGCTTTTCATTTTGCCGACTTGGCTTTCCACGTTGCTGACCGCCTCACCGGTTCGGAGCTCACCAACGGTCTGGTTCCACTAGCTCTGGCGGAGATGGCGAACGCACAGCGGCTGAGGTCCGATAGCAGAGGTGCCCGTGAGCTTCTCGATCGGAGCCGTGCGTTGACCCAGCTTTCGAACGTCTCCGATCCATCAGTGATCGCGCGGATTGACCACCTCGAGGGGGCATTTTTCTTGAACCGCCGCAGCTTCGCTGAGGCTGAGAGGTTGCTGGACCGAGCGAAGATTCTCTATGGCCTGGTGGGCGCGCTGGCCGATGTCGCTCGGGTTGACGTCACACGTTCTCTATTGTTCCTGGAATCGGGGCAGCCTCTCAAGGCCTTGCGCATAGCTCGCGAAGTCGCACATAACGCGGCGGCAGCTGACGATCTGAAACTGTATTTTTGGGCTCGGATCAATTTGGCTCGGGCGTTGTGCGATACGAAGGATTTGCGAGCTGCAAGGAATATTCTCGATCAGGACGAATCGCGACATGCCTCGATCGGGGAGCCCTTGATGCACCTGCGATATGGCTGGATTCGCGGGCGGATTGCCGCCGCAGAGCGAGACCTAGACGTCGCAAGGAATCATTTTGCGGCGGTCCGCGACGGGTTTATTGCGGCAGGAGTAGGGTACGACGCGGCGCTGGTTTCGCTCGACTTAGCCCTGGCTTCCTTGCGCGCGGGCCAGCCGGAGGTCGTGCGGCAATTGATCGGGGAGATGTTGCCCATCTTCACTTCGCAGGACATTCACCGCGAGGCTCTCGCGGCCTTGCGCTTATTCCAGGAAGCGGTGCAGCAGGAGATCCTGACCGAGGCCCTGGTCCGCGATCTGCGGGATTACCTGCAGGAGGCTCGTTACCAGCCCGAGGTTCGATTCCAGCCCGGCGCCGGAGCGGGGAACTAGGGTCACCCCGAACCTCGCCGGCTCTCGCCCTCGGTCTGGCGAGCTCGGCGAGGCCAGGGCGGTCGGTTTCATCGCCCTCGGCTATCGATTCGTGCTGTTGTTGATTACCCTGTACGGCGTGTGGACCTGAGTCACCGGCGAACCTCCGAGGCGTTCTCCCCCCTGCTTACCCCGGAGTCCGGATGGCGGTGGGTGGCCCTGCCCGTGGTCTTGCTCGGCGTCGGCCTTCGCTTGTGGCAGTACCTCGCGAACCCGTCGCTCTGGGTGGACGAGGCCGCCGTCGCGCGCAACGTGCTCGATCGCGGTTTTGCGCACCTCTTCGGCGCGCTTGACTACGGACAGGTGGCGCCGCCCGGTTTCCTCCTCGGCGTAAAGCTTTCCGCCTGCCTGTTCGGCGGCTCCGAATATGCCCTGCGTCTCGTACCGCTGCTCGCCGGTCTCGCCGGACCGCCGCTGTTCTACCTCGTCGCCCGCGCCATCCTGCGACCGGGCGGAGCGATCGTCGCGACCGGTTTTTTCTCGCTCGCTGCCCCGTTGATCTTTTTCGCGGCCGACCTGAAGCAGTACTCGACCGATGTCGCGATGACCTTGGTGGTGCTTGGGCTCGCCTTGCGCCTAGGCCGATCGGAGCTTTCTGCTCGCGGCGTCTTCGGATACTCCGCCGGAGTCGCCCTGGCTCTGTTCTTCTCGCAGGCCGCGGTTTTTATGGTCACTGCGGCCGGCGCCGTGCTGCTCGTGGACGCCTTCGTCCGCCGCCTGCCGGATCGCGGGCCGCGTGCGGTTCTCGTCGCGACCTGGGCCGTCGCGGTTCTCTCGACATTCGCCCACGGACGGTCGGTCCTATCGCCCTTGGATCAGGCGTATCTCCATCGCTTCTGGTCGCCCGGATTTCTGCCGGTCCCCGGAGCTTTGACCTGGCTAGGGACGACGGTTCAGAACGTCTTCGGGGTCGCGAATCCCACCGCCTTCGACGGATCGCTCCACTACCCCTGGCCGGCGCTTTTCGCCCTGCTCGTCCTGATCGGCGGAGTGGGCTTGTGCGTCCGCAACGCCTTTCTCGGGGCTTTGGTAATCGGTCCGATCGGGTTGGCGCTCGTCGCCTCCGCGGCCCAGGCCTACCCGTGGAACGCCCGCCTTTGCCTTTTCCTCTTGCCCCTGTTCTTGCTCGCCCTGGTCGCGGGAGCGGAGCAGCTTGGGGATCTCGGTCGGTGGCCGTCGACCCGCTACTTGCCATTCCTCCTTCTACCTGCCGCGGCTTGGACGTTGATGAGCCAGCCGCCGTCCTGGATGCCGGAGCACCTGCGCCCGGTCCTGGAGCATGTCGCGGAGAGGCATGCGCCGGGCGACGCGCTGTGGGTCTATTACGGCGCGGGCCAGGCGTACGAGTACTACTCTAAGTCGATCCCATGGACCGGAGACGTCCGCGTCGCGATCTGCGACCGGGCCAATCCGCGCGATCTATTGCGTCAAGTGGACGCCGAACGCGGGCGGGCGCGGGTCTGGATTCTCCTCGCCCACGGCTCCGGCCCATTCGGTTTCGACGAGCGGGGGATGCTGCTCAACTATCTCGGAACCATAGGCCGTCCGCTCGATGCGTTTCACGCCCCGGCCGCCGACCTCACTCTCAACCGAGCCGAAGCGGTGCTGTTCGATCTGTCGGACCCCGCGCGCCTGGCTTCAACCACGGCGGAACGTTTTCCGATCGACAGAGTCCCGCCGCCCCAGACCTGGACCTGCTACGGCACGATGTCGCCGCAGGGCTCGACCGCGAGGGTCGAGAGGGCGGTGCTGGGGACGGCGCCCTAACCTACTCGGCCCGCAGGGCTTCCCCCTGCGCGATCCTCCATGCGGCCGGTCAAGCGAAAATGCAGGATCTCGCCGGTCATTTGGATCGTCGTCGGTCCGCCCGCTTCGAGGATCAGGGCAAGCGCAAGCGGGTGCCGGGCGAGCCAGGCGGCGAGGTTCAGGGCCGTGAGCATCGAATCTTCGAGGTGGGAGAGAGCGCCCACGACGGACGGAGGTCGCAGAGAGTCGAGCAGGGCGCGCAGCAGAAAATAACCGTCGGCGGTCGGTTCGGTATCCTGGACGAACAATGGATCACAGCCTGCAGCCGGGCGAACGGCGGCGGCCAGCAGTGCGTCTTCTATTCGAGTGAACAATGCCACCGGACGATGGCCACCGATTCGGCTCTGCCAGCTCCGATAGAGCGCATAGCCGCCGGTCGGACCTGCTTCGACGAACCATTCGCCGTCCATCTCGGCTTCGACCGCGCCGGGAGGATCGTCCTTGCCTCGGAGCGCTTCCAGAAAGTCGGGATCAAAAGCGTTGGGTGGCGGTTTCGGATCGTCGGAATCGGACATGGGCAGCTCCCGGTGGAGGGATCGAAAGGGGCCGGGCGACCGGCCCGACCCATGGATTGAAAATTCAGGGAGTCAACGCGTTTTAGGGAGTGTCGGTTTTTTCGCCGGGCTTGCCGTTTTCCTTCTGGATTTCCAGCAACAGCTCCTCTTGGATTTCTTTCTTGGTCTTCCGCTTCCGCGGCGCGCGGGGCGACAAGCCGTAGCGGACGAGCCGCTGGTTGTCGTCGCCGTACTCCGCTTCGAGCATTCGTTCGAGGGCCTTTCTCGGCCGGTTCGCCGCTTGGACCAGGGTCTGGCGTTCTTTGACCACCGTCTGTAAAGTGGCTCGTTGGGCTTCGATCTGCTCATTCAGGGCAACCAGGCGAACCTGCTGCTCTTCCAACTCGTCGTGGGGCCTCTTGGCGTGCGGCAGCACGGTAAGGTCTTCGAGCGAGTTCACCAGCAGGGTGCCCCATTCGCTGGCGAGATTGGCAAACGTCTTTTGGCGCATCTTGTTCCTCCACGGCGAAAAACGCCGTCGGCAGGAGGCCGACGGACGGACAACTCATGGCAATACCGAAGGCAGGAGGAGAGAAACGGAACTGGAGAACGCCCGTGGAGCTTGGAGAACGTTCGGCGAAGCACGAGATTCGTTTTTTAGCTGGGGAAATCCAAATTTACGGTCGGGAAACCTACGCGAGGCCGGGGAATCGTTTTTGAGCTCCGAGAATCGAAATTTACCCCCGAGAATGATTCTGGAGCCAGGAAAATCATTTTTTAACTCCAGGAATCGAAACGAACGGTAAAGAATGATTCCCGAGCTTCGAGAATCGGATCTCCAGCTTAAAATTTGATTCCCGAGGCTCCAGAATCGTTTTTTAACTTCCAGAATCAAAATCCGACTCGGGAATATGATTCCCGGAGTTAAAAAACGATTCTGGGAGTTAAAAAATGATCCTGGAGCCTCAGGAATCATTTTCTCGGATAAAACGCCGTTCCCGGACGTACAACGGCTTGTGGGAAGCTCGGGAACGGTTCCTGGAGTTTGGAAAGCCAACATCAGCCGGCCTCCGGGCGGAACGGCAAGAGGGGATTCCAACGGGCGTGGCGGAGGTGGCGGGTGAGCGCCCGAATCCCGGGTGACCCCGCTTGTCCCGATTCCAGCTCGGCGATCCCGGTATCGAGAGCGGCGCGAAGGTCGCCATGAAGGTCCAGCCGGCCGATCGCGGTTTTCATTTCTGCCAGTCGCTCGGGTGGTGCGAGAGCAAACCCGGCGGCGAGCATTGCCCCCACTTCGTCGAGATTCGCGAGCAGAACCTCCCAGGGCGGGCCATCGGTTGCCGCTTTGCGCACCTCGGCGAGGTGTGCCAACGCTTCGTCGAAGCGACCCACCGCGGCGAGCGCTCGCCCGAGCTCAGCGAGTAGCGGCAGGCGAAGACGGGGGTTCTCGACGGCTGCGATCCGGCGGCGCGCACGTTCGAGAGCCCAATGGGCACGAAGCGGTTCAGCGAGGCCGTCGTAGGCGGCGGCAAGGCCTAGCCAAAGGGCGGCGGACGTGGAGGGCTCGACCGCGTTGCCGAACTCTCTGTCTGCCTCGGCGAGGCGGAGGAGGGCCAGGTGCGGATCGCCTTGTGCGGCGGCAAGCCTCCCCGAGTGGAGCAAATGATTGGCGATTTCCACCGTTTGGCCGAACGGCCGGAGCACCTCGGCGGCTCGGTCGTACAGCGCCAGTGCCTCGTCAAACCGCCCGAGTTGCTCGAAACAGCGGGCCGCCTCGCGGCAATACGCGGCGCGCTCCGGGGCGGCCACCGATTCCGGCAGAAGGCCGGCGGCGAGGCTGAGAATCTCGAGCGCCTGGTCAGGAGCTCCCAGCAGGCGGTCGATGCGAGCTTGGACGATCCAATAGCGGCTTTCTAATCCTTCGATCGGCCGGCGCCCATCCTTTTCCACCGCCTGGTGGGCAAGGCGTAAACCAAGGCTCGACAGGTCGACGATCTCGGCCGGTTCGGCGTGACTTTGCTCGGCGAGCGCCATCAGCGCTTCGGCGAGGGGGGGATTGGACGGTATTTCGCCCGCCTCCAGCCGCCGCCAGCGCTCGGACGAAGGGAGGGAGAGCAGGTCGAACAGCGCGGCCGAAGCGCCCTCGATCGCCAGTCGGTCGACGATTTCGATCGGGAGCAAGGAGAACGCGCGGTCGTAGCGGGGTTCGGTACCGTCCGCCCGGCGGTGTCGGGGGTGGCGGTTCGCTTCCTCGTCTGCGAGCCGTCAACGCGCGATGGCGCGGCAAGAGCGGCAGGTCAGAACGTAGAGCAACCCGGCCCGATCGACCGCCGGCAGATCTGCGATCGCCCGCTCCAGCTCGCGTCGCGGCGGGCAGGTCACTTCGTTTCCTCGGAGGGATCAGAGTGCGATTTCTTTGGCGCCACCGCAAAGAGGTCCGCGAATGGGATCTCGAACAGGCGTGAGAGTTGGCCAAGCCGATCGACGCTCGGCAGGATGACGCCCCGCTCCCAGCGGCTGATCGTGCCCCGATCGACGCCGACGGCGGCGGCGACCCGCTCTTGAGTCCACTTTCGGCTGCGTCGAAGCCGAGCCAGGCGGCGCCCGACCGAACGGCGCGACCAGACGGCGGGCGCCAGGCGCGGTGGCGAAGCGTGGCGATCTACGCTTTGTTTATTGGTCATGGCGCCAAATAATGCTCAACGACGCCGAAGATGTCAAGGACTGGAGACGCAATCTCCTGAATGAGCCGGAAAAGAGAAGACGACCCGGTGGGGCACCGGGGACTTGAGAGGGCTTTACGGTCGGTACTTACGCGGGCTTCTTCGGCATCACCTGGCTGAACGCTTCGAACAGGCGACGGTCGATCAACTGGCGGACTTCTTCCTCGGTGAGGAAGTGGGGGAGGGCGGTTGGCTCGGACGCCTTCGGTCCGAGTGCAGCGATCTCCGCCGGTGCGCCCATGGCTCGGAGCTTCTGGCGATAGACCACGGCGAGCGGAGCGGGGAAGGGAGTGTGCTCTTCTTCGCCGTACAGCACTTCGAAGAACGCCCGGGTCTCGATGCCCAACACTTCGAGCACGTCCAGGATGTGCTGGAACTTGAGCTCCAAGCGCCCGGATAGCACTTGGCTGGTCCGGCTGCGGCCGGTGCCGAGCAGCTTGTCGACATGGCGCCGCGAGCCGCCGAACGCCTCCACCAGCTGGTCGAGCAAGGTGATGGCGCGCTGCATCTCGTCCGGTCGAGCGACTTCTTGGCGCTTCTCCTCCCCTTTGCGCGGCCGGCCGCGACGGACCGGCGCCTCGGCTTGCGCTTCGATTTGCGCTTCGGCCGCGGCTTTCCGGCGAGCCCGCTTGCGCTTCGCCGGACCTCCGATCGCTTCTGCCTCTGCGGTTCCGGCGCTATCCGTAGAGGGAAGTAGCGACTCGCCGGGCGCTTCCCCATGGGGGGGCGAGGAGGAAGGGGGCGTCTTTTTTGCCGGAGCCATGCCGCGATTGTCGAGCGGGAAGCCGCGATGTGTCAAGGCGTGCGGCGCCTTCCCGTGCACGGTATGCACATGTAGGCGGCGGCGGCGCGGGAAAGGCAAGCTTTTCTGTTCATCCGATTGGTAAATTTAGGCGCCAGATGCCACAAATTTGCTTTCAAAGCGGCGTTCTTTCTACGCTGATCCAGCCTGGAGAATCCTGGAGTTTCGTCGAATGGATCGCGGATAAAAATATTTCGGCGAAACGTTCACGAACCTCAAAAGTTTGCCATGCTCTCGCGCCAGTAGAAGCAACGCAAACGCGTTGCCCCCGCGGGCGCGGGGGCCATTCCGGCCGCCGGTGCGCACCGCGGATGGGAAGGAGCTTCGCATGCCACGTTCATACCGCCTGCTCGCCATAGCTACCCTCGCCGCCCTCCTCTTCAGCGCAACGCCCGCCGCCGCTGCGTCGACTGCAGGTTGGAGCTTTTTCGATCGTTTTTCGCCGTTTGATTGGATCAACCACCTCTGGGGCGAGACGGGGTCTGAGATTAGTCCGTGGGGAAAGCCTGCGCCCACGGTCGATGGGACCGCCCCCCCGGGTGCGCTGCGGCAGGTTTGGGCCGAGGAGGGCGCCGGCATCAATCCCTGGGGACTGGTCAGTCCCTTACCGCACGCCGAGGGCAGCCAGATCAGTCCGTGGGGCCTACAGTAGCCGACGCCTGCCGCCTAACTAAATGCTTCCCGTCGGCTTTGAATCCAGTGGGTTCGTGGCGGCGCGAAGAGGAGACGCCCCGACGATGGTGGACCCGGTTCGTTCGTGGTTTAGGACTGGGGCGTCTCTACATTTCGATCCGTAGATGTCGGCAGATTCGGGGTTTCCGTGGCTGGGCTTTCGTGCGACAATTCTCTCTCGAACTTGAGACAATGGAATGCGAAGCGGTCGCGCGCACTCTCTGGGAGGCGACATGTCGGACACCCCGCACTTGATTCCTGCCGAGATCACGGATCTCTGGGCGCAGCAGCTTGAAGGCGGTCGGCTTCTTGAGGTCGTCAAGCATCTGGCCCAGAGATGTCCAGACTGCTGCGAGCTGGCGGGAAAGCTCCCCTGGCCTTCAGCGATCGTGGATCTTCCCGTGGCCAATGACGACGAGCGGGCAGTGGCCCTGGGCAATATTCAGGACTTCCGCCTGCGTGGCGCGATAAAGAAGTCGCTCGCCATCGGCGTCGAGCTGGCCGAGGCGAGAGAGCAGGCGGAGGATGAAGTGGAAGGTCTGGTCCACCTGGACGAACTTCCTCCTCCCACCCAGATGCTTCTGTTCGCTCGCGCCAAGGCTTGGCTCGGCGAAGCACGGGGGGAGCGCCGTGAGGACCCCGAATATTGCCTGTTTGCGGCGGTGCTCTCTGTCAGCTTCGCCGGTTCGCTGAAACCGGAGATGCATCCCGAAGGGGTCGTTGACAACCTCCGAAGCGAAACTTGGACCGAGTTGGCGAACGCCCGGCGCCTGACTGGCGATTTCGCCAGTGCCGAGGGGGCATTCCACGGGGCTGTGGCGGCGGCGACCGAGCTGATGCCGCTCCTCGACTCGGCCGAAGGGGCGGCACAATTTCTAATGGCATCGCGCCGACTCGCAGAGGCCGAAGACCTACTCGCCTATCTGCAGGGATTTCGGGAACAACACGGCGAACATCACATCGCGGGCCGTATTTGTTTGGAACGCGGTTTGATCGCCGAGCACCGCCAAGATAACTTCGCTGCATTGGGCTTCTTCCTGCGCAGCCTCGAGCTTCTGGACCTCGCTCGTGATCCTGACCTCGCGCTCGCAGCCTTCCACAACACATTATTCTGCACCACCCGACTCGGCCATTTCGAAACCGCTCGCGCCTGGCTGGATCGCTGCGAGCCCCTTTATAAGGAATGGGGCGACGAGACGGATCTTCTCCGTCGCCAATGGGTGGAGGCGCAGATCGAAGCCGGCCTCGGCAACCTTCCCTGTGCCGATGCCTACCTGCGCGCCGTCAGGACCGGATTCGAAGATCGCAGCCTTTTCTTTCAAGCCAGCCTGGTCACCCTCGACCTCTGCGCGATCTGGATTCGTCGCGGCAAGTTCCGCGAAGTCGCTTGCGGTGTCGACGACGCGGTCTCTACCTTCAAGGCCCTGAAGATCCGCCGCGAGGCGCTCGCCGGTTTGCTGCTGCTTCAAGAAGCTGCGCGGGGCGAACAGGCGACTGTCGCGATGGTCCAGGCGGCGGGGGCGGCGTTGCGGGCGGAGGGGCGGTAGGGAAGGAAAATCTCACCACACGGACGGCGGTCTTGCCCCGCCCGTGTGGTCTTGGCGACGGCCAGTACCCTCCCAGGGCGCACCGCTGCCCTTTCTTTTTGGCACGTCGGCAAAGAATTCTCAAGGCCCGATAGATTCCTCTTGACTTCGCTTTCTCGCTCGGGCAAAGTGGCGTCACCATGACGCCAGATAAAGATCAATCTGACCAAGTATTCCTCAGAGTCGCACCACAGCTGGTTCCCGCGGCGGGTTCAAGCCACAGTCGTGTGCACAAAATGGCGACTTTACAAATGCCTGCCGTCTCGTCGGCGCCAGCAACGAAGGAGGACCTTGATGCGTATGAAGATCAAACAGCTTTTCTCAGCCCTCGTGTCGCTTGATCCATCGGTCCTGAACCCTGAAAAAGGAGATCGCTTCATGCGCATGATTTCATCAGCTTTGCTCATAACGGGTCTGTTGCTCGCTGCGGCAGCCCGCGGCCAGGATTCTCCGAGGCCGCCATGGAAGTGGACCGATGAGGAGCGAATCTCCAAACGCTATGACCCTTCTTCCATGCGCTCCCGCGAAAACGCCTACGTCGCGGAGACGGAAGGCGCCTTAGATGCCGCAGGCCGCGACGTCGTACAAGGCGACAAGAATCCCGAACTCTTCCTACCCATTGAGCTCTATCAAGACCTCCTCATGCGGGCCTTCTCTCCCTTGCCCGAGGCCAGCCAGGGATTTCGCGACGAATATCAGTCCAAGTCCGGCGGAATACGGATCGACAACGACTTCTGGCAGCGACTCGAACAAGTCGCCCGGCCCTATCTGGATTCGATCAAGGCGCAGCGAGCGCTCGCGAAGGAGTATCAGACTGCGCATCCCGGGAGGCGGGCGGAAATCGACCGCCAAGCCGAAGAGTTCGGCAAAAAGGATTGTCGGTTACACGCCCAAAGCCTCGAGACGGCGCGCGCGACCTTCGGCAGGGAGGCCTTCGATCGCTTCCTCTACGAGGCCATTGCGCCCGGCACGCTGAGTGTCTCCGTCTATGGTACCTCCGTCGACAGCAACGTCTCCGCCGACCACCTTCGCTACCTCGCAGGAGGATGCTAATGAAAGCCTCCTGGTTGGGATCCTGGATTTTGATCGCCTGCTGCCTCGCTTGGGGACTGACCCCCGCTTTCGCTTTCGGTGAGTTCTTTCGAGGTTCCGTCGGCGCGAACCAACGGGTCCGCGCCGTCGATTCCTCCAGCGTTGTTACTTTGTTCACAGCCTCCGGCACGGTCTCATTCAACACTGTCATCCAGGGGACTCATTTCCTCCTCGACGACGGAAATTTTCGGATCGCCGGGGGACCCTGGATCGGCATCACCGAATACGTTGGATACGTTCGCGCCCCAAGCCAAGAGGGCCGGTACTATCGCGCGACCTTCGACGCGTTCTACGCCACGGCTCCAGTTTTTATCGATATCTCCCCAATTGTCTGCATTCCCGTCCATTCGTCGGATTGCGGGCACTGTGGCCCGGGAACGGGCAATCCCTGTACCCTGGACACGGAGGAACTCCCGGAGTAGGCACTGAGGTGCGGCATTGGCCGCAGTTTCGCGAGGTCGCGATCGGCGTCGACGACGCGGTCTCCACGTTCCAGGACTAGTCCCGAGCTGGCAGCACGCCCGAGCCGGTCGGTCCGGCTGGTTTCTTCGGCATCACCTGGCTGAACGCTTCGAACAGTCGGTGATCGATCAACTGGCGGACTTGTTCCTCGGTGAGGAAACGGGGGGTGGTGGGAGGCTCGGGGGGGCGGCATTGCGGGCGGAGGGGCGGTAGGAGCGGCAGCCCTCCTCCCAACACCTACGACTCCTGCCGCTCCCGTCCCCGGATCAAGCCGGACATCAGGCGCAGTCGGTGTGCTCGGGATTCTGCATCAAGCGGTTCTCTTCTTATCCGAACGGATTCTCGTCTGCCGACGGGCCGTAAACCGAGGGGAGGGAAACGCCAAGCAGGCGCAGGTAGACGGTCATCTGGCCGCGGTGGTGATACCAGTGATTGAGCAGGATGTTGCGCAGAATGGCGATGCGGGGCATGGTCATGAGAGTCTTGCCGTTGCTCGACATCGACCACATGCCCATCGCCCGCTCGTCGTCCATCGCACCCAGAATTGTGCGGGCGTCGGCGAGGCTCGCATCGAGCGCTTCGAGGATCTGTGCTGTGGTGGTGGCTTCGGCCGGCGCGAAATTCGGCGGTCCTTCCAGTCCTTCGCTGTCGGCGAGGCGCGAGATGTTCCCCGGGATGTTCGCCATGTGCAGCGCGAGCGTGCCGAGCGACATCGACTTCTCGTGCGGCTTCCAGCCGAGCTGTCCTTCGGGCACAACTTCTAGAACGCGGCGGGTGGTGGCGGCCTCACGCTCCAGCTCTTGCAAAATCGGATCTACGAGACTCATGACAGCTCCTTGAGTTGCGGTTGAGCCCATCCAAGAGAGCGATGGGGCAGGCGCGGATTCTAGAACCATCGTGCTCCGAAACGGGCGCTTCAGTGCCGACCTCGGCCCCCTGCCCCCCTTTCCCCACTCTGTGGCACCATAGGGAGGAGTAGAACCAGCGAACATCGCGACCGAATCCCGGTCGAGCTTCGGGTGAAAAAGGGGAGAGACGCGCATGGTCGAGCCGGGCGGCGAGGCGAATTCGAGGAAGGGGAGCGGCGGGCTGATCGTGGGGTTGCTGCTTCTCGCGGCGCTGTTCGGCCTGGCGGTGGTGCGGCTCCGGCCTCCTGCGGCCAAACCTGTGGATGCGCCGGAGATGGAGTTTTCCGCCCGGCGGGCGGGGGCGGTGCTCGCGGAGCTGGTCGGCAACGGCGAGCCGCATCCGGTGGGCAGCGCGGCCAACGCCGCCACGCGGGAGCGGGTGCTCCTGGCGTTTCGACGCCTCGGCTACGAGCCTGAGGTGGTTCCCGGTTTCGTCTGTCGCCTGGGCGGCCCCTGCACTACGGTCCAAAACGTCGTGGCCCGTCTCGCCGCAAACACCGAGGCGGGGGCGTCTACTCCCAAGGCGGTTCTGCTGTCGGCCCACTACGATTCGGTGCCGAGCGGTCCGGGCGTTTCCGACGACCTGACGGGCGTCGCCGCTATTCTGGAGATCGCGCGCCTGATGAAGGCCGGTCCGGCGCCCGACAACCCGGTGATCTTCCTGGTCGACGACGGCGAGGAGGCCGGCCTGTTGGGCGCCGAAGCGTTCGTTCGGACGCCGACGGCCAAAGAGGTCGGAGTGGTGATCAACCTGGAGGCGCGGGGCACGACCGGTCCCGGTTTGATGTTCCAGACCCAGCACACCAACGGGGCGTGGATTCCGCTGTTCGCCCATGCGGTTTCGCGACCGGTCGCCTCGTCGGTGTTCGTTTCGATCTACGAACGGCTGCCGAACGACACCGACTACACCGTCTTCAATCGCGAAGGGATGCCGGGGTTCAACTTCGCCCTGATCGGCGACGCCGAGCGCTACCATACGCCGCTCGACAGCCTCGCCAACGCCTCGCCCGCGAGCTTGCAGCACATGGGGGAGAGCGCCTTCGAGCTGGCGCGAGCGCTCGCCGGGGCTCAGCTCGACCGGCCGAAGCAGGGTCCCGCCGTGTTCTTCGACGTGCTCTCGCTCGGCATCGTTCGTTGGCCCGCCGCTGCGACCTTGCCGCTCGCGGTGCTGGCGCTGCTCGCCGTGGGACTCGCCTGCCGCAAGGCCTGGGGCGCCCGCGTCGCGAGCCCCGGGGGCTCGATCCTGGCGCTGGTCGGAGCGTTGGCCTCGATTTTGGCGGCGGCCGGCATCGGCCTCGTGTTCGTCAATGCGGAAAGAATCGCGGGCGGATTGGCGGTCGCCTGGCCGGCGGAGGCCGGCGCGCTTCTTCTGTCGGTAGGCGCTTTGGCCGCCTTGGCCGTGTTGGGCGTGCTCGCGGCCGTCTCCCGAAACGCGCGGGCGGCGGGGGTGTGGACGGGGGTGTGGCTCGCCTGGTCGATCCTCGGCGTCGCGACCGCGGTGCTGGTGCCCGGCGCAAGCTACCTGTTCGTGATCCCTTCTTTGGTTGCGGGCCTCGCCGGCTGGTTTGGGCTTCCGGGCCGGCCGTGGCTGGCGGCCTTGCTGCCGCTCGCGGTGGTCGGAATCCTTTGGGCGCCGCTGGCCCTGCTCTTCTTTGCCGGTCTCGGCACGCCGGGCCTCGCGGTGATCGCGGCGGTCTTCGGGTTGATCGCCATGCCGCTCGCGCCGCTCCACGCCGACGCGCGCCGTCCGGCGCTCTGGATCGGCGCGATCGCCTTGGTCGGCGTGGTGACGGCGTTCCTGGTGCCGGCCACCACCCGCGCCTCCGCCGCGGCACCGCAGCGGATGACTCTGACCTATCATCTCGATTCGGATGCCGGCGCCGGCCGCTGGGTTCTCGCGGGCGATCTCGCGCCGGGGCGTCCGCTCCCCGCTACGCTCACCGCCGCCGCGCCGTTTGCCATCGGCCAGCCGTTCGCCTGGTCTTTCCCTCAGGCGAAGGCCGCCGTGGCCCCGGCTCCGCCCCTTCCTTTGGTCGTTCCGACGATCGAGGTGCTGGTCGACGAGCCGCGTCCGGACGGCCGGCATCTCTCCCTGCGGCTCGTCTCGCCGCGCGGCGCCCCCTCGGTCACCCTCCATGTGCCGGTTGCCGCGAACATCCGCTCGGCGCGGATGGGGGATACGGAAATTCCGATGACCAAGGAAGGCAAAATTCCGCAGCGTGGCGACTGGTTTACGTTCCAGTGCCTGTCGACGCCGCCCGAGGGGATCGTGCTCGATCTGGTCGTCGGCAGCTCTGGGCCGATCGACGGCTATCTGGTCGACCGGTCGCTCGGACTCCCCCCCGCGGCCCGTGCGCTCGTCGCAGCCCGGCCGGCGGAGATGATTTCCGACGGCGATGCGATCGTCGTCAGCCGCAAGGTCCATCTCTAAACTACGGACCGGAAAGGCCTGGCGGCCGAGCGGAGGAGGGGGGAGGGGGACGAATCGTCCCCCTTTTCCTCTGGCAGGACACTGTTAGGTGAGTACCGTTATTGACGCCCATTTCGAAGTGGGGGCGTCTTCGGGTACGCGACCGAGGTGTCCATTAACATGACATTGCCACTCCGCGCCGAAGCTGTCGGCGCTTTCGACGTCATCGGCGTCGGGTTCGGTCCGTCGAACCTGGCTCTTGCCGTCGCGTTGGAAGAGGCGCCCGAGGCGTCTCAGATGTCCCGACTGTTTCTGGAGGGCAAGACCGGTCCGGTCTGGCATCCCGGAATGTTGCTCGAAGACTCGCTGATCCAGATCTCCGTGCTCAAGGACCTTGCAACCGTAAGGAATCCTCAGAGTCGTTTTACTTTCTTGAACTACCTGAAGGAAAAAGGACGGCTGTTCGAGTTCCTGAACCTGCGCGACCTGTTCCCCGGCCGGATCGAGTTCAACGATTACCTGGTGTGGGTCGCCGAGGCGCTTTCCGAGCGGGTGCGTTGGGGTTGCGAAGTGGTCGCGATCCACCCCGAGCCCGGCGAGGCGCCCGGCTCGATCGACCTGCTGCGTGTCGTGTCGCGCGATCTCGCGACCGGCGAAGACCAAGAGGTATTGACCCGGAACATCGTCCTCGCAACGGGGGGCATTCCTGCGGTTCCGCCGCCGCTCCGCTTGGTGCCGGGAGGCCGCGCTTTCCACAACCATGAATTCCTGCGTCGCATGCGCAACGACTTTCCGGACAAGACGGCACCCTACAAGTTCGCGGTGGTCGGCGCGGGGCAGAGCGGAGCCGAGCTGTTCAGCTACCTGCTCACCCACTACCCGAACGCGCAGGTCACCTCGACGCTCCGGAAATACGCTTACAAGCCGGTCGACGACAGCCACTTCACGAACGAGATCTTCTTTCCCCAGCGGGTCGACTGGCTCTACTCGCTCACCGACGAGAAGCGCGCCCGGGTGCTGGATATGTGCCGCGACGTCAACTACGCGGTGGTCGACGCGCCGTTGATCCAGCAGATCTACCGCCAGATCTACAACGAACGGGTGGAAGGAAAGAATCGCGCGACGCTCCTGCCGTTCCTGGAGCTGCGGGAGATCGAGGAGCGAGAGGCCACGGTCTGGGCGAGGTTCCAAAACACCCTCGAAGAGCGGCCGTACGAGATGGAGGTCGATGCGTTGATCCTCGCCACCGGCTATCACTGGCCGTCGGACCATCCGCTGCTCGCCGAGGTCGCGAGCCACCTGGAGCGCGATCCAGTCCCGGTCCCCGGCGGGGGATACGAATATCGGATCCGTCGCGACTACCGGGTCGAATCGAAGCCGGGCTTCGCTCCAGGCGTATATCTCCAGGGCTTCTCGGAGCGCCGGCACGGTGCGAGCGAGACGGTCCTGTCGCTCCTGCCGATCCGCGCGGGCAACATTCTCGATTCGTTGGTCGATGCCCGGCAGAGCGCTTTGGACCAAGTGGTCGAGGCGGTCGCGGTCTGACCGGGGCGCGAGAGGCGAGAGAGAGATCGATGTTCATCCAAAGGCTCGACCCGGCAAAGTTCGAAAGCGAGTACGGCATCTCGGTCCAAGGGCTCTACCCTTGGGAAGGGGTGGTCAGCACGCCGTTCGGTTCGGCGTGGGCGGTGGTGCCGCCGCTCGGCGCGACCAAGCACCACACCCACCAGGAAGGCGAGACGTTCTTCGTCGCCCGGGGCCGGGGCGTGATCCGGGTCGCCGACGATACGACCGAGATTGGCTCGGGCGACGTGATCTTCCTGCCGCCGTTCGATCAGCACACGCTCACCAATACCTCCGAGACCGAGGATCTTCTGTTCCTCACCGTCTGGTGGGAGGATCGCAAGCTCTGGGCCGACTCCGGCGAGGTCGGGGGGGCCACGGTGGCGGCACCTGCCAAGGCCGCAGAGGCCATCGTGCGGCCCGTGCGGACCCTGGTGACCGCCGCGCCGCCGACTCCCAACGGCGACCTCCACCTCGGCCACCTGTCCGGTCCGTACCTGGCGGGCGACGTGATCGCCCGCTATCTCCGCTCGCGGGGCGTGGAAGCGCGTTACGTCTTCGGCTCGGACGACAACCAGAGCTACGTGAAGACCAACGGCGAGCGGTTGGGCCTGGGACCGAACGAGGCGGCGGACTTCCTCGCGGGCGAGATCCAAGAGACCCTCGCCGCGGCGGAGATCGAGCTTGACGCCTTCACCCGCCCGAACGCGTCGCCGTACCACCGCGATCTGGTCCAGGCGTTCTTCCTTCGCCTGTACGAGTCGGGCCAGCTGGTCGCGCGCGAGGCGCCTTCGCCGTATTGCCCGCGCTGCGAGATCTATCTCTACGAAGCCCACATCCGCGGCGGCTGCCCGCATTGCGGGGCGACCAGCGGCGGGAACTGCTGCGAAGAGTGCTGCCGGCCGAACGACTGCATCGATCTGATCGATCCGGTCTGCACCCATTGCTTAGGTGTACCCGAGCCGCGCAACTACACGCGGCTGTATTTTCCGCTCTCGCGGCACGTCGACGTCCTGCGCGAATTTTGGCTCAAGACCGCGATGAACCCGCGCCTGCGATCGCTGTGCGAGCAGGTGGTCGAGGCCGGCTTGCCGGACATCGCGGTCACCCATCCGGCCGACTGGGGCATTCCCGTGCCGGTTGCAGGGTTCGAAGCGCAGCGGATCTGGGTCTGGTGCGAGATGTCGCCGCGCTATCTGGCCTACGCCCGCGAGGTCTGCGACATGGCGGGGGTTCCGGCGGAGGAGGCCTCATGGGAGCGCTTCTGGAAGTCTCCGCAAGCGAGCGTGGTCCAGTGCTTCGGCTCGGACAACGGATTTTTCTACGGCCTGCTGGTGCCGGCGATGCTCAAAGCTTTCGACGCCGAGATTCGCCTGCCGGAAGCGCTGGTGATGAACGAGTTCTTGTCCCTCGACGGCAAGAAGTTTTCGACCAGCCGCCAGCATGCGATCTGGGGGCGCGAGATGGTCGCCGAGGTGCCGGCCGACGAAGTGCGCTTCTATCTCGCCTGGAGCGCGCCGGAAGTGGAGGGGAGCAACTTCACCCGCCGCGAATTCGACGAGACGATCGAGCGTGAAGTGCATCAGGGATTTGGCGGTTGGCTTTTGAGCCTCGCCGAAAAAGTCACCGCCCGGCACGGCGGCGCGGTGCCCTGGACCGGCGACTGGACGGAGGATCATCGGCGTTTTTACCGCCGGATCGAGCAGCTCTCCGCCGAGATCGCCGAAGGGTACGAACCGAAAACCTTTTCTCTCGTGCGCGCGGCACGCGGCCTTTCCGAGCTGGTGCGCGCGGCGCGGCGGTTCGGTGCCGCGGAAAGCGGCTGGCTGCGGGTGGAAGCGCGGGGCGAAGAGCGGCGGACCGGGGTGGCGCTTGAGCTGCTCGCGGCCAAGCAGCTCGCGGTGCTCTCCGGACCGCTGATGCCGGCTTTCGCCGAAGCGCTTTGGCGCGCGCTCGGATATTCGACACCTTTCACCGAGCAGAGGCTCGAAGATCGTCCGGACTGGGTTCCCGGCGGCCAGAGGATCGGCGATCTTGCCGGAGCGTTGCCTCGGCGGCGATCGAATTTGGAAGATGTCAATGGACACCGCGCGGCCGAAGCGGTCGGCATAGATAGACGACCGGGCGCCGCTTGAAAAGGAAGCCCGAGATGACTCCGAACTCTTCCGCCAAGAGATAAATCCGAGATCGATCGGCGCCCGTACCTGTAAGGCGCTATGTTTCAACCGAGCGATTAGAAACCGACCGAACCTACCGCGCCTGCGCTGGAGAGAGACGACGATGTCTGAAAACAACCTGTTCGGCAGCGCTTCGCCGGAAGAAGCGTCCTGGGGCTACCAACTGATCATCGACTGTTTCGGCTGCGACGTGGAGACCTGTTGCGATCTGGAAAAGGGTTACGAGTTCCTTGACAAGATCTGCGTTCACCTTCACATGACGAAGCAGACCCAACCTTATATCTTCAAGACCTGCGAGACGACGTTTCCCGGCAAGCCCGGCTACAGCGGCTGGATTCCGATCATCGAGAGCGGCATCCAGGTGCACACCTCGGCGAACAACCGGTTCATCAGCGTCGACGTCTACTCGTGCAAAGTATTCGATCTGGACGAGACCGTCGCCTTCGTTCAGAAGTGGTTCAACCCGAAGCGGATCGATACCCAGTTCTTCCACCGCGGCAAGGGCTATCTTCAAAAGTCCTTTGCCGAAGACGTAACCCTCGGCGCCTCCCGCTGATCGGCGGCACAGCACCGGCAGGTCGGCGGACGTAGGGGCGACGCAAGCGTCGCCCCCTCGTCCGCCTGCCCCATGCTTACTCAGAACGCGAGTGTTTCCACAGGCGGAGCAAGAGTTGCTCGTGCTCCGTCACCAGATCCGGCTCGGTGCCGTTGTGATCGCGCATCAAGCGGATGATTTTGCGCGGGACGCCTAGGCCCATATGTTCCAGGTAACCGTAGTCGCGCATTACGTCCTTCAAAAGCTCGTTGCGCGCCGCTCGGCAGCCGACCCGCATGCGCTCGGCGGTGATGCCGTTAGGTAACCTTCCCGGGGAAATGATTTCGAGCCGGTCGCTATAGAGGGCGAGCTGAACATCGGTCGCGGCGAGCAGATAGTCGCGATGGATCAGTGCGTTGACCACCGCTTCGCGAACCGCCTCTTCCGGATAATCGAAACGTTCGACGCGGCGCGCTCCGTCGTCGAGAGTCGCCGTCACCGCGCTGTTGCGGCGGACGAACGCAAGGGCATGTTCAACCAAGCCCGCTTCTTCGAGGACAGGATGGGCATTCGGTCTTTGACTGAAGAGCGGCGTGATGGGGCCGCGCAACGAGGCGCGTTCCCTGGCCGCATAATCGGGTTCATTGCCCGGATAGGAAACCGCGTCGATCCCCGACTGCGGAAGGAATCGATTCGGCTTGTTGCCGAACAACAGTAAGGCGGCCACCGTGCAGGGGAAATTCGGATCTTGATCGCTCAGGAGCTCGGTGTTGACCAGCAGCCGACGCCAACCTTCC
Organism: Acidobacteriota bacterium; assembly: GCA_040005235.1. Lineage (GTDB taxonomy): Bacteria > Acidobacteriota > Thermoanaerobaculia > Multivoradales > UBA5704 > DASYKS01. Next base: position 3,395 of record JBDTZG010000052.1, on the reverse strand, counting down.
TCGTCGTTGTCGTCAGGAACCGGCTGCTGACGAACCCGTGAAAAGTAGTCGCGGAGGCGGCGGAGGTCGAGATCCGAAAGGCCCGAGCCGGAGATTGGGCGGAGCTCGACTCGGAAGTCGCCCCGTTGTTGGAACAACCGCGCGAGCTCCTCGGGGGAAGCTTCGCGGCTGGTTGTTCCGACCCGAATGTAGTAGGTCCGGTGCTGGCCGTGCCAGACGTGATGGACTGACCATCCACGCCCGACTCGAACGGCGGCGATGTCCTTTCCGGGTTCGACATCGCGAAGAATTTCGAAATACGGGATCAGCTCCGGACGGATCTTGTCGCGGCAGGTCGTCATTACCCACTCTTCGAGTCGCTCGCGCTCTATCCCCTGAACCGATCCATCGTCGCGGACCCCCAGCAGGAGCAGGCCGCCTTCGAGGTTTGAGAACGCGACAAGCTCCTTGGCGAGAGAGCGAGGCTCGATCGCGTCGAGCTTGAACTCGACTCCCGAGCTTTCGCCGTTCTGGAGAACCTCAAACAGTGCCGCTTTGGTCATGATCGGATTCCGGGCTTTTTCGACTTCCTACCGTTCCACCCAGTAGTTCGGAGCTTCCTTGGTGATCACCACGTCGTGGGCGTGGCCCTCCTTCAGCCCGGCGGGGGAGATCCTCACGAACTGCGCCTTGGTGCGCAGGTCGTCGATCGTGGCGCAGCCCGAGAGGCCCATGCCGGAGCGCAGGCCGCCGGTGAGCTGGGGAAGGAGCTGGTGGACCGTGCCCTTGTGCGGCACCATTCCCTCGATCCCTTCGGGCACCAGCTTCGACAGACTGCCGCCCCCTTCTTGGAAGTAGCGCTCGGCGCTACCGCGGGCCATCGCGGAGAGCGAGCCCATGCCGCGGTACGCTTTGTAGGTGCGCCCCTGGTAAAGAATCGTTTCGCCCGGGCTCTCTTCGGTGCCGGCGAGCAGCGAGCCGATCATCACCGAATGGGCGCCCGCGGCGAGCGCCTTGGTCAAGTCGCCGGAGAATTTGATCCCGCCGTCGGCTATCACCGGAACGCCGCTTTCTTCCGCCGCCCGGGCGCAATCCTGGATCGCCGTCACCTGCGGCACGCCCGCTCCGGTGACGATCCGGGTGGTGCAGATGCTCCCCGGGCCGATCCCGATCTTCACCGCATCCACCCCGCGCTCGATCAGCGCCCGGGTCCCTTCGGCGGTCGCGACGTTGCCCACCACCAGTTGGACCTCGGGGAAGCGCTCGCGCAGCTTCGCCGCCGCGTCGAGCACCCCTTGGCTATGGGCGTGCGAGGAATCGAGCACCAGCAGATCGGCCTTGGCCTTGACCAGCGCCGCGGCGCGTTCCAGGTAATCGCCGGAAGAGCCGACCGCCGCCCCTACCCGCAGCCGCCCGAGCTCGTCTTTGCAGGCGCTGGGGTACTGCATCATCTTCTGGATGTCCTTGACCGTGATCAGCCCCTTCAAGTTGCCGGCGGGATCGACCACCAGGAGCTTTTCGATCCGATGGCGATGGAGGAGGGTCTTGGCCTGTTCGAGCGTGGTTCCTTCCGGTACCGTGATCAGGTTTTCCCGCGTCATCAGGTCGCCGATCCGTCGGTCGAGGTCCTCTTCGAAGCGGAGATCGCGGTTGGTCAAAATGCCGATCAGATGGCCCGCGGAATCAGTGACCGGCACGCCGGAAATTTTGAAATGCGCCATCAGGGTGTGGGCGTCGCGGATCGATTGATCCGGGCCGATCGTCACCGGGTCGACGATCATGCCCGCTTCCGAGCGCTTGACCTTGTCGACCTCCTCGGCCTGGATCTCGACCGTCAGGTTCTTGTGAATCACCCCGAGGCCGCCTTCCTGGGCGAGCGCGATCGCCAGGCGCGATTCGGTTACCGTGTCCATCGCGGCCGAGAGGATCGGAATGTTGAGCGAGATGCCGCGGCAGACCTGCGTCCGCAGGTCGACGTCGTTGGGGTGGGTGATCGACAGGCCCGGAACGAGCGAAATGTCGTCGAAGGTGAGCGCCAGCCTGGGTTCTTCCGAGAACATCGAGTAGGAGCTCCGTCTGAAAGGGAAAACGCGGGGAGGAACCCGCCCCGGGGATTGGACGGGCAGGATATCAGCCCGGCCCAAGACCCTTCAACGCGGGCGTGGCGCGAATCATGCCCGATTCGCGCCGTGCGGATTTCGGCGAGCGGTCCCAGAGAGCGGCGGTTTGGTCCCGGCCGGCCGGTCGGAACCCTGTACTTCGCGGTAGTCTCCGCTTCAGGGTTGTAGAAAACTGCCGATTCAAACGGAGACTCCCATGTTGAGCTTTCGCTGGTCGATGCCCCTTTTGCTCGCTTGTACCTGTGCCGTGCCTGCCGCCGCACAGGACCTGCGGGGGGGCGAGCTACGCCTCAACCCGCATGACGCCGGCTTTCAGTTGACGGGTGACGTGGCGACCGGCGGCAACGGCGATTTCGTCGCGGTTTGGTTCGAGGCTTTCGCCTCGCCGCCGCAACTGTTCGTCAAGGCGCGGCTTTTCGCCGCGGATGGCCGGGCGAAAGGGGGCGACATCGAGGTCGCCCGCCTCCCCAGGGTGCCCTCGAGCGCGCCGCGGGTCGCGGCGGACGCCGCAGGCCGTTTCACGGTGGTCTGGACGTCACCGTCCGCCACCACCGGAGGCTCGGCTCAGGTCTTCGGCCGGCGGTTCGACTCCCTCGGCAGGACGATCGGTCCGCGGTTCGCCGTCCGGCCTTCCCACCACGACGAGATCGATCCCGACGTCGCGATGACCGCCGACGGCCGGGCGGTGATCGGCTGGTCGGAATTTACCGGCCGGTTCGATCCGGAGGACGTCGAGATCCAGCAGATCGCCTTTCGCCGGATGACTGCCGCCGGCGCGTTCGTCGGTCCGGCCGTTCGGTCACACGACGGAGAGCTGCCGCGGGTGGCCGTGCGGGGCGACGGCGGCTTTGCGATCGCCTCTCAGATCTACGGGTTCGAGTCGAGCTTCTACGACATCTTCTTGAGCTTGTACGGTGCCGACGGCACGCGGCGGCGAGAGACCTTCGAGGTCAATACGGGCGAGAACGTCGTGGTCTCGCAGTTCGATCCGGCGATCGCCATGGCGGCCGACGGCCGCATGTTCGTCACCTGGACTGACAGCGGCGGCGATGGAAGCGAACCGGGGGTGACGTTCGCAGACATCCAGGGGGTGGCCGGACAACTGCTGGCGGAGGATGGCACCCCGCTCGGCGACAATGTGCGGATCAACAGGTTCTGGCGCGGGCGGCAGGAGGCCTCGACGGTCGCGGCGACCCCAAGCGGTGGTTTCCTAGTCGCCTGGCAGAGCGGCGCGAACCAGGACGGCGATGGCACGGGCATCTTCGAGCGGCAGTTTGCGGCGGACGGACGACGCCT
>JBDTZG010000108.1:0-12038 GCA_040005235.1 Acidobacteriota bacterium | reverse complement strand
CTGCGCGACATGGACATGCAGTGGGATTTCTGGTCGCAGTCGCCGGAGTCGCTGCATCAGGTGACGATCCTGTTTTCCGATCGCGGCCTGCCCCGGAGCTATCGCCACATGCATGGCTTCGGCAGCCACACGTACAGCCTAATCGACGAGGCCGGAAACCGCACCTGGTGCAAATTCCATTTCAAGACGCTCCAGGGAATCGACAACATGACCGGCGAAGAGTCGACCGCCCTGATCGGCAGCGATCGCGAATCGCACCAGCGCGATCTGTTCCAATCGATCGAGCAGGGTGATTTCCCGCGTTGGCGCTTCTGCATCCAAGTGATGACCGAGGCGCAGGCGGCGGAATTCGAATACAACCCGTTCGATCTCACCAAGGTCTGGCCGCACGGCCGGTTCCCGCTGATCGAGGTGGGCATTCTGGAGCTGAATCGCAACCCGCAGAACTATTTCGCCGAGGTCGAGCAGGCGTCGTTCTCGCCGAGCGCCACGGTGCCCGGAATCTCCTGGAGCCCGGACAAGATGCTCCAGGCTCGGTTGATGAGCTACGCCGACGCCCACCGCTATCGGATCGGCACGAACTTCCAGCAGCTCCCTGTCAACCGCCCGCGCTGCCCGGTGATGCATTTCCAGCGTGACGGGATGATGTCCGTGGGACAAGGGGAAGCCGCGCCGAACTACTTCCCCAACACCGTGCCGGGTACGCCGCGCGAGTCTCCCGAATTTCGTGAACCGGCGTTGCCGCTTGGCGAAGTCGCGGCCGATCGGTACGACCACCGCATCGGCAACGACGATTACACCCAGGCGGGCAACCTCTTTCGCCTGTTCGACGAAGGCCAACGCGACCGGCTGGCCAAGGCGATCGCGGCACCGCTCTCCCAGGCCCGGCCGGAAGTCCAGAACCTGCAGCTCTGCCACTTCTTCCGCGCCGACCCAGAATACGGAATGCGGGTCGCGGCGGAGCTCGGGATGTCCACCGCCGATCTCGCGGTGATGATGCCCACCGCGCTCGGAGCGGTCCGTACCCCTGAACTTGTGGAGGTTGGTTGATCATGCGCTGCTATCCCTGCCACGATGCCGGCCGCTCGACCGAAGCGGTCGCCCTCTGCCCCCACTGCTCGATCGGCCTCTGCGCCGATCACCGTGCGAGCCTAGCCGTCGGCTCCCCCGGAGGCTCAGGTCTCGGCTGCGGCCACGCTCTGCCTGCGGCGAGCCGGAAGGAGCAACCCGTCGTCGCCGCGGCGTAGGAGCGAACGGGCCGGGGTGATCCCGGGCGGCTCCGCGCGAAGCCCACCGGCAAGGGGCCTTTCCCCGGGAACGCCGAGCACCAGCTCGGCAGTTTTTCGCGCCAAGGCCCCGTCCGCGGGGTACCCCGCCCGTCGCGCAAAGCGATATCTTGACCCGCACCACCAGTTCGCAGGCTGCGCGGTGGACAGCGTCGGATCGTTTCACCGCATTGCAGGGCGCGGCCACCACTCCTCCAGATGCACGGAACGCTCCTGAGGTCCAGCGGAGTGTTCCTCGTACCCCCAGGAATACTCCTGAGCATCAACGGAATACTCCATGGTCTCAGCGGAATACTCCTGAGATCCTCAGGACAATTCCTGAACTCTGGCGGAATGCTCCGGAGTGTAAGCGGAATACTCCGGAGATCCAGCGCAGTACTCCTGATATCCAGAGGAATGTTCCTGGGCATGCGCGGAATGTTCCTGAGGATCAGAGGAGCATTCCTGGTACTTGGAGGAATGTTCCTGGCCTCCAGCGGAGTATTCCTGAGCATCAGAGGAATGTTCCTGAGATCTAGCGGAGTATTCCGCGCGCTCAGTGGAGCATTCCGTTAACCCAAAGGAGCGTTCCGCGTGACCCGCGGACCGGTTTTTCCGGACCCGGTACCGCTTCCCGCACCGGAAACAGCGGTCGGTGCCCCCGCAAGACCCCGGATTTCTCCCTCTACAGAGGTGCCGCGAGGAAGCGCGCCGGGGACCCGGCTCGCGGCGGCGCCATTTTCCCTTCGAGTTGCGGTGATTCGTCCCGCCGGGGTAAACCTGGCGTAGGGTCAGTCATAAATCTCGGGAGGTAGAGAGATGAGCGACCCTTTCGCGTTTCTCCAGGGCCCTGCCCGCTGGGTGGTTTTCTTGGTTCTCGTGGTGGCGACCGTGCTCTACTCCATTGCTCTCGGCAATCAGGGAGAGAAGCTCAAGAACAGTGTGGCGACGCAGAAGGTGGTCTCGCTTGAGCTCGCCTGGACCCAGGATCGTGCCGCAGCCATCATCAAGACCTGGGTCGACGATTCAAAGCTCGATCTCGCCAAGAAGCAGATCCACTGGGACTTCGGGTTCTTGATGCTCTACCCGCTGGCTTTTTCGCTCGCCTGTTCTCTGCTGGCTCGTTCTCCGAAAGGACTCGGCGGGCCGATCGGGTTCGTCATCGCCTGGTCGATGCTCGCCGCGCTCCCCTTGGATGCAACCGAAAACATCTTCATGCTGCGGATGCTCAACTCGCTCGGCCAGGGCGTCACGAAGCTCGACGTCCTCGGCGCGAGCCTGGCGGCCGGAATCAAATTCGTCGTTCTGTCTGCCGCCTGCGGGTACATCTTGGTCCAAGGCTTGTTGCTGCTCTGGAAACGCGTGTTCCCCTAGCAGCCCGGGCCAGGCGCGCCCCAGTTGATCGTGAGTCCGCCTTTACGAAACCCAAAGGGCCAGCGCCAAAGGCGCGGTCTTATGAAAGCCTGGGGCACCGCCCCAGGACCGGAATGATCGAGAACACCAGAAGGACTGAAAGCCCGTGTCAAGATAAACGGCGTGGTCGCCCCAACGGCGACCGAAAAGGACAAAGTCAAATATGAAGATCGAACTGGTCGTCGCCTTAGTCTCCGCGGCCGTCGCGCTGGTCACTTTGGGATTTACGTTCTGGGGCCAAATCCGGACCACCCGTCTTGCCGATAAGCTCGAAAGCCTTCGTTTGGCCGAACAGCGCCGCTTCGACGCCGAGCAAACCTCGGCGCGGTATCGCGAGCCTCTCGCCCGCGCCGCCTACGACCTTCAGAGCCGTCTCTACAACGTCCTCCAGCAGGATTTCCTCGGGGCTTATTATGACGCGGGCGATCCACGCGAGCGCTCTTACGCTGTCGACAACACAACGTTCCTCATCGCCCAGTACTTTGCGTGGACAGAGATCGTCCGCCGCGACCTCCAATATATCGATCTCGGCCAAAGCGAGCCGACTCGACGGCTGGCCCGATTGCAGGATGATATTTATTCCCTTTTCTCGACCGATCGCTTCCCTCGGATCCTCCGCGTCTTCGCGGGCGAGCAAAGAGCCATCGGCGACAGAATGATCAAGAAGGGAAAGCAATGCCTCGAATGCTGCGGCTATGCAGCCTACTTGGACAATGTAGTCCTTAGCGGCGATCGTTTGATCGACGCGCTGAGCGACGATGTCAAAATCCTGAGCACGAATTTAGACACCGCACGTCCCCGACTCATCGTGCTGCAGCAAGCCCTCGTCGACCTCCTGGTATTCCTCGATCCCGACTTTGTTCGCTTTCCGAAAGAGCGCCGGACGAAGGTCCCTGCCTGACCTTAGAATGGGGCCCGTCGACCACGGGGTGGGGAAACGCCTAAGGGACCGAACGTTCAAGAACACGGGAAAGGCTCAAGGCCGGTTTGCCGAGCTATACTTTGGAAGCTAGGAGGGCACCGCGATGAGCTTTGCTGAGTTGCTGGACGCCGTGGACGAGCTTCCGCTCGATGAGCAGACTGAGCTGGTCGAGATTGTCCGCCGCCGCTTAGTCGAGCGTCGCCGTGATGACCTCGCCGGCGAGGTTCGCGAGGCCCGGATCGATTTCGAGGCTGGCCTCTGTAGGCCTCGGACGCCGGACGAGATCCTCGGCGATCTGCTTGCGTGAAGCGAAAGCTCTTCCCCTCGCCGGGCTTCCTGCGTGCCGCCCTGCGGGTGGTCACACTTAGGTCATCAAGCCAGAGATTACTCAAGCCAGCCTGGCCCTACGTGCGACCGATGCTACCGATCCTAGGCTCCGAAGCCACAAGCTGAAGGGCAGGCTCGAAGGCTCGTTGGCCTGCAGCGCCAGCTACGACTTAAGAATCCTCTTCACCTTTATCGAGCACGAGGGCGAGGAAGCGATCCTCTTGGAGACCGTTGGAAGCCACGACGAGGTCTATTGATCGCCATGCCAACGTCCAAGACGACACTCTGGAAAAAAAGCCGCGGCAAACTCGGCATCCTCGAACCCCTGATCGGTTCGTGGCGTGCCGACGCCGATTCACCGATGGGCCGTGTGGGTTGTTCCCGAACCTTCACCCCCATCCTTCAAGGAACCGCCGTGCTCCTCGAAGCCCGCTGGCAACTGCCGGGTGGCAAGGCCTACGAAGAGCACGCGATCTACAGAGTCGACGACAACGGAGTGATCGCCTTCTGGTCGTTCACCTCCGACGGCAAGATATCCCAAGGAACTCTCGCAGACGGCTCCGACATCCACCCCGAAGCCATCGCCTTCGAAGCCCAAATGCCCGCCGGCCTCGCCCGCATGGTCTATTGGCCCGGGGAGAACGATGGCTGCAACTGGGCGGTCGAATCGAAGACCAAGAAGGGCTGGAACCGGTTCACGCAGCATGCGTATGCCAGGGTGTGAACGGCTGGCGCTCCTCCTCCCCTGGAATTAGGAGTTAGGTCCATTCGGAAGTTTAATTTCGTTGTGCTACGCTTTGACGGCACAATTGGGAGGAAGAGGCCCATGGAACCCTTTGACGTTTTCACCGTCCGCGACCTCCGTCTTCGTACGGGAGACCTGCTTCGGGACGCCGAGGCGGGAAAGCTCTCCATCATCACGAAGCACGGTCGGCCTGCCATTCTCGCGATTCCCTTCGGAGAGCGCCTGCTCGCTTACGGAGTCCATCGGGCAATGGCCCTGGACGTCTACGAAGCCGGACAAGCAACGCTAGCGCAAGCCGCAAAGCTGGCCGACCTCTCCATTGAGGCTTTCATTGAGTTGCTCGGCCAGGCCGGCGTTGCCGCGGTGAGTTACCCGGCGGAAGAACTGGTCGAAGAGCTCGAGAACGCGCGTTGACCGAAGTCATTGTCGCCGACGCCGGGCCGCTCATCGCGTTGGCGAGGACACGTCTCCTTGGGATCCTCCACAGCCTCTACTCGACGGTCTTGATTCCAGGACGGGTTCTGGACGAACTCGAGATCCACGCAGACCGCCCGGGCGCCAAGGTGCTTGGTGAGGCTTTGGACCAAGGCTGGATCGTGCGAACCGATCCGGAGCCGGTCAACGCACTGAATGAGCTGCGCCTCATGGTCGACCCCGGAGAAGCCGAGGCAATCGCCTTGTTCGAGCAGCTCCGTTGCGGTTTCCTACTGATGGACGACAAGCGCGGTCGCTCGCTCGCGAGAAGCCGAGGACTCCGCGTAGTCGGCACAGGCGGCGTGCTCCTGGCCGCCAAGGAAAAGGGTCTTCTCCAAGAAGTCGCCCCGGTTCTCGTTCAACTTGCCGATGTCGGCTACCGGCTTTCACCGGAACTGATCGGGAAGATCTTAGAGCTTGCTGGAGAGGGCTGAAGATGAACGCCACAAGGCCGGCCGCGCCACCACTGTCCTGGGCCGTGTTATAACCCTGACACACCGCCACCGCCCAGCCGGTGGCCTTCGGGGACGCCGGGATGCTTAGGATCGATCCATCGGATCCGCGCCCGATCTGGCGACAGATTGAGGAGGCGGTTCGCCATTTGGTGGCGAGTGGGGCTCTTCCTTCGGGGGAGAGCGTCCCTTCGGTGCGCGATTTGGCGAAGGATCTGCAGGTCAATCCGGCGACGGTTTCCAAGGCCTACCAGCGTTTGACCGACCAGGGGGTGCTGGTTGTCCGACGGGGGGAGGGGACCTTCGTTTCGGAGAAGCCCCCGGCGTTCCCTAAGCGGGAGCGAGACCGGCTGCTGGACGAGGCCGCTGTTCGGTTCGCGAGCCAGGCGGTCACTCTCGGGGTTTCGCGGGAGGAGACGGTCGAGTCGGTCGAGTCGGCTTGGGACCAGATCGTCGAGAGCCGGGAAGGAGGAGGAGAGGCATGAGCCCCGAAGTTCCTTTGCGGGCAAACGAGCTGTCCGTCCGGTACGGGCGGAAGAGCGCCCTCGACCAGGTTTCACTGTCGGTCGATCCGGGCTCTGTCTACGCTTTAATCGGATTGAACGGCGCGGGAAAATCGAGCCTGGTGCGCTGCCTGCTCGGCCTGCGCCGACCTGATTCGGGGAGTGCCCTACTGTTCGGCCGGGACGTTTGGCGGGAGCGGGCACAGGTGCTCGCCGAGGTCGGCGTGGTTCCTGAAGAGACGGATGCTCCAGCCACGCTTTCCGCCCGGGAGATCGCACGATTTTCCGCCCGGATCTTTCCTCGCTTCGATCGCGCGGGGTTTGACGAGCGCCTGCGCCGGTTCGGTGTACCGCTCGATCTCCCGTTCGGCCGGCTTTCCAAGGGGCAGAAGGGGCAGGTGGCGCTCGCTCTGGCCCTCGCCCCGGCGCCTCCTCTTTTGATTCTCGACGATCCGACCCTCGGCCTCGATCCGGTCGCCAAGCGCTCCGTTTTCGAAGAGCTGATCGGCGATCTGGCCGAGCGCGGCACCACCGTCTTCTTGACCACCCACGAGCTGGCGGCGGTCGAAGGAATCGCCGATCGGGTGGGCATCCTGCGCGAAGGGACGCTCCTGCTCGACGAGGATCTGGAATCGGTCAAAGAGCGTTTTCGCCGCCTGCGTTGGGCGCGGCCGGCGGAAGGGATCGAAGCGGCCCTCGCCGAGCTCGCGCCCTTGACGGTCGAACGGAAGGCCTGGGGGTTGGAAACGATCGTCTCGCGGTTTTCCGAAGAGCGCTGGGCAGACTTCGCCCGCTTCGGCACGGCTGAGGTGGAAGCCGTTCGGCTCGAAGATTTGTTCGTCGCCCTGGTCGGATCGGCCGGGCCGAAAGGTGTCGCATGAGCGCGTTCCTCGCCATTTTCGCTCGAGAATTTCGCCTGCGTCGCATCCTTTTGCTCGGCGCGGTCGCGATTGGCCTGATGGCCCAGATCATCCCGCGGCTTCAAGGTGAGTCCGGTACGTTCGCCGCCGAATCGGCCTCGGCCGCGGCGCTGCTCCTCGGGTTACTCACCTGCTCCATCTACGCCTTGATCCTTGGTTCCGGCGCGATCGCCCGCGATCTTGCGGACGGCCGGCTAGGCTTCGATTTCGTTCGTCCGATCCAGGGCTTCTCGATTTGGGCCGGACGGATCGGTGCGGCCCTCGGTATCCTCTCGGTCTCTGCTCTGCTGGTGGGGGGGCCGGCGCTTCTGAGCGGCCCGGCCCGGTACGGGGTCGCCGGCCCGGGAGTCGGCTGGCTTCCGGCGCTCGATGCAGCCGGGGCGTTCACCGTGGGCCTGCTCGCCTGTGGGGTGCTCTTTTTCCTCGCTCACGGAGTAACGGTGTTCTTGGCTTCGCGTTCCGCCACCCTGGGCTTTGATTTCGCCGGCCTTCTGGCGGTCGGCGTGTTGGTCGAGACCGCCCTTTCGCGGCTCCATCGCAATTGGGCCTTGGATGCCCTGGGGGTCGGCGCGATCTCGTTCTCCGCGTTCCTCCTCGTGGTTCTGATCGGCGCAAGCCTGGTCCAGATTCTCGTCGGCCGAACGGATCTCGCCCGCAGCCACAAGGCACTTTCTCTCGCGCTTTGGGGGCCGCTTCTGCTGGGGGCGCTGGCGCTTGAAGGGGCCTCGCGCTGGGTCCTCTCTCCCGGCCTTTCCGACCTTAAGAGAGTCGTAACACTGTTTCAAGCGCCCGCCGGAACCTGGTTCGCGGTCGGCGGAGATCTGCGGGGCCGAGGCGCCCTTTCCGGCCAGTTCTTGATCGATGCGGTGACCGGCCGCGTTGTGCGCCAGGGACTCACCCTCTCGAACGTGTCGATCCGCCCCGGATTTTCGGACGACGGAAAGATCGTCGCTTGGATCAACCGGCTGCCGCGCGGCTCGGAGGTTCGCTGGGTCGATCTTTCGGCGCCTAAGCCCGAAGTCCGCACCGCGCCGATCACGTTTGAGGGGCTCGCGGAAGTGCCTACGCTGTCGCCCACCGGAAGGCGGATCGCTCTGCGTTCTGACCGGCGCCTGTTGGTGTTTGAGCTGCGGACCGGTCGCCTCCTGAGCTCGATTCCCATCACGTCGGATTGGGACGCCCTTCGGATTCGCTGGATTACCGACGATCGTCTTCGGTTCTGGAGTGCGGGAGGAAACGTCGGGGCGAGCTTCGATCCGCGAATCTCGATCGGCGACCTCGCGGTTATGGGAAACCCCGGAACCGAGCCGACCTCGATCGGAACGATTCCGCTCGGGGTGCACGGCTACGCCTGGGACGTGAGCCTCGATGGGGAAACGGTAATCGTTCGAGAGACCGGGACCGGGTTGCGAAAGTTGTTCGACGGTCGAACCGGTGCCGTCCTGAGTGAAATCAACGAAGCTGGACGGACCGGAGGGGTGCTGCTCTCCGATGGCTCCGTGGCCATTCAGGTGCGGGGTCCTGGATTGCTAAGCTTCGCGGTCTATGACCGCCGGGGAATTTTGCGCCGACGGTTCGATCTTCGCGGCAAGCGCGGGCTGTTGTTCGGTGCGCAGCCCACTCCGACCAAGATCCTCGCATCGGCGGTGGCCGAAAACGCGCCGCTCGATCCGTTCGCGAGACACCTGTTGCTGCTCGATCTGGCAACCGGCGGCAGTAGAGAGGTCGGTCGCGGCTTCATCCCGTCGCCCGAAACGACCATCTCCGGCGTCACGGTGGTGCAGATCGGCCCCGCCGCTTTCGCCCGATGGGATCCGAAAACCGAGAGCTTGAAACCGATCGTCCCGCGGTGAGGCAGACCCGCGAACGCCATGACAAAATCATGGACGTGAGCGACGCCCATTTCTCCGTCCTTCTCGACCTGCCCGGCTGGACTCTCGTCTGGGCCGAGCTGACGGTCGATCCCGCCTCCCCAGCGGCGCACGCGGTGCTGCGCGAGACGATCGAGAAAGCTCGTGCGCGGCACGGTGCGCAGCTGTCGGCCGACGATCCGACGGTGGCCGCGATCCGCAAGCTGTTTCGCGCCGCGGGGTGCGATCCGACCCGTTACCGGCCGTCGTCCGAAGCGCTGCTCCGAAGGGTACTCAAAAGCGAAGACCTTGCCGCGATCCAACCGCTGGTCGACCTGAACAACGCACTCTCGATCGACCTCGCGGTGCCCAGTTGCATCATGGCGGCCGACTCCATGGAACCGCCGCTCGTGCTCCGCGCCGGAGCGCCAGGCGAAACCTTCGAATCGCTCCGCGGCCCGTTCTCGCTCGAAGGAAAACCCCTTCTCGCCGACGCAAAGGGGCCGCTCGGCACCCCGATCACCGACAGCGTGCGAGTCAAAATTCAGTCGGATACCGCCCACGGTTGGCTGGTCGCCTACCTGCCGAAGGACGCCGTCTTCGCAGGAGAAGCCGAGCGGACGTTGCGCGATCTGGCGGCGCGGGCGGGGGTGGAGGTGGGGCGGGTGTTCGCGGTGTAGTCAGGAGGGGCGGGCCGTTTCGTTGGCTACGATCTGGCCTTCGATCTCGTTCCGGTGGGCTCGGTGGTAGGCCCAGGCGTTCGCGAGATCCTCCGCGCGAAGCTGCGGGTAGGCTTGAAGGAGGTCGGCCTCGGTACTCCCCAGCTGCCGCGCACGCACCAACAGCCAGACGGGGATCCGCGTTCTCACGATGCACGGCTCGCCGCCGCAGACCGCGGGGTCGGAATCGATGCCCGCAAAGACCTCGAAGCTGTCACCCAGGTCCCGCGCGACCCAGCGAAGAACCTCCGCTTTTTCGCCGCGAGTGAGGGTAGACAGCTCCTCCTCGATCTGCGCGAGTCTCGACATGCGCTGAATCCTAGCATCGCTCTCACGGCGAAGCCGTCTCCGGCTCTTCCGGCAGCCGTCGCATTCGGTGAGGTCTCGAGAGAGAAGACGCTCAAAATGCGGTTCGGTTGTAGTGGGCCGGAGTGTCGCGGACCTCCCCGCCGCCGCTGCTAGGATGCGCGGGCTCGCCGCCCCCGGCCACCCCGTTCGAGGAGAACCTATGCGTTCCTGTCGTATCTCTCTGCTCGGCTTCCTGCTCGTTGCTTTCGCCCTTCCGGCCCTTGCGGCCGATTCTCCCCGGTCGCTCAAGCCCGAAGACGTCGCGGCTTTGAAGTCGGTTTCCGATCCCCAGGTCAGCCCTGACGGGATGTGGGTGGCCTACACAGTCCAGTCGATGGACTTGAAGAAGGACAAGTCGGACGCCGACATTTGGATGGCTCCTCGGGCGGGGGGCGAGGCGATTCGGTTGACCACGAGCAAGAAGTCGGAGAACACGCCGCGGTGGAGCCCGGCCGGCAAATATCTGGCGTTCCTGTCGGATCGGGACGGCGACGATACGGAGGTCTACCTGCTCGACCGGCGGGGCGGCGAGGCCTGGCAGGCGACCGAGTACAAGGCCAGCGTCTCGGACATCGCCTGGTCGCCGGACGGCAAGAAGCTCGCTTTGATCGTCGCCGACGTCGATCCGGATGCTCCGAAGGAGGGCGAGAAGGACGACGATAAGACCGAGAAGCCGATCGTCATCGACCGCCGCCAGTTCAAGCGCGACGGCGAGGGCTACCTGCGCGAGATCCGCGAGCATCTCTACGTGTTCGACCTCGCAACCAAGAAGACCTTCCAGGTCACCTCGGGCAAGTACGACGACAGCGAGCCCATCTGGTCGCCGGACGGAACCCGGATCGCCTTCACCAGCAATCGAACCACCGATCCGGACGCGAACCAGAACAGCGACATCTTCGTGGTCGAGGCGAAGGAAGGGGCGGCGCCGCACGCCGTAGCCACCTCGCCGGGAACGGATGCTTCGCCCGATTGGTCGCCGGACGGCAAAGAGATCGTCTACGTAGCGGGCGGGCCGGTGTCCGACATGTGGTACGGCGTCGCGTCGGCGGCGATCGTTCCGGCCGCCGGAGGCACGCCGCGCGACCTAACGCGGGGTCTGGATCGCAACATCTCCTCGCCCCGTTTCTCGGCCGACGGCCAGCAGGTCTACTTCCTACTCGAAGACGGGGGCAATCAGCATCTGGCCCGGGTTTCGGCCAATTCGGGCGGTCCGGCCGACCGGGTGGTGGCCGGAGAACGCGAAGTCGACAGCTTCGACCTTGGACCGAAAGACGAGATCGCGGTGGTCGAGGCGCAATGGGACCACCCCGGCGAAGTCTCGGCGGTCGGCGCAACCGGCGACCTGCTCCGCTTGTCGCACGCGAACGACGAATTCTTGAAGGGCATCCGGCTGGGCAAGCTCGAACGGTTCAAGGCGACCAGCGCCGACAGCACGAAGATCGACGCCTTCCTGACCCGGCCGCCGGACGCGCCTAAGGGTAAAAACCTGCCGACCGTGCTGCGCATCCACGGTGGGCCGACCTCGCAGTACACGACGGGCTGGAACCTCGAATGGCAGATGCTCGCAGCGGGAGGGTTTGCGGTGGTCGCGGCGAACCCGCGCGGCTCGACCGGCTACGGCCGCGATTTTTGCTACGCGATCTGGGCGGATTGGGGCAACAAGGATTTTGCGGACGTGATGGCGGCGGTCGACGGCGCGATCTCGATGGGAGTCGCAGATCCGGACCGCCTGGGCGTCGGAGGGTGGAGCTACGGCGGCATCCTCACCGACTACGTGATCACCAAATCTACTCGCTTCAAGGCGGCGACTTCCGGAGCGAGCGAGGCGAACTATTTCGCCAACTACGGCACCGATCATTATCAGTACGAGTGGGAAACCGAGTTGGGGCTCCCTTGGCGAAACGTCGAGTTGTGGACGAAGCTCTCTCCCTGGTTCCACATCGACAACGTCAAGACGCCGACCCTCTTTCTCGGCGGCCAGGACGACGTGAACGTGCCGCTGCTGAATTCAGAGCAGCTCTATCAAGCGCTCAAGCGGCTCGGGATCGAAACCGAGCTGATCATCTACCCCGGCCAGAACCACGGCATCCGCAAGCCGAG
>JBDTZG010000003.1:0-232092 GCA_040005235.1 Acidobacteriota bacterium | reverse complement strand
GCGTGAAGCGCCGCGAGATAGACCGCGGTCTCGGCCCCTTGTCCCGCTTCGCGATTCGCTTCGACCGCCGCCCGGCCGTCGGCCGCGAGCACCCCGAGCGCGCGGGCGAGCAGCTCCGGATCCACTCCGCCGAGCAGGGTCGCCGCGTCGAAGAACAGCCGTTCTCTCGGCAGATACAGATGCCCCCGATCGCTCGCCTCGGCGAGCGCGTGCAGCAGGCCGGCCTCCAATCGGCGCGGCGCGTCGGCCGGCAGCCCGAGGGCGAACGCGATTCGGTCGGCGGTCTTGAAGCCGATGCCGAAGACGTCCGTCGCCAGGCGGAACGGATCTTCCCGCACCACTGCGAGCGCGTCCGAGCCGTAGCGCTTGTAGATCTTCACCGCGTGGCCGGTCTGGACGCCGTGCGACTGGAGAAACACCATCAGCTCGCGGATGCCCCGCTGCTCGTCCCACGCCTTGCGGATGTCGGCGCTCCGCTTGCGGCCGATGCCGGAGACTTCGGTCAGGCGTTCCGGGCTGCGCTCGATCACGTCGAGGGTTTCAAGCCCGAACACCGCGACGATCCGCTTCGCCATCTCGGCGCCGACGCCGCGGATCATTCCGGAAGCGAGATAGCGCTCGATCCCTGTCAGGGTCGAGGGGGCGACGGTCTGGAACGAGTGCGCCCGGAACTGGCGGCCGAACTTCGGATCGTTGAGAAATTTGCCTTCCAGCCTCAGCGTCTCGCCCGCGCGAACCCCGGCGAGGGCGCCGACCACGGTCGTCGGCTCGCGCTCTCCCGAGACCGAGAGGCGCAAGACGGTCCAGCCGTTCTCGGGGTTGTGGAAGACGATCCGCTCGATCGCGCCCTGCAAGCTCTCGACGTGCTCGCCGGGGGGTGGGCCGAAGGGGAGGGTCATCGTGGTGGGGGAGTCTACGATACGGGGGGGCCGAGGCTGGGGTCGTGTTTCAGTTTGGTCCGCAGCGACTGGCTGCTGCCGAAGGCGCCCGAAGGAGCGAGGAGGCGAACTGAAATACGACCCGTGGGCGCGCGCGGATCGCCGGAACGTGCCAAAATGACCTTTATGGCCTCAGCTCCCGACCGTCCTCTCGTTCTCGTCATCGACGATGAAACCGGCTCCCGCGAATCGATGGCGATCGCCTTGGAAAAGGCGGGCTTGGCCGTCCGCACCTTCGACGATGCGCGCAAAGCGCTCGAATTCCTGGAAGAAAACGACGGCGCGAGGCTTGCGATCTGCGACCTGCGCATGCCCCACGTCGACGGCCTCGCGTTTTTAAACCAGGTGCGCGAGCGGGGCTACGAGCTGGCGGTCCTCTTGGTTACCGGCTATGGCTCGATCGAGTCGGCGGTCGAGGCGATGCGGGTGGGCGCCGACGACTATCTGACCAAGCCGGTCGACCTCTACGAGCTGCGCAAGCGGGCGATGAACCTGATCGAGAAGGACCAGCTCCGCCAGGAGGTCACGGTCCTGCGCGAGCAGCTCGACAAGCGTTACGGCTTCGAGAGCATCATCGGCCGATCCGAGGCGATGGAGCGGCTGTTCGAGCAGATGAAGCTGGTCGCCCCCACCCGTTCGACCGTGTTGATCCAGGGCGAAAGCGGCACCGGCAAGGAGCTGGTCGCCAATGCCCTCCACCGGGTGAGCCCGCGGCGCAACGAGCGGTTCCTGGCGATCAACTGCGGCGCGATCCCGAGCGACATCCTGGAGAGCGAGCTGTTCGGCCACGAGCGCGGTTCGTTCACCGGCGCCGTGGCGCGGAAGATCGGCAAGTTCGAGCTGGCCCACCGCGGCACGCTGTTCCTGGACGAGATCAGCGAGCTCTACCCGGAGCTGCAGGTGAAGCTGCTGCGCGTGCTCGAAGAACGGCGGGTCATGCGGGTCGGTGGCAGCGACCTGATCGACGTCGATTTCCGGCTGATCGCAGCGACCAACCGCGATCTGGAAAAGGAGATCGCCGAAGGGCGCTTCCGCGAGGATCTCTACTACCGGCTGAAGGTCGTCACGTTGCGCATCCCGCCGTTGCGCGAACGGCCGACCGACATCCCGCTGCTGCTCGAGCACTACCTGAAGGCGTTCGGCCAAGAACACGGCAAGGAGCCGAAAAAAGTTGCCCCCGAGGCGCTGGAGCTGCTGGTCCGCTACCCCTGGCCGGGCAACGTGCGGCAGCTCAAAAACGCGGTCGAATCGATGGTCATCTTCGCGGCTTCCGGCACGATCGGCCTGCGCGACCTGCCGCCCGAGGTGCGCGACTCTTCCGGAGTGGCGCTGCCGATGTCCTATGGTCCCGGAACGGGAGGATCAGCCTCGATCAGCCCGGCCACTTCGAGTCCCGGTCCGGAAGTCTCCTACGAGCCGGTGTACGCCGGGGGCTCCGGTGGCGCCGCGGGCACGCCCGCGATGGTGGCGTTGGGAGGGTCGGGGGTCCCAGGAGGGCCGAAGACGATGGCCGACATCGAGCGCCAGGCGATCCTCGAAACCTTGGAAAAGACCGGTGGCCACCGGGCGCGCGCGGCCGACCTGCTCGGCATCGGCCTGCGGACGCTGCAAAGGAAACTTAAGGAATACAAGGACGAAGGCTTCTTTCACGACGACTAAGGCGGAGGTTGAAAAACTAAGCGATGGATCTGCCGGCCGAAGTATTCATCCACAACGAGCTGTTGGGCCTGAAAGGTCACCTGGGGACGCTGGTTCGCATCTCGGACGGCGGCTATTACGAGGTCAACTGCACCTTCGGCGAGAAGCTGCATCGCACGATGCTGCCGATCGAGCAGACGGTGCTGATCGCCCGCGCGCCGGAAGAGACGACCGGTCTGGAGCCGGAGGTCGAACGCTAGATGGGCGCGGAGTCCGTGCGCCTGTCCGTCAACGTCGATCATGTCGCGACCGTGCGCCAAGCCAGGATGGCCCCCTATCCCGACCCGGTCGAAGCCGCGCTGCTCGCCGAAGCGGCGGGGGCGGCCGGGATCACCGTTCATCTCCGCGCCGATCGCCGCCACATCCAGGATCACGACGTCGAGCGCCTGCGCCGCCAAGTACGCGGCAAGCTGAACCTCGAAATGGCCGCGGAGGCCGAGATGCTCGATGTGGCACTTCGCGTACGGCCGCATCAAGTCACCCTAGTCGCTGAACGCCCCGAAGAAGTGACGACCGAAGGAGGTCTCGACCTCCGCCTCCACGGCGACCGGGTCCGAGCGGCGACCGAGCGCCTCGCAGCGGCCGGCATCGCCGTCTCGATCTTCGTCGATCCCGATCCGGGCCAAATCGAGCCGCTCGCACAGTTAAAAGAAGTCGGAGTCTCCGGCTTCGAAATCAACACCGACGCCTACACGAAAGCCGCCCCCGGCCCCGCCCGCGACGAGGAGCTTGCCCGAGTCGCCCACGCCGGAGCCCTAGGCCGCGCCGCCGGCCTCCACCTCTACGCCGGCCACGGCCTCACCGTCCAGAACGTCGGCCCAATCGCGGGAATCGAAGGAATGGAAGAGCTGAACATCGGCCACGCCCTGGTCTCGCGCGCGGTGCTGATCGGGATGACGGCGGCGGTGGCGGAGATGTTAGGGGCGATGGGGATGGCGCGGTAGCGTCGTTGGATTTTCGGGAGGTCTTCGAGCCGCATGATATGAAGAAAGCATCTATGAGCAAGGATGATCAGAACATTCCGGAACTGAGGCGCGAGCAACTCGGTGCCGGCGTACGCGGCAAGTACCTAGGGCACCTCACGCAAGGCAGCAACACGGACAGGCCAAAGCAGCCGGTCGACCGGCGGGCGATGTCGGTCACAAATAGGTAAATAGGCGGAGCGCATGGACCTATCGGATTGGTGTCACTCCGATTTATGCCGAGCCGTATCCCGGTACTCGACGGATTGGTTACGTTTGTGCCGGCGGGAGGTGAGCGAGAACCGTGGCTGTTGGAAGCGACGACCGGCCAGAGCAGGTGGTTCCCGATCGAGGGCGGCCATCGAGTCGTCATTCCTCACGAAGGAAGATCGTTCGACTCCAATCACCTGGCGATCGAGAAGGGGGCCTGGGATCACGAGCACTGCTCTAGTTGCGGCAGTCGCATTGCACCGATGACCCTTTGCTGGGTAACGGAATCGGACCCGTATGTATTGCTCTGCGAGATGTGTCATGCGACCACGGCCGTCGTAGTTGAACGACCGAACTTGAGGCGGGCCGGACGGGGGGCTGGTGGTGACCTTCTTGAGCCGCGCGCCTGCGTCGTAGACATAGCGCGTGAGCGTCTTTTGGGGGTCGCGAACGCTCCGCAACCGGCCGAGACCGTCGTAATCCTCTCGAGTGGTGGCCCTGACTTCCCCGATGCCGTTCCACACCTTCGGTGTCCGATTGACGATCCTCACGCCTTGGTATTCCAGGGTCGTCGTCTTGCCGTCGGCCGTCTGGATGCTCGTTGGGCGCCCGAAGGGATCGTAGCTCCCGTAGGTTGTACCGTTCGAGCTTCCTCTTTCCGTGGCGAAAGTCTTTCGACCCATAGCGTCGTAGAAGAGGAGCGACGAGCATCGACCCAGATGGCCGCTGCGGTGCTTCGAGCGCAGCCCGCGCGCGGGGAATGCGGCTTTTCGAGGCGGGTCGGGCAGAGGACCCGGGCCTGCTCGACGAGACGACCGTCGAGGGGCTCGCGGCTTCGTAGCTCCCTCGGAACGGGGCGTCAGAGATGGCCAAACGGCAACACGCCTGATGTAGGACAAGCCTTAAGGCGACAAAGTTCGGCGGCCCGATCACCGAGTTGCCGCGAGGTGTCACCTCAGCTCTTCGGCGCGGGCTTCGCCCTTTTCCGCCGGCTCCGGTCTTCTGAGCGGACGCCGAACGTTTCAAGGACCGGGTTGTCGAACCCCAAGTGCCCGCGGGCGACCGAAGCGAGGCGCCGCATGGCCCGGCGAGCTTCCTGATCCAGGTTGCGCCGGAGCACGACCATCTCTTTTCGCTGGCCTTCGAGCATCTGCAAAGCGGCGTGTACGTCGCGCAGCTCGCCGACCTTCTGCTGCGCGTCGGAGAAGGGTATGTCGGCTTCCGGAATGTTGGGGAGTGAAGGCTGAATGTTCTTAATCGTGCTCTGCCAGAGGTCGATCTTGCCCGCGTAGGACCGGTCCTTCATACCGACCTCCTGAGTAGCAAGCCGTGAGGGTTGTTCCCGAGAGAAAGAGCATATCGCGGAGAGAGAACGGTGGTTCCAGCTCCTCCATCAGGGGTGAGCGGCGTCGTCCCACACGTGCGGCGGGCGGGCGCACCGCAGTGACGGTCCAGCTCACCGGTGGGTAGTGGGGCATTAGGCCGGTTGCTATTCCGGCCGTAGATTTCCGCGGTACGGTCGCGCGTAGATGAGGGGAATCGCCCCCTCTCACACCACAAAGCGCCCCCGACGTAAGGGTACCACCTGCCGCCGGGGACTTGCCGAACAAGGGGAACTGCCCATGTCCGACCGCCCGAAGTCTATCCCGCCCGCCGACGACGAAAACCCCAACGCCTGGGAGGAGCTTTCGGCCTTTCGCCGAACGTTCCTTGAAATGTTCCGGCCCGACGATGCCGCCGCGCTCGATCGCGTCGGGCGCCTGCTCTTCGATTGTGCCTTGGAATGCGCCCGGGAGTGGCACCCCGGCACGGAACCGACCGACCGCGGCAACCTGCTCGCCGTCGTCGGTGATCTCCGCTTCATGCAGGGATATCTCGAATCCATGGGCCGGGAGCATCTGGAAGCAAGCCTCAGCCGGGAGGGTGTCATCCTTTCCCAGCTCGCCGAGTCGCAAGCCGGGGACGTGGGCAAGATCGCCGACGTGATCAGCGCTCGGCTCAATGCCCGGCTCGGGGCCTAGGCGATGTCGCGCCGAATCCTACGCATCGAGCCCGGGCCGAAGTCTTACCAGGTCGTCGTCTCAAACCCCGACGAACAGCGCGCTTTCGAGGCGCTGGCGGAGCACGAGAACCGGCCGGACGTGGGAACGTGGCTCGCCGATCTGGCCCGCGCCTACGCCCGCCGGTACCTCCGCGAGCGGCCCATATGAAGCTCGCCGCCTTCACCGTGCGGGCGACCATGCCGCAGTCGATCGCCTGGAAGCGAGCGGCAGAGGCGGAAGGCTTCCGCAGTGCGGGAGCTTGGATCGCCGGGGCGGTAGACGCCTACCTCAAGGCGCGAGCCCGGGCGGGCCGTCCGTTGCCGCTCACGTGGCGACGCTTCGGCCGGTTCCGAGTCGTTCTCATGGACGGCTTAGAGATCGAGGCGAGCGGCGCAGTTTCCCCGCCGTTCGGGATCTTCAGAGGCACCGAAGGCGGGCCAAACCGCAACACCGGGCGGGCGCTGGTGCATCTTCCTTCGCGGCGGATCATCGCCACGCTGGGAAGCGCCGGGCAGTGCAAGGCGCTTGCGGCGGAGATGGCCCCTGTCCTTCTGCGCGATGAAGCCGGAGCCTTACGGCTCGCTGCGCAGCGGGAGCGAGAGAGGGTGTAGCACTCTCCGGGGCCGCCGCGCTGCAAGCCGAGCGGCCCCGGAGTTTTAATGAACGTGAACGTGGAACGACAGGTCAACCTCGTAACGGTGTCTTAGCTCTTGGATCATTCTCCGTCTAGTGAGCGGAGGGAGCCTGAACACTTTTTCTCGCAGGCCGCCTGCTGTATCTTTCTTCAGCAAGTACATGTCCTCGCCGATTTCGCGGATTTCGACGCCACCGGCGCGCAGTTGCGCCAAGAGCTGATCTCTCGGTATTTCCTCAAAATCCGGAAACTCGCGCCCCATTTAGGCTGCAAACCCTAGGACGCCAAGTGGCCCGTTCGTTGGTAGAAGTCAACTCCACCGAACAGCGCGCCTAGCTGCCCATCATGCAGCGAGACATGGAAGTAGCGCCTGCTGATTGCAACGTTCGCCAAGAAATCCTCCCACGCCTCGCGCGGGGCTACTTGCAGGATTCCCTGAATATTGCCGTGTTCTTTGAGGTGGTAATCAATCGTGGCCGTGAGACCGTCTTGGAAGTTTTCTTGAACCTCTTCCAGTGTCTCACCTTGCGCAAAGTAGTCAATCTCCAACCCTTGCGCGAACCACGACCCGTCGTCATTGAAGAGCATCACTCGCAGGTTTCCAATCCCGACGACGTGCGCATCTCCGTCTTCGGTTTCGATCTGAAACGCGGTCGTTGGCGCTGCCTTCCTCTTGGAGCCAGGCGCCTTACCCGCCCTCTTTTGGCTCGCCATTTGGTTCTCCCCTTCCAAGGCCGGTAGCGGCCGGCCTTCACCCAGCCGGCCAGCTGGTGTATCTAACTTGTGCAGCTTCCCGGAGTATTCCGGGACAGGATTCTACACGGACGCAAGGGAAAACACATCAAATAAATTGCAATAGCTAAATCAGCTCGCCTCTTTTAGCACCTCCCGCGCTGCCCGTAGCAGAGTGGACCGTATCCACGAAGCCCGGGCGAGACCGAGATGCTCGGCGGCGTGGTCAATGATTTCCAGGTGGGAAGGCTCGAAGCGCAAGAGGACGGGTTCAGTCTGAGTGCGACCCGCCGGTCTGAGGGGCGTTTCCAGGGTCTCTTTCATGACCGCAGTCTAACAAAATCTTTGCCTCTGTCAATATTTGTGGTTGACAGAGGATATACTTGTGATACTCTCCCCTTAGAACAAAACGGCCCCGGAGCCGCTGCAAACGACCCCGGGGCCTTGAATCCGCCAGCCGTAGCCAACGGACCCGCACCCCAAGTATGGCACGGCAGGCGATCTCTGAGGGAGAGGCGCCATGGTCTGCCATCACTGCCACGCGGGAAGCTGCAACCGGTTCGGGAAGACCAGCGACGGGCGCCAGAAGTTCCGGTGCCGCACCTGCCGCCGTATCCTCACCGAGGCCAAGGACCGGCCCGCGATCGAGATCCGCATTCCCCGCGAGCGAGCGCTTCTGATTCTCTCCCTGCTCTGCGAAGGCGCGAGCGTCCGGGCGATCGAGCGGATTACCCGCACCGAGAAGCGCACGATTCTCCGGCTGCTCTCGCTCGTTGGCCCCGGTTGCGAGCGTCTGCTCGACGGCCTGGTGACCGGCGTAGAAGCGGGCGACGTAGAGGCGGACGAAATTTGGACGTACATCTCGGCCAAGGCCGCCACCGTCAAGCGGAAGAAGATCCAAACCCCGGACGCGGGCGACGCCTATTGCTTCATCGGCCTGTCGCGCGAGACGAAACTTGTTCTCGCCTGGCACCTTGGCAAGCGCACCTCGGAAGACGCGGATACCTTCATGGGCAAGCTCGCGGGCGCGACGACGGGCCGGTTTCACCTCAGCACGGACGGCTTCAGCGGCTACGCCGAAGCGGTCGAGAAGAACTTCGGCGCCCGGGTCGATTACGGCCAAGTCGTCAAGGAATTCGGTTCGGTTGGAGGTCAAGAGGCGCGGCGGTATGCTCCGCCGCGCCTGATAGGTCAGGAAAAGTTTTGGATCTCCGGGACCCCCGACTATGACCGCATCGGCACGTCGCGGATCGAGCGGGCCAACTGGACGCTTCGGACGCACATGCGCCGCTTCACCCGGCTCTCGAACGGCTTCTCGCGGAAGAAGGCGAACCTCCGCGCGGCGCTCGCCCTGTTCTTCGCCTACTACAACCTGGTGAAGATCCACCGCTCGGTTCGGATGACTCCCGCGATGAACGCCGGGCTCACCCGCAACCTGTGGAGCATGGGCGACCTGCTCGACGCGGCGGTTGCAGCTTAAGGTTCTGCCGCTTCAGCCGCTATTCATCACCCGCTACAACCCGCTGGCCCGCGGCGGTACCCGTGGCGCGGCTGGAATAATTCCCCGCCCCAGCTGATTAAACTCAACGAGGCCAGCTAGTTAGGGTGTGCCTCTTGGACTCTGAAGAAACTACCTCTTGACAGTCAAGCGGGTTAAAAACTAACCTCGCCGCATACCGCAGGGCAAGCCTGGGTCGTTTCTCTCGCTTGAGGCTTTGCCCGGCCGGGGAGAACGCTATGGCAACGCCTAGCATAGAGATTGACGCAATACTCTTTGAAAGAGAGCCCGGGTGCTGGGTTGGCCAGTGTCTTCAGTACGACGTTGGCGCGCAGGCCGAGACACTGCCGGACTTGGCTTACCAGTTGGAGCGCGCCATCGTCGGCTACGCCGTTACGTGCGCGGCCAGGGAGATCGAGCCGTTTTCAGAGCTTGAGTCCGCGCCTCGCGAGTACTGGGATTTATGGCGGAAGGCAACGCTCTCAGTAGTATCGAGCGGTGAGCCTCGCTTCAGGGCTCCGCGTCGAGTTGCTGTACCAAAAACTACGATGAAGGTAGCAGAAGGCGAGAGGAAAGCCGCCTAAGTGGCCTACCCTTTTGGTCAGTCGCCCGCGGTTCGCGTCCTCGTCCAGAAAATGGAGGGCTTGGGGGTTAAGGTTACCGCGCTGCCCGGCGGCCTTGTGGGGCCACGCGGGCCTACAGAGATCCGCTATCTCGAATTCGAGCGCGACGGAATGAAAACGTGGACGGAGCCGCTCCCGGAAGACGAGGAGCAGAAGTGCGGTTGGGACTTAGTCCGGCGCCTTTGTAGGCAACTCAAGATCAATCCGGCAGACCTCAATATCGGCCTTGATCTCGGGTGAGCTGCCGCAACTGAACCAAACTCCACGCCCGGCGGGATAATCGCCGGGCGTTTTGCTTTAGGCTTGGGAACCGGGTAGCAACCGGCCTAATACCCCACTACCCACCGGTGCTCCGGCTCGGGGCACTGCTGTCACGGTTCGGCTCACGGGTGCTCCGGCTCAGGGCACTGGTTTCACGGTCCGGCTAACTAGTGCTCCGGCTCAGGGCACTGCTGTCACGGTCCGGCCCACCGGTGCTCTGGCTCAGGGCACTGCTGTTGCGGTCCAGCTCAGCGGTGCTCTGGCCCAGGGCACTTGTGTTACGGCTCAGCTCAGCAGTGCTCTGGCCCAGGGCAGTGGTGTTGCGGTGCAGCTCACCGGTGCTCTGGCCCAGGACACTGCTTTCACGGTTCAGCTCACTGGTGCTCTGGCCCAGCGCACCGGTGTCGCGGTCCAGCTCACCGATGGTGCGCTTCGGCAGAGCCCTCCGCGCGCTCCGCCGACAGGTGGTGGGGCTCTGCGGCGCGGTGGCCGCGAGGCGAACAGCGCCTCGCGGCATCGGCGGGCCGATTCCCGGGCAGAAAACAGGGACTGCGTATGGGCGGCTACAGGCCCGCCACGCGGGCCATCCACGGGAGCAGGCGCTCTGGTACCTCGGTGCTGGTTACAATTTCCTTGTGAATGATAGCCCCATCATGGATGACTGCCACGGCCTTAGCAGTAAGTGCCGACTTCTCGTCGAAAAGTCCGAACTGCCTTGCAATCACCCCATCGTGGTCAGACAGCAGGGGGAAGGTGACGCCGATCTCCCTGGCCCATTTGGCCGTGGCGACTGGATCGTTATCAGCGCTGATGCCCAGAACCTGGACATTCTGACCACGATACTGAGGCAGATTCGCCTCGAACGCAGTCAGGCGCTTCGTTCAGAACTCCGCCCCACGCGCGTCATAGAACACGAGGATCACCGGGCCCTGGGCGCCGAGATCGTGGAGGGAGATGAACCGTGCCGTAGGGAGTGTGAAATGCGGAGCAACTTGAGGTACCACCTTCTGCGTCATGTCGGATTCCCTTTCTTGGCCAAACCAAGCGCCGGTTGGGTTGGACTGCCGCGAAAACCGTTGGTGCATGCAGGTACACTGGAAAATTTCTTGCCACAAAAGTCTAGCATATTACCGATCGCTCAGGGGGCTGGAATTTAGATACTGCGATGCACCCCTACGCCCCGATCGCCCCGCGAATCTCCGTCGCGATCTCGCCCGCGAGTGCGGTGATCTCGGCCTGGTCCGCCCCTTCGATCATGATCCGGGCGAGGGGCTCGGTGCCGCTGTAGCGCAGAACGAGCCGGCCGTCGTCTCCTAACCTTTGTTCGACGCGGGCGGCGGCGGCGGCGACTCCGGGTAGGTCGGCGAAGGATTTCTTCTCGCGGACTGGAATGTTGCTGAGGATCTGGGGGTAGCGGCGAAAGCCGGCCAGCATTTGGGAGAGCGGCTCGCCGGATCGGGCTCGCAGGGTGGCGATGTGGAGGGCGGTGAGCAGGCCGTCTCCCGTGCTCGCTTCCTTCAGGTAGACGATGTGGCCGGACTGCTCGCCGCCTAGGACGATCCCTTCGGCTTTCATGGTGGCGACCACCTGGCGGTCGCCGACATCACAGCGGACGACGCCGATGCCTTCGCGCGCGAGGGCTCGCACCAGGCCCAGGTTGCTCATCGAGGTGGCGACGATCTTTCGGTGCGGCAGCTCGCCTTTCGCCGCGAGATCGCGCGCCCAGAGGTAGAGGATCGCGTCGCCGTCGCGGACCTCGCCGCGCTCGTCGACCAGGATGCAGCGGTCGGCGTCGCCGTCGAACGCCAGCCCCATGTCGGCGCCGATCTCCAAGACGCGCGATGCAACCACCTCCGGATGGGTCGAGCCGCAGCCGGCGTTGATGTTCGTGCCGTTTGGCCGGTCATTGATCACCTGGACCGTGGCGCCGATGCCACCGAACAGGGCGTTCCCGAAATCGGACGCAGCTCCGTTGCCGCAGTCGATCGCGAGCTTCAAGCCCGCGAGCGTTTTCTTCCCGGGTAGATCCCCGTAGAGGGCGTCGAGGTATTCATAGACCAGACCCTTGTAGCGCTTCAGAGCGGTCACGGCCTTCGGGGCAAAATCCGGAGCATCGCGGATCGCCAGCAATTCCGATTCGAGCTCGGCTTCCGCCTCTTCCGTCCACTTGAAGCCTTCGCCGTCGATCAGCTTGACGCCGTTGTCGGGCACCGGGTTGTGGCTCGCCGATACCGCTATGCCGCAGGCCGCGCCGTGTCGGCGGACGAGGTACGCGATGCCGGGCGTCGGGATGTCCTCCTCGTAGCGAACCTCGACACCTTCCGGCACAAGCCCGGACGCGAGCCAGGCACAGATCTCCGGCGTGCTCTCTCGGGTGTCGCCGCCGAGGATGACGATCGGCAAGGCGCCGTCGGCCCGGGCGGCGCGGAGCTTTGCGCCGAGTGCGTGGGCGAGGGCGGAGATCGTCCGGCGATCGAGCGGCGGAGTACCGAACGGCGCGCGGATGCCGTCGGTGCCGAACAGGCGGGAGGAGGGGCTCATCGTCTTTTCTTCTTCGCCTTTCGGGGGATTTCGGGCTTGGGCTCGGGGGTGAGGATCGGCACTTTGACCGTTACTTTCGAGGGTTGCACGACCTGGATCAGCGGATCGGGCGAGACGACGCTCACCTCCTCCTCGAACGTCTCCCCATGCCCTTCGAGTGAGATCGGCTGCGCGGGCAGCGAGAGAAGGCGGGAGAGCCGTTTCTCGGGTCCCGAGACCAGCACCTGGTTGGGGAACACCTCCGCCTCGCCGAGCTTCGTCCCTTCGATGGGCTTCCCCTTGAGGCGCGGCTCGACCAACACCCGCTGGGTCACTTCGCGGTCGAGCTCGACCTGGATCGCGTTCGGCTCGATCGCCACCAGCTCCAAGTCCTCGGGCATCAAAAGATTGTCGGCGCCCAGCTGGACGGTCACGGTCTCGGGACCCTTGGGGGCGAGCTCGATCTGCACGTCCACCATGTAGGGATTCAGCCCGCGGATCGCCTTGCGGTTGCCGCGTAGACGAACCAGGACGTTCTGCACCTGGTTGAGCACCAGATAGCCGCGCGGCAGGTTGTAGGAGACGCCCGCCTCCACCAGCTTTTCGGTCGTCTCCTCCCGCTCTTCGAGCGAGACGCGGCTCCAGATACCGATCGCGATCGCCAGCGCGAGCACGCGCAGGCCCCAGATTCGGCGTCGATCGCTCATGCGGCTCCCGACTGCGGATAGAGATCGGTGATCAGGTATTTAAACAGCGTGTTGCGCAGGCCCTTGCCGTCCAGGTTGCGGATGATCTCGCCGTCGATCACCACCGAGATCACCCCGGTCTCTTCGGACACCACCACGGCGAGCGAATCGGTCTCCTCGGTGAGGCCGAGCGCCGCCCGGTGGCGGGTGCCGAACTCCGCCGACAGCTCGGGGTTCGCCGAGAGCGGCAAAAAGCAAGCCGCGGCGGCGATCCGGTCGTCCTGGACGATCACCGCGCCGTCGTGAAGAGGGGTGTCGGGGGTGAAGATGTTGATCAGCAGGCCGTAGGAGAGCGCGGCATCGAGGCGGACGCCGTTCTCGATGAAGTTGCGTAGGCCTTGAAGCCGTTCGATCACGATCAGCGCGCCGATCCGGCGCGACGAGAGGGTGGTCGCGGCGAGCACTACCTCGTTGAACGTTGAAGCGGCTTTCTGCTGACGCGCGAGTCCCCAGAGCGGATTGCGGCCGAAGTTCGCGAGCGCGCGCCGGATCTCCTGCTGGAATAGGACGATGATCGCGAACGGCAGGACCAACAACAGGCTTTCGAGCAGGGTTTGCAGCGTCGGCAGGTCGGCGAGCCGGGCGGCGTAATAGACCACGCCGACGAACACCAGGCCGAGCAGCATCTGGACCGCACGGGTTCCGCGGATCAGCAGCAGCAGGTTGTAGATCACCACCGCGACCGCGAGGATGTCGATCGGATCGCGCCAGGTGAGCATCTCGACGAAACGGGTCCAGCTCATGCGCGCGCCTCGCGGATCGCGGCCCAGACGTCGAGAAACTGCACGGTCGCCGCGACGTCGTGGACGCGCAGGATCGCGGCGCCGAGCAGAGCGCCCCAACCGGCGGCGGCTAGGCTGCCGCCGAGACGTTCGCCCGGCCCGATCGCTCCGGCAACGCGGTCTCCCGGCCGCGCGCCGGCTTGGGCGAGAAAGCTCTTGCGGCTCGCGCCGAGCAGGATCGGGCGGCCGAGGGAGGCGAGTGCGTCGAGCCGGCCGATCAGCTCCAGGTTGTGCCACCGCCCTTTGCCGAAGCCGATGCCGGGGTCGACGATCGTCCGCTCGCGCGCAATGCCCGCGGCTTCGGCACGGTCGAGCGCCGATCCAAGCTCCGCGGTCACTTCGGCGGCTGCGTCGTCGAACCGAATGCCGATCTGCATGGTCGAAAGATCGCCCCGGCTGTGCATCAGGACCACCGGGCAGCCGGCGGCGGCGGGCTCGGCGAGCGCTTGCGCTAGGTCGGGATCGCCAAGGGCCGACACGTCGTTGATCAGGTCCGCCCCGGCTCGCAGCGCCGCGCGCGCCACGGCACCTTTTCGGGTATCGACCGAGAGGGGGGCGTCGGTCGCCGCTCGGAGCGCTTCGAGCACCGGCAGGAGGCGGTCGATCTCCTCCTCGGCCGAGAGCGCGCGCGCCCCTTCGCCGTAGACCCCGCCGCCCGGCCGGGTCGACTCCGCGCCGAGGTCCAGCAGGTCGGCTCCTTGGTCGAGCAGCGCCAGGGCGGCCGCCACCGCTCGATGCGGATCTTGGGCGTCGAAGTGGATGCCGCCGTCGCTGAACGAATCGGGGGTGAGATTGACGATCCCCATCACCTTCGGCCGGCCCGACAGATCGAGCCGGCGTCCGCGCGGAAGTCGCAGGGAAGAGGGGCGGGGAGGAGCTTCGGGAGGGGCGATCGTCATGAGTGGACGAGCAACGTTAGAGCTTCAGTCTACCGCTTGGCGCGACGACGGCGGAGCCCGGAGGCTCCGCCGTAGAGATTCTCCATCGAAAAGGAAAGTCGACGCCACTAGGCCGTCGCCAGGTCTCCGGGGAGGCCGCCGGGTCCGCCGATCGTGATCGGGGTTTCCGGCCGCGCCGCCGTGGGCGGCGTCGGATTCTGTTCCTCGCGGACGTCGGGCACCTGCGGCGACAGGTCTCGCCCGGTCATCTCCCGCACGATCGCATAGACCTCGCTGCCGTCGAGCGATTCGCGCTCTAAGAGGTTGTCGGCAATCCGTTCGAGCACCACGCGCTGCTCGATCAGAATCGCCTTGGCCCGTTCGTACGCCGAATTGACGATCGCGGAGACCTGCCGATCGATCTTCTCCGCCGTATCCTGGCTGTAATCGGCCCGATGCGAGAAGTCGCGGCCGAGGAACACCGGCTCGTCCGGCGCGCCGAAGGCGAGCGGTCCCAGCTCCGACATGCCCCATTCGCAGACCATGCGTCGCGCCATGTCGGTCGCGCGCTCGATGTCGTTGCCGGCGCCCGTCGTAATGTCGTCCTGGGTCAGCTCCTCGGCCGCCCGGCCGCCCATCAGAATCGCGATCTGCGCCTCGACGTAGGTCTTCCGATAGGTGTACTTGTCCTCTGACGGGAGCTGCATGGTGAGGCCGAGCGCCCGGCCGCGCGGGATGATCGTCACCTTGTGCAGGGGGTCCGAACCGATGGTGAAGATCGCCACCAGCGCGTGCCCGGTCTCGTGGTACGCGGTGAGCTTCTTCTCGGCGTCGGTCAAGACCATGGACTTCCTCTCGACGCCCATCAGGACCTTGTCCTTGGCGTACTCGAAGTCGTCCATCGAGACCTTCTTCTTATTGCGCCGGGCGGCGATCAGCGCCGCTTCGTTCACCAGGTTCGACAGATCGGCGCCGGCAAGCCCCGGGGTGCCGCGCGCAATGTTCGAGAGGTTGACCGAGTCGTCGAGCGGGATGGTCTTGGTATGGACCTTTAAGATACCGAGCCGGCCCGAAAGATCGGGGCGGTCGACCATCACCCGGCGGTCGAAACGGCCCGGGCGCAGGAGCGCCGGGTCGAGCACGTCCGGCCGGTTGGTCGCGGCAATCAGGATCACGCCCTCGTTCGATTCGAAGCCGTCCATCTCGACCAGCAGCTGGTTGAGCGTCTGCTCGCGCTCGTCGTGACCGCCGCCGAGCCCCGCGCCCCGGTGCCGGCCGACCGCGTCGATTTCGTCGATGAACACGATGCAGGGGGCGTTTTTCTTGCCCTGCTCGAACAGGTCGCGGACGCGCGAGGCGCCGACACCGACGAACATCTCGACGAAATCGGAGCCCGAGATCGAGAAGAAAGGCACGTTCGCCTCGCCGGCGATCGCCCGGGCGAGGAGGGTCTTGCCGGTACCCGGAGGACCCATCAGCAGGACCCCCTTGGGGATGCGACCGCCGAGCTTCTGAAACTTCTGCGGCTCTTTGAGGAACTCGACGATCTCCTGCAGCTCCTCTTTCGCCTCCTCGATGCCGGCGACGTCTTTGAACGTCACCTTCTTGCCCGCGGCGTTCAGCAGCTTGGCCTTGCTCTTGCCGAACGACATCGCCTTGTTGCCGCCGGACTGCATCTGGCGCATGAAGAAGATCCAGAACGCGACGATCAGGATCAGCGGCGCCCAGCCGAGCAGGATCGAGATGATCGGATTCTCCTTGGTCTCCTCGGCCTTGATCACCACGTGCGAGCCCTCGAGCTCCTTGACGAACGCGGTGTCGGACTTGAACGGCAGGCTGGTGTTGAACTCCGTCCCTTCCGCCCACTCGCCCCCGCCCTTGAGCTTGCCGGAGAGGCGGCTGTTGTCCTTGATCGTAACTTCGGTCACCAGCCCGCGGGCGAGCGCCGAGCGGAGCTCACTGAAGTCGAGATCCTTGTGGGCCGGCTTGCCGATCTGGAAGGTATTCCAGAGCAGAATCACGACGACGAAGATCGCCATCCAGAGCAGGAGAGTCTTGAGCGTTGAATTCAAAGTTCGGCTACCTCATGGGCGAGCGCAAAGGGCTCGCGTTCCATCGGAGTAACGGCGCCCTGCGCCTGGGGATTCCCGGTGGCGCGGGGCTTGCCGGTCGAGAGCGTCGATTCAAAAGGGCGGGACAACGGTTCGATCTCGGCGATCCAAACCGCTTCTTCTGAGCCGCGCACGCGAAATCGGTCGTCGATCGCGACACCCGGCACCCAGGCGATCGAGCCCCCGACGCAAAGAAGCGGCAGGGAATCGCGGCGGGTAGGGTCGATGTGACGATCGATCAAGAGCTCTTTCAATTTGCGGGTCCCCGGTGCGCCCAGAGGGCGGAGTCGGTCGCCCGGTCTTCGACTGCGAATTTCGACCATCGGGTCGGCGGCGAGCGGAAGCACCAAACCGGCACGCTCCGTTTCTCCAAGCAACATCCAGGCCGCGAGCTCGCCTCGGCGCAGGGTCACCGCCACGCCCGCCTCCGGTACTTCTATACGTCCCGGAGCCAAAAAAGTATACGTGAAACCTGAGATTTCGGACGGATCGGCCGATTCGGCCGGGAGAAGGGTCTCGATCCATAGCCGATCGATGCCGATCCGCCAGCGCCTACGGCGGCCGAGGGCCGCTCCCGCCCGCTGTTCTCCCCTCGAATCGGCGAGTTGCCGGGCGACTTCCGCGATGGCATTGCGGCTCGGCGGCAGCGGCAGTCCGGAAGCCCGGTGGAGGGCCCCGAGGGCGAAGGGAAGCAGCTCGGGAGGCAGGCCGCGGAGAGCTTCGCGATCGAGAAACGGCGTCTCGGTTTGGAGTCCGGGAAAGCGTTCCGCCAGCAGAGAGGAGATCCGGTCGGAGGCTCCGGCCGCCCGTTCGGCGAGCCGGGAGAGCCGGACCGGAAGATCGGGCAGGCGCTCGAATTCGCAGAGCGCGGGGAGCAGCCGGTGGCGAATGCGATTGCGCAGTGCAGCGAGCTCGCGATTCGAGGGGTCTTCGGTCGGCGCGATTCTAAGGGATCGAACATAGGCGGCCAGCTCCGTCTTGGGCAGCCCCAGCAGCGGGCGGACTTTGGCGCCATGGACCGGGCGCATCGCGGCCAAACCGAAAAGCCCAGAGCCGAGCAGCAGGCGCAGCAGCACGGTCTCCGCCTGATCGTCGCGATGATGGGCGAGGGCGATCCGGCCTGCGCCGCAGGCCGCGCGCGCCTCTTCGAGGAACTCGTAGCGGATGCGCCGAGCCGCGCTCTCCCAGCTCTCGCTCGGAAGGCTTAGCGCGGCGACGTCGCGGCGCTCGGCCAGGAACGGCACGCCCAGGCGTTCGGCGATGGATTGGGCGCGGCCCGCGCGCTCCGCGGAGCCGGCGTCCCCCCTGTGGCCCGCGTGATCGAGGTGGGCGGCAAAGAGCTGCGTGATCGACGCCGAGCCCTGGTCTCTGAGGGCGGCCAAGCCGGCCAGCAGCGCGGTCGAATCGACGCCGCCGGAAAAGGCGACCAGCAGGGGAGAGGGCGTGGAAAGCTCCGGGCGGGCGAAAAAATCCCGGAGGGTCGCGAGTAGGTTCATCCGTTGGGACAGGATGGTGGCGGTGAAGGGACTTGAACCCCCGACACAGCGGATATGAGCCGCTTGCTCTGACCAACTGAGCTACACCGCCGAAAAACGAGGGGGATACCCCTGGAGGGAAGATTATACCGAGATGGCGTCGAGGGCGCCAGGATGGAGCTCAAAACGCCGCCCCCCGAGCGGGCGGGTACGCTCTGCCGGCCCGGGGGCTGATCTCCAACTGAAAGACTCTAGCGCAACGACTCTTGACAGCTGCGGAACTGGCCGAAGAAATCGCGCATCGAGGTGGAGAGCATCTGGTCGTTCAGACGGTAAATAACGTTTTGTCCGTGACGCTGATCTAAAACGAGATCCGCTTCCTTGAGCACCGAAAGATGCCGCGAGATCGTGGGCTGGGAGAGGTTGAAATTACCGACGATCTCGCCGACCGTCCTCTGGTTGGTCTCCAGAAGGCGGAGGATCTCTTGACGGGTGCCGTCGGAGAGAGCCTTGAACACTTTGGTGAGATGTCGCTCTTCACGCCCGAAACTTACGCTGCGGTCAATGATCGCCATCGCACAGCCTCCTTGTTGGTGCAGGGTCACGACCGACCCATGCGTCCCGTTGTTGCCAGAAGTGTAGATAGGAAGGATTGGCGGCGACTTGGATTTGCGCGCATCTAGAGCTAGGTATCTGCTCTCTTTTTGGGCATAAAGGTGCAAACTTCTCTATAACTAGAAGTTCAGTCTTCGCGCGGCTGGAATTGCGGCAGAGGGGTGGGGCTCCGAAATGTCCCTCGGAGCCCCCCAAGATGGAGGTTAGGCGTGGGCGTGGTCGAATTTACCGCCGACCGCCGCCCAGTTGATGACGTTCCACCAAGCGGAGAGGTAGTCTGGGCGCCGGTTCTGGTACTGGAGGTAGTAGGCGTGCTCCCAGACGTCGACGCCGAGCAGGGGAGTCTTGCCTTCCATCAACGGGCTGTCCTGGTTCGGCCGGGCGACCACTTCCAGTTTGCCGCCGGAGGCGACCAGCCAGCCCCAGCCGGAGCCGAACTGGTTGGCGGCGGCGTTGGTCAGCTTCTCCTGGAAAGCGGCGAAGCTGCCGAAATCGCGGTCGATCGCCTCGGCGAGCTTGCCCGAGGGGGCGCCCCCCGCGTGCGGTCCCATGATTTCCCAGAACAGCGTGTGGTTGGCGTGGCCGCCGCCATGGTTCTTGACCGGTCCGCGGAGGCTCTCGGGCAGAGAATCGATGCCGCGTAGGAGATCTTCGAGCGGTTTGGCCGCCAAGTCCGCATGACCCTCCAGGGCGGCGTTCAGCTTCGCCACGTAGGTGGCATGGTGCTTATCGTGGTGGATTTCCATCGTTTTCGCGTCGATATGAGGCTCCAACGCGTCGAAGGCGTAGGGAAGACTAGGCAGCGTATGCATGAGGGGGTCTCCTTTCAGGAGTTTCGAGAGGGGTCAGAATACAGAAACGCCCCGGCGCCCGAGGAGAATTCCAAGGGCGGGCCGGGGCGCGGTAGATCCGGGGGTGCCGATACGCCAGGCTAGCGCATCTTCTCTTCGACGAACTCGACGTGCTTGCGGATCTTCGGATCGTACTTCTTGAGCCGCAGTTTCTCGGTCGAGAGCTTCTTGTTCTTGGTCGTCGTGTAGAAGACGCCGGTACCGGCGGAAGAAACCAACTTGATCTTGTCGCGCATCGGTCGTGCAACCTCCGGAAGTGCTGTCTCGTCCGAGCCGCTGCGGGGAGGCGGCCCGAAAGATTTTGGATCGATTGGCGGGGCCGACGGGACTCGAACCCGCGACCTCCGGCGTGACAGGCCGGCGTTCTAACCAACTGAACTACGACCCCGCATGGTCTGGAAATCGAAAGAGAGGTATTCGCTCCGTGGTGGGAGGTGAGGGATTTGAACCCGCGACCCCCTGCTTGTAAGGCAGGTGCTCTAACCCCTGAGCTAACCTCCCTCCTTCGAGGGGCGGGATCGTACGTGAGGGCTCGGGGGAAGTCAAACGTGATCGCGATGCCGCCTACGCAACCGTCTGCAACGGCCGTCGCCGGATCGGCTGGCCGGCCACCGCGGTGCGGTTGCGGCCGGTTTCTTTGGCCACGTACATGGCGGTGTCGGCCAAGCGCAGCAAGGTGCTCTTGGCGTCTTCGAACGACAGCTCTTCGGGGACGTGGGCGCGGATCGTCGCCACCCCCACGGAGCAGGTGAGGCCGCGCAGGTGGAGAGCCTCCTGCTGGATCTCGCCGGGCTGATCGCAAAAGGTGGTGGCGAGGATCTCGGCGCGGACTTCTTCCGCGACGTCGATCGCGGCGGCGAGGTCCTGGCCGGGGAGGATCAGCACGAACTCGTCGCCGCCGTAGCGGGCCGCGACGCCGCCCACCGCGGCGGTGCGGCGGCGGAGGATGCGGCCGACTTCGCGCAGCACCTGGCTGCCGGCGAGATGGCCGTGAGAATCGTTCACCCGCTTGAAGAAATCGAGATCCAAGAAGAGGGTCGCCAGGTCGTCGCCCGATTCCTGGCAGAGCCGGACCTGGTCGGCGATCGCGACGTGGAGGTAGCGGTCGTTGTAGAGGCCGGTCAGGTTGTCGCGCTTGGCGATCTCTTGGGCCTGGCGGCCGTCGAGCACGTTCTGGATCGAGATCGAGATGTAGCCGGCGAAGACCTCCAGGAGGTTCTTGTCCTGGTCGGAAAAGACCGAGCGGTTCTTGCGGTTGATCAATTCGAGCACGCCGCAGACCTCGTGCTCGATGCGGATCGGCACCGCGATCAGCGACTGGGTCTGGTATTTCGTGTGGGCGTCGACGTCGCGAAAGAAGAACGGATCGTTTGAGGCCTCGGCGGTCGTGTAGACCTCGCCCGAAAGGTAGACGTGGCCGGCGATGCTCGAAGCGGCGGGGATCGCCCGGCCGACCAGCAGCTCGGACTTCTCGCCGAACGCGACGATGAAGGTCAGCTTGTTGCTCTCCCGGTCGGTCTGCTTGGCCGACGGGTCGTCGAGCAGGATCGAGCCGGATTCGGAGGGGACGAAGCCGTTGGCCCGGCGCAGGATCTCCGCCAGGTTTTCGACCAGCGACAACTCCAGCGGAAACTGCCGGCCGGCGCGCCGGCGTTCGAGGAAACGTTCGAGCTTGTACGGTTCGAGACTATGGCAGACCGCGCCGCGCAGGCTCGCCTCCCGCCGAGGCGTCACGCGGTGCACCGCCGGAAGATCCGGAAGGGATCGAAAGCTCTGATGATCGTAGCCATGGTCGGGAGGTCGTCCCTCGATCGACTCGGAAACCCGGTTGTTTGAGCACAGAAGATAGCAGATGACCTCGCGGGCGCGACAGGTCGCCGGCCAGGCGCAGGGAGCGTTCGACGATCTCGTCGCGCAACGCTTCGGCGCTCGAAAGCTGGGGCGCGGTGTGCAGGAAGTGGAGGTCTTCGGCGATCCGGCCGAGCTCTACCTTGAGCGCCGGAGCCAGGCCTCGCTGGTGCGCGGCGCTCTGCCAACCGGAGCCGGGGAGGGGGCCGTCGAGCTGCCAGCGGGCGGCCAACAGGTGCCCCCAAGCCGATTCGAGCAGCGCCGCGGTGCGGCGGGGACGCTCCTCGGTGAGAGCTGCGGCGACCTCGGCCCGGAAGCGGCGCAGGGTTTCGTCGCTCCGCGGCCCGGAGCGCTTGGACCAGGCGAGGCCGGAGATCAGGGCGAGCAGGCCGGTCCCGCCGATCACCCAGGGGAGGGCGCCCGGGTCGGCGAGCGCACTCTTGGCCGAGTCGATCGCCGAGCGCCGGCCCTGAGCGTTGCCGCCGGTTCCGGCCGCGGAGGGGCGCGCCGGCCTGCCTGGGCGGGGAGCCCCGGCCGCGGCGACGACCGGCGCCGGAGCATGCGCTTCGAGCGCCAGCGGCGGGCTTTCCGCGCGCTCAAATGCCGCCTCGGTCGGATCGAAATAGGGCACCGCGGGCGGGTCCACGTGGAAGGTGCCGGCGCGATCTGGAATCACCACGTAGGTCCAGGTGCGGAGGCTCGTGCCGTTCGAGCGATCCGTCCCCCCTTCATGCGGCGGCAGGGAGTGCAGCCCCGCGGGCAAAGCGAGGTGGGGGGCCGGCAGCCCCTGGAGATTGCCGCTTCCCGCGAGGCGGACCTGCAAGGTTGCGGCTTCGCCGACGCGCAGGACGTGCGGTTCGAGCGTGGCCGAGAGGGCCAGCGGTCCGACCGCCCCCTGGTAGCCGGCCGGCCCTTCGGGCAGCGGCCGGACATCGAGCGAGAGCGGCGCAGTCGACAGATCGGACGCCATCGGCCGCGCGAAGGAGGGCGAAAAGAAGCTCTGGGGAAGCCCTTGCGGCACCTGCATCGTGGCGATCTGGAAGCGCACCGGCTCGAAGACGTGGAGACCTGCCCGGAGCGGAAACAGGACCCGGCGCAGGAGCGGGACCCGGCCGTAGCGGACGTCGCCGAGCGACACGATCTCGGTCGGCAACCGCTCGGGCAACGGGATCTCGCGCGCCCAGAAGCCGCGCAGCTCGGGGGTCGAAAGCGGATTGACGGCAGAGACCTCGATCCGCGAGTAGAGGTAGATCGTGTAGAGCACCTGCTGGTTGACGAACGGATGGTCGTTGGACACCTCGGCGCGAACGAACGCCAACGGCGGCTCGTTCGGACCGGGCGACCGGGGCGCAGCCGGGCGCTGCCAAGGCATCGGGCCGAACAGCCGCTCGAACGGATCTTCCGCGCCGAACGGCGCTTCGTCCTCGGCCTGGTTCTGGCCGGTCGGTTCCTGCTGCACCTGGATCGACTGGGTCGGCATCGCGACCACCCGGCCGCCCAGCTCGACGTGGATCGAATGGGCCCGGGCGGGACCGACGCCCAGCGGCCGGACCTTCCAACTGAGGCGGATCGTCCGGCTGAACAGACCGTTTTCGACCCTCATCTCGTCGGCCTGCGAGGGCCCCGAGAGGATCTCCAGGTTCTCCAGCGCGAAGCTCGGCCGCAGGTCGAGCCGGGAGAGCCCGGTGCGCGCTTCGAAGATGAGCGTCGCGGTCTCGCCCACGCCGATCCGTTCGGGTTGCAGGCGGACCTGAAGGGTCACCTGCGCCGCCGCCCGCGCCGCGACCGGTAGGAACAACCCGGGGGCCAGGGCGAAGAGGGCGAGTGCCAAGTGTCCTGAGGTGCGACGGGAACGTTTCATGGCGGCGGTCACCAATCCTGCCAATCGACGTCCTGTGCCGCGGCGGCGCGGGCGCGCTTCTGGGCTTCCGCCCGGCGCTGCTCGCGCTCCAGCCGCTCGACCGAGCGGAGGATCGCCGCGGCCTCCCGGGCGTTCATGTCGGGCTGCTCGCGGAATCGGTCGAGCAGGTCGTCGCCGGCCCCGGGCGTCTGGGGGCGTTGGCCCGGCTGCGGCCGGCCGTCCTGGCCGGGTTGCGGCTTGGGCGGCTGCCCTTCCGTCTGCGGCTTCTGATTCGGCTTGCCCGTAGGCGGTTCGTCGCCGCCGTTCTTGGGGCCGGTTTCATGATCGCCGGCCCGGTCGCCCTTCGAGCCGTCTTTCGGCTTCTTGGTGCGCAGATGCTCCTTCTCGCGCTCGATCAGGGCCAGCTCCAGGTTGTGCTTGGCCGCCGCGTGATGGGGGTCGAGGCGCAGCGCCTGTTCGAGCGCTTCCACCGCGCCCGCCGCATCGCCCGCCGCGAGCTTGCCCGTGCCGAGGTTGAACTGCGCGTCGGCGGCAAGCGTTGCGGGAGCCGCGTGCGCCGCGCGGTCGAGCGTTTTTACGGCATCGCGGTTCTTGCCGGCGAGCAGTTGCACGGTGCCGGCGTCGTATTGAACCGTCGGGTCGTCGGGCGAGAGTCGCAGGGCGGTCTCGGCGGCGGGCAGAGCCCTGCCGGCCGCGGCCTTGCGGCTCTTCTCGTCGGCTTCTCCCGCTCCCTGGGCGCCGCCTTGAGGCTTCAGCTCGTCGAGCGCCCGTTCGGTCCGCTCGCGCGGATTCCAGAGGATTCGCTCCGCCCAGAGCGGCAGATGAAGGCCGAACGGCAGGGAGAACGGCTCGGCGAAGGCGAGCGTGGCGGAGAGCGCCAGGGCGGCCCATTTCATCGCGCGGTCTCCCCCTGGGAAGCCCGGGGCGCCCGGGCCGGAGGGATGGCGGCGCGCGCCGTCCGCTCGGTCTGCGATCCGGAGGCGAACGGCCGCACCGAGAGGTGGAGCAGGAGGGCGAGCGCGGCGAGGCCGAGCGGCCATTGGAACCGCTCTTTAAGCGCCTCGACCTGGTCCTTGGCGTAGGTGCGGCCGCCGATCGCCGCGATCCTCCGCGCGATCGGCGCCGGGTCGAG
The DNA here is from genome assembly GCA_040005235.1 of Acidobacteriota bacterium. Lineage (GTDB taxonomy): Bacteria > Acidobacteriota > Thermoanaerobaculia > Multivoradales > UBA5704 > DASYKS01. The sequence continues at coordinate 207,675 of JBDTZG010000003.1, read as the reverse complement.
ACCGGCGTTGGCCGCCCGCAGGTAGATGCCGTCGGTGTCGTGCGCCATCTTTTCGAGCGCGTCTTCGTGCAGCCGGCTGATCACCACCTGGCCGTCGCGATCGCGTTTGAACCCGTCAGGGTTGGGATTCGGCGACTCGCCGTCGTCGGCTCCCGAAACCTTGAGCGGGCCGCCCGCGGCGGTGCCGATGCCGATCGCCGACAGCACGATGCCGGCTTTCTTGAGCTTTTCGATCTCGCCGTCGAGGTCGCCGCGGTGATCCTCGCCGTCCGAAAGCAGGACGATCGCGCGGTGGCGCTCGCCCCCTTCGGGAAACAGGCCGATCGCGCGGGACAGGCCGGTCGAAAGCTCCGTGCCGGGCACCGAGAGCGAGCCCGGCTCGACCGTGTCGAGCATCAGGTCGATCGCCGCGGCGTCGAGCGTCAACGGCGACAGCGCGATCCCTTCGCCTTCGGTCTGGACCAGTCCGAGCCGGTTTTCGGGCATCGCGGCGGCGAGCCGGCGCAGAAGAGTCTTCGCGGTCTCCAGCCGGTTCGGCGCGACGTCGAACGCCGCCATCGAAAGGGAAGAGTCGAGCACGAACACGACGTCCACGCCGCGCCGCTCGACCGGTTCGGACGAGATCCCCCAGCGCGGCCGGGCGAGCGCCAGCGCGGCGCCCAACACGGCGAGGGCGAGGGCGGCCACCGCCAGGCCGATGCGCTTCTGCGAGGTCCGGCGCGCCAGGCGCACCCAGAGACCGGGAGCCGCCCAAGCGGCGTCGGCAGCCAGGCGCCGGCGCCAGAGCCAGAGCGCCAAGGCGGCCGCTAAAGGGGCGAGCAGCGCCAGGGCGAGGAGGGTCGGTTCGGCGAAGCTCATGGCTCGGCGGTGATCCGGGCGCCCGCGGTGGCGAGCGGTAAGAGAAGGAATCCCAGCGAGGCCCAGAGCAGCGGCGAATTCGCCTCGCGATAGCGGACGTAGCGCTTGACCTGGAGGGGCGTCTTTTCCAACCGGTCGATCTCGCTCAAGATCCGGCGCAGGCTACCCGCGTCGGTCGCTTTCCAGAACCGGCCGCCGGTGCGCTTGGCGATCGCTCCGAGCAGCGGCGCGTCGACCGGCAGCATCATCGGCACTCGGCGGATCACCCGCTTGCCGGTGAACGGATCGGTGACCGGGAACGGCACCAGGACCGGACCGTCTGTCGCGGTGCCGACGCCCACGGTATAGACCTTGATCCCCAGGCCGCTGCACACCGCTGCGGCCGAAGCCGGATCGATTTCGCCCGCATTGTTGGCGCCGTCGGTGACCAGGATGATGACGCGGCTTTTAGCCGGGCTCTTCTGCAAGCGGGCCGCGGCGTTGGCGAGCGCCACGCCGATCGCCGTGCCGTCGGGCGTGTCGTTGAAGTCGACCGCCGCGAGCACCCGGTGGAGCATGTCGCGATCGGTGGTGAGCGGCGCGCGGGCCATGGCCTTGCCCGCAAACATCACCAGGCCGATCCGGTCGGAAGGGCGGCGATCGATGAACTCGGCGACCACCTGTTTGGCGACGCTCAGGCGGTTGTTCGGCCGGTAGTCCTCGGCCGCCATGCTGCCCGAGATGTCGAGCGCGATCTGGATGTCGATCCCCTGCGTCTTGCTCTCTTCGACCGCATAGCCCAGCTGCGGCCGGGCGAGCGCCACGAACATCAGCGCGAGCGCCAGCAGCCGGGCGTAAAACGGCAAGTGCAGGCGCCAGGCGCCGCCGATCCCGGCGTCGCCCACGACCCGGCTGGTGCGCAAGGCGCCGAGCGACGGTTCGGACTGGTGGCGCCAGGCGATCCACGGGATCAGCAGCAGGGCGAGTAGCCAGAGCGGATCGTTCAGGTGGGGAAAACTGCCGGGCGGAATCATCGCGCGGCCTCCGCCCGTTCGATTCCGACGGCGGCCTCGGCAGGCGTCGGGCGGCGGTGCCGGTCGATGCCGGAGGCGACCGAGCGGGCGGCGGCGATCGCCTCGGAAAACATCGCCTCGCTCGCGGAGCCTTCCGGCGGAGCCGGGTTCTCGGCCGCGCGGCGCGCGAATTTGATCCGGTCGAGCCGGCGGAGAAGATCGACGCCCGGTCGGGAGATCCCTTCCGGAGTCTGCTCCTTGCGCAGCCGCCGTTGGATCTCGGTGGTGGTGCTTTCTAGCGCGGGAAACGCCAGCTCGCGCCCGAGGTAGCGGCGCAGAGCGCTCGAAAGGCTGGCGGCGATGCGTGCCGACGCGGCGGCCCCCTCGGAACCGCCGAGCCCGGCGGCGATCCGCGCCAGCTCGCGCTCCAATTCCTCAAGCGGCGGCAGGGCGGCTGCGGCGATCTCGGCTACCTTCTTACGGGCGAAGACCCATAGCCCCAGCGCGAACGCCAGCGCGGACATCCCCGCGAACGTCCACCAGAACCGCCGGCCCCAGGGGAGAGAACGGGGCGCCGCCGGAGGCTTGGGCGTCGCCGCCTTGGGATCGCCGGGGATGACCGAAGAGACGTCGAGCGCCAAGCTCGCGGGGGTGGACATCGTGCGGCTGCCGCCCGCTTGCGGCACGACCACCGCCATGGGCGGCAGCATGACTTTGCCGGTCCGGAACACCCTCACTGCCACCTGCTGCCGGAATGTGGTTTCGCCCGAGCCTCCGGCGCTCCGCTCGACCGGCCCGACGCCCACGACCTCGGCATCGCCCCAGGTCTTTCCCCAAGTGGGAAACCGCGGTTCTCCGGTAGTTTCTCCACTAGGGCCGGCCGGCACCGCCAGCTCCAACGTCACCACCGCTCGATCGCCCACCGTGAGGGGCCCGGCCGCCGGACCTGCCGATTCCGCATGGGCCGATAGCGTCGGCTCGCCGTTCGTCTGAGCGCCCGCCGCACCGGCCAGGCCGATCCAGGTCGCCAGCCCCCAAGCGGTCGCCCGCCTCATCGGCGAAGCCTCTTTTTCCGCGCTTCGAAGAAGGCGACCAGCGGCGGCAGGTAGGGCCGGTCGGTGCGCAGCTCCAGCCGGTCGGCGCCGATCTTCCCGGTCAGCCGCGCCAGCTCGGCCCGTTCGCGGGCGCGGCGTTCGGCTTGGGCGCGGGCGAACTTCGCTCCGCCGGCCAGGACCACCCGGCCGGTCTCGGAGTCGGTGAGGACCACCGGCCCGGTGGTCGGCGGATCGACGTCGCGCGGATCGACGATCTCGATCACCACCAGATCGTGGCGCACCGCGGCAGCCTTGAGCGCGCGCGGGCAGGCGGCGGCGACGAAGTCGGAGATCAAGAACAGCACCGAGCGGCGCTTCAGGTTCGCGAGGGTCGCCGCGAAACTCGTTTCAAGGTCGGTGGGGCCGTGGGCCGGCCGGTCGAGGATCTCGCGCACCATGCGCAGCACCTGGGCGCGCCGCCGCGCCGGCTGGAGGAACAGCTCCAGCCGATCGGAAAGGAGCGCCGCGCCCACCCGGTCCTGGTTGCGCAGGGCGGCAAAGCTCAAGAGCGCCGCGACCTCGGCCGCCAGCTCGCGCTTCAAGATCGCGCGCGAGCCGACGCCCAGGCTTCCCGAGACGTCGACCGCAAGGAACACCGACAGGTCGCGTTCCTCGACGAACTGTTTGATGAACGGCGCGCCCATTCGCGCGGTGACGTTCCAATCGATCGAGCGGACGTCGTCGCCGGGCTGATAGGGCCGGACTTCGGAAAACTCCATGCCGCGCCCTTTGAACACCGAATGGAAATCTCCGGCGACCCCTTGGTCCACCAAGCGGTTGGTGGCGATTTCGATCCGCCGCACCTTGCGCATCAGATCCGCCGGCAGCTCCGTCCGCGAGGGCCGCGCGGGCGCAGCCTGCGCCGCAGCCTTTTGCGGCAGGAACCGGGAGAACCACGAACCTCGGGTCGGGCCGGGCATTGGAGCCATGGAAGAAACGCGGAGCCTCAAGCGGTCAGGGAACCGGCACCCGTTCGAGGATGCGCGTGACCAGATCGTCCGAGGAGATTTCCTCGGCTTCGGCCTCGTAGGTCGGCACGATCCGATGGCGCAGAACGTCCGGGGCGATCTCTTTGACGTCCTCGGGGATCACGAAGCCGCGCCCGCGGACGAACGCCATCGCCTTGGCGGCGCGGGCGAGGTAGATCGTGGCGCGCGGCGAAGCGCCGAACGAGATCAGGTCCGCGAGATCGGGGAGCCCCGCCCGGCGCGGATCGCGCGTCGCGGCGACCAGGTCGAGCAGGTAGTTCTTCAGCTTGCCGTCGAGGTAGATGCCGTCGGTGATCTCGCGCAGAATGTTCAACCGATCGCGGTCGAGCACCTGGCCCGCTTCGATCTTTCGTTCGACCAGCATCCGGTCGAGGATCTCGGCCTCTTCGGCGCGCGACGGGTAGGTGAGCTTCAGCTTGAGCATGAAGCGGTCGATCTGCGCTTCGGCGAGCGGATAGGTCCCTTCCTGCTCGATCGGGTTCTGGGTCGCGAGCACCAGGAATGGATCGGGGAGCGGGCGGGTCTTGTCGCCCAGCGTGACCTGGCGCTCTTCCATCGCTTCGAGCAGCGCGGACTGCACCTTGGCGGGCGCGCGGTTGATCTCGTCGGCGAGCAGCAGGTTGGTGAAGATCGGACCGGTGCGCGCCTGGAACTGGCCGGAGGCCGGCTCGTAGATCAGCGTTCCCACCAGGTCGGCGGGCAGCAGGTCGGGAGTGAACTGAATGCGCCGAAAATCGAGCGCCAGGGTCTGGGCGAGCGCCTTGACCGCGAGGGTCTTGGCGAGCCCGGGTACCCCTTCGATCAGCGCATGCCCGCGGGCGAGCAGGGCGACCAGCATGCGGTCGAGCAGGTAGTCCTGGCCGACGATCACTTTGCGCAGCTCGGCCTCTACGCGCTTCAGGTGGAGCAGCTCTCGTTCGACGTCTCGGCTGGCGGTGGCGACTTCTAGTTCCATGGCGAGGCTCCCCGGCTGCAATCGAAGTGCCATCAGGAGGCTCCGGCGGGACGCGGGGAAGTCGCCCGCGGTGCGGCTCGATCCCCTGCGGTCTCGAACCGGAAGTGCCAGATTGGCCGGAATGGCAGGGCCAAGGTGATACCGTCCCGGCCCATGGCCCCGGGACGACCTTCGCTCAAAAAGACCTTCGGCCAGCACCACCTGGTGGACGGCGCTCTCTGCCGGCCGCTGATCGAGTTCCTCTCGCCGATCGCCGGGGCGCGTGTGCTGGAGATCGGCCCGGGCGGGGGGGTGCTCACCGCCGAGCTGCTGCGCGCCGGAGCCGAGGTGCTCGCCTGGGAGGTCGATCCGGAATGGGCGTTCGCGCTGCGCAGTCGGTTCGGTCGTGGCTCAGGTTGCCTCCTCGCTCCTTCGGGCGCCTTCGGCAGCGGCCAGTCGCTCCGGGACAACCTGAGCCACGACTTGCCCAAGCTGTCGATCGTCGCCGGAGACGCGCTCGAAATCCCCTGGGAACGGCTGCCCGACCCGACGCTGGTCGCCGGCAACCTGCCCTACAACGTGGCGACCCCGTTGATCGAACGAATCCTCACCCGGGCTGCGGCCGTTCCGCGCGCCGCCGTGCTGGTGCAATACGAAGTGGCCGAGCGGCTGGTCGCCGGCCCCGGGGACGAAGCCTACGGCTCGATGAGCGTGCTGGTCGCGGCCTACGCCCACGCCCACCTGTTGGGCCAGGTGAAGAAAGGAAGCTTTCGCCCGCCGCCGAAAGTAGACGGCGGGTTCGTCGGCTTCAACCTCCGTCCGCCGCCGCTGCCGCCGGCCGAAATGCCCGCGTTCATCGCAATGGTCCGCCTGGCCTTCGGCCAACGCCGGAAGACGCTCAAGAACGCCCTCGCCGCCGGCTGGGGAAAAGAGCGCGCCGCGGCGGTGCTGGATGCCGCCGGCATCGATCCAGGCCTCCGCGCCGAGGCGCTCGGCCTGGGCGAATTCCTGGCGATCCATCAAGTGCCGATCCCGGCGCGCTATCCTCCGGATTCGTGATCGCGAACGAAACGGCGGGTTCAGGCGCCGGGCTTCCGTACGTGCTGCCCGAGCTGCGCCATGCGCGCTTTCGGATCACCCTTCGGGCGCTCACCCCGGCGCGGCTGCCGCCGTTTCACGGCTCGACTCTTCGCGGTGCCTTCGGCCACGCGCTAAGGAAGACGGTCTGCAGCTTCGGGCCGGACGCGCCGTGCCCTACTTGCGTGCTGCGAAGCGAGTGCCCCTATCCGCGGATTTTCGAGACGCCGAACCCTGGGCAGCCGCTGGAGCCGCTGAGCTTTCTCGCCGGGGTGACGACTGCGCCGCGCCCGTACCTATTCGAGCCGCGCAGCACCACCACCACCCTCGCCGTAGGCGAGACGCTCGGCTTCGACCTGCTTCTGTTCGGCCGGGCGATCGAGCTGCAAAGGTACGCACTCGCCGCGGTCGAGCGTCTGGCAGCCGGAGGGCTCGGCGCGGCGGTGGCAGGCCGCAAGGCGGAATTCGCGGTCGCAGGGGTCGAGCCGATCCCGCCGAGCGGCGCACCGCTTCCGAACGAACCGCTGCCCGGCGACGGCCACCGCGTGCGGCTGCGTTTCGTCACCCCCGTACGCCTGCTCGACCACAAGCGCGTGGTGCCGCCGGATCGCCCGCGGGCGCTGGCGTTCGCCATGATCCGTCGCCTACTGGAGCTGGCGCATTTCCATGCGCCGGACTCAACAATCGACTGGACGTTCAAGCCGCTCCTAGAGCACGCCGGAACGCTCGAAGTCGTGGGGACCGATCTCCGCTTTCACGACGTGGAGCGCTACAGCCAGCGCCAGCAAACCCACACTCCCCTCGGCGGTTACGAGGGCACGCTCGACCTCCGCGGCGATCTCGAACCGCTCGCGCCCCTCCTGCGCGCGGCCGAGGTGATACACGTCGGCAAGGGAACGGTCTTCGGCCTCGGCCAGCTGGCGATCGAGGCGGCGTAGTCGGGCTTGTACCTCTGAGAGTTGTACTCGCGCTCCGAAATCCTTCAACAGACTGGCTTGCTCGGAAGTAACATTCTTGTTATGTTCGTCGGCGTGGACTACTCGATCGAGTACTACGGCGAAGAGATTCAGGAGCGGATTCTCGAACTTCCAGATACCCTCGCCGCTCGGTACGTTGTCCTGACGCGACGCATCACGGCTATCGGACCGAATCTAGGGCCGCCTTACACCGACGCCTTCGGCGATGGCCTCTTCGAACTCCGCTTGAAGGGAAAAGAAGGAATTGCAAGGGTCTTCTTCTGCACGCTGCTCGGTCGCCGAGTCATGATGCTGCACTCGTTCATCAAGAAAACACAGAAAACTCCGCTGAAAGAGATCGATATCGCGCGAAAGCGGATGAAGGAGGTCAAGAATGCGAACCCATGACCAGATTGTTTCCAAGCTCATGCGCCGACCTGGCGTCCGAAAGGAAGTCGAGCGCATTGAGAGAGAAGAAGGGGCGCTCCTCGATCTTCTCTTGAAGGCGCGGCACGAAGCCGGTCTCACTCAAGCCCAAGTTGCCGAACGTATGGGTACTCAGCCGCCTGCGGTGGCCCGACTTGAGCGCGCTCTCGCAACCGGGAAGCATTCGCCGTCACTGGCTACTCTCCGGAAGTACGCGGAAGCCTGCGGCAAAGAGCTCGTGCTCCAGTTCGCCTGATTTTCGATCGACGCCTCCCCTCGCGCGGGATCGAAATCGTCAGCCAGCCGTCCACCTAACGTCCGGTAGCCCTCATTCCCTCCTGGCAGAAGGGAACCACCCCGCGCGCCGCCCTAAAAGGTCCGTTCCGGCAAGCCGCCTCGCCGACGTCCCCCTCTCCCGGGCGGGCGGGAGTGCGGATGGGAGAGGGGGCCAGGGGGTGAGGGCTGTAGGCCGACGACCTCGCAATCCCTTCGTCCAGATCAGGGCAGTTCCGACCTCTGGACAGTGTGATTGGCCTGACGATGTGGTTGTCGTATGAGTCGCAATCCCTTCGTCCAGATCAGGGCAGTTCCGACCGAGATAGTAAGGTTGGCGAGAGAATGCCTGCTAATAAGTCGCAATCCCTTCGTCCAGATCAGGGCAGTTCCGACTCGGCAGCAGGATCCGCTTCCGTCGAGCTTGATCGAGTCGCAATCCCTTCGTCCAGATCAGGGCAGTTCCGACTCATTCGAGGCCCCGTCGAAGAAGAAGGGGGCGGGGGCTGTCGCAATCCCTTCGTCCAGATCAGGGCAGTTCCGACTTGTCGGTCCATGCCCCTAACGAGGCGTATCTGAATCTGACGGAGTCGCAATCCCTTCGTCCAGATCAGGGCTGTTCCGACTGCCGCCTCTGCAAGGCCTTGATTCTACGCCGGTTGCGGGTTCGAAATTCGCTGCCTCTCGACTTTCGCTTCGCTTACGCTGCACTTCACTTCCCTTTCGTCTCCCGGAATCATCGCTAACTGATTGTCAACGAACCACTTCGGGCGCCGTTCGCAACCCCCCTCCCATTCCTCCGCCCCCACCCTCGAAAACTGGCATGCCGCTTGCTGCTTTATCTACAGGAACTCAGATCACGTAGATCTCAGGATCTTCCGTCACCCCGCCGCGGCCGAGGATCTCGACTTTCGCTCGGCAGTCGGCGCAGAGGCGGTAGATTCGCACGCTGTCCTCGTCTTCCGCCACCTTGGCAGTCAGACGCTCGCGCAGGCGGTCCCGCGCAACCGCAATTCTCCGCAACCTTCGAGAACGCCGCCATCAGGTTGCCGCGATCGAGCACCGCTTCGAGCTGGGTGCCGACGGCGAGCAGGGGAGAGGTCACATCGAAAGACGCGATAAATGCCGACGGAGGGTAGCGCGCGGTCGCCGAAAGGCCAGAGTCATGCGATCGTCCCGGCTGCGGGTGCCCCCGGACTCGCCGACAAGGATGATCCCGCTCCAAAATCAGCGATCCGGCCCGGGGGAGGGGCGATCCTTCGCCAAAATCACCGATCCCCCGGGAAGGAACAGCGATTTTGGCCCAAAAACGGTGATCCCGCCGGAAGGAACAGCGATTTTGGCCCAAAATCACCGATCCCGCTGGAGGGAAGAGTGATTTTGGCCCAAAAACAGTGATCCCTCCGGGAGGAACAGTGATTTTGGCCCAAAATCGGTGATCCCGCTGGAAGGAACAGTGATTTTGGCCCAAAAACAGTGATCCCGCCGGAGGGAAGGGTGATCCCTGCGGAGGGAAGGCCGATCCCGCGGCAAATCGGTGATCCGCAATCCCTTCGTCCAGATCAGGGCTGTTCCGACCTTTTGACTCGGTACTGCCAACGCTTCCCACCAACGAAGTCGCAATCCCTTCGTCCAGATCAGGGCTGTTCCGACCTTTGTGTCCGCATTTGACCTCTATGTGTCGGTGCTCGCGTCGCAATCCCTTCGTCCAGATCAGGGCTGTTCGCTGTTCCGACGAGGAGATCGTGGTGACACGAACCCTCGTTCATATCCCCGTCCCCGTCGCAATCCCTTCGTCCAGATCAGGGCTGTTCCGACACGTTGGGTTCGGTCTCGGAAACTTCGCGTTACTCAAGAAGTCGCAATCCCTTCGTCCAGATCAGGGCTGTTCCGACTTACAGGGACCTCTAATGCCGATTCGCCCAAGCTTTACGTCGCAATCCCTTCGTCCAGATCAGGGCTGTTCCGACGTTCGACCAACGCAGCTCTTCACAATCCTGCTCGGCACGATGTCGCAATCCCTTCGTCCAGATCAGGGCTGTTCCGACTGGAAATACGAACATCCCGCCACCTACGACAACACGTGGGGGTCGCAATCCCTTCGTCCAGATCAGGGCTGTTCCGACTCCACCTCTCGCCCAACCAGGCACCCGGCAAGTCGATTCGTCGCAATCCCTTCGTCCAGATCAGGGCTGTTCCGACACGAATCGCGGTACTACCGTGCTTTGGCAGTCGCCAGGAGTCGCAATCCCTTCGTCCAGATCAGGGCTGTTCCGACGAAATGGCGATGAACCGAAAAGAAGGCGACAAGCTCAGTCGCAATCCCTTCGTCCAGATCAGGGCTGTTCCGACGAGCGCAAAGACAACCTCTGGACCCTCCAGGAGCTCGCCGAGTCGCAATCCCTTCGTCCAGATCAGGGCTGTTCCGACCCGCAAAAAGTCAATCGTGACTATTGCATGCCAGACGAAAGTCGCAATCCCTTCGTCCAGATCAGGGCTGTTCCGACTGCCGCCTCTGCAAGGCCTTGATTCTACGCCGGTTGCGGGCTCGATTTTCGCTACCTCTCGACTTTCGCTTCGCTTACGCTGCACTTCGCTTCCTTTTCGTCTCCCGGAAACCTCGCTAACTGATTGTCAAGGAACAACTTCGGGCGCCGTTCGCAACCCCCCTCCCATTTCTCCGCCCCCAGCCTTGAAAACTGGCACGAGGGTTGCTTTTACTTTACTGAATACCCAGCTCCTCGAACCATGCAGAACGGCAGGAACGCGGGCGATTCTACATTCGATCGGGGCTACGGGGTGGCCCCTCAGCCGTGCGCCGCCACCAGGATCTCCTGCCCGCGGCCGTCGCGGTAGACGATCCGCCGCGTTCTGCCGTGGAGTTGGTGGAACACGACCAGATACGCCCAGATCGCCATGCCGCCGGTGAGGACCACTTCCTCCGGGTCGATTTCCAGCGCCGAAAGGTTCGCGGCGAGCACCGGAATCGCTACGGCCGGGGGTGTCGTGAGCGTCAGTTTGCCCGCCAGGTTTTCGATCGCGAGGCCGCGCCAGAGGGGCTCGTGGGTGAGGGCGAGGTCGAGGGTCATGGGCGGCGGCGAGCTTCCGGAAGATCCTCGGAGCGAGCCAGCGGATTGCTTACAAACTTCGGCTGGCCATGGCTCGCATCTCCAGGGTCCTGAATTAATCCGTTCTTTGTGCCGACAATATAGATCGTTGCGACAGCCGCTTCCTCGGCAGCTTGAAAGGCTCCGATCGAAGTCGGCACCTTGCCCGCAGTCGTATCGACGAAGACTCGGCTCGGGGGGATGCCGAGACGGTCGAAACGTTCGAGGAACAATTTCGTCTGAGTGCGAGCTTCTCGCGTATCGTTGGGATCCTTGAGCTCGTTCGCTGCGGCGACTATCTGATGATAGGAAGGCGAGAACTCAAGGCTCTCAGATCCGAAATCCCTCGCGAGCCCGGCGGCGGTCGCTCGGGATTCAGAGGTGTAAAGGAAAGAAACGTGAGACGGCTTGAGATGGCGAATCAACCACTCCGGCTGCTCGCGCCGAGGGCTCACCGGAATTACCAGAGCCTCGACCCGGCTCCGCCAGTCTCTAACGTCGTCGCCGACTTGGGGAAACTGGCGGTTGAGGAGCCATCTTCGAAGGGCTGCACGTTCGAACCAGGCGGCCACGCCAACCAGAACGGTGAGGCAGGAGAGGAACCAACCGATCACGGTGCCCGTGCCGTCGAAGAATGAATAGAGGGGGCGGACGGTCTCTTTCGTCGAGAGCCAGGAGGCCAAGAGCGCGACGCTCAATGCCACTAGACCGAAAAACCAGCTACGCCACTTCATCGCCCGACCCCTTCTTCCCGCGTGACCTTCATCCGTCCATACCCCGCCGCTGTCTTGGCGCCGAGGCCGTCTTCCGCCAGCGCTCCGGTGAGGATTTCGAGCGCCTTTTCGATCCAGCCCGGGGGGCCGGTGAGGGCTAGGAGATAGGAACCGCGGGCGGAGAGGAAGGGGATCGGGTTCGGATCGTCCCAATCGGTCGGCGGGGTCTTGCCGGCGCCGTAGTAGTCGCCATGATGCACGGTCATCACGTCGAGGTCGAGCGGCAGGCGGGGATCGTTCCCCTCGGGAATCCAGAGCGCGTCGTGGAAGGTGACGAAGCCCGCCTCTTCGAGGCGGCCGAAAACGACGTTGTAGGGGCCGGTCGGGTCCTCCGGATTCCAGGCTGGATCGAGCCGCTCGCGCGCGGCGTGGGCGGCTAGGCCTTTGAGCGCCGAGCCCGGCAGGTAGGGCACGCCGTAGGTGTGATGGAGCGCGATCGAGGTTTCGAGCGTGGACTCCGCGCCGAGGCCGACCGCGAGCCGGCCGCTCGCCGAGGCGCGGGCGAAGATCGTCGCCGGGGGCAGCATCCCCAGGTGGTCGCGCCAGCGATGGAAGAAGGCGCTGTAGGCGGCAGGCAGGTCGGGGGCGCGATGGCGGCCGTCCGGTAGCACCGAAAAGAGCGTTTCGAAATGCTCCTTGGGCGAGCCGGTGCCACCGAGCGCCTTGGCGTATTTCTCGATCCAGAGCCCGGCATTCGCCGTGGGCGGAGGCGTTCTGAGCGGAGCGAAAATCCCCCGACGACTCTGGATGCCTTCGAGACTCACGGCGCTGCCTCGGCCTTGGCCTCCGGCTCGGCCGCATTGTCCTCCGGAGCGTCGTCGGTCGGCTCGACCTCCAGCTCGGATTTGGCGAGCCTCGCGTACCAGGTGGCGCAGGCGACCGCCTCGCGCGACAGCCAGAGGTAGACGGGAAGAGGACTCTCCCGGGCGGCCTTGCAGAGCGCCTCGATGTCCGCGCCGATCCCTTGGCTTACCTGGCCGAGTTGCTCGGCGAGGTGGCCGAGCAGAAGCTCCGCCATGTCGGGCTGATTCGGCTTCGCGTCCTTCTTGCGGCGTGAGCGGAGGAAATGGACCGCCTGGCAAAAGCCGGCGGAGCGGAGGAGGGAAGGGAGCTTGCCGGCGAGCGTGCCGTAAGTCTTGCGGCCGGGCGAGTCCTTGCCATGTTTGTCCCCGACCGCGACGACGTGCTTCCAAGCGAGCGTGGCGCGCGTCTGTTCACGAGTCACTCTGTACCTCCCGCCGCGGCCGGCACGATCAGAACCCGGCAGTTGCCCCGGCCGACGGTCGCCTTGCCGCCGAGTTGGACGAGTCCTTTGGCGGCTTTGCCGATTTGCGCGAAGAGATCGGCGGGCATGTACTTCTTGTTGTCCCGTTCCACCGCGCTCGCGACCGCGAGTCCGGCGAGCACCGTCTCCGTGGGCAGGGCTTCTTCGGTCCAGAGCGCGCCGCGGGCGACTGTCTTCTTTTTCGGATCAAGGCGAATCCGGGCCGAGACTTCGGTCGCCGCTTCGAGCAGGTAGGACATCGTGTCGTCGTGGACCAGACAGAGGCGGGCGCTCAGATCCTTCTGGGCCGCGGCGTTCGCCGCTTTCTGCTCGGCCGTAGCCTCCGGCGGATCCGGAAAGAGCGCCTGTCCGAGGGTCTCTGCGTATGCGGCGAGGGTCGCGGCTTCGGGAGAGGCGTCCGGGGCCGGCTTGAGATCGAGATCTTCCAAGATCACTCTTTGAGTTTGGTCTAGCGGTACCTTGAGGACCGATCCCTGCACAAGAACGCAGGCGTCCATCCGGGCGGCGGCCGGTGCCGGTTTGAGCGCCAAGTCCGCCTCCTGGGCGTCGCGGGCGAAGCGCGAAAGAAGGTAGCGCGAGGTCACCCAGGCAAACGTCCCTGCGAGGCTTCGGACTGGCAGCAGGACGGTGTGGACGTCCGAGAACTGCACGGCGCCCCCGTGTTCCGAGGCCAGCTCGGTTTCTGGGCCGTAGATTACTTTGCGCCAATTTTCATCCTCTTCGCGGGCGCGCAACGCCCCTTTGATCGACGAGCCGGGCACGATCGGAATGTGGGTCGGCCGCTCGCGAGCAATCGGCAGATCGATCGCCCCGGCCGCCTGGCCGGTGCCGGCATGGAGCGGCGTGAGCGCATGGACGAGAACGAGGCGGGTGCGCATGGGCAGTTTCCTCTATTTCTTCTAGCGAAGACCGTCTTGGAAAGCGGTCTTCAGCTTGGCGAGCAGGTCGGCGTTCTTCGCCGCTTCGGCGAAGGAGGTTTCGGAGAAAGTGCGCGCCTCAGAAAGGGTAGGCCGTGGATCTTCCTCCGCGGGCGTGGGCTCCAAGAGAGGAAGCGTGTCCGAGGGAAGGATCGGTTCGGTAAACAAGGCGACCGGCAGGTACTCTTTGACCGATTCACCTTTCTCCTGCCGCCAGATTCTGATCGGACGAAGCAGCAGAGGGCTCGCAAAGCGAGAGATGGCTTCGCCATTCTCTCGTACGCCGGCCAGCGTGTGTCGTCCTGGGTCATTCTTGTCCTTGTCATGAAACTTGAAGACGATGGGGAGCCCGAGGATTCCGCGTGGAAACTGCTCACGATGTTCCTCGCTGGTCTTATGAGACCCGGTCCCAACTTCCATTCGAATCGCGTAGGGCTCCGGCCACCGGGTTGGCCCATAGTCGCCCTTGCCCCAATTCTTGGGGTGAAGGCGCTTCTGGCGGAACTCACGCAGCACATCAAGGAGCGCTTCCTGCGCCTCTTCACCGGTCGCATAGCTACGCCCAGTAACAACCCACTGCGCTCTGGCGAGAGAGAAGACTCCGGCCGGAATACTGGAGGGATCGATTTTCACCCATTCGGCGAAATAGCGCTCGATCTCTAGGGCGGAACACGGGATGTCGGCCTCTTCGTGCGCAGGCGCCAAAGATCCCGCGCCGCGCCGAGTTCGTGCTCCCACCCCGCCCATCAGGAGGAAAGCTTTCAAGGCCTCCTGGATCTCTCCGACGGCATCCTGGTCGAGTCGTTCGAGTCGGAGCCGGATCAGGGACCGAACCCCCTTTCCCTTCCCGACCCCTCCAAGGCGGATTACTTGCTCTTTCTGCGGCGTTGCCGGGTAGTAAGCAATCCCGACGGAACGGCCGGCCTCGGCCTTTGACTTAGGGTCGTACGCCTCTCGAACCAGGCTCCCCCCCGCCGCTGACACCTCCACCGACAGCCACCCCGGCCCGCCGAGAATCTCGTTCTTCTTGCCAAAGCGCGCCGCGGTGCCGAACAGCAGATCCTCTTGCTTTTTGAGCTTCTTGAGCGAGTCGTACTCGGGAAGGTGGGCGTGCGTAGCCCGCCACCAGAAGCGGAGCGCCGATTTGAGCGCCGCGGGGCGAATCCACGAGCGCTCGTCGATCTCGCGCGGTCTCGCGCCGCCCCCGAATAAACGGGTGATCAGCTGCACTTCGATCTCGCGTTCCCAGGGGACCGTCTTCCTCGCGGTCGACAGATCCTCCGGCAGAGGTGGGGCGATGCGGCTCATGATTCCTCCTCCCAAACGCCGAGTGCCGCCAGCCCGTAGCCGTTCCGGCGGGCGCTTTCGGCATCGCTCGCCGGTTGCAGCCAGAGCGCGTCGCACCAGGCGCCGAGGTCTCCTGTGCCGGACAGCTCCACCCAGTAGACGCTGCCGGCGGGGACCAGACGGCGTGTCGGCTTCGCCTTGCCGCGTCGGAGATCCCAGCCGGAGACCACCTCGGCGCGCGGCACGCAGGCGGCTTGGACTGTTACGGTAACTCCCCCTGCACTCGCCGCCAGCCCGGGGATCTCGCCGCCGTTCCAGCCGGGTCGGGAGCCCTCTTCGAATTCGGCCGGGGTGAGCAGGACGATCCGCGCGCGGCGGGTTTCGACGATTCGTTTTCGAATCTCCGGCGGCAGCGCCGGCCAAGACGCGCCGGTCGCCGGGCGCCAGCGGGCGAGGCGGCGCTCTCCGCCGAGAGGGGCGAGTTCCTTGCGCAGCTCCAGCGGGCGCGCGCCGATTGTGCCCCCGGGAGTGCGGAGGCCCAGCGCGAGCCGGCGGACCGCCAATTTCGCGAGCGGGCCGGCACCGGGGAGCGCGGCGAGGAAGCGCAGGCCGAGGGTCTCGAATACCCGGCCCTCCAGCCCTACCCGGCCGCCCGGTTCGATCGCGAGATGGGCGCGCGGCTCCGGTTCGATCCGGCCGAGGCCGAGCGGCGCGGGTTCGATCTGCCCCTCGGCACCGAGCCAGGCCGCGAAATTCGACCAGCGCCAGAAGACGGGCGGATGGGCGAGCGGCTTTCCTGCCGGGCCGGGTGAGGCGAACGCGGGCAGAAGGGAACCTTCCGGCAGCGTACCTTCGCCGCGGAAGCCCCCGGCCAGCGCGCCGTGCGGCACCGGGCGCGGTGCCAGCCGCCGGAGGGTGGGAATCTCCGGGTCGCCGACTCCACCGCCGACTCCATCGCCGAATCCATCGCCGAACAACACAGCGTCGCGTGGGGCCGGCGCGAACCAGCAGGCCACGCCATCTCCGTCCTCTTTCAGCTCGGCGAGCAGCGGCCCGTGGACGGGGATTTCGACCAGCCGGTCGAGATCCTCCGCCGCACAGGAAAACGCCCCGTCGATCGAGGCCATGCGCGTGCGCGCCGCCCCCGCAATCATGCCCGGCGGCGGAAAGGGGAGGGTGGCCAGCGCTTCGCCCAGCCGGGCGGGCCGGCCGTCGCGGGCGATCAGCGGATCGCGCGGCTCGATGAGGAAAATCGCGCCTTCATTCATGCCACAACCTCGGGTTCGAGCGGGGGAATCGGCCGGCCGGATTGCACCAGGGCCTCGCCGAACAGGCGCGCGGCGATCAGCCGGTCGGCGAACGCGGCGATCGACTTCGAGCGCTCCAGGATCTCGCGCAGCCTCTTGCGCACCGCTTCGCTGTGCCCCGCGTCCTGGCCATGCTTCGGCTGCTTGCGGGCGAGGATGCGGATCGCCTCCTTCTGGGCGAGATCTTCGAGGTTCTTCCGGTCGTCGCCGGTGCTCCCTTCGATCAGGCGCGCCAGCTCGCGCAGGTCGAAGCCCCCCTTGTCCGAGATCTCGTCCCGGGCGTGGAGCTTCGCGAAGTTTTCGAGATCGAGATCGATCGTTGTCCAGCTCCCGGCCAAGCGGAGCGTCGGCCCGGAGCGTTTGTCGATCCGCAGCGCGAGCGCGTTCTTGCCCGGGACCGCCTTGGCGTCCTTCTCGGCGCTGCGCGCCAACTCGAGCGTCCGGGAAAGCGGCGCCATGAAGTGGGCGATGCCGAGGCCGACCGAAAGCGTCGGCTTGACGTCGTCCTCGTCGGGAAAATCTTCGAGCAGCCCGGCAAACGTGTCGGCCAGGGCGCGGGCGCAGGGAATCGCCTCGTGCAACGGCAGGAAGGCGAGCACGTCGTCGCCTCCGGCGTAGACCAGCTCGCCGTGATGTGTCGCCTCGACGATCCTCCGGGCCTCGACCGCGAAAGCGGTCAGCTGCTGCGACAGCTCCCGATGCCTCGGCAGCTCTTTGAGGTGGTCGATGGCGGAACCCATCCGGTCGCCGTCGGCATGGAGGATCGCGTAGTAGGGGAGCGGTGCGGGAAGCTCCGCGGCTTTGAGGAAATCGGCGAGCGCCCCGCGCAGCTTCGCGGCGAGCCGGCGACGGTCCGCCGCCGAGATCGGCCGCCTCTTCCCCTGTGCGTCGACCTCCGTCCGGTCGCGGAAGAGATCGGCGAGGCGCCCCTCGAACAGCAGGCTGCCGTCCAGCCGGCCGAGGATCGGGTGCTCCTCCCGGTTTCCGGCAGGGTCCGAAGCGGCGTAAACCTCATGATCGCGGAGGTCGACGCCAGAATCCACGATCGCACTTTTCAGGCGGTCCCACGCCACTTTGACCTTGGCCCGCGCGCCTTCGTCCTCGCCTGGCTTCCTCAGCCGTTCGAGCAGCGGCCAGGCCGCGATGTGGCCGGTGCTCGCGAAGTGATGATCGAGGGGGCGACCCCTCTGGCGGCCGAGGCGCTTGAGCAGCGAGACACCGTCGAGGCGCTCGCCCCCCTCGACGCCGAAGGTTTTGTAGAGCCGCTCGGCGTCCCAACCGGTATTCCCTTCGAAGAGCTTCTCGTCGATCACCGACTCGCGCAGGCCGTCGATCGCGGACTTCGGCACCGGTGCGCCCCAGTGGGGTTGAATCCAATCGCGCTGGTTCTTGCGCGCCGCGAGCACTCCTTCCGCGGTCCGCCGGGCGTCGGCGTAGCCGGCTTCTCCGCCAAACTCCAGAGCGCTCGCCCATTGGATCTCGATCAGGTCGGAGACCTGCGCCCCGGCGGCGGCGCGGTGGAATTCGGTTTCTTTCAGATCGCCGAGAGCCTTGAACGCCATCTCGCGCAGCTCGTCACGCCGTTTCTGGAGCGCCTCGATCGCGGCTCCCGCCGCACTCTCCGGATCGTCCGGCACGCGGGCGAGAATCTTGTTGGCGAACGTGGCATCGCCGTCGGCCAGCGCGTCCGCGGCGGGAAAGATGACGCTGCCCGGATGCCGCGCCTCGATCGCCTTCGCCGCCGCGCGGGCCAGCTCGGAGAGCAGCCACGAGCCGAACCAGAGGTCGCGCGTCCGGCGCGCCGCGGCGAGGAACTCCTGGACCGGCCCCAGGCTGATCGCCAGGACATGATTCATAGCTGATCGCACCCTTCGCCTGGGACGCGCGTCGCGCCGAGGCTCCCTTCTTCCAAGTGGGGACGTTGTGGTGAAAGGTCTATCACAGCGCTCGCGCGAAGAACACCAGGGTGCCGGTGCCTCCCAAGAGAAACGCGAGAAACGAGAGCGAAACGTGTCGGATGGAGGCAAGGAGCCGGCAGGTAACCGGCAGCCCCGGCTTTTCGGCGCTTGAAAGGCCGGCTATGCTAGAATTTGTCGGCACTTAAGACCGAAACGCTCAGACAATTTCGAGAGACTCAGAACCCTTGTCCGTCGCCCTCGCCAAGACGACCGAACGCCCCGAGCGTCCGACCCTTTCCGAAGAGAAGGGGCGGGAGCTGCTCGGCTTGGTGCTTCTCGCGTTCGCGCTGTTTTTCGCGATCTCGTTCGCGAGCTTCGATCCGCGCGATCCGAGCGTGCTCCACCGCACGGTCTCGTCCGAGGGGCGGGCGCGCAATCTGATCGGTCCGGTCGGCGCGCATACCGCGGCGGTGGCGTTCGGTTTCTTCGGCATCGCCTGCCTGGCGATCCCCTGCCTACTGCTCGTTTCCGGCCTCCGCCGGCTGCGCAAGCACGTGGCGGAACGGGTGGTGGGACGCGGCGTCGGCACGGGGCTGCTGCTCGTGGCGCTTCCCGGCCTGCTCGATTTGACGCTCGGCAACTTCGCCTGGCCGCGCGGAGGGTTGGTCCAGGCGGGCGGTGCGTTCGGTCACCTGCTCACCGCTTTCTTGGATGCCCGGTTGAGCTTCGCCGGATCGGCGCTGCTGCTCGGCTTTGCGGTATTGATCGGCGCCGCCCTCGCGGTCCAGTCGACCCTCGGCAACCTGCTCGCCTCCTGGCGCGAACGGTGGAACAAGCGCTGGGAGGAGCGGGCGCTCGCCCGCGAGCGCAAACGCGAGCGCCGCGGCAAGGAACGGGCCCGCCAACGGGTGGTGACCAAACACCTGCAACGGGTGGTCGAAGAGCGCAAGCAGGCCGCCGATCAACAGAAAGCCCCGGCCCAACCCCCGGCCGTGCGCCGTCCGGCGGTCAACGCCATGCCGGCTCCCGCTTCGGCAACGGCGGCGGTTGCGGCGGCTTCGATCCCTACGGACAACCCGTCCGCGCCGGATCATCGGCTCGATTTGCCGTTACGGCCGCTGCGGGTCACCGAGCGGAGCGGCGAGCAGGCGTTTTCGTTCCGCCGCGTCCGGCCCGATTCGCCTCCCGCATTCGAGCCCGGGTTCGAAGAGGACGAGCCGGAGGCGCGAGCGCCGGCCCCGCCGGCCGCCCCGGTCTTCGCGCCGCCGCCCGGCCGCGTCGCCGCTCCCGGACCGGTCTTCCGGCAGGCCCCCGCGGCCGTGATGACCCCGTCGCCCGCGATGCCGCTGCGCCGCGTCGCATCCTCCACGCCCGCGATGCCGCAGCCGTCTCTTCCGTTCCCGGCCGAGGCGCCGACCTCCGAGCTCCCGCCGGTCAACCTGCTGCAGATCGAAGATCATCGAACCCAGATCGACGAGACTGAGCTGATCCGGCTGGGCGAGGCGATCCGCACCCGTTGCGCCGAATTCGGCGTCGAGGGAACGATCGAGGGGATCAGCCCCGGCCCGGTGATCACCATCTTCGAGCTTCAGCCGGCGCCCGGCGTCAAGGTGAGCCAGGTGGTGAACCTGCAAGACGACCTGGCGCTCGCGATGAAAGCCGAATCGGTGCGCATCGATCGGATGGCCGGCCGCTCGACGCTCGGCATCGAGATTCCGAACCGCGACCGCCGGGTGATCCGCCTCGGTACCCTGCTTGCCGACGAGCGGTTCAAGAAGTCGCCCTCGGTGCTCACCATGGCGCTCGGTACGGACATCTACGGCGAACCGTATTACGCCGACCTCGCGACCATGCCCCACCTGCTGGTCGCCGGAGCCACCGGCTCGGGCAAGTCGGTCGGCCTTCAGAGCATGATCACATCGATCGTCTACAAGGCGCGCCGCGACGAGGTGCAGTTCATCTTCATCGACCCCAAGCGGATCGAGCTGGGCGTCTACGCCGACATTCCGCACTTGAAGACCGAGGTGGTGGTCGAACCCAAGAAGGCGGCGAACGCCCTTCGTTGGGCGGTGGCCGAAATGGAGCGCCGCTACCGCCTGCTCGCCGAGGTCCACGTCCGCTCGATCGCGTTCTACAACCGGGCTCTCGCCGATCCGGAGGTGCGCGCGCGGCTCGCCCTGTCGGACGACGGGGGCGATGCGTTTTCCGCCGGGGACTTAAAGCCGCTGCCGTATTACGTAGTGATCATCGACGAGCTGGCCGACCTGATGATGGTCGCCTCCGCCGACGTCGAAACCTCGATCGCGCGCCTGGCGCAGATGGCGCGCGCCGTGGGCATCCACCTGATCGTCGCCACCCAGCGGCCGTCGGTCGACGTGCTCACCGGCACGATCAAAGCGAACTTCCCTTGCCGCATCGCCTACGCCACCCCGTCGCGCCACGACTCGCGGACCATTCTCGACCAGGTCGGCTCGGAAAAGCTGCTGGGCAAGGGCGACATGCTGTTCATGCCGCCGGGCAGCTCGCGGATCGTCCGGCTCCACGGCGCCTACGTTTCCGAACAAGAGACGGCCGGCCTGATCCGCTGGCTCAAGAAGCAGGGCAAGCCCGATCTCGACCCCGACGTCCTGCGCGACCGCGAGAGCTCGAGCGGCGGAGGGGGCGAGGGAATGGACGACGACGGCGACGACTCACTGTACGAAGAGGCCGCCCGCCTGGTCGTCCGCGAACGCCAGGCCTCCGCCAGTTTCCTCCAGCGCCGCATGCGCGTCGGCTTCTCCCGCGCCGGCCGTCTAATCGACATGATGGAGCGCGACGGCCTGCTCGGCTCCTCCCAAGGCAGCAAAGCGCGCGAGATCCTGGTTCCGCAGAACTACTTCGAAGAAATCGACGCGGTTTTGGGCGAAGAGGTCTGAGGGCCGGTAGGGCGCTCGGACCTGCAGATTTGAGATGCGGTGACAAAGGCGGTGGACAGTCTCCTGAGGACTTGGATTTCATTCGAGGAGCGGGAGGCACCGAGAGTTCCGCTAGAAAAGATCCGCTCACAGATGGTTCGCGAGTTCCTCTCTGCGGCCCGGAGTGACCTCCTCAACGAGCCGGATGCTCTCGAGATCTACCGTCAGATGCAGCTCTCGGCTCCGATCAACGGGCATGAGGTACCTAAAAACATCTCACTCCTGTTCTTCGCCGACGATCCGGAAGAGTGGTTTCCCGGTGCGCGGATTGAGGTCGTCGATTTTCCGGACGGTCCTGCGGGAAACGTGATCGAGGAGCACGTCTTTCGCGGCCCGCTCGACCGCCAGCTGCGCGATGCGCTTCGTTACCTCGCAGGTCTGTCCACTCAGCATATCGAGAAGGTAGACGACCGACCGGAGACGCGTGGCTGGGCCAGCTTTCCGGTGCCCGCGTTGGAGGAATCGCTCGCGAACGCGATCTACCATCGGAGCTACGAGAACATGCTGGAACCGACCAAGGTCTACCTCTACCCGGACCGGATCGAGGTCATCAGCTATCCAGGTCCGGTCTACGGGATCGAAGCGAAACAATTCGAACCCGGCGCGAAGGTGCCGCCGATCCCGGCACGAAACCGGCGCATCGGTGAGTTGCTCAAAGAGCTTCGATTGGCGGAGGCGCGAGGTACGGGGATCCCGAAAGTCTTCCGGGCGATGGCGCAGAACGGCTCCCCTCCGCCGATTTTCGATTTCGACGCGGAACGAAACTACTTTCGGGTCACCCTGCCGGCCCATCCGGAGTTCGTCGAACGAGCCCGGGAGCGGAATCGCCGCGGGTAGACGACCGGCCTGGTACGATGTGCCGATTCGGGGAGCTGCCGCATGATCCAGGAGTTATTTAAGATTCCCTATTTCGGGATTCCGATCAGCCCGTTCGGGGTGATGCTGGTCGTAGCCTTCCTCGTCAGCTACTTTCAGCTGCGTTGGGGACTGATCTACCAGGGGGTGGGCGACGACGAGGATGCGAGCGCGCTCGTGTTCGCGGCGGGGGTCGGCGGCATCCTGGGCTCTAAGATCTATTACGCGATCCTCTACGGTGATTGGCATCTGCTGTTCGATCGCTCGGGCCTGGTCTGGTACGGCGGTTTCATCCTCGGCGCGGCGGCGGTGATCTTTACCCTGCGGCGGCGGCATCTGCCTCCTTGGCAGGTGTGCGACGCGGCGATGCCGGGGCTTGCGCTCGGTTATGGCATCGGCCGGATCGGGTGTTTTCTGGTCGGGGACGACTACGGCCGGCCGACGGACGGTCCGCTCGGGGTGATCTTTCCCCATGGGTTGCCGGAAACCACGGCGGGCAATCTGCGCGAGATTTTCCATTACACGGTGCCGGCGTCGGTGCCGGATACTCAGTTGGTGCCGGTCCATCCGACCCAGCTCTATGAGACCGCCCTGGGTTTGTTGATCTGGTGGGTGGGGGTGAGCGTTCTGCGCCGCCGTTTCCGGCCCGGCACCACCTCCGTCGTGGTGCTGGCTCTGCTCGCGGTCGAACGGTTCGGCGTCGAGTTCCTGCGGGCCAAGGACGACCGGTTCCTGGGCGGGCTCACGGTTGCCCAGGGCTTAAGCCTCGGCATCCTGGTGGTCCTCGCCGGGCTCTGGATGCGCCGGCCGGCGGCGGGTTCGGTTCCGGGCGCTCCAGCGCGGCGCGTGGCCTAAGGTTTTCTTCCAAGGAGGCGCCGCGGAACCGATGCCGGCCCTATCTCGCCTGCTCACGATCGCCGGGTCCGACTCGGGCGGCGGCGCGGGAATCCAGGCGGATTTGAAGACCTTCGCCGCCCATGGCGCCTACGGCATGAGCGCGATCGTGGTGCTCACCGCCCAGAACACGCGCGAGGTGCGCGCGGTCCACGGCGCCCCGGCTGAGTTCGTGGGGCAGCAGATCGACGCGGTGTTCGAGGACCTGGGGGTCGACGGGGTGAAGATCGGCATGCTCGCCACCCCGGAGCTGGTCCGCACGGTGGCCGATCGCCTACGGTTCCACGCACGGCCCGGTCTGCCGATCGTGCTCGATCCGGTGATGATCGCGAAAAGCGGCGCCCGCCTGCTCTCCGAGGAGGCGGTAGCCACCCTGCGGGAAGAGCTGCTGCCGCACGCGACGATCGTGACGCCGAATCTGCCGGAGCTGGTAGAGCTTTCCGGCCGGCCGTCGGCGACGGAAACGGAGCGCTTGGCCGCGGCGGCCGAAATAGGAGCGCTCGGCCCGGCGGTTCTGGTCAAGGGCGGGCACGGAGACGGGGACGAGTTGATCGACCTGCTCTGGACGCCGGACGGGGTTCATCGCTTCGTCCACCGCCGGATCGCCAGCCGCTCGACGCACGGCACCGGTTGCACTCTCTCTTCGGCGATCGCGGCGCGGCTCGCGCGCGGCGAGGCGTTGGCCGAAGCCGTCGGCGGCGCGATCGAGTACTTGCGTGGCGCTATTGCTGCGGCGGTTCCGTTGGGGCAGGGCGCCGGCCCGGTCGATCATCTCTATCGTTTCGCTCGTGGGGAGGGTTTCGCTTGAGCACAGACGCCGTAGAAGGAAAGGAAGAGGTTCTCGACCTGCTGGTGATCGGCGCCGGACCGACCGGCATTTCGATCGGTGCCGAGGCGCGCAAGGCCGGGCTTTCGGTGCTGCTGATCGATCGCGGCGGGTTGACCGCGGCGATCCAGGGGTACCCGACGTTCATGGAGTTCTTCACCACCCGGGACCGGCTGGAGATCGCCGAGGTTCCGTTTTCGATTCCGGAGGACAAGCCGACCCGGCGCCAGGCGCTCGCCTATTACCGCTTCGTGGTCGAGCACCACAAGATTCCGTTCGTCCTCCACGAATCGGTGTCCGAGGTGGCGCTTGAGCCCGGCGGCGATTTCCGGGTGGTTTGCGAGGCCGCCTCGCCGCGGATCGGTGAGCCGCGGATCCGCAGGGCGCGGGCGGTCGTCTTTGCGACCGGCTATTTCGGCAACCCTCTCCGCTTGGGCGTCCCGGGGGAGGACCTGCCGCACGTCCACACCCGATATCTCGAGCCCTATCTGCACTACGGCGAGCCGGTGGTGATCGTCGGCGGCGGCAATACCGCGGTCGAGGCGGCGCTCGACCTCTGGCGCAACGGTGCCAAAGTGTCTCTCGTCCACCGCCGGGCGGCGACCAAGCCGGGGGTGAAATATTGGCTCAAGCCGGACATTGAGAACCGGATCGCCGAAGGGTCGATCCCCGGCTACTTCGAATCGGAGGTCCGCGCGTTCCGGTCGGGGTTCGTCGAGATCGCCGGCGTTGGAGCCGAGGCGGACGCCGCGCGGCAACTCCTGCCGGCCGATGCCGTTTACGTTCTGGTCGGCTATCGCCCCGAGATGGACCTGCTCGCCCGTTCCGGAATCGCGATCGAACCCGAGACGCTGGTGCCGGCGTTCGATCCTGCGACCTGCGAGTCGAACGTGCCGGGGCTCTACGTCGCGGGTACCATTCAAGCCGGCCGGACGACCGATCGGATCTTCATCGAGAACTCGCGCGACCATGGCGGCCGGATCGTCGGCCACCTGCTGCGCCGACCCGGTCGCTGAGGAAGCGAGGGCACAATCCGCAGCCGCGTCCTCGGCGGGGGACGTTTCTTCGGTTCGAACGGTCTGTCTGCCGACGAGGGTTTGCGGGTACGCTTCTTGCGGAAGAATGGGAGGGGATTCCTTCGTGCCGTGATGGCCCGCGACCAGACTCCCCGGAGGATCTCTCGAATGCGCCACCGAATTGCCGTTTCCCTACCGACCTTTGCCGCGACGTGCGCGGTTCTCCTATCTGCCGCTTCCGCGCGGGCACAATCGGCCGGCCCGGCGGTATTCGGCGAGCTGATCGAAGTCCGGGTGGTCAACGTCGAGGTCGTCGTCACCGACAAGCAGGGCAACCGGGTGCCCGACTTGAAAACCGGCGACTTCCGGCTCAAGGTCGACGGCAAGGTGGTGCCGATCGAGTACTTCACCGAGGTGCGCGGCGGCCAGGCGATCGCGGTGGCCTCGACGGACGCCGAAGGCTCCGCCGCCACCAGCTCCCCGGTGCCCGGCCTCGCGGGCCTCGCTCCGGGCAGCGACGTCGGCACCAGCTACCTGGTGTTCATCGACGACTACTTCTCGATAGCGGCACAGCGCGACAAGGTGATCCGCTCGTTCAAGGACAACCTGTCGCGCCTGGGGCCGCAGGATCGGATGGCGATCGTGGCGTTCGACGGCAAGAGCGTCGACATGCTCTCCACCTGGTCGTCCTCCGCCAACGCCCTGTCCCGCGCGTTCGACCAGGCGCTCGTGCGCCGCGCCCATGGCCTCGAACGGGTGGCCGAGCTGCGCAGCTTCGAGACCTCGCGGCGCCAAGTGACCGGTTTCTTCGGCGATCGCGAAACCCGGCTCAACACCCGGCTGGAGATCGACGAGCTGCAGTACGCGGAGGGGCTCGCGAGCCAAGTCGAGCGTTCGGTATCGGCCGCGGTGACGACGCTCCGCGGCTTCGCCTCGCCGCCGGGGCGGAAAGTCATGCTGTTGCTCTCCGGCGGCTGGCCCTACGCGCCGGCCGATTACGCGATCAACGATCCGAACCGCCCGGTCTCGGAGCGCGACGTGCCGGAGGGCGAAAAGCTGTTTTCGCCGCTCTCCGATACCGCGAACCTGCTCGGCTATACGATCTATCCG
Organism: Acidobacteriota bacterium; assembly: GCA_040005235.1. GTDB lineage: Bacteria > Acidobacteriota > Thermoanaerobaculia > Multivoradales > UBA5704 > DASYKS01. The sequence continues at coordinate 181,847 of JBDTZG010000003.1, read as the reverse complement.
GTCGACGTCCCGGGGCTCGAAAGCAGCGTCACCGACGCGAGCCAGGAAGGGCCGGCGCCTTCGACCAGCGCGCTCAACCTGCGCGAGAACCAGCTCCACGACTCGCTCGATTTCATCGCCCGGCAGACCGGCGGCACGCCGCTCTTGAACGGCAACTCGCTCCACGCGCTCGAAAAGGCGACCAGCGATACCCGGTCGTTCTACTGGCTCGGCTTCACCCCGAATCGCCAGGGGGATGACATCCGGCATCGGATCAAAGTTGAGGCGGTGCGGTCGGGCCTCACCGTGCGTTTCCGCGACTCTTTCAAGGACCTTTCGAAGTCGACCGAGGTCTCGCTGATGGTGGAAAGCGCGCTCTTCTTCGGCAACCCGCCGGGGAGCGAATCGATGCCCGTCCAGGTCGGCGCGATCAAGCCCGCAGCGAAGCGGGAGATCAGCGTACCTTTGACGCTGGCGATCCCGGTCGACGCGATCACGATGCTGCCGATCGACGGCAAGTACAAAGCGCAGCTGGAGCTGCGCGCCGCGGCGGTGGACGAAAAAGGCAATCGCTCCGACGTGCCGGTGACGCCGCTGGTGGTCACCACGGTCAAGGCGCCGCAGGCGGGCGGCTTCCTGCGCTACGACACGACGATCAAGCTGCGCAAGATCCGGCAAAAGCTGGTGCTGTCGATCTTCGATCCGGCGAGCGGTCGCCTGCTCGCGGCGCAGGTCGAGATCACGCCTCCGAAATGAGCCCGGTCAAGCCTCATATAATGCCCTTGGCCGTCAGAGAATCGAGAAGAGAGACCCGATGAAGAGAGTTTTGCAAACCGCCGCCGCCCTGTTGGTCTTCACCCTCTGCGCCGCGGGGTCGGGCGTAGCCCAGGCGAAACCGGCCCCCCCGCCCGCCGCCAAGCCCGCCGACAAATCGAAGCCGGCGGACGTGGCCGGCGGTTTCATCGGCGAGACCGTGAACGTCAGCGTCGTCAACGTCGACGTCTACGTCACCGATTCGAAGGGCAATCGCGTGAAGGGCCTTAACCGCGACGATTTCCAGATCTTCGAAGACGGCCGGCCGATGGCGATCACCAACTTCTTCTCGATGGACGAAGGCAAGCCGGTGACCACCGGCGCGCCCCTGCTGGTGGTGCCCAACGGGGAAACCCCGGCACCGGCGCCCGAGGTCTCGGCGACCTTGCCGAATCCGGAAGACCAGCGGCTGGTGCTGATCGTCTACGTCGACAACGTCAACCTTCGGCCGTTCAACCGCAACCGGGTGCTCAAGGATCTGCGGGTGTTTCTGAACACCAAGCTGCGGCGCGACGACCTGATGATGCTGGTCTCCTACGACCGGTCGGTGCATGTCCGTCAGCAGCTGACCAGCGATCCCAGCCTGATCAATTCGCAGCTCGTGGCGATGGAAAAGATCTCGGCTCAGGGCACCAGCGCCGATTCCGAGCGGCGCGACGCGCTCCAGCGGATCGAGGACGCGCAGGGCGCGAGCGAGGCGCTCGGCTACGCCCGCTCCTACGCCGAATCGCAATACAACGACCTCGCCTTCTCGATCGACGCTCTGCGCGACATCGTCAACGGTTTGGCCGGCATGCCGGGCCGGAAAGCCGTGATCTATGTGAGCGACGGCCTGCAATTGATCGTCGGCCAGGACGTCTATTACGCGGTACAGGAGAAATTCAAGGACACGACCGGCATCACCGAGTCCTTCGACTACGACACCTCGCGCCGCTTCCGCGAGCTGACCTCGACCGCCAACGCCAACCGCGTCACGTTCTACACGATCGACGCCGCGGGTCTGCGCGGCTATTCCTCGATCTCGGCCGAAAACCAGACGCCCGGCCAGGGCGTGTTCATCGACCAGATCCAGATCCAGAACGTCCAGAGCTCGATCCGCCTGATGGCCGACGAAACCGGCGGCAAAACGATCTTCAACACCAACGCCTTCCTGCCCGGCCTGGAAAAGATCGCCGACGACTTTCGCACCTACTATTCACTCGGCTACTCGCCGCAGCATTCGGGCGACGGCCGGTATCATGAGATCAAGGTCAAACTGAAGAAGAGGGGCCTGACCGCGAGGAACCGCGAAGGCTATCGAGACAAGACCGCGGAAACGCAGATGAACGACGGCACGCTCGCCGCGCTCAGCTTCCCGTTTCAGAGCAATCCGCTTGGCGTGGACATCAATTTCGGCACCCCGACCCGGCGTTCCGACGGTTTCTTCGTCGTGCCGGTCGACGTGCGGATTCCTCTAGGTAAGCTGGTCATGATCCCGCGCGAGACCGAGAGCGAGGCTTCGGCGCGCCTGTTCGTCGCGGCGCAGGACTCCCAGGGAGGAGTCTCGGAGGTACAGCAGGCGGTGGTGCCGATCCGGATCCCCAACGACGAGGTGCCGAAGATCGGCCAGAAGTACTACACCTACACCTTGAGCCTGTTGATGCGGCCGGGCGAGCAGAAGGTCGCTGTCGGCCTGCGCGACGACGTCGCCAACACGACATCCTTCGTCGCCCGCAGCCTCGTGGTGGGGGGCTAGGTCGTGGGGGGCTGGGGAAGGCTGGTCCGCGAGCTGGGTCAATCGTGGCTCGACGTGCTACGCGCCGAGCTTCAGGGGCTGGAGGATGATTTTGCGCGCTCCGGTCATCACCTGAAGCGTGGCGTCGGCCTGTTCGGCGGCGCGGTGGCGCTCGGCTTCTGGGCGGTCGGCGCGCTGGTGGTGGCCGCCATCGCCGGCCTTGCGACCTGGCTGCCGCTGTGGGCTGCGGGGTTGATCGTCGCGCTGGTCTTCGCCGTGGTGGCGGCCGGCCTCGCGGCCCTCGGGCAAAAGAGCGTCGCCCAGGTGGAAAACCCGATCGGCGTCGCCCGCCGCCGCCTCGAAGACCACATCGATTGGGTGCAGGGCCGGCTGCTCGCCACGGCGGAAGCGGCCGATGCCGGCGAAACTCGCGAAGGTAAAAAATCCAGGCGAAGCGACCCGCCGTACGATGATTTCGAGGAGGAACTGCCGTGAGCTCGCTCGAAGAGAGCCGCCAGAGGGCGGAAATGCTGCTCGCCGAAGCGCGCAGCGAAGCCGAGCGCCGCGCGCTCGCCGTACGCGACGCGGTATCGCGCGATCTCGGTATCGTGCCGAAAAAGCAGCCGCTGCTGCTTGCGGTGGCGGCCGGGACCGTCGGCTTCGCGCTGGCTTGGGCCTGGCGCAAGAAGCGGACGCGCCCGAAGCGCTAGGCGGCGCTGGAGGCCGGCGCCGCACCGGTCGGCCGCTTGAACACCATCGCAATGTTATCGGTCGCGCCGGACTTGAAGTTTACCGAGGTGATCGAGACCAGCTCCCACCCCTCTTCGCCGAGCAGGTTCATCTGCACGGCGGCGTTCGGGTCGAGCCGGTAGTTTTCGCTTCGAATGTTGATGATCTTGTATTCCCACTGAGTCATCGCACACCCCTCTTTCCCCGGCCCCTCCCGCACGCTTACCGGCCGCTCTGGGGGCCGAACCTTCACCTATTTTAGCTCCAACTCGATCTCGATTTCGCTACCCCCTCCGACCGATAGGTAGAATGGCTTTCGTGAGCCTATCCGAACGCCGCCTGCTCCTGTTCACCAAACCCGCGCGGGCAGGCCGGGTAAAGACCCGGCTGATCGGCGCTCCGCCCGAAGGGCTCTCGAAAGAACAGGCGGCTGAGATCCACGCCGCGTTCGTCGAGGATCTGCTCGACCGCCTGCGCGGTGGAGCATTTACGACCACCATCGCCTGGGCGCTCGACGACCTGCCCGAAGGGGAGTCGATTCCTGATCTTTACGGCTTTCCCGGCGTTCGCCAACAGGGCGCCGATCTGGGAACCCGCCTGTACGGCGCCCTGGCAACGGCGGGCGGGCCGGATCGAATCGTCGCCGCGCTCGGCTCGGACCATCCGACGCTCCCCGTGTCGGCGGTAGAAGAGGCGTTCGCGCGCGTCGAAGCGGGAGCGGACGTCGTGCTCGGCCCGGCCGACGACGGTGGCTATTACCTGATCGCGGTCGCCCGCCGCGCGCTCTCCCCCCGGTTGTTCGCCGAGATCGAATGGAGCACCGAGCGGGTGCTCGCCGCGACGCTCGCCCGGGCAACGGAGCTGGGCCTGCGGGTCGAGCTGCTTCCTACCGGCTCCGACTGCGACACCCCCGCCGATCTCGCCCGCCTCGCCCGGAGCCTTGAGGGCGCCGACCTCGGATGTCCCCGGACGCGCGCGTTGCTCGAATCGTGGGGAAGGGTGCCGCCGATTCCCTCGGAGGTGGCCCGATGAAAGTTTTGACCGCCGAGGCGATGCGCGCGCTCGATCAAAGAGCGATCCGCGAGATCGGCATTCCCGGCCTGGTATTGATGGAAAACGCCGCGCTCGGGGTGGTCGAAGCGATCTTCGAGCGCTATCGGGACGCCTCCTCCGCGGCAATCTTCTGCGGACCGGGCAACAATGGGGGAGACGGCCTCGCGATCGCCCGCCGGCTCGACGCGCGCGGTGTTCAGGTGCTGATCTTCCTGGTGCTCGGCGGGCGCGAGTTTGTCGGCGACGCCGCGATGCAGCTTTCGATCTGCCGGCAACTTGGGCTGCCGATCGAGGACTTGGCCGCCGATTCCGATCCCGCTGAGGTATTGGCGCGGGCGAAGGGGTATGACCTGGCGGTCGACGCACTCTTCGGCATCGGTCTCGACCGGCCGCTTGAAGGGTTCCCCGCCCGGCTGGTCGAAGCGCTCGGCGACCTGGGGCTGCCGATCGTCGCGGTCGACGTGCCGAGCGGTCTTTCGGGAAGCCGCGCCGACCTCTTCGGGCCCCACATTGTGGCCGACCTCACGGTCACGTTCGCAGCGCCAAAGATCCCGCACGTGCTGTCGCCTGCCGCCGAAGCCTGCGGCGCGCTCGCGATCGCCGAGCTGGGATTTCCCCCCTGGCTGATCGACGAGGCCGACGGCGATCTCTTCCTGATGACCCCAGAAGATCTCGCCCCGCTCCTGCCGCGCCGCGCGGCGGAGGCGCATAAAGGAAGCGCCGGCCACGCGCTGCTGGTCGCGGGGTCGCCCGGCAAATCGGGGGCGGCGATCCTCGCCGCCAAAGCCGCCGTGCGTGGCGGAGCCGGCCTGGTCACCGTCGCCGTGCCGGAGCCGATCCTCCCGACGGTCGACCTCGGCTCGCTCGAATCGATGACGCATGCGCTGCCGGCCGGACCGGAGGGGGAGCTGGGAGCGGGAGCCGCCGACGCGGCGCTCGCCGCCTCCCGGGGCAAGACCGCCCTCGCGATCGGCCCGGGGCTCGGCCAAAGTGCCGTAGCGCAGGCCGAAATCCGCCGGATCGCGCTCGAAACCGAAATACCGTTTGTACTCGACGCCGACGGGCTGAACGCCTTCGCGGGTGCCGCCTCCGACCTCGTCGCCCGCCGCGCCCCGGCGATCCTCACCCCCCACCCCGGAGAGCTGGGCCGCCTGCTCGGCCTATCCACCCCGGAAGTGCAAGCCGATCGCCTGGCCGCCGCCCGCCGCGCCGCGACCGAAACCGGCGCCGTGGTCGTCCTCAAAGGGCACCGGACGCTGATCGCGAGCGAAGCGGGCGTTTGGATCAACCCGACCGGCAATTCCGGCATGGCGACGGGCGGAGCGGGCGACGTCCTCACCGGTCTGCTCGCCGCCCTTCTCGCCCAAGGCCTCGAACCGCTCGACGCCGCCCGCCTCGGCGTCTACCTCCACGGCCTCGCAGGCGACCTTGCCGTCGAGTCGCAGGGGACCGAAGATCCCGGGCTGGCGAAGCTCGCCGCCTCCGACCTAATCGACCATCTCCCCGCCGCCGCTCGCCGCCTCGCCGAGGAGTGAACCCGATGGCCGCCCGGCGCTTCCTCTCTGCAAACGAAGACGAGACCGTCGCGATCGGCCGCCAGATTGCCGAATCGCTCCCCCCGGACGCCGCCCTCCTCTTGGACGGCGACCTCGGAGCCGGCAAGACCGTCCTTGCAAGAGGTGTCGCCCTCCACCTCGGCATCGATCCGAACGAAATCCAATCGCCCACCTTCACCCTCATCCGCGAGCACCAAGGCCCGAAAGGCCGCCTGATCCACGCCGACCTCTACCGCTTGAAGCCCGAAGAGGCAGAAGCCATCGGTTTAGAAGAGCTCTTAGCCGGCCCCGGCCTAAAACTCATCGAATGGGCCGAGCGCCTCCCCTTCGAAGTCCCCGGAGCCGTGCGCTTCTCGCTTCGAAGGTCGGGCGAGGGGGGCCGGGAGATCGTGGAGGAGTAGCTTTTTCCCGGGACCGCCGAGCACCAGCTCGGCCTTCGGAGCGCATGCTGGCCGTAGTTCCGGCAACCTCCGAACGGCCACCCGCGCCCCTCCCTCCCCTCCTGAAATGCCCGTCGCCCGCCAACTGTTACACTTCGGCGAAGGAGGAAGTCCATGTACTTCGACCCCATCTATTTCGTCTTCGTCGGTCCCGCGCTCCTGTTCTCGCTCTGGGCGAGCTGGCGCACGCGGTCGGCGTTTAAAAAGTACTCCCAGGTGCCGAGCCTGCGGGGATTGACCGGGGCTCAAGCGGCCGCAGAGATGCTGCGGGCCGGGGGTATCTCGGACGTAAGCATCGTCGCGCACCCTGGTTCGCTTTCTGACCATTACGACCCGTCGACCAAGACGCTCGCTCTGTCGGAGCCGGTCTACGCCCAGCGGTCGATCGCCGCGGTCGGCGTCGCCTGCCACGAGGCGGGGCATGCGATCCAACATGCGACCCATTACGGACCGCTCGGGTTGCGCTCGGCCCTGGTGCCGACCGCGGGCATCGGTTCCAAAATCGGCTACTTCGTCATGCTCGGTGGCTTGATCTTCCACTCGCCGAAAATCGTCGTGCTCGGCGCTCTGATCTTCTCGGCGGTGCTGGTGTTTCAGATCGTCACCCTGCCGGTCGAATTCGACGCCTCGGCCCGCGCCAAGAAGCTCGCGGTGGACAACGGCCTGATTCTGCCCCAGGAGCGCGAGGGGATGGATCGGGTGCTGAACGCCGCCGCCATGACCTACGTCGCGGCGGTCGTCTCGTCGCTGATGACTGTCGTCTACTACCTGTTCCGCGCCGGTGTCTTGGGCGGCGGCAGCCGCCGCGCCTAGGCCCTCACCCTCCCTGCATCTCGCGCCCCGGGTCGACTCCAGCGGCGCGGAGCGCGGGGAACGACTTGGTCCGAGATGAACGAAACCTACGACGCCCTGATCCTCGGTGCCGGCCCGGGTGGGTCGACCGCAGCCCTTACGCTGGCGCGCAAAGGTCTTCGGGCGCTGGTTATCGACCGCGCGACGTTTCCCCATTTCCACATCGGCGAATCGCTCCTGCCGCGCAATTTCCAGCTGATCCAAGATCTGGGTCTTGCCGAACGGGCGGCGAAGCTGCCGCAGATCCCGAAGCTCGGCGCCGATTTCATCACCGGCCATGGCCGCGACGGAGGCTCGATCCGCTTCTCCGACGGCCTGGTTCCCGGTTCGGATCGCGCCATGAACCTCGAACGCGGGCCGTTCGACGCGATGCTGCTCGACGCCGCGCGCGAAGCCGGCGCCGAGGTGGTCGAAGGGTGCGCCGTGCGCGGCTTTCCGCGCCTCGCCGACGGTGACGTGGCGGTCGAGCTGTCGGACGGCCGCACGATCTCGGGCCGTTGGCTGATCGACGCCTCCGGCCAATCGACCGTGGTGGGCAAGCACCTGGGTCTCCGGCGGGTTCTGCCGCACTTGAAGAAGGTGGCCTACTTCGGCCACTTCAAGGGTGTCGAGCGCGCGCCCGGGGTGGAAGGCGGCTACATCCGCATCGTCATGTGCGAGGAGGGGTGGTTCTGGGTGATCCCGCTCGACGAGGAGCGGACCTCGATCGGTCTGGTGCTCGACGACTACCGCGCCCGACAGGCGAACGTGCCGGCCGACCGCATGCTCGCCTGGGGAATCGAGCGCTCGCCGCTGGTCGCCGGTTTGACCCAGAACGCCGAATTCTCGGGCAACAATGGCGTGATCGCCGATTTCTCCTACCGCTGCACCCCCTACGCCGGGCCGGGCTATTTTCTGGTGGGCGATGCCGCCACGTTCGTCGATCCGATCTTCTCAACCGGTGTCTGCCTGGCGATGATGAGCGCCGTGCGCGCCGCCGAAGAGGTGGCAGGGCTGATCGCCGGCGGGAAGGCCCATCCCGCGCGGCGGCGCTACATTCGCTACATCGAGGGGAGCTCCTCGGCGTTCTTCCGCATTGTCGACCGGTTCTACGATCCGGCGTTCCGCGATCTGTTCATGTCCGGCGTAGGACCGCTCCAAATCCACCGCGCGTTCATCTCGCTGCTCGCGGGCGAAGTCTTTCCGCGGCCCGCCTTCTCGATCCGTTGGCGCCTGAGGCTGTTTGATTTCTTCTGCTTCGCCCAGCGCCTTTTCCCGTTCCAGCCCCGGCGCGAGCGCTGGTCGCTGCTCGCCCGGGCGGCCGTGGGCTCCCCGGAAGAGGTCCGCAACCGAGCCGCCGCTCCGGCCACGGAAGGCTCGTGATGCCTATGTCCAGGCTCACGCGCCGCTTCGCGGTCCTCGTCCTCGCGCTTCAAAGCCTGGTGGCGGCCGGCGCTTGCCGGGCCTCTTCGGGCGGATCGGACGATGGCGGCAGCTTGATCCGGGCCTATCGCGATCGCATCGAGCTTCCCGCGGTGGTCAACCGCGCCAAGTTCGAGCGCGAGCTGCTCGGCTTCGGCATGCCGGGGTATCACCTTCTGGTCTGGAAAGAAGGGGGGGCTGCCGGGGCGGCGCTGTTTCTTTCTCGGGTCTCGGACGGGGCGATTCTCGCCGCGCTCGAACGGCTGGGATTGAAACCCGGCAACGCCCTTGGCATGGAGACCTGGAACGATCGCAACGACGCACAATCGCCTGCGAGCGACAAGTTGATCGAAGGGCCGGGGATCGAGGTGCTGGTTCGCCTGCCGGGCGGCAAGAAACTGCTCGGGTTGGGCGACGTCCTCACCGACCCGGCCCGGCGCGGATTCGACATGCGGTTCGGCGGCCACGAAGGCAACATCCACCTGTCGCACTCGGGATGCCTGATCTGCCTCTATTCCTGCCCCGGCAGCAAAATCGGCAATCGCGCCTACACGGTGCGCGACTACACGAACAAGACCACGACCTTCCGGGTGCGCGACGGCGTGCTGCCGCCGGACGGCAGCGAGGTGACGATCGTCCTGCGAGCCGTCCCGGCGCGCAAACCCTAGCGCCCGAGTTCCGTTTTCTTCAAACGAGAGTAAGCTTTCCCCGTGTTGACAGCTCTTCGCCGCACCGCATTCGTTTCCGCCCTCCTCTTCGCTTTCGGCCTCTTCGGATCCGCGGTTACGCCCGCCCGCGCCGCGGCGGTACCGGCAGCGCGGCGGCCGGCTTCGATCTTCGACGATCCCTACTTCCGCGAGCGGGTGCTCGCCGGGCTCGACCGGCTGTACTCGATGGATTTTCCGGCCGCCGAGGCGCAGTTCGCCGAGGTCGAGCGGCATTTTCCCGAGCATCCGGCCGGGCCGCTGCTGCGCGCGCTGGTCCCCTGGTGGCGCCTGCTGATCGATCCGGAAAACAGTTCGCTCGACGCCGATTTCCTCACCCATATCGACCGCTCGCTCGATCTGGCCAAACGCCGGTTACGCAAAAACGACAACGACGTCGACGGCCTGTTCTTCGAGGCGGGAGCCTCGGCGTTCCGGGCGCGCCTCGCCACCTATCGGGGGAGTTGGATGCGCGCGGGACTCGACGGGCGCCGGGCACTTAAAGACATGCGGCGCTTGGCGAAGCGCGACCCCAACAACGACGACCTCGCCTTCGGCATCGGACTTTTCGACTACCTGGTGGAGGCGGTGCCCGAGCGCTACAAGTGGTTGAGGCCGATCGCCCGGCTCTTTCCCAAAGGTGACAAGGCGCGCGGCATGGCGGAGCTGCGCCGCGCCGCCGAACGCAGCCGGTTCTCGAAGACCGAGGCGCGCTATGCCTTGTTCCAGATCCTCGACCAGTTCGAAGGAGATCTCCCGCGCGCCTCGGCCGAGCTGGCGCAGCTGCGGCAGGCCTATCCCACGAACTCGCTGTTCCACGTCGCCGAGGGCCGGATGTACGCCCGCTGGGGGCGCTGGGCCGAAGCCGGGGTGATCCTCCAGGAAGTCGCCGAGCGCCAGGTGGAGGGCGCACCTGGTTACAGCGGAGCAGTGGCCGAAGAGGCGCTCTATTGGCTCGCCCGGGTCGAGATGGGGCAGCGCCGCTACGACGGCGCGCTCGAATATCTCGACCGGCTTGAGTTCCTCGCCTCGGAGCACACCTACGACGCCTACTACCAGGCGGTCGGCCGCCTTCGCCGCGGCATGGCCTACGACGCCCTCGGCCGTCGCGACGAGGCGCTCCGCTGCTACCGCGAGGTCCTCGCCATGAAGAGCGTCGGCGACGCCCGCGACCGGGCGAAGGAATTCCTCGATCGGCCGTTCGCGGGGTAGTCGAGTTTCGGCCTTACTTCTTCGCCTCGCTCATGACGAGACCTCTCGAGAAGAGTAGCGGGTCAAAAGCAACGCCGCCGCGACGGAGAGCAGGGCCGCTGAGGCCCGCGCCAGGTAGAACGAGGGGGTGTTGGAAACGACCTGGAATCCGGGAAAGTAGAGGGAGTTCCAATCGGCGATCACGAACGCTTCGAGGAACATCGAAACGCCGCGGAAAACCCCGGCGGTGAGCAAACCGCCGCGGACGAACAGGATCGTGCAAACCGCCTCGCGCGCAATGATTGCCACCAACCCGGCCGCGACGAATCCGGCGTCCCGCACCTCGCCGCCGGGCAGAATCGCCGGCAGCGCGAGCGTCGTCCCGGCGAGCGCGGCGACCGCTCCCGCGCCGAAGGGCCCCAACTGCACGCGCAAGCCGGAGTAGACCCCGGCCCGCAGGGCGCGCTCCCAGGCGAACACACCGAGAGCGACCCACATCGGCAGCGCCCAAATCATGACCCACGCCAGCCGGCCGTTCGCTAGCTTCTGCGCGCCATAGGTAAAGGTGGCCGCATGGGATGCCTGGGCGTAACCGAGATAGAGCAGGTCGGCCAGCAGCGCGGCGAACCCAGCGACGACGACCCTGCCGGTCCGGCCGCCGGCAGCACCGTGCAACGAACCTCCCGGACCGCCGCGAGGGACCAGGAGAGTCGAGAGCATTAGAACCCCGAACGGGCTTCCCCAGAGCGTCAGGCGGCGATACGCATCCGGGCTGCCCGCCCAAGAAGAGACGGGACCTACGAACACGAGCCCAAGGGCGATCAGCAGGAAGGCAAGAAGCAGGGCACGGCGGAAGGGCATTAAGACTGAGTCCCGGGGATCATCGCGCGAGACGCTAACACGGTTGGAGTGGCGGCCAAGAGAGGATCCCGTCTGGCTTTGACAAGGTCTTTCAGGAGGGGGTAGGGGTGCAGATTCGGAAGTAGCCTGCGATCGGACGGGGCTGCCCGAGAGAGTCGGTTGCGGCGCGACTTTGGCAGGGGCCTGTGCACCCCCGGGGTGCGTGTTGCGCCCGCCGGGGCGATCCCCTACAATCCGCCAGCGCTCGCGGTCCCAAGCGCTCCTGCTTCAAATTGCCGACGTAGCTCAGCGGTAGAGCAGCTGATTCGTAATCAGCAGGTCGCCGGTTCAATCCCGGCCGTCGGCTCCAACGTAGGCCCCCAATCCGCTTGAGAATCTGTCTGGCCAATGCCTGTCAAGGAGCCTATGGGCGAACTGGTCGAATGTGCCGAACACGGGATGCAGCAGGAGACGTTTGTTTGCCAACACCTGGTAAGCGCACTGCGGACGCGAGAGAGGATTGGTTTCTTCTTCGACGACTCGCCCCGGGGAGACGCTTGGTGCTCGGCATGCGAACTAGTTCGAATTCGCGAAGGCGGCCATTCGGGCGATTGGAACGAACGATCCGAGGCGTTTGCGGGCATCAAGTTGCTGTGCGGGGGATGCTACGACGAGGTTCGGAGTCTTCAGGGGTACTAGTAATCCGTGCGGAAATTCCGCCCGCGCCCGGCAGTTCGATCTGCGTGTCGGGCACGGCGCGGTCCATAGGGACCTAAGGAGGGCGAAGATCTTCGAGGCGCTTCGAGCCCGGACCCCACGGCTACGACCGCTGGGTATGCCGCGGTTTCCTGCGGTGGCGGGCCCATTGGTTGGGCGGGGCGCCGAAAAGAATCGCATTCCCCATCGCTTCCGCGGCGCAGCGGTGACCGATCTCATTGGGGTGGAAGCTGTCGACGTGGATCGCCTGGCCGGCGGCGCGCTGGCATCTCTGCAGCGGAGCCAGCAGGTCCAGTACCTCGAAGCCGTTGCGGGTGGCTTCGCGAGCGGCGGAGGCGTGTTCGGCTCGGTATTTGTAGCCGTCGGTCAGGTGGACGAAATAGGGAAAAACGGCGACCAGAACGCGGAACCGGTGCTCTTGGGCGAGCTTCCCCAACCGCGCGAGCGAAGGCGCCACGGTGTCGCCCGAGATCGCTGCTAGCGCCCGCTCCGACTCTTTCGATTCCGCCTCGTTCGTGTGAGTCGCCTTGGGGCGGAAGACCCGGTACAACAGGAAGCGGTAGAGCGCGCTGTGAATCAGATAGGGGTTCGCCTTCCGCATCGTCCGGGCCGGACCGATGCGCGCCGCCGAAAGCAGCGTCTCCATAATATTGCCGTCGAGCCGCTCGCGGTCGCTCAGGGTGTAGGCGACGAGCACCAGGTCGGGCGAAAATCTCAGCCCTTTTTCGACGAAAGACTCGACTTCCTGCTGGGTGTTGTAACCGGTGACCGATAGGTTGATCACCTCGGCGTTCCAGCCGTTTTGACGGAGGTTCTGTTCGAGCAATGCGGGAAACGTCTGTTCGTACCGCTCGACCTTGAGGCCCACGCCCACGCTGTCGCCAAGCACCAGGATTCTGAACACGCCGGGCGGCTTCTCCACCGGGTGTTCGCGGTCGCGGAAACCCAGGCGGTTGGCCGCGCCGGTGTAATCGACCAGGTCGTTGGTGAATTCGGTGGTGAGGAGGGAGGGTATCGGCTCGAAGCCGATCAGGGGATCTTTCGACAGTTGGAATCGACCGATTCGGACCCAGCCGACCTCCGGCGCGGCGCCGAGCAGGCGGATCACACCTTCGGCCGCGACCAACGCGAGCAAGAAAGAGGCGAGAATAAGGGCGATCTTTCGCACGGCGATGCTTCCAGGGTGGAAGCTTAGCTTGGAAAACCGGGGAAAGAAGGCTTTTGGGGGAGAACCGCATCGCGCCGGGACCGATCGGATGCGCCGAGGGGCGGAGTCTCGGTTCCCCGAGATCTTCCGCCCCTCGATCTCCCGGCTGCCAGGCCGAAGTTTATTTCCGGCCGACCACCTTCAGGTTAAGAAAGCGCCAGCCGTACGGCGGGTAGTAGGCGTCATCCGCCACCCCGGGCAGGCCGAATTCGAGCGTTGGTACGTCGGCTCCCACCGCGTTCAGGTCGTCGTTGTAAAGCGAGGACGACATATTGAAGATGGCGGAGTTGTTGGCGTTGAAGATCTGGTAGACCATGAGCTTCTGGTCCGCGTTCAGCTCGATGTGGAAGTGCAGGTTCTTGGTCGGACCCGAGAGGTCGAGCAGGCGTTTGATCGTGGTTTCGATGTAGGGGGTGCCGACATCGACGATCATCTTCGGCCCTCCGAGGGCGTCGAGACGGTCGAAGTTGCCGAAATAGAGGGTCTTCTTGAACCGACGACCGCCGTTCCTCAAGAAGCCGACGAGGTTACGGATCACGGTGTAGCCTTCCGGATCGGCGGTCCGGGCGTCGAAGTCGATGGTCAACGACTTGTAGCGCGGCCCGGGGCCGGAGGGAGCGGTTTGGAGCGGCACGGGGATGCGCAGGAAGGAGTTGCCGTCCACCACGTTCAGGAACAGGCCGCGCCGGTCGACCAGGGTCGTTGCGGTGCCGGCGGTGGGGAACGCGGTCGTGGGATAGTACGTCCGCGCGCGGGTCCGGTCGCTGTTCGGGAGGGCGCCCATGGCGTAGAAGGCCTGGTTGCAGGTGACCGAGCCGACGTAGCCGCCACCGACCGCGGCGGTCGCGAGCACGTCGTCGAAGCGCACGGCGCCGACCGCGGGAACCGCGATATCGGTGCGCTCGGCGAGCACCGTGTTGTTCGGGCGCAGAATCTGGTACCGGCAGGTGGCGGCGAGGCCGCTCACGTTGAACAGACTCAAGTTGCTGGTGGCGTCGCTCGTCTTGGTCAAGTTCTGGACAAAGGCGAAAGCGTTGGCGCGAAAGGCGGTCTCCGAGCTCAGGAGCGGTAGCTCCCACCCCGAGTTGGTCGGCGCCTTGCCGAGCTCCAACGAGACTTCGTCGGCCACCAAGCCGGGCTCCGCGTTCAGAACGATCAGCCCCGGAGCGCCGGGGGTAATGTTGAGCAGCGGGTACTTGGTCGCGGTCGAGGGGCCGATGTAGACCTGGTCGTGCGTGGCCACGATCCCCAAGCCGGACACCCCTTCGGGAACGCGGGTGACGTCCACCTTGTGCGGTCCGGTGGTTGCGCGGGAGTATTCGGCCAGGATCTTGACCGTGCCTGGACCGTACATCGGGACCGGTACGAAGCGGATTTCGGCGAGGGCCGGCGCGGCGAGCAGTGCGAGGCAGGAGAGGGCGAGTGCGCGAGATCTCGACATGGGCAGCAATGTCCTCATAAGAACTACGGCGAAAAAGTTTTCCGGGTGGCCCGGAGGCTCCTGCCGCCTATTGTACGGGTTTGAACCGATTATTGTGCAGTTAGGGGTCTTTTCGGTGTAGAAGCGAGAGCTTTTTCCGAGAGGGCGGTGCCCTGGACGGGCACGAATTCGGCGCGCAGATCACCGCGAACCTCCTCGCGCGCTCGCTCGAACGGACGCGATAACCGGATAACATCGACTCGAATTCGAGGAGAGCGCGCATCATGTCGTCTGACTCCGATCTGCTGGAGCTCGCCCGCCTGCACGGCGTGCAGACCGCCTATCGCGACGCCTGGCACCACGACCGCCAGGCGAGCCCCGAGGCGTTGCTGGGCGTGCTTGCGGCGCTCGGCGCTCCGATCGATCGGAGCGCCGACGCGACCGACGCACTGGCCGAGCGGCGCCGCGAGCTTGCCGAGCGGCTGGCGCCGCCGGTGGTCGTTTCTTGGGAGGGCAAGGAAGTCTACGTGCCGCTGCGCCTGCCGCCCGGGACGGGGGCGTTCGGCTGCCAGCTTGATCTCGAAAGCGGCGATCGCTGGCTGACCTCGATCGACGGCTCCACCCTGCGGCCGGGCGCCGTCCCCGGCGAAGTTCTGCTGCCGGTGGTCGAATCGGTGCCGGTCGGCAACCACCACCTGACGATCGAGGTGCGTGGCGAGCGTTCGAAGGTCCTGATCCTCGCCGCGCCGCGCCGCAGTTTCGAGCTGCGGCAGCGCGGTCTTTGGGGGGGCTTTCTTCCGCTTTACGCCCTGCGCACCGCCGACAGCTGGGGCGCGGGCGATTTTTCCGATCTCGACCGCCTGGCGCGCTGGCTCGCCGAGTACGGCGGTGGCCTGGTCGCGACCCTGCCGCTGCTCGCGACCTTTCTCGGTTCCGAGCCGTTCGAGCCGAGCCCCTACGCCCCCGCCTCGCGCCTGTTCTGGAACGAGGTCTATGTCGATCCGCGCCGCCTGCCTGAGTTTTCCGGATCGGCCAGCGCCCGCGCGCTGGTCGAAAGCGCCGATTTTCTCGCCGAGGCGGCGGCGCTCGCAGCCTTGGGCTCGGTCGATTGGGCGCGCACAGCGAAGCTCAAGCGGAGCGTCCTCGCCGAGCTGGCGAAGAGCACCCTGTCGCTTTCGGACGGCCGCCGGTCGGAGTTCGAGCGCTTTTTGAAGACCAAGCCGTACCTTCAGGAATACGCCAAATTCCGCGCTGTGGGCGACCGTCACGGCACCTCGTGGCAAAGCTGGCCGGAAGCCGAGCGCGAGGGGCGCCTGGCCGACGCCGATTTCCTTCCCGAGACGGTGCGCTATCACCTCTATGCACAGTGGGCCGCGGAGCAGCAGCTCGCCGAGCTGGCCGCCTCCGCCCGCGCCCGCGGACCGGGGCTCTACCTCGACCTGCCGCTCGGAGTGCACGGCAGCTCGTTCGACGTCTGGCGTTTTCCCGATCTGTTCGCCCGGGGTTCTTCTGCCGGCGCGCCGCCGGACGCGCTGTTTCAAGGGGGTCAGGACTGGGGCTTTCCGCCGATCCACCCCGAGCGCCAACGCGAGCGCGGCTACGACTATCTGATCGCGAGCCTGCGCCATCACCTGGAGCACGCGGGCCTCCTGCGCATCGACCACGTGATGCAGCTCCACCGCCTGTTCTGGGTGCCGAACGGCCTGCCCGCGACCGAGGGGGTCTACGTCACCTACCCGGCCGAGGAGCTGTACGCCGTGCTGTCGATCGAGTCGCACCGCCACGGCTCCGCGCTGGTCGGCGAGAACCTCGGCACCGTCGCCCCCGAGGTCTATGAGGCGATGGAACGCCACAACATCATGGGCCTGTTCGTCGCCCAGTACGAGCTCGACCCCGACGGTCCGGAGCTGATCCGCAAACCGCCCGCCAACACCGCGGCTTCTTTGAACACCCATGACATGCCGCCGTTTCATTCCTACTGGCAGGGCGCCGAGATCGCCGACCTCCAGGCGCTGGGCGCGATCGACGACGAGGTGGCGGCACGCGATCGCGAGCGTCGGGGCCGCCTGCGAACGCGGCTCGCTACCGCGGTGGCGATCACCCGCGGCGGGAGCATCCCGGAAGACCAGAAGTTTTCCCAGGTCTCCCTCGCGCTCCACGAGCACCTGGCCGCAAGCCCTGCGCCGATCGCCCTGGTCAACCTCGAAGACCTCTGGGGGGAGACCCGGCCGCAGAATGTCCCGGGAACCCACGTCGAGCGGCCGAACTGGCAGCGTAAGGCCCGCTACACCCTCGAAGAGATGGCCGAGCTGCCGGAGGTGCGGACGACGCTCGAACGTGTGGAGGAGTTGCGCGCCGAGGTCCGCAAAGGCGGCGCGCTGGCCTGAGACTCAAGAGAGCGCCTGATACGATCGCCGGATGAGCGAAACGAAGAAGACCCCAAAGAAGAAAGTAGCAACTCCCGCGAAAGCAGAAAAAACAGCAAAAGCTTCAGGTGAAGAAAAAAAGAAAAAGGCGCCTGCCCGTGGGCAGGCAATTGAAGTCATAGCTCCAGGGCGTGCGCGGGCGGCGGCTAAGGAAGCCCCGGCGGCTCCGCTCAAGGCCGCGAAGAAGGCGGTCAAGCCGGCGGTGAAGCCGGCGCTGAAGAAAGCGGCGAAACCGGCCGAGAGCGCTGAGCTCGCCTCGATCGCCCCGACTGCTCCTTCCCACCCAGACGCTGTTGTTTCTGCTGTTGCTTCTACTCCTCCTACCTCCGTCGCCCCTTTCACCCTGTTGACCGAGCAGGACCTTTGGCTGTTCAACGGCGGCACCCACTTCCGGCTGTACGACAAGCTCGGCTCGCGCGTCGGCGTCTCGCCCGACGGCAAGCCGGGGACGTACTTCTCCGTCTGGGCGCCCGATGCCGAGCGGGTCTCTCTGATCGGCGACTGGAACGGCTGGAAGGCGGGGGTCGATCCCCTCGCCCGCTTGGGTGGTTCCGGCGTCTGGGCGGCGTTCATTCCCGGCGTCGCCCTCGGCGCGCGCTACAAGTACCGGGTCGAATCGCGCTTCGCCAACTACCAGGCCGATAAAGCCGATCCGTTCGCGTTCACCGCGCAGGTCCCGCCCGAACAGGCGTCGATCGTCGCCACGCTCGATTACGTTTGGCAGGACGGCGATTGGATGGCCGGGCGCAAAGCCAACAACGCGCTCGACGCGCCGGTCTCGATCTACGAGGTGCATTTGGGCTCGTGGCGCCGCCTGGCCTCGGACGACGGGGAAGAGCCGCGGCCGATGACCTATCGCGAGCTGGCGCCCGCGCTCGCCGACTACGCGGTCGAAATGGGCTTCACCCACGTCGAGCTGTTGCCGGTGATGGAGCATCCGTTCTACGGCTCTTGGGGCTACCAGGTGACGGGATTCTTCGCCGCCACCAGCCGTTACGGCTCGCCGCAGGACCTGATGTTCCTGATCGACACGCTCCACCAGCGCGGCATCGGCGTCCTGCTCGATTGGGTCCCCTCGCACTTTCCGACCGACGAGTTCGCACTCGGATATTTCGACGGCACCTACCTCTACGAGCACGCCGATCCGCGCCTGGGCTTCCATCCCGATTGGGGGAGCCTGATCTTCAACTATGGCCGCCACGAGGTCCAGAGCTTCCTGGTCTCGTCAGCGTTGTTCTGGCTCGACCTCTACCACGCCGACGGCTTGCGCGTGGACGCCGTGGCCTCGATGCTCTATCGCGACTATTCGCGCGGCGAAGGGGGGTGGGAGCCGAACGTCCACGGCGGGCGCGAGAACCTCGAAGCGATCGATTTCCTTCACTCCCTGAACCGGCAGATCGCCGAGCGCTTCCCCGACACCCTGTGCGTCGCCGAGGAATCGACCGCCTGGCCGCTGGTCTCCCGCCCGGTCGAAGACGGCGGTCTCGGCTTCGACATGAAGTGGGACATGGGGTGGATGCACGACACCTTGAAGTACTTCGCCCTCGATCCGCTCGCGAGGAGCCACCACCACGGCCTGCTCACCTTTCGGGCGATGTACGCCGGGAGCGAAAACTTCGTCCTGCCGCTGTCGCATGACGAGGTGGTCCATGTGAAGGGCTCGCTGATCGGCAAGATGCCCGGCGACCTCGCCGAGCGCTTCGCCAACCTGCGCTTGCTGTTCGCCTACATGCTGGCCCAGCCGGGCAAGAAGCTCCTATTCATGGGCGGCGAAATCGGCCAGTGGCGCGAGTGGAACCACGACACCAGCCTCGACTGGCATCTGCTCGACGACCCGCAGCACGCGGGGCTCCACGCGTTCGTCCGCGACGCGAACCACCTCTATATCGATGAGCCGGCACTCCACGAGCTGGACGCGAAACCGAGCGAAGGCTTCGAATGGCTCGATTGCAGCGACGCGCAACGGAGCGTCCTCGCAATCCTGAGGAAACCCGCCGACCCCGAAGGCGAACCGGTCGCGATCGTCCTCAACTTCACCCCCGTTCTGCGCGAGAACTACCCCGTGGGCCTACCCCAAGGCGGCGTCTGGCGCGAGGTCTTGAACAGCGATTCGACCCTCTACGGCGGCACAGGAACCGGCAATCCGGACGGCGTCGAAGCGGAAGAAGAATCGCTCGGTGCCTGGGACTGGTCCGTGCGCCTGACGCTCCCGCCGCTTTCCGGCATCGTCCTGCGGCGCGACCTCACGATCGAGCCGACCCGTAAAGCACTGGCCATCCCGGTCGAAGAGCCCGAACCGGAAGAGGAACCGGTGGCGATCGCCGCCCTGCCGGACGAATCGACGTTCGAAATGGAGCCGACCTCCGTCTGACGCCCAAAAAATCCCCGAGCACCGACCACCACGGCGACGTGAAAACGGGGCCAGGTCTATGGGCGCGGCGGCGGTGTAACATCCGCGCGCCATGAACCTGCGAAAACTGTCCCTCCGGCTCTGTCTCGGTCTTCTGGTCGTCTGCTCCGTCCCGATATTCGCCGCCGATCCTCCGCCTGCCGCTGCGGAGAATGATCCGGACGCCGTCGTCACGCATCCGATGACGCCCGAGGATCTCTGGGCGATGGAACGCGTTGGCTCGGTCGCGGTCTCGCCCGACGGGAATAGCGCGGTCTTTTCGGTCACCGCCTATTCGGTCGACAAGAACAAGGGAAATTCCGACCTTTGGCTGGTGCCCACCGACGGCACCGTGCCGCCGCGGCGGCTGACCTGGAACGAGGAGACCGACGGCAGCCCCAGCTGGAGCCCGGACGGCAAAAGGATCGCGTTCGTTTCGAAGCGCGGCGGCGACAAGGACAAGCCGGCTCAGCTCTATCTCCTATCGCTTGACGGGGGAGAGGCGCAGCCGGCGACCGACCTGCCGGTCTCGCCCTCGGCCGCCAAGTGGAGCCCGGACGGCGCGCGCCTGTTCTTCGCAGCCTCGACCTTTCCGGATCTGAACGACGATTGGGACAAGGTGAAAAAGCGGCTCAGCGAGCAGAAAGATGACAAGACCCAGGCGAAGATCGCCGACGGGCTCTGGCTGCGCGCCTGGGACACCTACGTCACCGAGGGCACGGTCGCCCACCTGTTCGTGCTCGACCTTTCGACCAAGAAGGTGCGCGACCTCACGCCGGGCATGGATCGCCGCACCCAGTTTCAGGGTGGCGGAATCGATTGGGATCTCGCCAGGGACGGCGGAGAAATCGCCTTTTCCGCCAATGCCACCGCCTCCCCGTGGAAGGACATCAACAGCGATGTCTATTCGCTCGCGCTTTCTCCCACCGGCGAGCCGGCCGGGCCGATCCGCGATCTGACCGCCGACCAGCCGGCCGACGAGACCTCGCCGCGCTACTCGCCGGATAGCCGCTACATCTACTACTCGCGCACCCGGCGCCGGGAGGTCGATCCCGATTTCGCGCACCTTGCCCGGTTCGACCGCACCACCAGCAAGAGCGAAGAGCTGTTCTCGAAATGGGACGTGGCGCCCAGCCTCTCCGGCTTCGGCCCGGCGGGCGAGCTGCTGCTGCTGGTCGAAGAGCGCGCGAAGATCAACCTCTACCTCGCTCCGGCATCCGGCGGCGAACCGTTGAAGGTGCTCGCGCGCGGCGGGGTGCTCGCGGGCGCCGACTGCGGAGCGGCGGGCCAGGTCGTCTTTACCCGCACCTCCCTGCGCGCGCCGGCCGAGCTGCACTCCGTGGCGCTTTCGGACCCCGACTCCGAGACTCTACTCAGCTCGTTCAACAACGAGCGCATCTCTAAGCTCGACCCGATCGAAACGACCGACCTCGACATCGCCGGGGCCGGCGGCCAGAAGGTTCACGTGGTGATCATCTTTCCGCCCGGTTTCGAGGAAGGTAAGACCAAGGCGCCGCTCCTTCAGGCGATTCACGGCGGGCCGTTCGGCGCCTTCCAGGACGAGTTCTCGTTCCGCTGGAACGCCCGGCTGATGGCCTCGCACGGCTTCCTGGTCGCGATGGTCAACTTCCACGGCTCGACCGGCTACGGCCAGGCGTTCGCTGAATCGATCGTCGGCGCCCACGGCGACAAGCCGTTCGCCGATATTCAGGCCGCCACCGACGAGCTGATCAAGCGCGGCTGGGTCGATTCCAAGCGCCTATTCGCCGCGGGCGGCTCCTACGGCGGCTACATGATCGACTGGATTCTCGGCCACACCGACCGCTATTCCGCGCTCATCTCCCACGCCGGGGTCTACGACCTAATGGCGCAGTTCGCCTCCGACTCGATCTGGGGCCGGTCGGGCAACTACGGTTCCACCCCCTGGCAGGACCCGCAGCGCATCGTCCGCTGGTCGCCGAGCTACTACGCCAAGAACTTCAAGACTCCCACCCTCATCCTCCACGGCGAACGCGACTTCCGCGTACCGGTGAGCCAAGGCATCAACCTCCATCAGGTCCTCGCCGCCAAAGGCATCCCCAGCCGGATCGTCATCTTCCCCGACGAGAACCACTGGATCTTGAAGCCCCAGGCGGCGCTGCTCTGGTGGAAGGAGTTCTTCGGCTGGCTGGACCGCTGGGACGTCGGCAAGAAGACGGTGCCGGTAGAGACGACGAAACCCAAGGGTTAGACCAAACTTTCCCCCGAGACCTCCGTAAGATCCTCCCGAGACCGTCGCACCGGCGTGGGGGAGGGGTGTGCCTTGCCCGCGGGGCCGACGAAGACTTGGGGGATGGCTAGATGAAGCGGATCGTTCTGGGGCTGTCGTTGCTTGCGCTGATGCTTTTCGTGGGGCCGGTTGGCGCCGCGGGGATCGATACGAACCTGCTTTCGGGGCTCAAGGCCCGGTCGATCGGGCCGGCGGGGATGAGCGGCCGGGTGGCGGCGATCGATGCGGTGGAGGCGAATCCGGACGTCGTCTACGTCGGGGCGGCGACCGGCGGAGTGTGGAAATCGACCAACGGCGGCCTCTCGTTCGATCCGATCTTCGACGACCAGCCGGTGGCGGCGATCGGAGCGATCGCGATCTTCCAGGCGAATCCGGAGATCGTCTGGGTCGGCACCGGCGAGGGGAACGTGCGCAACTCGGCGTCCGTTGGCAACGGGGTCTACCGTTCGCTCAACGGAGGGAAGACCTGGACTCACCTGGGCCTCGACGGGACGGAGCGGATTCGCCACATCGCGCTCGATCCGAAAAACCCCGACGTCGCCTGGGTGGCGGCGCTTGGGCACGCGTGGGGCGAAAACGCCGAGCGCGGCGTCTACAAGACCACCGACGGCGGCAAGAGCTGGCGCAAGGTCCTCTACGTCGACGAGAAGACCGGCGCCTCCGACATCGCGATCGACCCCGGCCATCCTAACCACCTGCTCGCCACCACCTGGCAATACCGGCGCTGGCCGTATTCGTTCAGATCGGGCGGCCCCGGCTCCGGACTGTGGAGCTCGTTCGACGGCGGCGAAACGTGGGAGAAAGCGACCGAGGACGATGGACTGCCCGGCGGCGAGATCGGTCGGATCGGACTCGCGTTCTCGCGCTCGAACCCTGACGTCGTCTACGCGTTGGTCGAGGCGAAGAAGAGCGCGCTGCTCCGCTCGGAAGACGGCGGGAAGTCGTGGAAGACGGCGAACGACAAGCCGAACGTGAACCCGCGGCCGTTCTACTTCTGTGAGATCCGGGTCGATCCGCGGGCGTCGAACCGCCTGTTCGCTCTCGATTTCGACGTCCGGCTGTCCGAAGACAACGGCAAGACCTTCGATGGCGCGCCGTTCGCCTCGGAGATCCACGGCGACTACCACGCGATGTGGATCGATCCCGCGGATCCCCGACGGATCTACGTCGGCGACGATGGGGGCGTCGCGGTCTCCCACGATGGCGGCAAATCGGCCGCGTTCGTGACCACCCTGCCGCTCGCCCAGTTCTACCACGTGGCGGTCGACAACGACGTTCCGTACCACGTCTACGGCGGCCTGCAAGACAACGGCTCGTGGCGCGGTCTTTCCTCCGCGTGGCAGAACGGCGGCCTGCGCAGCTTCCAGTGGGACGGGGTGGGCGGCGGCGACGGATTCGACACCGTGCCCGATCCGAACGATTCGATGCAGGGGTACGCGATGTGGCAGGGGGGAAACCTGTCGCGCTGGAACCTACGGACCGGCGAGTCGCGCGAGATCAAACCGCCCGCGCCGCTGGTGGTGGCAGGAAAAACCGAGCGGACCGAGCTCCGCTTCAACTGGAACGCCGGCTTCGCGATCGATCCGTTCGAGCCCCAGACGATCTACCTCGGCAGCCAGTTCCTCCACCGCTCCAAAGACCGGGGGGAGACCTGGGAGATCATCAGCCCCGATCTCACCTCCAACCAACCGGAATGGCAAAAGCAGGCCGAGAGCGGCGGCTTGACCCCTGACGTCACCGGCGCCGAGAACTATACGACGATCCTCGCGGTCGCGCCTTCGCCGGTGGAACTGGGGACGATCTGGGTCGGCACGGACGATGGCCGGCTCCACGTCACGCGCGACGGCGGCAAGAGCTGGACGAGTGTGGAAAAGAACGTCCCCGGCGTGCCGGCGAACACCTGGATTCCGCACATCCGGGCGTCGCGCCGGGCGGGCGGCACGGCGTTCGTGGTGTTCGACGACCATCGACGGTCGAACTTCGCGACCTATGTGTTCCGCACCGACGACTACGGCAAGAGCTGGAAGAGCCTCAGCACCTCGGAGCTGCGCGGATATTCGCAGGCGATCGAGCAGGACCCGGTCGATCCGAACCTTCTCTTCCTAGGCACCGAGTTCGGCCTGTGGGTCTCGTTCGATGCCGGCAAGGCCTGGAGCCCCTGGCGCCAGGGGGTGCCGACCGTCGGCGTCTACGATCTGGTGGTCCAGCCGCGCGACGGCGACCTGGTGATCGCAACCCACGGACGGTCGCTCTACGTGATCGACGACATCCGGCCGCTGCGCAACCTCAAAGCGGAGGCGCTTTCCCAGAAGCTTCATCTGTTTGAGATCGGCGACGTCCGCCAGCACTGGCGGGCCAACCCCTCAGGCGGAGGGTATGGGCTGGGCCACGGCGAGTACCTGGGGGACAACCGGCCGTACGGTGCGTTGATCGCGGTCTCGGTTTCCGGCGACGACCTGCCGTGGCACGACGAGAAGTTGGAGCGGGCGCGAAAGGCGGAAGCCAAGGCGGCCGAGTCGGAGAATGAAAAGCCGGCGGCCAAGGGCGCGGAGGACCTCAAAGCGGCGAAGAGCGCCAAGATGCCCGCGGAGACCCAGGTGCCCGAGGTCGCGACCGGCGGGCAAGAGAAAGAGAACGACAAAGCGAAGAAGGACGAGGCGGGGAAGATCAAGATCTCGATTCGGGACGCCTCCGGCAAAGTGGTGCGGACGTTGCGCCAAAAGGCGGTTCGCGGGTTGAATCGAATCGTCTGGAACCTCGATCGCGACGCGTTCCGCCAGCCCCCGACGGATGAAGAGGATACGGGGTCGCACGATGCGACCGGTCCGGAGCTGCCGCCCGGAACCTACGCGGTGACGGTTGAGTTCCGCGGCGAGAAGGCCGAAGGGAGCGTCAAGGTGCTGGCCGATCCGCGCACCCAGAACACCGCGGGCGATTGGGCCGCGCGCGAAGCGGCGATCGAGCGCTCGGGCAAGCTCCAAGACCAGGTGGTGGTGGCGATCGAGAAGATCCGCAACACCCGGAAGGACATCGACGCGGTGGTCGAGCGGGTGACCGCGGCGAGCGCCGAGGCGATCCGCAAGCACGAGGTGGTGGCCGCCGAGCTGCCGCTGATCAAACAGGGCGAAGAGGTGAAGAAAGGCCTCGCCAAGCTGGAGAAGAAGGCCTGGCAGAGCCCGGAGACCGTGGGCATCGTCCGTTTCGGCGACGTGTTCACCGAACTGGGATTCGCCCAGGCCTACATCACCTCGTCGTGGGCTCCGCCGAGTCCCACGCATCTCGCGTATCTGGACGCGGCCGATGCGTCGTACGGCAGGTTTTCAGCCGAGGTCGACGCGTTCTTCGCCGACGCGGTGGCGAAATATCGGCAGCAGGTCCGGGAGGCGAAGATCGAGCTGGTGCCGTAACATGACGGTCCCTTGGGCGTCGAAGAGCCGTTCCCCGAATCTCCCGATCAGGCGTACTTCCGCGCGATCGAGGAGATCTTCGCCCGCCATCGGGCGGTGCCGCTGCTCTTGTCGCCCGCCGACTGGAAAGTGGCGCAGGGGTGGTTCGAGGCGGAGGTGCCGTTCGACTTGATCGACCGGGTGTTCGCTGAGGTTCTGGGGAGGCGCCAAGAGCGGGGAGCCAAAGGCAGGGTCTCCTCGCTCCGCTACTTCGCCCCCGCGGTGGAGGCGGCTTGGCAAGAGATTCGCGACCTCGCGGCGATCGGCGAGACGATGCCGGCCCCTGCGCTCGACCTGCCGGCGCGGCTCGCGGCGCTCGGGGCTGCTCTGGACCGGACGGGTGCGGCGGCGGCCGGAGAGATCGCGGCGCGGGTGCGCGCCCTATCCTCTCCGGCCGCCTACGCCGAAACGGTCGAGCGGCACCTCGCCGCGCTCGACGCCGAGATGTTGGACCG
Source organism: Acidobacteriota bacterium (assembly GCA_040005235.1). GTDB lineage: Bacteria > Acidobacteriota > Thermoanaerobaculia > Multivoradales > UBA5704 > DASYKS01. Next base: position 156,246 of record JBDTZG010000003.1, on the reverse strand, counting down.
AACCGACCGCGCTTTTGCCCCCGAAGACCTCGCGGCGGTTGCGGCCGAGGTCGAAAAAAGCCTGAAAAAGCTCGCCGGACGCCTGCCGGCTGCCGAGATTGAAAACGCGCGCGAACGCCTGCGCCGCCAGGCGGTGCGCCGCCGGGCGGGATTGCCGTTGTTGTCGTTGTTTTCGCCCGACGCGGAGCCCTCCCAGACCCAGGCCGTTGACCTGGGCTAACGTGACGCGGCCCTTCAGGCCGCACGTTGCATCAACCGCAATGTCCGTGTTGCGGCCTGAAGGGCCGCGTATTCGTTAGCCCAGGCTGAAGGCCTGGGATGGGGCATTGGGCCGCCCGTTTAAGGACCTGCACGGCGGCGCGATAGACTCCTCCCATGGCCTTACCCCTGGAACGTCTTCTCGCCGACGGGCGCGACCGTTGGCGGCGGCTCGACGAGTTGCTCGACGTGGCGGCCAAGGCGCCTGCCTGGGAGCTGGGGCCGGAGCGGATGCGCGACATCGTCCGGCTCTACCGGCTCGCCGCGGCGGATCTGAACCGGTTGGTCGCCTCGACCGCCGACCCGGAGCTGATCGACCCGCTGAACGCCCTGGTCGGACGCGGCTACCGCTTCGTCTACGGCGCGCGGCGGGTGGAGTCGTTTGGGGGCGCGCGGCGCCTGGTGCGCTTCTTTTCACGCGAGATCCCCGCCGGGTTCCGCACCGCGCGGCGGGCGGTGGTGGTCGCCTCGATCGCTTTCGGGGCCGGCGCGCTGCTCGGTTTCGGCGCGGTCGCGGTGCGCCCCTCGTTTGCCGAGGATCTCGTGCCGGGGGAGTTCTTCACGTCGAGCCCGCGCGAGCGGGTGGCCGAGATCGAGAAGAAGGAAGAGCGGATTTCAACCGTCCAGGAGGCGGCGGATTTCGGCTCGCAGCTCTATACCCACAACATTCGGGTTTCGTTTCTGGCGTTCGGTCTGGCCGCGGCGACCGTCGTCGGCGGGATCTGGCTGCTGTTTTGGAACGGCGTGATCCTGGGCGCGGTCGCGGCGTCTTACGTGCTCGACGGCGTCGGCGTCTTCTTTGTCGCCTGGGTGGGACCGCACGGCGCGCTCGAATTGCCGTCGATCGTCTTTGCCGGCGCGGCCGGGCTGGTGCTGGGGCGCGCGTTCTGGTTTCCGGGGGAGGTCACGCGCGGCGCTGCTTTGCGCGAGGCGTTTCCGACCGTCTGGCGGATGCTGATCGGCACCTCGGCGGCCCTGGTGCTCGCCGGAATGATCGAGGGATCGTTTTCCCAGCTATCGGCGAAGACCGTCCCCTATCCGCTGAAGATCGCGGTCGCGATCGTGTTGTTCGTGGCGCTCTCGCTGTTTCTGTTCGGCCGCCGCGCGGTGCCTGACGGCGGCCCAAGCGAGGGAGAGGCGGCATGAGTGCGGTCGGCCTCGCCGGGACTTGGCGCGCCCGGCGCCAGATCCGGACTCCCGAGCACGTGCGGGTCCGGCTGGAGCCGGCCGGCCCGGGAAGCCGATTTCTCGCCTTGCTGGTCGATGTCGCGCTGATCTTGGCGCTCACCGCTCTGGCCTCGTCGGCGCTCTCCAAGCTGTTGCCCAAAAGCCTCGGGACGCTCGCGATCGCGACGCTTTCGTTCGTTCTCACCTGGGTCTATCACGTCGGTTTCGAGGTTCGCCGCGAGGGGCGGACGCCGGGCAAGGCGATGCTGGGCCTGCGGGTCGTCGACGCTCGCGGCCTGCCGCTGTCTTTGGAGCAGTCGTTCGTCCGGAACGTCGGGCGGGTGCTTGATTTCGCCCCCGTGCTCTATGGCCTGGGCGGCCTGGTGTCGCTGCTCGATCGCGATGGCCGCCGCCTGGGGGATCTTCTCGCCGATACGCTGGTGGTCCGCGACGAGGGGGGCTCGCGGCGAAGGCTGGCCGCTGCCGACCTGCCGGAGACCCTTCGGCGCGAGGGGCAGGCGCCGATCGATCCAGACCTTGCCCGGCTCGCCCGCCATCGCCTGAGCCTCGACGAGCGCGAGCTGTTGGTCGCCTTGGTGCGCCGCGCCGACAAGCTCGATCCGCGCGCCCGCTACGACCTGTTCGAGCAGGCGGGCCAGCACTTCCGCCGGAAGCTCGGGCTCGATCTGCCGCACCTGTCGGGCGAAGCTCTGACGCGTTCTTTGGCGGTCGTGGTCGCCGCCACCGGCTCGCGCCGGTAGCGGCGGGGCGCACGACCGTGCGCCCCTACGACCGTCCCGACTTGCCTACTAGATTCCCGGCGGCGGGCTCCCCGCTTCGCCGTCGTTGTCCGAATCGTCGTTCTGCGGCCGGCGGTCTTGCGAACGCCGACGCGCGGGGACCGACTTCTCGGAGCCGGAATCCGGCTTCTGCTGTTCGCGGGGTCGCGCCTCCTGCGGCGGCGGAGACACCGGCTCGTCCTGCTGCGAGGCCGACGGCGGGTCACGCCGTGGCGCCGGCTCGTCCCGTCGCGCCGACGGCTCCTCGCGACGCGACGCCGAGGGAGGCGGAGCGGACGGCGGGGAGTCGTTCGGCCGCTCGCGGACTACCGGTCGTTCCCGCACCGGCTCCGCCTCGCGTCCGTTCGATCCCGAGTCGCCCGAGTCGCTTGAATCGGGGCGCTGGTAGATCGGGTGACGCCGCTCTTCCTGTGCTGGCTGGCCGGAGGGTTGCCCCGGTTCGGGGTTCGCGGGCCGGGTTGACGGTTCCGGCCGGCGCCGCTCGACGCCGGGTTCGGCGTTGACCGGCGTGTCGCCGCCGGTCCGGCCGGTGGGGTTCGTCCTCTCGCGGGGCGTCTCCCGGGTATCCAAACCGGATCGTCCGGAGTCTCGGCCCGTTGCTGGGGTATCCAAACCGGATCGTCCAGAATCCCGTCCCGTCGCAGGGGTATCCAGGCCCGACCGTCCAGAGTCGCGACCGGCATCCCGACCGGTCCCTCGGGTATCCACGGCCGGCTGGCCCTCGACCGCGCCGCCGCCAGTGTTCCAACGGGTCCGGCCGCGGGGGGTGTCGCCGCCGGTCCGCTGACCGGGAGCCGCACCGCCCGAGCCGCCGCCGAGCGTACCGGGGCGTAGCGGCGTGCCGTCGAGCCGGTTGCCGGGCCGGTCGCCCGGCCGTTCGCGGCCGATCGCGATCTCATTCTTGATCGCCGGCGGCAGGTCGGGCCTCCGCGCGACGAAAACGCTCACGTCGGGCAGGTCGCGCCGGCCCCGGCGGAGGATCTCGATCGCCCGGGTTGGGTCGCTCCACCGCTCGCGGCCGAGCGGCCGGGTGTCGGTGGTGACGATGCCGCGCTCCAGGGCGAACCCAAGGTCGCGACCGCGCCGGACGCGGCGGCCGAGATCGCGATCACCGAAGTTGGCGAACGGCACGAAGTTCCACTCGGCAAAGAAGCTGCCGCTGCCATGTGCCCAACCGTAAAGCCCGTCGCGGAAGCCGGAGCCGCCGTAGTAGCGGGTGTAGTAGCCGACCGGGCACCAGCCGACGTAGCTAGGACCCCAGTACCAATAGACCCACGCGGGAGCGAACACCCGTCCCGGTACCCAGCCCCAGCCGACCCCTGAGAAGTAGTCCCAGGTGCCGTAGTGGTAGGGCACCCAGCCCCACGGCTCGGACGAAATCCAGATCGCGCCGCCCGGCCCGTTGCGCCACCGGCCCAGCGAATAGGGGCGCCAGCCGGACGAGACGCGCGGACGCCAGATCTGGCGATGATCGACCGTGATCCAAGAGCCGTAGCGGGAGAGGGGCACGGAGGAATAGCGAAGGTCGTCGTCGACATAACGGTCGCGATAGGAGTCGCCCTGGTCGAGCAACACTTCGGCCCAGCGTTCGAGCGCGTCACGTCCGGCGGCCGGGCGGAGCGAGATCCGGGCACGGGAGGCGCCGTCGACGATGGCGGTCTGGCTCTGGCGGACGATCTGCGAGCCGCGCTCGGTGGCGATCTCGGCCGACCCTTCGCGCACCGTCACCTCGCTCCAGCCGTCCTGCTCGGAGACCAGGCGATACGAACCGTGCTCTCCCAAATAGACGGTGGCGTTGCCGGTTTCGACCTGCAGCGGTTCGAAACCGCTGGGAAAGTTGTCGGTCTCGATCCGCACTTCGCCATCGAGCAGCCGGAGGACCGAGGCCCGGACGTCCCCGTTCCGGTTTCCCTGATACGAGTCGCGGGTCGGATAGCGATCCGCGTTTTGGCCGTAGCCCCGATCGGTGGCGTTGCGATCATAGCCACGGTCCCCATAGCGATCGTTGGGATCGTTTGGATTGCCGCGATTGCCGCGATCGTCGTAGCTCAGGTCCGACGTGTCGTCGGGCGAGAGGGCGAGGGCATCGAACGCAATCTCGGTGGCACCGGCCACGTGAACCAGGCTACGGTCGGACAGGACCAGTTCGACGCGCGAACCATTGCTTACGATGAGCCGGTCGCCGGGCAGGATCGGCTGATTGATCTCGGCGCGATCACGCGTCTGCGACCCCGCGAGAGTAACGGTTGCCGACCCATCGAGGGTACGAATGTAGGAATAGCTGCCGCCATCCTGAGCGCTTGCCGGCAGAGCTGCGAGCGCGAGGCCGGCGACTCCGAGGGCGAGAGCGAAGAAAGGGCGAGAACGGGTTCGAGGCGTCATGTCATTCTCCTGGTAGAGGGACCGCGTTGGGCAGTCGCAAGGGGCGGGAAATTCGACCCCGCCGTCCTAGGGGAACAGCAGCTTCTGTGCCAGGGGCTGAAATCTGCCGGTCACGGGGCGTTCGGCCCCCCTGCTGGGGCGAAGCGCTTCGCCGAGGAATCTCTTTGGCGCGGGCTAAGTCTATAATCACGCCGCTTGCCGTCCCTTGGAAGGGTCGGGCCTGTCATAGGCTCGTTTTGTACGGTCGACGGCACCAGGAAAATGCGGCCGCGCGTGGGGTTGCAGTCCATCCGGAGAAGGAGCTCTAGAGTGGCGCTCAAAGGCTGGTTCGGTGGCGGGGCGGCGAAGAAAGCCGAACGCGAGCTGACGATCGACGACCTGATCGTCGTCGAGCGGTATCAAGAGGCCGCCGAGAGGCTGCAGGCCCGGCTGAAAACGAACCCGGAGGATCTCCATTCCCACCTGAAGCTGGCCGAGGTCTATACCGAGCTGAAGGAATTCGACCGGGCGGTCGCCGAATACGGGTTCGTCGCCGAGGAGTACGCCGAAGACGGTTTCTACGACAAGGGGATCGCGCTGCTTTCGCGCGCGGCGAAGCTCGCCCCGAACAGTTCCTCGGTACGCCACCTGATCGAAAAGATCCAGCGCGAAAAAAGCCTGGAGAGCGTCCGGGTACTGGCCCTCGCGGGCTTGAAGAAGGCGGAAGGGGGCTCGGCCACCTCCGCGCTCGAACTGCAGCGCCTTTGGCACCACCTGGCAAGCTCGACGCTGGTGCAGCATCTGGCGGGCGACCAGCTGGAGCGGCTCTTCTCGCGGGTCGACCTGCGCCACGTCGCCGAGAAGGAGATCCTGGCCCAGGTGCGAATCAAGGACGGCGTGCTCTACATCCTGGTCCGCGGCCTGGTCGAAGCGCGCATCAAGGCCGGAGGCAAAGACCATTTGCTGCGCAGCTTCACCTCCGGCGATATCCTCGGCGAATCGGTGCTCTTGGAGCACGGCGAGTGGCCGGCGACCTATCTGGTGACTGAGGCGGTCACCCTGTTGCGGCTCGACCGGGACGGCTTGGAGCAGGCGCTGCTCGGCAATCCCGACCCGCGCGGCCTGCTCGAAGCCCTGCGCGAGCAACGCACCGACCGGGCGGTGCTCGCCGCGGCGCGCCAGCTACGCTCGGGGATGTAAGAATTCATGTCGATTTTGCCGATTCGCCTCTATCCCGACCCGGTGCTGCGCGCCCGCTGCCGCGAGGTCGAAACGTTCGATGCCGAGCTGGCGACACTGGTCGCCGACATGATCGAGACCATGCACGCAGCTCCCGGGATCGGCCTCGCCGCGCCGCAGGTGGGCCGCGATCGGCGCGTCGCGGTGGTCGACCTGTCGGTCGGCGAAGCCGAAGACGCCCTGTTGGTCCTGATCAATCCGCGGCTCGTCGAGCAGGAAGGCTCGGCGGTCGACGTGGAAGGATGCCTGTCGTTGCCGGGCATCACCGAGAAGGTCGAGCGGCCGACCCGCATCGTGGTCGAGGCGGCCCATGCGAACGGCGAGCCGTTCTCGGTCGAGGCGGAGGACTGGATGGCGCGCGCGATCTGCCACGAGCTCGACCATCTGGACGGCGTCCTGTTTACCGACCGCCTGAGCGGTTTGAAGAAAGACAAAGCGAAACGGGCGCTGCGCCGCCTGGTCGAAGAGCAGCAAGGGGTGCTGGTATGAGCGCAGGATCGTCGCGTAAGAGTGGGTGGAGCCTTGTAGCGATCGCCGCGGTGTTCGCCCTCACCGCCTGTGGCGGGGGAGGAGGGGGCGGGCCGACCAGCCCGCCGCCGCCGACGCCGCAGATCATCTTCTCTCCGGCCGGCACGAACCCGATGAACGCGGTTTCCTTGCAGGAGGGCGTCGGCACCGACGCGAACAACCTGTTCCTCGACGTCCGCGCAACCAGCGTCCAGGAGCTCTACGGCCTTTCGTTCGACCTCAAGGTTCCGACCCTGCTTCGCTTTACCGGGCGCACCCAAGGAACGTTCCTTTCCGCCGGGGGTGTGCAGACCGCTTTTCAAGTCACCGAGAACCCTCCCGGCAACCTGGTGGTGGGGCTGACCCGCCTGGGCGGCACCGAGGGAGTCGACGGCTCGGGTGTGCTGATGACGCTCCAGTTCAGCGCCAGCACTGCGGGCACCGGCGCGTTTGAATTCGCCAACAGCACCGCGGTCGACCCGACCGGCCAACGGCTCACCACGTCCTTCCTCGCCGGGAGCGTCCAGGTCGTTCGTTAGGGCAAACCCTTGCCGGGTTTCGTTCGTCACCTTCCTTCGACTCGATCACTTACGGAAATCCCGATGTCTAAAGACCTGCCTCTCCCCCAACCGATCTTTTGGAACACGCTCGGCCGGCGGCTCGAACCGCTGGTTCCGATCGATCCTCCGAACGTCCGCCTCTATACCTGCGGCCCGACGGTCTACAACGACGTGCACATCGGCAATCTGCGGACCTTCATGTTCGAGGATTTCCTCCGCCGCAGCTTGAAGTTTCTCGGCTTTCATGTCACCCAGGTGATGAACATCACGGATGTCGACGACAAGACGATCCTCGGCGCGCACAAGAAAGGCGTTCCCCTTTCCGTGTATACCGCGCCGTTCATCGACTCGTTCCTCGCAGATCTCGATCGCCTTCACGTCGAGCGCGCCGAGCACTACCCGCGCGCCACCGACCATGTGGCCGAGATGATCGAGATCATCGCCACGCTGATCGAGAAGGGCTTCGCCTACGAGGCCGACGGCTCGGTGTTCTTCCGCATTGCGAGCGATCCGGACTACGGCAAGCTCTCGGGCTTCCAACTCGACGCGGCGCGCCGCGGCGAGCGGGTGGCCGACGACGAATACGACAAGGAGGACGTCCGCGACTTCGTGCTCTGGAAAGCCGTGAAGCCGGGCGAGCCGTCCTGGGATTCCCCCTGGGGGCCGGGCCGGCCGGGCTGGCACATCGAGTGCTCCGCAATGAGCATGAAGCTGCTGGGCAAGAGCTTCGACATGCATTGCGGCGGGGTGGACAACATTTTCCCGCACCACGAGAACGAGATCGCCCAGAGCGAATCGGCGTTCGGCCAGCCGTTCGTGCGGATCTGGCTCCATTCCGAGCACCTGATCGTCGACGGCCAGAAGATGTCGAAGTCGCTCGGCAACCAGTACCGGCTCGACGAGCTGATCGCAAAGAAGCTTTCCGTCCGAGCGATGCGCTATCTGTTCCTGTCGGTCCATTACCGCCAGAAGCTGAACTTCACGTTCGAGTCGCTCGACGCCGCAGCGGCCGCCCTGCGCCGGATCGACGACATGCGCCACCGGCTCGACCACGCCCCTGAAGCGGGAGAGCCCCGGTCGGAGATCGCCGCCGCCGCCGAACGCCTGCTCACCGGCTTTGCCGCCGCGCTCGCCGACGACCTGAACGCCTCCGAGGCGCTCGCCGCGCTGTTCGGCTTCGTCCGCGAAACGAATGTCGCGATCGACGCCGGCGCTCTCGGGGCGGGCGACCCAGAGCGCGTCCGAGCGGCCCTCGCCTCGGTCGACACGGTGCTCGGCGTGCTCGACGCCGACGCGTGGCGCGACACGTCGGACGACAGCGAAGCGGCCGAGATCGATCAAATGGTGGCCGCCCGCGACGCCGCGCGCGCCGGGCGCGATTTTGCCACCTCCGACCGCCTGCGGGACGAGCTGGCCGCCCGCGGCATCGTGCTCGAAGACACGCCTCACGGCACCCGCTGGAAGCGCCGTTGAACCGGCCCGCTCCGCCGCGCCGGCCCGTGGCGGTGCCGCGGCCCATGGAAGCGCCGGGACCGAGCGAACCGAGCGATTTCTCCCGCGTTCCCCATCACCGCGGGCGCGGCAAAGTGGGCGAGGACGCCGCCGTCGCCTGGCTCTCCACTCAAGGCTTCGCCACGATCGAGCGCAACGTCACCAACCATTGCGGCGAGATCGATCTGGTCGCCCGCGAAGGCGAAACCCTGGCCTTCGTGGAAATCAAAGCGCGCTCCACCGACGCCTACGGCCCGGCGATCGCCGCCGTCCCCCGCTCCAAGCAACGCCGTCTCGCCCGAGCGGCCGGACTCTACCTCGCCACCCACCCTTGGGATGGCCCCTGCCGCTTCGACGTCCTCGGCCTCGACGCCAGCCCTTCCGGAGGCTGGACGTATACGCTGATCCGGGATGCGTTTCCGGGCGGGTAGGGGTGATCCCGGCCAGCTCAGAGGTAATTTGGGCCAGCTCACTGGTGGTCTGAGCCAGCTCAGTGGTGATCTGGGCCAGCTCACTGGTGGTCTGAGCCAGCTCAGTGGTGATCTGGGCCAGCTCACTGGTGGTCTGAGCCAGGCCACTGGTGGTCCGGGCCAGCTCACTGGTGATCTAGTCCAGCTCAGTAGTGGTCTGGGCCAGCTCAGTGGTGATCTGGGCCAGCTCACTGGTGGTCTGGGCCAGCTCAGTGGTGATCTGGTCCAGCTCAGTGGTGATCCGGTCCAGCTCAGTAGTGATCTGGTCCAGCTCAGTAGTGATCTGGTCCAGCTCAGTAGTGATCTGGCCCAGCTTTATGGTGGTCCGGGTCGTCTCGATAGTGACCTAGGCAGACGCCGTGGTGAGCCGGGCCGTTTCCGAGGCGATCTGGTCCTGCGCTGCAGTGAGCTGGGCGGTCTTACCCCGCCGCCGCTCCGCCTCCCCTTCGGCCGGCCCGCTCGATCGCTTTCGCCAGCTCGCGGGCCATGGTGGCCGTTGCGGCTTCCTGCTCGACGGCAACGACGAACAGCCGATAGGCGGCGAGCGCTTCCCGCTTCAGGCCGAGCGAATCGAAGATCGGTTTCATGGCGCGGACGAGGGTGCGGACTTTCGCCGAGCGGCTGCCTTCCAGCAGGATCACCGCCTCATGGAGGCCCACGACGGCCGCGTCTGCGAAAAGTCTCCGGGTTGTGAACTCGGCTCGGACCGCCGAAAAGTCTGCGAGGGCTTCGTCCCGCTTCCTCAAAGCCGCCAGAACCTCGCCCGTAAGCGCCCGGGTGCGCAGTTGGTCAAGATCGTTGCCCAACTTGGCCGCGAGCAGCCGCAGCTCCGGCAGCAGCGCTTCTGCTTCAGTTGCCCGGTACAGGTGGACCAGATTCTTCACCACGTTGAATTGCCAGACCCAAAGGAAGCGCGGCCCTCCTTCGCCCTGTTCGATAGCGGTCCGTGCTTCCTCGAGTGCACGGAGCGCCCGATCGGCCCGGCCATCCTGCTCCAAGGTCACCGCCATGTTCAGAAGTAGTTGGGTGCGCAGAGAGGGATTGCCGATTTCGAGCGCCCGGTCAAGCAATTTCAGTGCGTCACCGAATCGACCCTGGTTTCGGCGGAGGGACGCTTCGAGATCAAGCGCACGGGCCTCGTCGAACCAGCCAGACGCTCTTTCGTCACCTAAGGCATACAGTTTCCGGAACTGCGCGAACGCGGCATCGACCGCGGGGAACTCGTTGGCGACTCGGAGCGAATTGCCGACGAAAGCCCAGGCATAGCCCATTCCTCTCGCACGTTTCCCTTCCGAACCGGGAATCCGCTCAGCAACCCGCAAGGCGAGTTCCGCCCAATGGAGGGCGTTGTCGGCGCTCTTTGCAGCCCAGAAAACGCTCTCCTCGCAGAGCCTCTCGCACAGCGCGGCCGTTCGAAATTGGCATCCCTTGGCGACTACTAAAAGCCGGTCGCTCTCCGGGAGGGGCACGAGCCGCTGGAAGAGCATTTCCCCTTCGGCTCGATTCTCCATTGTAGGAGGAGAATCGTTCATGGGCGGCTGGACGTCCGGGACAGGCAGCACGATGAAAGCGGGAGCGAGCGACGCAGCGAAACGGCTGGCCACCTCGGCGACCAAATCGTCCTCGTAGCCCCTTTCACTTCTTGTCGGCCGACTCGCTTGACGTTGGAGAACCCTGTACGAGGAGACGACCACCTCGGAGAACGCGAGGGAAACTTCGGTTGCTGCGTGAATCCGCTCCGTCACGTCCCGAGGAGCGGCGTCTCCCCCCTCCTTTTCGTAGCGAGAGAGGGCGCTGGGGTCCATCCGAGCTTTGCGGGCGACGTCGACCTGCTTCCAGCCCTTGAGTGCCCGAGAGACTCGAATTCGGGTGGCCATCTCGTCCTGGGTGCTCATCTGAACCTCCCGTTTGGAGCCTCTCGCCGCCCGCCCGTGCATGCCCCATGATTCCAGCGCGACATTTGTCCTACGCGACACTTTCTTTTCGAGGGGCTCGGTTCGGCACTTCCGCCGCCCGCCGCCCTCGAAACCCAAGGAGACCCCATGAACCCCTCCCCGCAAAGCCGCCCGCACCGATCCGTCGCCGCCCTCCTCCTGCTCGCTTTCCTCGCCCTGCCCGCCGGGGCCGCGCCGAGGGACTGTTCCTTCTTCTCCTCCCCCTGGAGCCTGCTTTCGGCGCTCTGGGAGGAACTCGGCGCAGTGGTCGATCCGAGCGACCGGCCGGCACCCGGAATCGTTGTTGGCAACAATGGCGCTGTCGCCCATCCTAACGGACAGCCGGCCGCCGGTCCCGGTTCTCAGGACATCGGCATTGAGGCAGACCCTAACGGTCAACCGAACCACTGAGCCACGGAATGAACTCGGAGCGCGCTCCGTGGATCGAGAACTTAACTACGGCGAGGCAACCGGCAAATGCAGCGGGCGGCTTCTCGCGCCAGGGCTACCGTAGCCGCATCACGCTCCACGGCTTCCAGGAACAGCCGTACGGCTGCGAGTGACTGTCGTTCGAGACCCAGCGTATTGAAGACCGGGCGCATCTCACTAGTCAGCGCCCGTACTTCGACGTTTCGGCCCTCGCTGAGGAGGATCGCGGCTTCGTTGAGGCCAACAACAGCAGAGTCGGCCCGTAAAAAGAGTGCCGAAAATTCGAGGCGCACCGCTCGAAGTTCGCGCAATGCCAGAGAACGGTGACCCGCTACTGCCAATACTTGGCCTCCAAGAGCCCGAGTGCGCAAGAGATCAAGATTGTTCCCCAGCTCCGCCGCGAGAGTCCGCACTTCAGGAAGCCTGGCTTCGGCTTCGGCGCCGCGGTCCAGATGCACCAGGTTCTTCACCACATTGAAATTCAACACCCATCTGGACCGAGGCTCACCTTCGCCACGCTCGATCGCAGGCCGCGCTTCCTCCAGGGCCGCCATTGCTTTCCCCGGGTCACCATTCTGCTCCAGTGTTGTCGCCTGTTGGAGAAGGATCCGAGAACGCGAGGAGGGCCAACAGATTTGCAATCCCCGATCGAGCAGCAACAAGGCATCCCTGAATCGCCCCTGGTTCCTTCGAAGGGAAGCCTCTAGGTCCAAGGGTCTAGCTGGATCGAAAAACTCCGGCTCTTCGCCTTCACCCAATTTGCCGGTCTCGCCGGACGAGGCGAACGCCAGGTCCGCTTCTCCGAATTCGTTGCATACCCTGTGAGCATTGCCCACGAAAGCCCAGGCTTGCCACAAGCGCCCCGCCCGTTGCGCTTCCGTCCCGGGCGCGCGCTCTGCGACCTTCAACGCAAGATTCCCCAGGTCGACCGAATCCGACGCTCGCTTGGCGGCGGCCTTGACGCTCTCGTCGCACACCCGGGCGATGAACGCCGGGGTCAGAAACTCGTCGCACGTCTCGACCCGCAGGATTCGCTCTTTCTGGGGCCTCGTGGCCAACTCCTTCCAGAGCTGTTCCGCCTCTTCCTTTGCCTCGTCGACCTCGATCGCTCGGATTCTCGACTCCAGAAAGGCGCGCGTGTCGCGCACCGCCGCGTCAAAATGCTTGGCGAGCCGGGCGCGGCGGCTGCCGGGGGCGGGCGAAGCGATCCCCGCGTTGCGTCGATTGAAGATCAGCGTCGCCAAATGGACGGCGGCTTCGAATTCCTCGGGAGTGACGCCCAGAATCGCTTTCGCCTTCTCCTGCTTTTCCTCCGACAGCTTGGACAATCCCTTTTCGATCCGGTGGAGCGTGTTGCGCGAAAGGCCCAAGGCGCGGGCAAACTCCCCCCAGCTCCATTCCAGGAGAGAACACAGAGCCTTGAACGCGCTCAGCAGCACCGGGTCCGTCGTGCGGGACATGTAGGGATCTCTTTGAATTGAAGGTGCGCACCAAGTGCTTAGCGTGACACGGAATTACGTGCCTTGCGGCCCCGCGAAACACCTCGCGCGACGCCAGGTAACCCCATGGCCGGACGGGCGTCGTCTTCGGAACGAACTTGTCATTCGCAGTACCCGGGGCATGAAATCTTGCCCAGCTTCAAAGACTGCGGTGGCGCTCGTGCTTATCGTCTGACGCATGGCCGACGCCCCCAACCGCAATTCGAGCAGGCGCCGGCCCTCCGTTTCCCGGGGCGCGCGGGCAGGAAGGATCGACGCGCGCCCTCCTTTTTCTCCTTCTCCGCAAACCGAAGCCCACCCCACCGCCGCAACAAAAGGCGAGGGCACGCCCTCGCCCCCTCCCCGGGCTTCTCGCGGGAAGGCGCGCACGAGCTTTCCCGACGACAGGAGCGTCCGCCGCTTCGCCCGGATGCTCATGCACCGCGGCGAAACCGCCACGAAAGACGGCGACTTCACCGAAGCGGCCTTGCAGTTCGAACGGGCGGCCTGGGCGTACGAATACCTGAACGACCCGCTCGCCGCTGCCGAGGCGGCTTTGGAGCTGGGGCGTACCTTTCTTTTTTTGAATCACGGCGAACTTCTTCCGGGCCTCGCCGGCCGGATCGAAAACCTGGCGAAGGAAGGGGCCGAGTCCTTGCCCGAAGGCGGTCACATCTCTATGCGCGTCTGGGCCGCAATCCTTCGCCGAGGTCAGATCGAGCCGGGGCCCTTCCTCCATCTCCTTCGAATGCGGCGGCGCGCACGGCGCGCGCTGCGCGACGAGTGGTGGCGGGATCTGGGGGTGGCGCGGTGAAAAAGCCGGGGCCGATCCAGGAAACGATCGAAAAGGAGCTGGACAAGATGGAGAAGGCGCGTCGACGAGGAGGATTGTTGCGCGAGACGGCGCTGCTGCGATTCCGGTGGGTACCCAATATCCGGAAGATCGTCGAGTACGTCGCCGAGGCGCTGTACAAAGGGGCGGGCGAGCAACCGCTCGACCCCAAACGGCTCGGCGAATCGGTCCGGCGGGCGAAGCTTCGTGCCGTGGGGCGCGAGCTACGACATCTCCAGGATTTCGTGGAAGAGGTGGCGGCCGAGCCGCAGCCAGCGGACTCCGTCGAGGGGGCGACGCTCGATCCGGTCGACCGGCGATTGTGCGAATGGGCGGCGGAACAGCGGAGGGAAATCATGCGCCTGGCCGTGCGGTTCGAGCGGCGGGTCGGGCCGGCGTCGGACAGAGCTCAAGAGTAGGGAAGGTTGCGGGCGCATCCCGACTCAGCTCCGCCCGAACCACAACGGCGGCAGGGGAATGCTCCCGCCGGCGTTCGATGGAAAACCTTTTGGACGTGCGTGTCCGGCCGCGCGCTACGCCCCTCCAACGCTCGGCCGCCGAGCTCGCCCGGCGAATTGTGTGAATTGAAGTCGCGGCCTCTTGGGTCTTTGAGGGTCAGCGGGTGGAATCCGGGTGCAGGCCTTCGGCGAAGGGTGGGGGAGCGGCTTGCGGCGGAGCGTGGGGTGGCGGGAGGCGCCGCGGGAAAGGAGCAACGCGACATGAAAACCTGAGTTGTCACGTTTCAGAGGTCGAGCGCACCAACAACTCTTGAAAGGACATTCCAAGGAAAAGTGGCGGTGCTTGTCTCAACCCCGACTTCGGCGGCGGCAGCGGTGGTGGCGGCACCGGGAGCGGCGGCGGTTGTGGCGGCGGGCAGCGGATCTGACATGAGATCTCTCAGCGCATTCCTGATCGGGAGCATCGCTCTTGCCTTGGCGGCATGGGCATCGGTGGAACCCTCTTCGGCGGCGCCTGCGGTCGTCCGCGTTGACCTCGTTGCTGAGCTCAAGGCGGAATCGCCGAAACCACCAGCCGGTCATTGGATCCTGCGTCCGGCGGATTCGGGGGACCCGATCCGGGTTGAGATTCGACCCGGAGCGCGCTCCTCGGTCGAGCTTCCTCTGGGGCGGCGCTGGGAGATCGGTCTAGAAGCGGAAGGTTTTTGGGCCGTTCGTCGGGTTGTCACGGTAGAAGCCAAGCTCACCGAGCAACCGGTTCGAATCGAGGTTTGGCCTCTGGGTGTGGTGGAAGGCGAGTTGAAGCTCAGCGACAAACGCGACAAATTGCCGACGACTCTTGAGATCGCCGTCCTTCTTCCGGCGGAGAGAAAGACACAGGGTCCGAACGGCCGTTCAGGCTGCGATCTGAAGCCCAAGAACGCGGAAACGGTAACCTTTCGATGTCTCTTGCCGGCGACGAAGCTTGACCTGTCGTTTCAGCCTGGCGGCGGTTTCGCCCCCGGGTACGTCCGGAGTGTCGAGATCTCGGCGTCCAAGGCCCGCAGCGTTCAGCCACTCATTCTGCGTAAAGGGGGCTCGGTGGCCGGGTGGGTCCGCGTCGAAGGGGGAGCCCTTGCACCTGGACTTTGCTTCGCGCGGATCGAGCCCGCCCTCGGACCTTCGAACGGCAACCCCCGACTCGGCCTGAGTATTCAGAGTACAGGCCACGAGAGCCTGGTGGCGCCGGACGGCTCGTTCGAATTTGTCGCACTCACACCCGGGGTGTATCGCCTGAAGGTCGACCAGGCGGGCCTCTCGCCCTTCGTCTCGGGGCCGATCCAAGTGTTGGCGGGAATTCAGACACTGTTGCAGGACGCTGCGGTGCTGCAAGCGCCGAGCGACCTGGAGGTCGTGATCATTCCTGAGGCGGACCCGCAGGGGCAGCCTTGGCAGCTCACGCTCATTCATAGCGACAGAGTCAGCTACGGACCGGCCTTCGAGGGGGCTACGAACGAGCAAGGCATCGTGCATGCGAAAGGCCTGGAAGCGGGGTCCTACAGCGCAACGATCAGTGATGCGATCGGCAACAACTATTGGTTTGACCAGCAGTTTCGTGTAGGAGGAGCGAGCGGAGAACGGCGCGAGATCCGCCTCGACCTGTTGAGTATCCGCGGGACGGTTCGGCGGGCCGACGAGGCGCTCGATGCCGTGCTCCTTTTTGGTGGCAAGTACGGTGCGGAACGGGTTCAAATGGAGGCGAACAGCGGCGAGTTTTTTGGCGTGCTCCCGCATGGGGGTGGTTGGGTGGTCGATGTCGAATGGGGAGAGCCTTCTCGAACCTCTAGGGTTTCGGTGAAGGTCGAGCCAACCAGCGAGCACCGAGCCGACGTCGAGATTGAAATCCCGGCCAGTCGCGTCTTCGGGCGCGTGGTCGACGCCGCCGGCCAACCGGCCGAGGCTGCCTTGGTGGCCGTTAGCGCCAAGAAGGGAGGCTCCTTTCACACCACGGCCGACAAGAAAGGCGCATTCGAGTTCTATGGCATACCGGAAGGTGAAGCGACTTTCGTGGCAGACTTTGGCGAACGCGGCGATCGGCAATCCAGCGAGCCGCTGGTGCGAGTGGTCGATGCCAAAGCGGCGACGGGACCGATCGTTCTTGAACTTCGCCGGGCAGGTACTTGGGCGGGTCGTGTTCAGAGCGAGTCCGGTCCTGTGGCTGGGGCTTCCATCCTCCTCTTCTCGTCAAAGCCCGGCCCGGACCTCTCCGACACGGTGCAGTCGGATCTCGACGGCCGATTCGAGGCCCACCTTCCTGCCCGGGTGACTGAGGCCATCACGATCGTTCTCGCTCCCGGCTACGGTCTACGAGGCTTGCGTCTTCCGCGACCGGGAGGCACCGTATATCTGTCACCCGAACAAGGAAGCCTCGCCATCGAGCTCCCGGACGATTTCGAAGAGCGCTTGAATCGAAAGGAGATGCTCGCCATCTCTCAAGACGGCCTGTTCCTCTCCCTCTCTGCGCTCGCACAGTGGGCGCAGAAACAGGGGTCGCCCATCATTCCGTTTCATCCCCGCTTGGTGATCCCGGGCCTGGCGCCCGGAAGGTATCAAGCCTGTTTCGCGCCGCTCGACGCCGCGATTCTCAACGCAGGCTTGGTGGACTCTCGTTCTTGCGTGGGGGGTAATTTGGAGGCTGGCGGCGTACTTGATCTGGACATGGCTAAGACAGGTGGGAGCGGTGCCACGAGTGAACCGAGTGCACATCGGTGACTTGAGGACCCTCGATGCGCCTCGTTCTCCGATCCTTCATTCTTCAGCCAGAACTCCTAGCTGCCCGTACCGGACTCTGCGCCGAGAAATTGACTCTACGAAGGTCTTGATTCCTTCGCGGGCCAACCGGCGGCAGGAATGATCCCGTCGCCGGTTGGGCGATCAACTGCTCGACCTTCCCTTACTTCTGCTGGGCCGCCAGGTCCTGCATCATCTTTTCCAGGTTTGCCAAGCGGGAGGCGAGCTGGTCGTTCTGGGCCTTGAGGTCGGCGAGCTGCTGGTCCTTCTCCTGCACCAGCTGGTTGAGCCCTTGGACCGCGAGCAGGGCGACGCTGGCTTGGTCGCTAGGGGCGATGTGCTTATCGTCGGCGCCGAGACCGAACGCGGCGGCGAAGTCCTCGGCCATCGGGCCGATGTGGCGGATGGTCGGACCGTCGACCTTGTAGCTCCACTGGGTGAGCGGCAGGGCGGTGACCTTGGCGAGGACGGCCTTCGGATCGAGGGCGGTAAAGCCGTCCTTGATCTCGCGGCTCGACCCTTGAGTCAGGGTGCCGCCGATCGTCATGTTGCCGGCGCCGGTGAGGGACATCTCGACCGCGGCGTCTTGCTGGTCGTCGACCACGAAATTGCCGCCAATCGAGCCGAAGCTCCAACGGGAGGCGTTGCCGCTGTCTTTCAAGATCAGCAGCGTGGCGCCGTTGTTGCGGATTTCCAGCATCTCGCGCGCGAGGACCGTGGCGCTGGAGTTCTGGATGAACAACTTGCCATCGTCGACCGCGGCGCCGCTGCTTAGGACATGCAGCTTGGCGGACGGGGAGGCGGTGCCGATGCCGACACTGCCCGAGGCGTTGATGTCGATCGAGCTGGTCGGCGCGCCGGGCCGGATGCGGAACGGCAGGCGCGAGCCGCCGGTCACGTCGCGGACGAAGAAGTTCGCCTCGTTGCCAGCGACGTCCCAAGTCTGCGCGGTGAAGCCGCCGGCCGAGGTCTGTTCGAGCCGCATCGCCGGGGTGTTGGTGGTCGAGACGTGGATGTCGAGCACGGGGGTCGCGGTGCGCAGGCCCAGGCGGCCGGTCGAGTCGACGAAGATCGAGTTGGTGGCCGCGGAACCGGTGATGGTGAACGGCACGGTCGCGGCGGTGATGTCCTCGATCGAGAACTTCTCTGCGCCGCCGCCGGCGGAGTCGTTCGCGGTGAGCTGCCAGTCGTGGGTGGGGAAGCCGGTACCGGTCGAGGTGTCCTCGAACTTGATCCGGGTATTGTTCTCTTTTAGACGGATGGTGTCGAAGCCGAAGCTCTCATTGTTGACGCAGTCGAGACCGACGCAGGCGCTGCCCTGGACAATCAGATCGTCCGGGATCACTTGGTCGTTAGGCGTGATCGGACCCGGATCGCGCGGCGCGGCGGCGCGAGGGGCCGCGGCGCGAGTCGATTCCTGGAGGTCGGGCGCGACCGTGCTGCCGCCCGCGACGGCGAACGATCCGGATTGGATGCGCGCCTTATTGAGCCCGTTGGCGGCGAGGATGCGCGCCTCGACGGCGGCATCGTTGGTGCGCCGGGCGGCGGCAAGGGCGTCCTTCTGCCGGGCGTCGAGGCGGGGGGAAAGGACGATCTGCCAGGTATAGGCGCCGTCGGCGGCCACGTTGCCCGCGGCGTCCGTGAGGTCAAAGGCGGGGACCACCCCGGCCTTGAACTCTTTGCGGAAGACCGTACCGTCCGGGCGGGAGACGGTGAGGACCGCTCGATCGTAATTCCCGGCGATGTCCCAGGTCACGCGATTCGAGCCGAGAGCGCTCGACGCAAAGTCGTCCGCGTGCGCCGGGACGACAGTTGCTCCCAGGAGCAACACGAGGGCCAGTACCAGACTCTTGGCGTGCAAGTTTTTCATCCCCATTCTCCTTGGTTCCCCTCCAATTGGCGCTCCCCGGCGGCCGGAGGAGAGACCTCTCGCACAAAAGAGAGAGGAACCGCCGGAGCGTCAGAACAGAAAAACACAGGCAGGGGGCCTTTGGGGCTCCCACGTGAGGCTCGTTTCGTGAGGATTGACTTTAGGCCGATCGACCGAGAAGGTCAATTAGGGAAAGACTTTGCGCAACTCTTCCTGCTCGGCTGGCAGGCCTCACTGGAACCGCCCCATGATAGGCGCCCGGAGGGAGGGCGGCGTTACAACCAGCGCCGCCGGAGGGGAGCCGACGGCGGTTCTATTCGTGCCGGAGGTCAGCCGACGTTCGGGAGCGCCACGACCTCCCGGTCTACCACCTGCCATTCGAGCCCGGAAGCGGGGCGGCTCGCCCGCTCGGCGGCCGGCCCGAGCAGGCGGGAAAAGGCGTCGGAATAGCGGCTCGGATCGGGATCGAAACGGTCAGGGCTGTCACCGAATCCGGACAGCGCCGAGACAACGCCGCTCTTCGTGGCTGCTGCGGCCATGGTTTCGGCGCCGACGCCGCGCAGCAGGTCGCGGACGATCTCGCGATTGTCTTTCCGGCTCGACCGTGCGCGCAGGAACTCCTGGATCGCCATCGGCTTCAGGTTCTTGCTGCCCGCTTCCTTGCTATCTGTTGCCTTGCTCACCGGTCTCTCCTCCTCGTGCCCTTCGGAAAGGACACGCTGCAAGAAATTTCTCTCCCTCTCCTATCCGTTTCCGCTCGACCCGTTTGAAGGGACAACCAAATGACCACTTCGTGAAATTTGTTTTTCGGGTCGTCTCGTCTCGGCCTTAACGCACGATTCATGCCCGAAAGCGTGGCCGACGAGTCGGGGTATCCTCGCGAGGATGAGTTTCCGCGTTTCGCGCTTCGAGTTTCGGCCCTTCGGGCTCTTCCTGCTGGTATTTGTCGCCTCCGCCTGCCGGCCGGCCGAGCAGGCCGAGGCGGCGCCGGCTCCCGATCCTCCGTTCGCGTCAGCCGACGCGTCGGCCGAGGCCCGGGCCGGTTCTCCAGCGTCATCGCCGGCTTCGGCGACCGATCCGGCCAAGGTTGTCGCCGGGACGGAGATCTTGAGAAGCGGTGAGATCGCGCTGCGGGTGTCTTCGGGCGATCCGCATCGCGCGGAGCTGGCCGAGCTGGCGGCCGATTTGGATCGCTCGCTCCACTCGATGGCGGCTCGCTTGCCCTACGCGGGACCGCTCGGCGCCCTCGGTGGCCTCGGTGGCCTCGGCGCCCTCAACGTTGAGATCGCGGTCGAGCCGGACTTCACCGCCCAGGCGCGGGCGACCGGCGCCGTCGGCGAAGCGGTGGCGGGGGGACGCGCCGACCTGACCTTGGTCTTCGATCCCGCCGACCGCGAGGCGTATCGATTTGCCGTGGCGCACCGGCTCCTCGCGCGCTCGGCGCTTCCGGCGCTTCCGCCGGGGATCGCCGACGGCGCTGCGCTCTGGCTGGCCGCAGGGACCTGGTACGGCCGCCCCTTCGAGGAGTGGCTCGGCCCGCTCGCGCGAGCCGGCGCGTTTCCCTCCGCCGCCGAGCTGCTCGCCGTGGATCGGCCGAGAGACGCCTCCCGGCTACTCGCGACGCCGGTCGCGGCGGCGTGGATCGACCGGCGCCCGGGCAAGACGCTGGCCGAAAAGCTCGGTGGAGGGTTGCCGGAGCCGGCCGCGCTCGGGTCCCAGCTGGCGGCACTCGCCGGTAGGGCCGCCGGCATGGCCTCCGGGGCAACCCCGAAGAACGCCCTCGCCCTGGCGGCCGGCAGCCTCGGCCCGAGCCGTTTTCTGCGCGGCGTCTCCTTCGCAATGCTCAACTCGATCGACGGCGGCTACCACGCACCGAGCGTCGACCGGGAGTACGCCCGCCTCTCCGGGCTGGGCGCCGACTCCGTTTCGTTGATGCCGTTCGCCTTCGAGCGCGACCCCCACGCGCCGGGGCTGGCCTTCCTGGGAGATCACCCCTCATCCGAGACCGATGTCGGATTGATCCATGCCGCGCGGCGCGCCCACGCGCAGGGTCTATCCGTGCTCTGGAAACCGCACCTCTGGGTGGGGCACGACAGCTGGCCGGGCGAGATCGAAATGCGCGACGAGGCGTCCTGGGCGCAATGGTGGAGCGGCTACCGGCGCTACGTGCTCCATCACGCGATGCTCGCCGCCTGGACGCAGGCCGAGCTCTTCTGCGTCGGCGTCGAGCTCGACCGGACGGCGATCGGGCCGGAACGGGAGCGCTCCTGGCGGGAGCTGATCGCCGCGGTGCGGGCGATCTTTCCCGGCCAGGTGACCTACGCCGCGAACTGGGATCGGGCGCCGGAGATTCCGTTTTGGGATGCGCTCGATTTCGTCGGCGTCGATGCCTACTATCCGCTCGCCGCGGGCGATCAGGCGACCGACGCGGATCTCGATCGCGGAGCCCAAGAGGTCGTCGGCCGCCTCGCGCGGATCGCCCAGAAGGCGCGCCGTCCGCTGCTGCTCACCGAAGTCGGGTTTTCGGCGCGCCGCGCGGCCTGGCGCGAGCCGAACGCCGAAGGCGGCGACCTCGACGAGCAGGACCAGCTGCGCGCCTATCGTGCGCTGCTCACCGCGCTCGGCCGCCGGCCGTGGCTCGCCGGGGTATTCGTCTGGAAGTCGTTCAGCGACGAGAGCGCGGCGGCGCAACGCTCCGGCCGGGCCGACTTTCGCTTTCTCGGCCGGCCCGCCGAGGCGGCGGTGCGCGACTTTTTTGCGCTCGGAACCGCGCGATCGACTCCTCCCGGCCTCACCGCTCCGCACTCGAAGGGAACCCCATGACGACTGAATTGCTCGCCGCCGCACTCGCCGCGGCCGAGGCCGGAGCGACCGTGCTCCGCCGCTATTTCCGCACCGCCGACCTGGAGGTGCGCAAGAAAGCCGAGAACGATTTCGTCACCCGCGCCGACGGCGAGAGCGAGGCGGCGATCGTCGGGCTGCTGCGAGAGCGTTTTCCCGATCATCACGTCCTCGCCGAGGAGCGCGGGATCGACGCGGGGGGCGCGAGCGAATTCGAATGGGTGATCGATCCGCTCGACGGGACGACCAACTTCCTTCAAGGGCTGCCGGTGTATTGCATCTCGATCGCTTGCCGGCGCCGCTCCGGCGAGCTGCTGGCCGGCGTGGTGCTCGATCCGGAAGGGGGCAACCGGTTCGCGGCGGCGGCGGGTCAGGGTGCTACCTGGAACGATCGGCCGATGAGATCTTCCGCCCGGCCGGGCCTACGCGGCGCGTTTCTGGCCACCGGCTATCCCTGGCGGGCGCACCCGACGCTCGATCTCTACCTGGAGGCGTTCCGCGACATCTTTCTGGAGGTGAAGGCGATTCGCCGCTGCGGCGCCGCCGCGCTCGATCTCGCCTACACCGCGGCGGGGGTCTACGACGGTTTCTTCGAGTTCCGGCTCTCGCCTTGGGACATCGCCGCCGGCATTCTCCTTGTGCGCGAAGCAGGGGGAGTGGTCACCGACGTCGACGGCGGGGAGGATTCCTTCGTTTCGGGCAACGTGGTGGCCGGCGGCTCCGGCGTCCAGCCCGAGCTGTTGGCGAAGATCGCCCGGCACGCGACCGAAGCGGGGATCGCCGAGCGCTTGCTGGCAGATCAACGGGCAGATCAACGGGCGGATCAACGCGCGGATGGCGGAAGCGAAACCGTCCAGGGGAAGGCTTGAGTCCTAGGTCGACCGGGCCGAGCCGGCCCGCGCGCCCCGGTCGGCCGCAGACGCTCGGTACCGCGGCGGGTCCTCCCACCGGACCCTGGTTCGTCGAGGTGCAGATCCACCCGGCCGACGGGCGCCGGAAGGTCCGCTACCTGATCTTGGGCCGCTTCGCCCTCACCGTCGCCTGCTCCTTGGTCCTTGGCTATCTCTTTCTCGTCTCGCTGGGGCTGGCGCTCGCCAAGGACGTCCTTTCCGCCGCGCTCGGCGGCGCCGAGATCAAGACCCTGGAGGTCGAACGGACGCACCAGGGGGCGCGGCTCAAGGGAATGGTGGCCCAGCTTTCCGAGCTCGACGAGCAGACCAAGGGGCTACGCCTTCAGCACGCCAAGCTCCGGCTCGCCTACGGCTTGCCGCCCCGGCACATGGAGGCGGCCGATGCCGCCTCCGGCGAGGATGATTCGATCTACGGCGGGGCGATCGCGGAAGGCGAGCACATCCGCTCGGTGGTGGTGCGAAACCTGACCGCGCTCGATAAGGGGCTCGCGGAGGTTCGCCGCTATGAAGTGGCTCATCCGGCCGAAGTGGCGGAGATCCCGTCGCGCTGCCCACTCTCGGGCGACGACCTGGTGCTGGTGACGCCGTTCGGCAACCACCGCAACCCGTTCACCAAGGACCTCGAATCGAATCCCGGCGTCGATCTCGCGGCGACCGCCGGCGCCCCGGTGGTCGCCGCGGCGGCCGGCGTGGTCGCTTTCGCCGGCCAGGCATCGATCGGTTCGAGCCCGTCCTGGTTTCGCCTCGGTCAGGTGGTGGTGATTCGCCATGGCGATAGGTTCGCGACCGCCTATGGCCACCTCGAACGGATCGACGTCCGAACGGGCGCTCGGGTCGCCCGCGGAACGCAGCTCGGCACGGTCGGCAAGAGCGGCTGGGCGCTCGCGCCGCAGCTGCATTTCGAGGTCCGCCGACGCGACCCCCGCGGCGAGCTCGCCCCGGTCGATCCGCGGATCTACATGCTCGACCGCCACTGGCACGACGAGGAGCGCCTGATCGTCCGCGCCGCCGCGAAACCGTGGGCCGCGCCGGGCTCGTGGGAACCGATGCCCGGTGTTCGGTAAACAAATCCGTTAGAATTCCCGGAATGATATCCAATCGACGCGAGAGCGACCGGGTCGTCCGCCGCCTGCCGGTGCGCTTCTGGCGCGTGGGCGAGGAGCGGTCGGTCACCGGCTACACCACGAACATTTCGACCACGGGCATGTTCGTGGTGACCCACCAGCCGCTGCCCAAGGCCGTGCGGATCCGCGTCGAGGTACTGGATCCACGCTCCGGGTTCGTCGTCGAAGCCGAGGTGGCGCACGCGCATAAAGTGAGCCTGGATCTCTCAGCTCTCGGTCCCTCGGGGATGGGCGTCCGTTTCCTGCCGATCGAGGATCTCGTCCGCGAGCTGTTCCCCCAGGCGGTCCGCGCCGATCGCGGCGGGCTCACCGCCGAGTCGCCGATCGTCTCCCTGCCCCAGCCCGTGCTGCCTCGGGTGCCCGCTGCTCCGAAGCTGTCCCCCGCGACTCCGATGGCGGCTCCCGTGCCCGCGGTCCCGCCGCCGCGTCCGCCCACTCCTGGTTCGTTCCCCTCGAACCGGGTGCCGATCGTCCGCGTGGGCGCGCCTGCACCTTCGGGGCCGGCGGCTCTGGGTTTTCCTCATGCCCAGGTACCGATCGCCGTCCGCTTCAGCTCGATCGAACAGTTTTTGTCGGTCTACGAGCGCGATCTGCGCCAGGGCGGACTGTTCGTTTCGACCGTCCAGCCGGCACGGATCGGCGACCTGGTCGAGATCGAGCTGCACCTGCCGGCGCCGTTGGCTGGACAAGTCCGCCTCCGGGCTCGGGTCGTTCACCGGATCGATCCGCAAAGCGGAGACGGCCTGGGAGGCCCCAATCTCCTCGCCGGTATCGGTGTCGAGCTGCTCGACGCCAAGGCCGCCCTGGCGGCGCTCGAACCGCTCCTCACCGGGGCGCGATAGGTGTGGCGACTACCCTAAGCATCTGTCGCCAAAGGAGATAGTTATGTCAGATCCGGTTGCCTATTCCGTTCACCTACTCGACATGGGCCTTGAGATGTACGGGGATTCAATTCTCGTTCAAGGTGCCGGCAAGATCATCCTGATCGACGGAGGCCATCGGGCCGATTGGCAACAGCGGAGCCCCGATACCCCAGCCCTTCCTACACAGCTGCGCACACTTCTCGGTCTCGCGAATGACGAGCCTATTCACGTCGATCTTCTCGTCGTCACCCACTGCCACGCGGACCACATTGGCTGCCTGCCAAAACTGGTCGAGGATGGGGATCTGAAGGCCGATTGGGCCTTGGTCGCCGATCCTGACCTCGGAACAGGCAGAATCGGCGGAGGAGACGCTCTACGGGGCATGGTGCTTCCGGAGCGGAACCTAATCGCCGCCCTGGTCGAAGAGGATCGCTCGCGTCTCTCGGACGCAGCACTTCGCGAGTTCATCGCGGACGCTGCCACTCAGGATCAACGCTATCGCGCGATGATCCAGGCCCTAATCGACCAAAAGGCCCGGGTCCACCTATACACCCAGCCCTCGGACGCCAAGCCCGTCGAGGCCGCCTTCCGTGCGCTGGGTCTGCGCGTCGTTGGACCCACCAAAGAGCACCTGATAATCTGTGCGCGCGCTCTGGCCGCGTTTCAGACGAATGCCCGCGACACCCTGAGTCGCCGCCCGAATGCAGACACGGACGATCTTGTTAGCGCCTACCGTGACGCAGTATCGGTCTCGACCGACAGTCTTGAGGGTGCGGATAGTCCCGGCAAGGGCGCCGCGCTCAACAATCAGAGCCTTGTAATGACGATCGGCGGCGACGGCCAGCGATCTCTGCTCGCAGGTGACATGCAGTTCGCCAAGCCTGAGATAGCCGGCCTCGGCCCGGCAATGCGGACACTCCGGGGCCTACTGGCAGGCGAGTATTCGCTTGTTAAACTCTCCCACCACGCAAGCTACAACGGCTTCGACGAGAGTGTGCTCGGCGAGATGAGAAAAACCGTCTACTACACGATGAGCGGTGGGCTGCAGGATGCCGGACATCCGGATCCCGGCGTGCTGGACCTGCTCCACGCCAACCGCAGCGCCATTAAGTGGACGCGAACGGATCGCAATGGGTTGATCGGTATCCACGTCGCCCCAGATGGCACGGTCAGTTGGTCGAAGACTCGTGGACAGTTCAATGACAGCACTCCCAACGGTCAGGACACCTTTCCCGAGGCTGCGGTTGTCGCCCCATCGATATCCGTGACCCAAGTCGCCCCAGCGGTCACGCCGCGAGTTACGGTTGAACGGACAGAGACCGAGTTTGTCGAGGCCAAGATCTCGATTCCCCACCGGGCGACGAAGGTCACGGTGACGATTGAAATTACCCCAGGCGACCCGCTACAGGCGCCTGTTTCACCCAATCCGCCCGACCCGCCCGACCCGCCACCGCCTCGTCCCCCCGGGCCTCGCCCAGACCTAACGGGTATGCTCGTTGCTGGCGGTCGCGCGCTGCCGAAACTTCTCTTCGTCACTCAACCCGCCGCGCTCGCCAAGAGCATCGGCAGGGCAGAGGCGAAGGAGGCCATTACAGCCGTGGAGCGGGTCGCAGCGCTTCTAAACCTCGACGCGGGCGTATCTACTCTTGACGCGGTCGGCACGGTCCAGGAAAACTCGGCGAAGTTCGACGGCGTTGTCCTTCTCGGCGGCTATGACGTCGTGCCCAGCTGCGTCCGAGACACCATCGGTGACAACCTCCGCGCCCTAATTTCTCCCTCCGCAGCGCAAGACGAGGATTCCTTCGTCGTTTGGAGCGACGACGACTATGGTATCCAGGACAATCATCGATTTGCCCGGCCGGTCTCTAGGATTCCTGACGGCCGATCGGCGGACTTGGTGCGGGCGGCGCTTGGAGCGAACCGCGCAGCGACCCCGAAGGCTCGGACCGGTATCCTCAACTGTATGCGTCCGTTTGCGCGAGAAGTCTTCGAGCGGCTACTCCCCGGGACGGACTCGGCCTATGTGTCTGAGCCTCACGAGGCTCGCCAGCTCCCGGCCGACTCATTGGAGCGTGACGTTCTCTACTTCATGCTTCATGGTGCGTACTGGGATGGTCGCGCTTTCTGGGGCGACCGGGCAGTCATCGGCGGCCAAGTGGAAGCGATTACTACCTCAAGCGTGAGAAAGGCGGCGGGTGCGGTGGTTCTGTCGGGCGCTTGCTGGGGTGCCCTGGTCGTGAAGTCTCCTGCGGGCTTCATGCGTGCCGGCGAGGAGGTTGCTCCTCGAACTCCTGAGGCGTCCATCCCTTTGTCGCTTCTACTGGCCGGCGCCAATGCGTTCGTGGGTTCGACCGGAGTCCACTATTCCCCCCTCAAAGCGCCGTATGGGTACTTCGGCGGGCCGATGCACGAATACTTTTGGCGTTTTTACATTGGAGGCAAGGCACCCGCTCTAGCGCTCTGCGAAGCCAAGCGCCTATACCTCAAGGGCATTCCGTTCGGGCCCGACAACCATGACACGCGTGCGATAGAGCTCAAGATCCTGGACCAGTTCACCTGTTTAGGCCTTGGCTGGTAAGGGGAGTACAATCACAGAGGAGGCTGACTATGGGTACCCCACAGAGAGCACAGTTGGTACGCGAACTCCTCGGTGGTCGCGTAGTTAAGATGCAAAAGACGATGGCCGATTCGGTCGAGATCTATTCGCGCGTCCGCGAGTCGGTTTCCTCGACCAGCAGGGGGTTGGAGCGCCTCGAGGAGGCCGAACATGGCGCGGATCGCGGCGAGCCTGGCCCTCCAGAAGGTGCCGATTCAGGCGCCGCAAACCCGTCTCCATCCGTGCTGCAACGGCCAAAGTTCAAGTCCTCTGGTCACTTGACCGGCTTGACCTTCGACGTGGACGCGTCTCCTGGCGATCGGATGAAACCCTCCCGCCAGCGCGCGCTTTTCGACGACGACGAGCTCATCGGCACGACCGGCTAGCAGCGAGGGGAGGTTGGAGAGCTAGGTTCGCGCCACGAGTTTCCCGCTTTATTGACCCGCCGGCAGCGCCCCCGGTTCCACCACCCCCGCCGGCTCGCTCTCGCTGCCGGGGGGCCAGGGGATCAGTAGGCCGCGGCCGATGCCTTGGGCCGCGGGGAGACCGAAGAGCCGCTCGACAAGGTGCATCGCGGCGGTGTAGCTGCGGGCACCCCCTTGCGAGGTGATCACCTTACCGGCATCGACGTAGTTGACGTTGACTCGCAAATCGAGCGTAGGGAACTTGGCCGCGAACTTCTGGTAGTCGCCTGGGAAGGTGGTGACCGGCAGGCCGTCGAGCAGTCCGGCCTGGGCGAGCACGAAAGCGCCGTCGCAGAGCGACATCACGATCCGGGCGCTCTTTGCCGTTTTTTTCACCCAGTCGATCAGCCCGCGGTTTTCAAGGTCTTTGGTCATGCTCCCCTCCGCGCTCGGCACGACCAGAACGTCGATCGGCGGCGCGTCGGCGAAGCTGTATTTCGGATCGATGACCAATCCCTCGAAGGTCGTGATCGGTTTCCCGTCGGGAGAGACGGTGAACGGGGCCATCCCGGGCTTGGCGTGGAATACCGTGTGTTGGAACACGTCATAGGGCGCCATCAACTCGGTGTTATAGACCCCATCGACCACCAAGAACGCGACTTGCAGCGCCTTTCCGCCCGCGTCGGGCGTCGCGACGGGGACGGGACCGACCGGAGCGAGAGGAGCGGTGATAGCGCACGCCTCGCCGATGCCGCAGATCAGGAGGGTGGGAAGGGCGAGGAAAAACGGCAGCCGGGGCATCGGTAGATCTCCGGAAAACGGGAGGAGTGGGGAAGGGGGCGGAATCCGCCGGGACGATCGAGCGTTAGAATAGCCGAGAATCCCAACCGCCGCGCCTTCTTGCGTCGGCGGATCGCAGGAGGTCATTGCCCGTGCCCTACAGCCCAATGCTCGTCAAGCCCATGCGCGAAGAGCTCACCTCGATCGGGGTCGAGGAGCTGCTCACCGCCGACCAAGTGGACAAGTGGATGAACGAAAAGACCGGCACCGCAATGCTGGTGGTCAACTCCGTCTGCGGTTGCGCCGCCGGAATGGCCCGCCCAGGCGTTCGCCAGGCGTTGGAGAGCGACGCGCGGCCCGATCGGGTGGCGACCGTGTTCGCCGGCCAGGATCTCGAAGCGACCGCGCGCGCCCGCGGCCACATGCCGCAGATCCCGCCGAGCAGCCCGTCGATCGCAATCTTCAAAGATGGCGAGCTGGTCTATTTCCTTCCTCGGCATCGGATCGAAGGGCGCTCCGCCGATCAGGTGGCCGCCGATCTGTCGAGCGCGTTCGCGGAGCACAGCGCCGTTTCGGCGTAACGGCTGCTCGATGGGGACTTTTCATCAGGGCAAAAGCAATCTGCACGGCATTACCGTGGTGGTCGAAACGAGCGGCCCGGAGATGTACGTGGGCCGCTGCGACGACGTCACCGACCGCGGCGTGATCCTGAATGACGCCGACGTTCATCGCGAAGGGGATGAAACCCCGCGCGAGAAGTACCTCGAAAGCGCCGCGCGCTTCGGGATCTGGAAGAAATTCGACCGGATCGTGATCCCGAACGACGCGGTGACCGGGATTCGGCCTTTGGGCGAGATCGCATAGGCCGACGGAATCCGAATGGCGACAGAAGAATCGACCGCCCCATGGGTTTCGGCCGGCGCCGTGGGCGCCGCCCTCGCGGTGGTAGCGGGGGCGTTCGGCGCCCATGCCCTCGCCGGAAGGCTCGACGCCCATGGCCTTTCGCTTTGGGAGACGGCGGCGCGCTATCTCATGTACGGCTCACTCGGCCTGATCGGGCTGGGCCTTATCCGGACTGGGGGCCAAAGCCGGCTCTACGGCGCGGCGGTCCTCGCGCTCTTGGCCGGCACCGCGGTTTTCTCCGCTTCGCTCTTTGCCTTGGCGCTCGGCGGCCCGCGAATCCTGGGAGCGATCACGCCGCTGGGCGGGTTGGGGATGATCGCCGGCTTCCTCCTCTTCGCGCTCGCCGCGCGAGCTGGTAGCATTCGTTAGATCGAATCGCGACCGGCGCGGGGAGGAAGAGCATGGAGAAGTCGAGGGCTTGCCGCTGGCGGGTGGCCGTCTGTTCGGGGGTGGCCGTCGGCGCCCTGGCGTTTCTGCCTGGGGTTTTGGGTGCTCAACCCGGCGACACGGACCCCTGCGCCGCCCCATCGGCCGACACCGGTTTCGCCGAGGTGGCGGTCAATCTCCAAGCCGGAACGATCGACGGGGTGTTGCCGTTCGACGTGCCGATCCGCTTCTGCGGCAGCCTGCCGACCGGCGCGAAGCGGTTGACGCTCCAGTACATCTCGGACCGCAAGAATCCACCCCAGGTGGACGACGACTGCCGCGGACCGAATGGGGCGCCGATCGCCTGGCTGCCGGCCGCGCCGATCGACGGGCGGATCGACGGCACGACGTTTCGCACCGTCATCCCGCGTCTGGAAGCGCAACGGTTCTACGCCTTCTGTTTCCGCAGCGAAGCCGAGGTCACCCCGGAAGCGGCGGCCGCCTTCCGGCCGGTCGCGCGCGAAGCGCTCGACCAGGGGCTCGCGTCGATCGAAAGGGGCGATTTGACCGCCGACCAGAGCGAAGCGCTGCGCCGGAAACTGCTCGCCGCGCTGCTGGTCCAGATGAAATCCGACCAGGCGATCGCCCCCGGCACCCTGTTCGACTCGCGCACCCCCCACGACGATCTGGCCGACCGCTTCAACGGCCGTGTCCGCCAGGTGCTGGAGCCGCAACTG
This sequence comes from Acidobacteriota bacterium, assembly GCA_040005235.1. GTDB lineage: Bacteria > Acidobacteriota > Thermoanaerobaculia > Multivoradales > UBA5704 > DASYKS01. Next base: position 126,098 of record JBDTZG010000003.1, on the reverse strand, counting down.
CGGCGCAACGCGCTCCTCAAGACCTACGCCACCTTGCAATTCGATCTCGCTCAATTGTTGCGCGGGCTGGCCGGCGACTCGGCGGTCGGACGGCTTGTGGCGGCGCTTGCCGCACCGTCCGATCCGAACCTCGCGGCGTTGTCGAACGCCTTCCTCGGCGTGCTCGACGCGATGGAGATGTCGTCCGACGCAACCGCCCGCGCCGCTCAAGGGCTCGACCCGACGACGGCCGATGGCGAAACGCTCGACGCCACGTTCGACCCGGGAGTTGCCGGGGCGATCGCCGGGCGTTACGACGCGCTCGCCCAGGCGATCGCAGGCTTTCCCGGGCTGGTCGACCGGGCGACCGGGCCGGGCGGGGTCGAGCTGCCCGAAGGGGACGCAGCGGCGCTTCGGCTCCTCGTGGGACCCCAGGGTCCGGCGGCCCGGGCGGGCGCTCTCGCCGCGACGCTCGCCTCGATCGCCACCAACGTTCAGGCGAGCCTCGCCGCCCGCGCGAGCGCGCTCGACCTGCTCGCCTCGGAGGTGGCGCTTCGGGCGGTCGGGGCACAGATCGTCAACGCCTCCTCAACCGGCGGCTTCGACACCTTCCAGAACTATTACGTCAGCGCCGACGCCGGCCTGGTCGGGGCGCCCGAGCTGGACTCCGTGGTCTCCTATATCGGAGTCAACCTCTATCTGCGTCCGGTCAACAAGAACGCGCCGCTGCGGCAGTTGGGAGGCTTTCGCAAGACGTTCAGCCGGCGCTTCGCCTTCACCCTCGGCCTCACGGTGCAGAGCATCGCCGACGGCGACAACGGCGGCGGTCCGACGCGGCAAGACCTGTTCGGCAACCAGTCGATGCTGATCGGCGCGGGCCTGCGGATCACCGACATGATCCGGCTCGGCGGCGGCGCGCTGGTGTTCAAGAAGGACGACCCGAGCCCGTTGATCACCAAATTCGACACGGCCGTCTCCTACTACTTCACGGTGTCCTTCGACCTGAACGTCGCCCGCGCCTTCAAGGGCGGCTTGGGCGGCCTGTTCCCGGGCCAGTAGATTTCCGGCCAGCGAGAGAGAAACGGAGAAAACGGCAATCCATGGCGATCCAGATCAAGAAGGCCCTCACCGTGTCCCCGAACCCGACTTCGGTGCCGAAGCGCATCGAGCTCGTGCAGACGCTCCGCAGCACGCTCGCCGAAGAGCCGATCACGCTCACTTACAAGCTTGCGCCCGGCCATCAGATCTGGTTTCAAGACGGCGACGATCCGCCGGCCAAGAGCTTTACCCGCACCGAAACCGTGGGCTCGACCGATCAGGTCTGTCGCGACCGCATCGAGCTGGTGATCGGCCCGGGAACCGGCCCGATCGAGCTGGTGCAGATTGACCAGACCCTCACCGACTCGCTCGGCATCCCGCAGCCGGACCTGGTGCTGGTCCAAATCCAAAAAGCTTGAACCGCGCGGAGAATCGAATCATGCGCCGTTTCCCCCCCCGCGTCGTGTCGGTCCTCGCCGCCCTCTCGGTCGCCGCCCTGGTTTCGAGCGGCTGCTACAAGCAGAGCGATTTCGAGCCTCCGGCCATCGTCGAAGAGTCGCTCGTCTTGGGGACGGTCGGCGGCGTCACGTCGCTCCCGGCGGACGGCGTCTCACGTCTGCGCCTGGTGGCCCAACTCGATCCGCGCGCCGATCTGAACAAGCGGACGGTGATCTTTTCAACCAGCGCGGGGACATTGGTCGGCGGAGTCCCGGCGGCCCTGGCGGGAGGGCGCGAGGTGGCGGCCGATGGCACCGGCCAGGCGACGATCGAGTTGGTGAGCGGCCAGCAAGTGGGACCCGCCGTGGTAATGGCGAGCGTCAAGGAAGTCCCGGGCCTCTCGCGCTCGATCGCGATCGGTTTTACTTCGGCGGACGTCAACGGCGTCATCCGCTTCGTCGCGGCCCCGACTTCGGCCCCCGCCGATGGAGCCTCAAGAACCGTTTTCACGGTCGAGGTCTCCTCGGCACTCCCCCTCGGAACGCAGGTCGCGTTCGCCACCTCCGGCGGGCTGTTCGCGCCGGAGAGCTCCTCGTCCGCCACGCGCTCGATCGACGGTTCCTTCCGCGCCACGGTCGAGTTGGTGAGCCCATCGGCGATCGGCACCGGCATCGTCTCGGCCACCGCAAACCAGGTGACCCGCCAAGCACAGATCTCCTTCGTCCGCGCTCTGCCGGACCGCATCCTCGTCTCGACCGGCGGCAAAGTGACGGCGCAAGCGGGTCTTGCCGATCCGGTCACCGTGACCGCCAGTTTCCAGAGGGACATCGGCAAGGTAACCCCCGGCACTTCCGCGATCTTCTCCGCCACCGACTCCTCCGGCCGCGAAATCGGAATCTTCCGCGACGCCTCGACGGTCAACGACAGCGGCAGCGCCGCGGCCACCTTCCTTGCCGGAACCACCACTTACCGCGGCCCGGTGACGATAGTGGTCTCGGCTCAGGGGGGAACGGTGCGCGGGATCGCTACGATCGAGATCGTGGACTGAGGATTCCGAGCAACCTCACCGAAAATCGTGGCTCGGCGTCGCCGCTAGATCGCGGAGGGGCCAGAACTTCTCGGCGCGGACGGAGAGGGTGCCGTCGCGTTTTTGGAGCTTGCCTTCGACCGCGAGTCCGGGGTTCCCGACGATCATCTTGCGGTTCTCTTGGAACAGGTCGGGGGCGACGATCGCCTGGCACATGCCGGACTCGTCTTCGAGGGTGAGGAACAACATTCCCTTTGCAGTACCCGGGCGCTGGCGGACGATCACCGACCCCGCGATGCGCACGCGCTCGCCGTCGCGGTGGCGCGGCAGATCGGCCGCGGGGACCACCCCTTGGCGGGTAAGTCCTTCGCGGAAGAACGCGACCGGATGGGGACCGAGCGTGAGCTGGAGCCCGGCGTAGTCGGCGAGGGTTTTCTCCTGTGTCGTCATCTCGGGGAGCGGCGAGGGCGCCTCGTCGGGCAATGATTCGAGCAGCGGCCCGGCCGGCCGGCCGACGCGGGCGACCTGCCAGAGCGCGGCGCGGCGGGGGAGAGGCTTCTTGCCCTTGGCGCCGCCGAGCGAGGCGTCGCCGAGCGCTTCGAGCGCGCCGAGGCTCGCGAGCGTTTCCAGCTCCGGCGCGTGGAGACGACAACGGCGGCCGAGATCCTCGACGCTGGTAAAGAGGCTGATCGCCTGTTCCGCTTCGATCGCTCTCGCTGCGTGGTGGCGCAGGCCGCGGACGAATTTGAAGCCGAGGCGGATCGCGCCGACCGGCGGTTGTTCCCGAGATCCCGCCCCTACGCTAATTTCCTCCCGCTCCTCCCAGCGACAGTTCCAGCCGGAGGCCTGCACGTCGAGCGGACGGACGAGAACCCCGTGGCGCTCGGCGTCTTTGATCAGCGAGGCGGGGTGATAGAAGCCCATCGGCCAGGCGTTCAGCAGCGAGAGGTAGAACGCGGTCGGGTGGTGGGCTTTCAAGTACGCGCTCGCGTAGGCGATCAGGGCGAAGCTCGCGGCGTGCGATTCGGGAAAGCCATAGAGCGCGAACGAGGTGATCCCCTGGACGATTTTGTCCTGGGCATCGCCCGTGATGCCGCGCTCGGCCATGCCGGAGCGCAAACGCGCCTCGATCGAGCGCATGCGATCGACCGAGCGCTTGAAGCCCATCGCGCGGCGCAGCTCCTCGGCTTCGCCGCCCGTGAAGCCCGCGGCGACCATCGCGATGCGCAGCAGCTGCTCTTGGAAGATCGGCACGCCGAGCGTGCGTTTGAGGATCGGTTCGAGCGAAGGGTGCGGATAGGTCACCTTCTCGCGGCCGACCCGGCGCTCGAAATAGGGGTTGGCCAAGTTGCCCGCGATCGGCCCAGGGCGGATGATCGCGACCTGGATCACCAAGTCGTAGAACTTCTCGGGGCGGTTGCGCGGCAGCGCCGACATCTGCGCCCGGCTCTCGACCTGGAACACGCCGACCGTGTCCGCCGCGCGAAGCATCTGGTAGACCTTGGGGTCGTCGGCCGGCAGATGGGCGAGATCGACGTGCTTCTTCTCGTAGGTGCGGATCGTGGGCACCGCCTCTTCGAGTGCCGCGAGCATGCCGAGGCCGAGCAGGTCCACTTTGACAATCCCCAGATCGGCGCAGTCGTCCTTGTCCCACTGGATCACCGTGCGGCCGGGCATCGAGGCCGGTTCGAGCGGCACCACCTCGTCCAGCCGGCCGGCGGCGACCACCATGCCGCCCGAGTGCTGGCCGAGGTGGCGCGGCAGGTGCTGGATCTTCTCGAACATCTCGGTGAACCGCTGGAGCCGCGGCTCGGCCGGATCGAACCCGGCGGCGGAGAGCTCCGTGTCGAACGACTTCGTATCGCCGCGCGACTGGTCGTAGCTCCAGCGGCCGAGCTGCTTGGCGAGCTTGTCCACCTGGTCGGGCGAATAGCCGAGCGCCTTGGCCGTTTCGCGCGCAGCCGAGCGGTCGCGGTAGGTGATGACGTTGGCGGTCATCGCGGCGCCGTGCGGGCCGTAGCGGCGGTAGACGTACTGGATCACCTTCTCGCGCTGCGCGCCGGAAGGGAGGTCCAGATCGATGTCCGGCCACTCGCCGCGCTCTTCGGAGAGAAACCGCTCGAACAGGAGATCCATCCGCACCGGGTCGACCGCGGTGATGGACAACGCGTAGCAGACCGCGCTGTTGGCGGCCGAGCCGCGCCCTTGGGCGAGAATGTTTTCGGCCAGGCAGAAGCGGACGATGTCCCAGACGATCAGAAAGTAGCCGGCGAGATTGAGCTTCTCGATCATGTCCAGCTCTTTCTGGATCTGCGCCTGGGCCTTGGCCGAGAACGGCCGGAAGCGCGCGGGCGCGCAGTTCCAGGTAATGTGGCGCAGGAACGACGCGGGGGTCTCGCCGGAAGGCAATGGATACTCGGGGAAGCGATAGCCCAGGTCGGCGAGCGTGAAATCGAGCCGCGCCGCCAGCTCGGCGTTGCCGGCCAGCGCCTCGGGCAGATCGGCGAACGCCTGCGCCATCTCGGCGCCGCTTTTCACATGCCGCTCGCGATGGGCGGCGAGCAGCTTGCCCGCGGCGTCGAGCGGAGTGCGGTGGCGGATCGCGGTCAGCACGTCGAACAGCGGTTTGTCCTTCTGACTGGCGTAGCGCACGCCGTTGGTCGCCACCAGCGGCAGGCGGAGGCGGCGCGCGAGGTCGACCAACGCGCGGTTCGCGTGCTCCTCTTCGCGCAGGTGGTGCCGACCGATCTCGACGTGGACTCGGCCGGAAAAGAGCGCGACCAGCCGCTCCAGCTCGCGTCGTGCGCCGTCGAGCCCCTCGGCCCGCAGCGCCCGGGCGACCGTTCCCTCCTCGCCGCCGGTCAAACAGCGCAAGCCGCGGGCGTGATGCTCGACCAGCTCCCAAGAGGCGCGCGGATCCCCCTTCGGCCGCTCGCGCGCCGCGGCCGAGATGAGCTTGCAGAGGTTTTTGTAGCCGGTCCGGTTTTCGACCATCAACGTCAGGCGGGGGAGATCGGGAACCGCGCCGTCCGCGCCGGGCGGGGCGATCAGCGGCGGCTGCTGTTCTTCGGCTTCTTCTTCCGCATCGCGGCGGCGACGGGCGGCGCGCACCGCGATCCCTGCGGCCACCGCGGCCGCAGGAGGAGCGTTCCGGTCGCCAATCGACACTTCCGCCCCCACCAGCGCCCGCATTCCCGCCTGCTTTGCCGCCCGATAGAAACGCGGCGCGCCGTAGACCCCGTTGCGATCGACCAGCGCGACCGCGGGGAGGTCCAGCTCCGCCGCCCGTACGATCAGGTCCTCCGGAGAAGACGCGCCGTCCAGAAACGAAAACGACGACGCGGCGCGCAGCTCGGTGTAGACGGGCACCCCGCCCTTACCGCCGCCGCGCGGACCGATCTGCCGCACGTTCTCGGGCAGCTTCCGCAGCGCCTCCTTCCGCGCCCCAGGCCCGGCATAGTCGCGCGATGGAGGGCCGGAAGCCATGGCGGAAGCATAGCGTAAGTTGGGCGTAAACTGTCGCGGTTGGGCTTTCCCCAGGATCGCCGGACTGGGTGCGCTCCCGAGGAAAGCTCTCGCGCTAAACTGCCGCCGTCGCGCCGCGTATCTCTTGGCGGCCAACTCTCCCCACGAGGTCCGAACCATGCTCAGCCGTTGGCGTCCGGTCGTTCTCCTTGGTTTCGTCGCGTCCCTAGCCAGTGCCTTGGGCGCGCAGCCGTTGCCGAGCAAACCGCCGGAGGCGGGGACTCCCGGGGCGGGCACCGGGGCGACGGCGTTTGCGCAGCTCGAATGGCTGTTGCCCACGCCTTCCGAGACGCGGCTGGCTTCGGGCGCTCCCGGGCCGGCGTACTGGCAGCAGCGGGCGGATTACAAGATCGAGGTGCGGCTGGACGACGCGAGAAGGCGGATCGAGGGGAAAGAGCGGATCACCTACCAGAACCGCTCCCCGCATACGTTGACCTACCTGTGGCTTCAGCTGGACCAGAACCGTTTTCGGCCCGACAGCGACAACGTGCTCACCCAGACCGCGCCCGCGAGCTTCGACGAATTGGCCTACGACGATCTGGCGCAGCGGCTGGAGATGAGCCGGTTCGAGGGCGGTTTCGAGATCGCTTCGGTGACCGACGCCAAAGGGGCGCCGCTCAGGGCTACCCAGGTGAAGACGATGATGCGCGTCGATCTGCCCGCGCCGCTCGGTCCGGGCGGCACGTTCGTGCTCAACGTGGCGTTCGCGTTCAACGTCATCGACGGCACCAAGATCCGCGCCCGCACCGGGTACGAGCTGTTCAAGGACGGCAACGCGATCTACGAGATCGCCCAGTTCTATCCGCGCATGGCCGCCTATCTCGACTACCAGGGGTGGCAGCACAAGCAGTTCCTCGGTTCGGGGGAGTTCACCCTGGAGCTGGGGAATTACGACCTGTCGATCGACGTGCCGGAGGATCACATCGTCGCGGCGACGGGCGTGCTCCAGAATCAGAACGAGGTGCTTTCTGCGATTGAGCGCGACCGGCTCGCGCGCGCGGCCAAAAGCGACAAACCGCTGTACGTGGTCACGCCGGAAGAGGCCGCCTCGCGCGAGCGCCGTACCTACATCAAGGAGCCGGGCCGGCGGGTCTGGCATTTCAAGGCCGACAACGTACGCGACGTGGCGTTTGCCAGCTCGCGCAAGTTCATCTGGGACGCGATGGGGGTCCAGAGCGGTCCGAACCGGGTGCTCGCGATGTCGTTCTTCCCGAACGAGGGCGATCCGCTCTGGAGCCAATATTCGACCGAGGCGGTCGCGCACACGATCGAGACGTACTCGAAATTCACCTTCGATTTTCCCTATCCGGTGGCGATCTCGGTGAACGGCCCGGTCGGCGGGATGGAATACCCGATGATCTGCTTCAACCAGCCGCGCCCCTATGAAGACAAGACCTACTGGGGCGAGCCGTCGGACAAGGACAAGACTTGGAAGCGGAGCAAGTACGGGCTGATCTCGGTGGTGATCCACGAGGTCGGCCACAACTACTTCCCGATGATCGTCAACTCCGACGAGCGGCAATGGACCTGGATGGACGAGGGGTTGAACACCTTCCTCCAATACCTCGCCGAGCAGTCGTGGGAGAAAGACTACCCCTCCCGCCGCGGCGAACCGAAGGACATCGTTTCTTACATGGTATCGGCCGACCAGACGTCGATCATGACCAACTCGGAGTCGGTGCTCCAATTCGGCAACAACGCTTACGGCAAGCCGGCGACCGCGCTCAACATCCTGCGCGAGAGCATCCTCGGCCGTCCACTGTTCGACTTCGCGTTCCGCCAGTACGCAGAGCGGTGGAAGTTCAAGCACCCGACGCCGGCCGACTTCTTCCGCACCATGGAGGACGCCTCGGGCGTCGATCTCGACTGGTTCTGGCGCGGCTGGTTCTACGGCACCGGCCACGTCGACGTCGGGATCGAAAGGGTGAGCGAGTACGTGCTCGACCCGCAGGATCCGGACGCGGCGAAGAAACACCAGAAGGAGTATGACGACGCCCAATCGAAGACCCTCTCGGCCGAGCGCAACGCCCCGTTGCCGAAGCGGATCGAGGCGCGGCCGGAGCTGGCCGATTTCTACAACAAGCTCGATGAGTATCGGGTGACGCCGACGGACTCTGCGGACTACCAAAAGCTGCTCGCTTCGCTCGAAGCGTCCGAGAAAGAGGTTCTCATCTCGAACAAGCGGTTCTTCGCCGTCGACCTGGTGAACAAGGGCGGGTTGGTGACGCCGCTGCCGATGCGGTTGACTTACGCGGACGGCACACACCGCGACCTGGTGATCCCGGCCGAGATCTGGCGTTTCAACGCGGAGCGGGTGACCAAACTGTTCATCGAGGACAAAGAGATCACCGGCATCGAGATCGATCCGAAGCTCGAAACGGCAGATAGCGACCTCTCCAACAACGGCTGGCCCTCGCGGCCGGGGAAGACCCGGTTCCAGCTGTTCAAGCCGGAGGAGAAGCCCAACCCGATCCGACAAGACCTAAAGGACGGCAAGGACAGCAAGGACACACCAAGGCCGTGAGGAGAGCGGCGGCTCTGGCTTTTACTTCCTTGTGGCTGAGCGCCGGGGCGCGGGCGCACCCGTTTCACGCGAGCCACGCGGAAGTGGATTATCGCGCGGACTGCGGCTGCCTCGAAGTGGCGCTCGCCGTCGTGCCGGAGGAGTTGGAGGCGGCGCTCGAACGCATGTCGGGCAGGCGCATTCCGGTCGAATCGCCGGAGGCGGAATCCGAGATCGTCGACTATCTGAAGACCCGCTTCGTGGTCGCTCCGGTCGGCCCTCCCGGGGGAGAGCCGCTGCCGATAGAGTGGTTGGGACGCGAGGTGAGCTACCGCGAGGCGTGGCTCTACTTCAAAGTGACCGGCGTCACCGGGGATTTCGACCTCGCCGACCGCGTGCTGTTCGAGGCGGAGCAAGCCCAAGTGAATCACCTTCTGCTGCGGGGTATCGGCGAGACCCGAACGTTGACGTTTCGCGCGGGCGAGGCTCCGGTGCGGATTCGGCCCTGAACCCCGGTGTCTACCCTGTCGGGCGCGGCTTTTTCGGCAGGTCGCGCTCGCGCGAGATCGCGAGCCGTTGCCCGGCGACGCGGACGTTCTGTAGGTGCTTGAGCGTGGCGGTCGAGAGTCCGACCGGCAGCTCGACCAGCGAGTAGCCGTCGCGGATGTCGATCTTGCCGATGTGCCGGCTTTCAAGACCCGCCTCGTTGGTGATCGCTCCCACCAGGTTGCCCGCTTTGACCCCATGGACGTTGCCGACTTCCACCCGGTAGCTCGCGAGGCCCGGGGAGGGCTCGCGACTGGCCGGAGGGCCGGATTGGGCGCTCGGCTTTTCACCGCGCGGAGTCGAACGCGGGTATTCGGTGCGTTCGGGCTGGTAGGACGCCGGGGGATACGGGGAACCGGAGGGGGTGGATTGCGGAGCGGATTCCACCCGCGGGGCCACCCGCGGCCGGTGAGCCGGTTTTTCGAGCAGCAGCGGGGTGTCGCCGTGCGCCATGCGGGCTAGCGCCGCGGCGATCTCAACGGCGGGGACGTTGTGCTCCTGCTCGTACTGCTCGACCAGCTTTTGGAACAGCTCCAGGCCGTCGTTTTCGAGCGTCTCGGTGATCTGGCGCTTGAACTTCTCGATCCGCTGATCGTTCACCGCATCGACCGACGGCAGCTCCATCGGCTGGATCGTCTGCTTGGTCGCGCGCTCGATCGCCGCCAGCATGTGGCGCTCGCGCGGGGTGAGGAAAAGGATCGCGTCGCCGCTGCGGCCCGCGCGGCCGGTGCGGCCGATCCGGTGAATGTACGCCTCGGTGTCGTGCGGGATGTCGTAGTTGAGGACGTGGCTCACCCGGTCGACGTCGAGGCCGCGGGCGGCGACGTCGGTCGCGACCAGGATGTCGAGCTGGCCGTCGCGCAGCCGGGCGATCGTCTTTTCGCGCGCCGCCTGCTGCATGTCGCCGTGGATCGGCGCGGCGGCGAAGCCGCGCGCCTCCAGGCGCTCGGCCAGCTCGGCGCACGAGAGCTTAGTGCGGGCAAAGACGATCATCGCCTCGAACGGCTCGACCTCCAGAATGCGGGTGAGCGCGTCGAGCTTGTGCAGGCCGCTCACCAGCCAGTAACGCTGGCGGATCTTCGGCGCGTTGGTGGTGGTGCCGCGAATCGTCACCTCGACGGGATTCTTGAGGTGCTCCTTGGCGATCCGGCGGATCGGCGCGGGCATGGTGGCCGAGAACAGGGCGACCTGGCGCTCCGGGGGGGTCTTCTTGAGGATCGTCTCGACGTCGTCGATGAACCCCATGCGCAACATCTCGTCCGCTTCGTCGAGCACCAGCGTGGTGATCCCGGAAAGGTCGAGCGAGCCGCGCTCCAGATGGTCGAGGATGCGCCCGGGGGTGCCCACCACCACATGGACGCCGCGGCGCAGCGCCGACAGCTGCGGCACGTAGCTCTGGCCGCCGTAGATCGGCAGGACGTGAAATCCCGTGACGTGCGAGGCGTATCGCTGGAACGCCTCGGCCACCTGGATCGCCAGCTCTCGGGTGGGGGTGAGCACGAGAGCCTGCGGTTTCGACGCCTTCGGGTGGAGGCGGGTGAGGATCGGCAGGGCGAATGCGGCGGTCTTGCCGGTGCCGGTCTGCGCTTGGCCGACCACGTCGTCGCCAGCCAGCATGCGCGGGATCGTCGCCGCTTGGATCGGCGTCGGCGACTCATAGCCGACGTCGTCGAGCACGCGAAGTACTTGAGGCGAAAGGTTCAAGTCACGAAAAGTGACGGTCGCTTCGGAAGGGGAGAGGCTGGCGGGCTTTGGAGCCGTGGGGGGTATTGGGGGTGCAGTGGTTTCTTCAGTGGGCATAGGTTGCCCTGGAGAGTATCGCGAAACGGCCCCCGGAAGGCGGTAAAGCGACGGGGGAGGCCGAAAAAGGCCGCGGGCAGGCAGAGCGGTCGCTCGGCGGCCCGCGGCGGGGGCTTTCCGGTCCGGTACGTGGAACGAAAGAAAGGGTGGCTAGGGACGCCCGGCGGGGCGCCGTTTGAGGCGGGCGATCAGCGGACTTTTTCGGCCAGACCGCGGGCGACCGCTTCGTCGGTGACCTTTTTGAGCTGCAATTCGGCGGCGTGGGAGGCTTCTTCTTGCTGGCGTCCCAGCTCCTCCTGCTGATCGCCCAACTTCTCTTGCTGCTTGCCCAGCTCCTCCTGCTGACGCCCAAGCTCTTCCTGCTGGTTGCCCAGATCGTCCATCTGCTTTTCGATCTCCGCCGCCTCTTTCTCGTCGTCGCGATCGGCATGCGCCTGGCGGGCGCCGAGCGCTCCCTGCTTGCCGCCCAGCTCGCCCTGCTTGGCGCCGAGCAACCCCTGTTTCGCGCCGAGCTTGCCCTGCTGCGCTCCCAATTCGCCCTGCTTCTTGCCCAGCTCGGAGACCGGGCGGAACGCTTCCGTCGCCGCCTTTACGGTCGCCGCGTCGCGGATCACGTACTCCTGGCCGCCGCGGCGGAACCAGACCAGATCCTCGCCACCCTTGCGGAGGGTTTCGGCGCGCCGGATGTCGCTCGTCGAGCCAGACATCGTGGAATCGTCGCCGTGCAGGATGACGAAAGGATCGTCGCCGTCGTTGCTCCAGCTCATCGAGTGCGAGGACTTCGACGGTTTCGGCGGCGCGGGCGGTGCGGGAGGGGCCGGCGGCGGCGGGGGAGGTGGCGGTGGCACGGGCATCTTGGCGTAGGCGTACCGGCTGGCCGAGCCGGTCGAATCGGTCCAATCGGCAAGCTGGGCCGAGACCACAGAGGGCGTCGGACCGTTCAGCCGCGGCTCCTCGGTCTTGGCCGTCAAACGAAACGGGGCGAGCGCCACGACGCCGATCGCGCCGGCCAGCACCAGCCAGGGCAGCGCGCGGCGGCCCGCGGGGGTGGGGTTCTGCAACATGAGAAGTCTCCTTTTCAAGAGGTGAAACGTGGGGGAGGCGCCGGTCGCCGCAAAGGCGGCTCGGCGGGGGATCGCGCCGAAGCGGATCAGCAGGCGTCCGTAGCGTTCGGCGGGAGCTTCGAGCGCGTCGAGCACCCGGGCGTCGCACGCCGCCTCGCGCGCCAGGGCGTACTCCCGGGCGGCGAGTCGGGCGAGGGGGTGAAAGAAGAACAACCGTTCCGCGAGGGCCGGCACCAGGCCGAGCCACAGATCGCGGCGCACCAGATGGGCGAATTCATGACCGAGCGCGAGATCGAGATCCGCTTCGGCCAGATCGGCCGGCAGCAGCACCAGGGGGCGCAGCAAGCCCATCACCTGCGGGACCGAAACCTCGTCGGAGACCGCGAGAAGCGGCGCGCTCGAAAGGCCGAGCCGGGAGGCGATCGAAGAGGCCCGGGCGAGGAGACAGGGGTCGTCGACCGGTCGCGCCGAGCGGCGAAGCGATCGGGAGGCGGAAAGCGCCCTCGCCGCCCGCGGAACCTGGGCCAGGCAACCGAGCAGCCAGAGGAGGGCGAGAGCGGAGCCCGCGCCAGCCCTCACCCCCGGCCCCTCTCCCGCCCGCACTCCCACCCACCCGGGAGGGGGGAGAAAAGCGAGGCCTTTTTTGCTGTTCTCCTCTCTCCCCTCGGGAGAGGTGCCGGAGGTGAGGGCTGGGGCTGCCATCTGCTGCCGCGCGGGCAAAATCGGCAACGCGATCGGTTCCAGCCAGGCGAGCGCGAACAGGAATTGGAACGCCACCACCCACCAGAGTGCGGCGACGAGACCCGCGGGTAGGCGCCTGCCGCGGCGGGCAACCAGCCAGACCAGAGCTGCGAGCAGGCCGCCGAGCAACGTGGCGCGCAGGAGCGGAGCGAGCGAGGCGGAGAGCCCGGCCAATAGAATCTCGAAGCTCATGCCTCTTCCCTCCGCTTCTCTTGCAGCTGCTCGACCAAACGCTCCAGCTCCGCCAGCTCGCTTTCCGACACTTCGCCCTTCTCGGCGAGGTAGCTGACGAACGGCGAGACCGAGCCGCCGAGCGCCCGGTCGACGAACTGGCCGACGAGACCGCGCATCAGCTCCGCCGCCGGCTGAGCCGTCGAGTAACGGAACACACCGCCGGCAAGCTCGCGCTCCAGATGGCCTTTGGCGCGCAGCCGCTCCATCATGGTGAGCACCGTAGAGCGAGCGAGATCGCGCGGGGCGCCGTATTCTTCGGCCGCCTCGCCGACCGACACCGGGCCCCGCTCCGCGAGGAAGCGCAGCAGCGCCATTTCCTGATCGCCAATCGACTTCGTGCTTGGGGCTGCGTCCTGGCTCAAGGCGGTTCTCCCGGGCGGCTGGCTGCGTTGCTTACATCTGTCGTCAGGAGAAACGATACGCGTGACGACATCTGTCGTCAAGAGGTACGGAACGAGAGGGAGAAAGGTTGCGCTCAAGGGAGATAGGCTCACCGAATGGATCGCCTGAAAGAAATCCGCCGCCATTTCGCCTTCGACGCCTGGGCGAACCGCGAGGTCGTTTCCGCCCTGCGCGCCCTGGCCGAGCCGCCGTCCGGCGCGGTGAAGACGCTCGCTCATATCGCGGGCGTTCTCCGGCTCTGGCTCGCGCGGGTAAAAGGTGAGCCGAGCCCCCTCGCCGTCTGGCCGGCGCTCGATCTCCCCGTCACAGCCCGCGAGCTTGACGGCGCGGCCGCGCTTTGGCAGGAGCAGATCGAAACGCTAAAACCCGGAAATCTAGAGAGGGATGTCGCCTACATCAACTCGCTCGGGGAGGCGTGGACCAGCTCTGTGGGCGATATCCTTACCCAGACGATCTTCCACGGCATCCACCACCGCGCTCAGATCCTCGCCGACCTGCGCCGCGCCGGGCACGAGCCGCCGTATGTGGATTTTATTCACGCGGTACGGAGCGGGCGGCTGGGCTGACCCTTCTCAGGGCCAGAGCGTCCCCTCCGCGAGCGCGGAGAGGAACTTGGGCAATGGCGATCGCTGTCGGCATTTTACGCCGTAAAATGCCGACATGGTGTACAGAAATGCACTGTCTCCCACAAGCCGGAATCCCTCGCCTTGGCTTGTAGCTCTTCCCTCACCTCGACAGCGGGATAGGGTCTGATCGTTACAGATCCGCGGGTGTAAGCCCCGCATGTTTGGCGATGCGTGCGAGCATCCGGGGCCCAAGTTCGTCGCCATCATGGAAGGCAAAAACGAAATCGGGCCAGCCTTTGCGGGACAGCGTGCGATGGGAGCCCGTCTGGCGTTTGATCTGCCAGCCGAGCTTGATCAGAGCAGCCAGAACATTCTTGGCCTTGGCCGAAGGCCAGTGGCTCATGCGGCGGCGGGGAGCGAGATGCTGATTTCGATCGGGCGGCTTTCGCCGTGTTCCAGCCGCTCCGCCAGGACGCGCAACGCAAGTGCTTCAGCCTTGGCCATCGCATCATCCGCCGAACCGCCGTATGCGAGAGCACCGGGTAGATCGACCACTTCGGCCAGCCAGCGGCCGTCGTCTTCGCGCTCGCATTCGAGGGTGAGATTCATCTTGGAAGCCTCCGTAGACAGTTCTGAGATTATCACGGGCTCTAGAGGGAGAGGCTCGAACTCCGTCGGATTGACGCGCCAGCTTCGAAGTAGGATTCCCTGCCGAGGAGGACACCTGAAAGGGTAGCCCTCCTCCGTCGATCGCTACCGCACCAGAAACGTCAACCCGAAATTCGCCACCGTCTTCTCCGTCTGGTCGCCGTCCAGGTGGTCGGCAACGGGGATCTGAAACGACAATCGACCGACCAGGCCGCGACCGAAGTCGGCGGAGAGGCGGGGGGAGAGATAGAGCACCGAGCCTCCGGTGTTCGGATCGAAACCCTCTTCGGCGTCGATCCGGTCTTCTCCGGCGTCGCGGTAGTTGGCTTCCAGGCTCGCGTCGAGCCTCTTGCCAAGTTTCCTCTCGTAGCCGAAGTTGAGCAGCTTGACGTCGCCGTATTGGTAGCCGAAGTCGTTCGCGCCCATCCGCCGGTATTGGACCGAGCTGAACAGCGACGACTGCGAATCGACCAGGTAGACGCCGGAAAAGCCGCCGAACCAGTCGGTCGAGCCGGTGCCGCTCTGGAGGTGCTCTTCCAGGCGCTCGTCGCCCGACTTGAGGTTGTTCTCGCCCCAAGGGGTTTTGACCCCGCCGACCGCCGAAATCCAGGCGCGGCGGCCGAGATCGCCTTTGAACGGCGCGGACCAGAGCCGGACGAGCGCGTACAACTCCGGATCGGCGAGGCCGTTCGAGGTCTCGCTGCCGCTCTCGCCGATCGTCTTGAGAGAGCGATCGCTCCAGGGGACGCGGGCGACGAGGTTAACCCGATCGAACGCGTACGAGAGCGTCGCGGTCACCCGTCGCTCGGTTTGGCTCTCGCGGCCGGGATCTTCGGCGACCGCCGCGCCCTCGGGAGCTTCGGAGATCGCCTGCTCCTTCTCGAATCGCTCGCCGTCGAGCGCGATGCGGAAGTTTCCTTCGGCGTAGACGTCCGTGCCGAGGGCGTTGAAAGTGGGATCGCCGCACCGGCACATCGAGCAGCCGAGGGCGGGGGAGGCCAGCACCAACGACGCGAAAGCGGTCGCGCCGAGGCAGAGCCGGAGGAAGCTTTCCCTTAGAGGTAAGGGAAGCCGAGGAGGGTGGATCATGGAGATCTCCTTCGAGATCGAAACCGTTCGACGAACCGGAGCCTATCGCTCCCTTTCTTACAGAGGAATGACGCAAGAATCGGTTACATCGCGAACTCCGCCACCACCGGCGCGTGGTCGCTCGTGCCGTAGTCTGCGAGGACTCCGCTCCGGGTCGCGGTCGAGGCGGCTGCGTGACTCGCCGCGACGTAGTCGATGCGCCAGCCGATGTTCCGCTGCCGCAGGTTGCGCCAGGGCGCCCACCAGGTGAACAGGTTGTCGTTGTCGGGATCGAGCGCGCGGCCGACATCGGTCAAGCCGTGGCCGAGGATGCCTTCGAGGAGAGCCTGCTCCTCGGGGCGCGTGCCGATCTGGTCGGGTTTCCTCTCTTTCGGGTGGACGTCGCGCTCCTCGCGCGCGATGTTGAAATCGCCGCACAGGAAGGTCGGCCGGCTTCTCTCGCGGAGCGTTCCGGCCCAATTGCGCATCCCTTCCAGGAACGCGATCTTCGCCGCGTAGTCCTTGCCGCCGTTCGGCACGTAGATCGAGGCGAAGAACATTCCCTCCGCCTCGGCGGTGACCACCCGGGTCTCCATGTCGAACGACGGATGCTCGAACCGCGGCAGCTCGGGGAAACGCGCCTTCGCGAGCAGCAGGCAGACTCCCGAATAGCCGCCCGCCCCGTGCCAGAACGACCAGTAGTCCGGGTGCTCGGCAAGCGGCGCGGGAACTTGCACAGCGGTGGCCTTGATCTCTTGCAGGCAAAGGACATCCGGGCGGTCGCGGGCGAGATATCCGAGCACCTGCTCGGCCCGGGCGCGGACGCCGTTGACGTTCCAGGTGGCGACGGTGAGCGGCATGGAGCGGATCATATCGCCGGAACGATCCCGGTTTTTTCCTGCCGGAAGCGAGGGGTCACCTAAACGCCCGGACCGGCTTGCCCGTAGGTATAGGCACATAAGGGGTAGCACTCGTTGACGTTGATAAGGGGGCCCGGTTCTTCCGGGTCCCCCCGATCTTTCTGCCCCAGGAGGCGAACGAGACGGCGCCCCGCCCTCGCCCCCCGACTTGAGCTATCGTTCGCCGGTCCTGGAACTGTCCCGGGTGGCTGGTTTGCCGCCGCCCCCTCCGAGGTGCCCGGTGAACAAGCTGCTCAAAAGTCTGCTCGTCCTGTCGATCAGCCTGCTCCTGACGTTCGGAGTTGCGGAAGTCGCTCTGCGAGTCTTGTCCAAATACTCCCTCCACGTGTTCGACGTCGAAATGTGGCGCTACGCCAAGGCGATCAAAATCGAATCCGACGTTCCCGGCGTGGTCGAAGAGCACCGGCCGAACGCCGACGAGCTGCTGATGGGGGTCACCGTCCGCACCGACGACAAGGGCCTGCGGCGCGCCGATCCGGCGACCGAAGCGGCGCGGACCCCGAACGACCGGCTGGTAGTGGCGCTCGGCGATTCGGTGACCTTTGGCTGGGGGGCGGCGGAAAAAGACACCTTTCCCTCGCAGCTCGAACGGGTGCTCGCCGACCAGTGCCCGAAGGAAGGGGCGCCGCGGGCGACGGTGTTGAACGCCGGGATCGGCAACTGCAACACCTCCATGGAGGTGAAACGATACGAGGCGCGGCTGCGGCCTCTAAAGCCGAAATGGGTGATCGTCGGTTACTCCTATAACGACGCCGAGCCGGACGCGGTGCCAAACTTCAACCCGTTCTTCTGGAACTCCGCCCTGATCTCGCTCGCTTCGGCGCGGCTGCAACGCCTCTCCGGACCGTTCCAGCACTATGAGCCTTATTACCAAGGTCTCTACAAGGACGGCTTGCCCGGCTGGGAAGGGACGAAGCGGGAGATGGCCCACCTCGGCCAGATGCTCCGCGAGGACGGCATTCCCGGCACCGTGCTACTGCTTCCCGAGCTGCACGAGCCGAAAGACTTCGGCCCGTTCAAGGGTCTGTTCGGCCGCGTCGCCGAGCTGGCGAAGGCCAACGGCTTCGAGGTCATCGATCCCTCCCACGCCTTCCCTCCCGGTCCTGGCAAGCGCTTCTGGGTCAGCCACGAAGATCCCCACCCGACGGCGGAAGCCCACGCGATCTACGCCGCGGCTCTCGCCAAGTCGGCTTACGCCTGCCGGTAGCTGGAGACCCAAATGACCCAAACGTCTACCTCCGTCACCACTGTCGCCATCACCTACAAAGCCCAGTCCGACCAGATCGACAAAGCCGTCGGCGCGCTCACGGAGCTGATCGCGATCGTCGTCGCCACCGAGCCCGATTGCTTCTCCATTCGGCTCTACCAAGATCCGGCGGACCCGGCGCGCATCTTCCTGTTCGAAGAATGGACCAGCCGCGAGGCCTACCTCGGTCCGCACCTCAAAACGCCGCACCTGCTCGCCTTCAAGGCCAGCGCCGGGCCGCTGTTCGTCGGCCCGCCCGAACGCAGTTTCTGGCGGTTGCAGGCGGTGTTTCCCGTGGACTGATCCTGACGGCTTCGAGGAAGAGGGACTCCCTCTGATAGCTTCCGCAGGACAACAGCGACGGAGAGGCACCCATGAGCGACGAGCTGGAGCGGTCGATCGACGAGCGATATCGGAACTCGTTCGGCAGGGTCGCCGGATATCTTCCGAAGAAGCGGGCGGCGGTCGACGAATGGCAGGTCAATCTCAAAAAGGAGATCGCGCCGGCGAGGGGCATGGGGATCGTCTCGCCCTCCGTTTCGGCCCTTGCGCGGTTGATCGAGCGCGACGGCGTTGCCCGCATGTACGTAACCAAGATGATCGATCAGGTTCCGGCCCAGCACAAACAGATCGACGACGTGTCCGAGATGCTCGCAGCGCTCGATTGGATCGTCCGCTCGGCGCCGGCATACAACCGGGATCCTTCGAAGCAGAACTCGTTCCCCGTCTCGACCCTGTTTACCTACATGATGATGACGCCGTCCGGGGAGGCCGCGTTCCGCTACCCCGCGTTCAACGACGCGCTGCGCGCAATCCTTGAGGAATGGTGCCACTTCCTCGACAGCCCGGCGAGCCTCTACGTGATCAACGAGGGCGAATTCGGCTGGCTGTCGCAGCCCGCCTATGAGCAGAACAGGCTGATCGAGTTCGTGATCCCCGACCGCGCCGCGCCGCATTGGGGTTTCGAATCGTTCAATGCCTATTTCCACCGCCAGATCAAACCCGAGCTGCGGCCGATCTCGGCGCCGAACGATCCGCGGGTGATCGTCTCGCCGAACGACGGCACGGTCGTCACCTGGGAGCGGAGCGTCCAGGCGAGCGCGCAGTTTTGGCTCAAAGGGCAGCCCTACTCGCTCCACGACATATTGTGCGGCCACTACGTCGATCGGTTCGTCGGCGGAGACGTTTTCCAGTCGTTCCTCTCGGGCTCCGACTATCATCGCTGGCGTGCACCGATCGCCGGCCGCGTGGTCCGAGTCGAGAAGGTGAACGGCTTGATGTTCAGCAACGCCGAATCCGCCGGCTTCGATCCGACCGCGTCCACTTATTCGCAAGGCTACGAGGCGTCGGTCAACACGCGCGGCCTGATGTTCATCGAAAGCGACGATCCGGTAATCGGCATGGTCTGCGTCATCCCGATCGGCATCACCGAGATCTCCTCGGTGAGCTTCGAGGTCAAAGTCGGAGATCAGGTGGTGAAAGGCCAAGAGCTGGGCCGCTTCAGCTACGGCGGCTCGAGCATGGCGGTCGCCTTCCAGAAGGGCGCGGTCGACCGCTTCACGGTGCCGCAGAACACGACCGGCAACCAGGACGACGGACCGCCGATCTTCGTCAACGCCGCGATCGCGATCGCGAACTAGGGGAGTGGAGCAGGACATGGCCGAACCCAAGACCCGGCCGACCGGCGAAAGCGTCGACGCCTTCATCGATCGCCTCGAACCGGAAGCGCGCTGCGACGACTGCCGAACGCTCGTGAAACTCTTCAAAAAAGTAACCGGCAGACCGGCGATCATGTGGGGGCCGGCGATCGTCGGCTTCGGCTCCTACCGGATGAAATACGCCAACGGCAAAGAGAACGACTGGCCCGTGGTTGGTTTCTCACCCCGCAAGTCGGACCTGACGCTCTACCTGAGCAGCCTCGACGACGATCTCCTCGCGCGGTTGGGCAAGCACAAGCGAAGTAAGGGGCTGTGCCTTTACATCAAGCGGTTGGCTGACGTGGATCTTGGGGTGCTGGAAGAGCTGATCACGAAATCCGCCGCGGTGTGAGAGCCGGTTCTGCCTCCCGCGAACCGTTCCGGAGCCTAGACTCTCTCGCCGGAGCCACTCGCGCCCGATCCAGAGTCCGAAGAAATCCCCGACCGCACAGCGCGATATCATCCGCAAACGCCGTTCCCGGGACCGCCGAGCACCAGCTCGGCACCGAAGCGGCCGGAATCTTCGGGCCGGTCGAGCCGTTGCCCGGCGCGCCCGACCGGAGCCGTCTCCGCCCCCTTCGAAGGGCTCTTCGGACGGTCCGAAGGCGACTTCCGGCCGACCGAAGAGAATGCCGGAACGTCCGGAAGGGTCACCGGCGTCCGGGAACCATCTTCCGGCCATTCGGAGCTGACTTCGGAAAGACCGTGAGCCTCTCCGGAAGATCGGGAGCTCCCTTCGGGCGATGCGGAGCGCTCTTCGGATCTTCGGAAGGCCTCTTCCGGAGACCGCGGGGGAGAGTTTTAATCGTGGTAGACGTTCCCGATCGGCGGTGGAGATCTCCGGGCGGATGGGGGAGTCTCTTCGGCCGGCCGGAGGATCTCTTCGGCTGATTCGGAGATGTCTTCCGATGGCCCGGCGCGTAGTAGCGGTTACCTCGTCACGGTGCCTGCTGGAAAAAGTCCCAAATCTCGTTCGCGGCGTGGAAGTCACGGTTGGAGCTGCCGAGCAAGCGCGGGCCTTGCGTGGCGGGATGGGGCAGGGCGTGACCGCCGCCTTGAATCTTGATAAGCGTTACGTTGCGTTTGCCGGGGGCGGTCCAGCGTTGGCTTTCAGCGGTGCTGCCATCGTTCGCGTCGGTGTCGGGAAATTGCGTCGTTGCCGGAGGACCGCCGAGTCCGTCGAGCTTGAGGAAGTAGTCGATGCTCGCCTGCGCGGAGAGGACGGGCCCGCGGTTTCCATACACGCCGTAAAGCACGACATCTCCGCCGTCCCACGGATTGAAAGGGTCGGCGGTGCCGTTCATGAGGAGTATCGACACCGGCTCGCCCTTCGGCGTGACGGCGAGGTTCTCCGGCGCGGGCATGCTGGCGACGACGGCGGCATACGCGCGCGCGAAACCCGGCGTCTGCAGAGCGAGACGAATCGTCATCGCGCCGCCATTCGATACGCCAGTCACGTAGACGTGCTCGCGGTCGGCATCATGATCCTTCACGAGGCGATCGACGAGCGCATGGAGGAAGCCCACGTCGTCGACGTTCTCGATCTTCGCGGCGAACGGCCCCTTCACTCTGCAGTCGTTCCAGTGGCCTTCGTACCCCTGCGGATAGACCGCGATGAAACCATGCTCTTCCGCGAGCCGATCGAAGTCGTATCCGTAGACCTGGCGCGCCTGCTCCGTCGTGCCCATCGAGCCGTGCAGCGCGAACACCAGCGCCGGATGCGCCTGCGGCTTCGTGGGGACATACGCGATCCACGTTCGCCTGTGTCTCCCATGCTCAAGCGCGCCGCGCTCGACCTTGCCGGGCAATTGTGGCTCGGTCGGCAACTTGTGACGAAGTGCCCAAAACCCGAGACCCGCGAATACGATCAGCGGAAGTACGATGCCAAAGAACGCAATCTTGAGGCATCCGCGCATGAATCCTCCTGAGGTCGCCCCGCGATTGAATAGTACGCGCAGAATAGGCCAGGCGGTCGAATGATGGCTTTGGGTTTGCATTTAACCCAACGGCACTGGAAAGGAGAATCGTGACGTCAGGCAATATCGTCCATCGGCGGCGGTACTTCCGGATAGGGCTCGAGCCGTTCGCCGAGAGAGCCCATGGCGGCAAGGAAGAAATGCGGAAAGCCAATCGGGACCGTACGGCAGATGTGGACGATTCGCTTCCGTAGTGCCACCGCCGACGGCTCGGAACCGGACGCCAAGCGATAGATCTCCCGCCAGGCTTCTATCTCGCCCCGATCGAGGATCTGCGTCAACACCTCGTCGCTTTCGAGGTTGAGGCTGTTCCGGTTCCACAAGGCCTGCGAGCGGGATAGGTCGAAGCTCATTGGAGTTCTTCGTCGCGCTTCAAGATCATCGTAGAGAGTGTTTGCGCCCAATCGCGGCCCCGCCCCGCCAGATAGTGCCAATCGTTCCACGGAGCTTGTAAACCGCGATATCCGGAGAGTTCGATTCGCGCCGCGTCGGCCGGCTGGGCGGCGCCCAGACGCTCGATGACCTCGGTGAGCACCGATGCGCCGTTTTTTTGCGGATAGATTTCATCGAGATCGGCGAGCGCGCTGCGCGTTCCCTGCTCGCCGAGGCGCTCGAAAAGCACGACGGTGTCGAGATAATCGCGAGTGGTGACTCGGGTCACCAACAGCCAGGCCTTGATCCGCGCCATCTCGGCGAGAGTTGGAACCCGCAAGCCCGCCACCTCCTCTGTTTCTAGAGGCCGGACGCGACGCAGCTGGCGGATCCCGGTGAGGATTCCGTCGAGCCTACCGAGGATGAGGACGGGCGGTCGTACCCGCTTGGTTTTCCAGCCGGAGATCGCTTCGAGGTCCGATAGGACTTGGTCAAAGCGTTCGCGCAGATCGGTCACCACATGGTCGCCGTCGAGGCTAATACGATGACCGGCATGCAGCGCCGCCGCCGTGCCGCCCACCAGGACAGCGGTGGGAATGAGCGCCTGGAGATGGCGTTCGGCGGCCAACAAGCGCTCCCAGTCCCGGATCTCCTCGTTCATCACTCCAAGAGTACCGCAGGGCGTCCAGTGTCTGCGGCTCCTAATCCCTCACTCCGCCCGCAGCGCCGCGGTCGGATCGGCTTTCGCCGCCGCCCGTGCCGGGCGGATCACCGCCAGCCCTGCGGCGGCGAGGAGAATCGCGGCGGCGACTGCTAGCGCCAGAGGATCGAAGCCTTCGAGGCCGTAGGCGACGCCGCGGGCGGCGAACGCGAGCGGTACAGCGAGCGCCGCTCCGATCAGCGTGCCTAGGATCGCCGGCCGGAGGGCGTCGGCCGCGACCAGGCGAAGAATGCCCGAGGGACGGGCGCCGAGCGCCATGCGCAGGCCGATCTCGCGGGTTCGGGCGGCGGCGGCGAAGGCGACGAGGCCGTAGAGGCCGCTCGCGGCGAGGAGGGTTCCGATCCCTCCGAAAAGGCCGAACAGGGCGGCGGCCAGGCGTTGCGGCGCGACGGTTGCGGCGTAGAGGTCGGCAAACGTACCTTCCGGCGAGATCGGTGCGCTGGGGGCCGCGGCGAGCAGCGCGGCGTGGACTTCGGGTAGGGCTTCGGCCGCGGAGGTGCGGGCGCGGTAAATCACCGAGAAGCTCTCCGGCGCCTTGTCGGCGGGGAGCTGGGCGAACGCCAGATAGACGGCGGGCGGCTGCATCTCTCCGAGCCCGTGGGCGTGGACGTCTTCCGCGATGCCGACGATCGTTGCCGGGCCGGCGAACATTTCGAGCCGGGCTCCGAGCGCTTCATGGCGGCCGGTACCTTTGCCGGCCCCCCTGGCGGAGAAATACCTGTTGGCAAAAGAGCGCGAGACGACCGCCGTGCGTTCCGTGCCTTGGCGGTCGCGCTCGTCCAGCTCGCGGCCGGCGACCATGCGGGTGCCAAGGGTGGACAGCGCTCCGGGGCCGACGAGCTGAATCTCCGCCTCCACCTGTTCGTCGGGCGCCGGAATATACCCTTCGATCGACAACGTCTCGCTATCGGCGCCGTGGTCGAGCGGCAGCAAGGAGACGAGGGAGGCGCTCGCCACCTGCGGTAGCGCTCGGACCGCCGCGAGCGCTTCGCCGCGGAGCGCCGCCACCTGTTCGCCGGGCAGTCGCGCGAGCCCAGGGTCGAGCGTGGCAAAGCCTATTTTTTCGCCATCGAAGCCGGTTTCGACCTGCGCCGCGCGGGAGAGCGCTCGGGCCGCGAGCGCAGTCGCCGCGACCAGCACGAGGGCGACCGCCACCTGGGCCGCGGCGAGACCGCGGCGGCTGCGCGAGGCGGTTCGATCGCCGATCGAGCGGGCCGCGAGCGCGCGGGCGAGATCGGTGCCGAGCAGGCGTCGCGCGGGGAGCCATCCCGCGGCGAGCCCGGCGAACAGGGCGAGCGCGAAGCCGGACGCCGCCACGCGCGGGTCGATGGCCAAGCCGAGATCTCCCAGGCGCATTCCGCCGGGCAGGTACCACTCGGCGAGCAGGGCGAGCAGGCCGCGTGCCGCCAGGACCGCAAGCGCCGCGGAGGCGAGCGAAGCCGCGATCGGCTCGGCGAGCAGCAGGGCGGCGAGCGCCCGCCGATTGGCGCCGAGCGCCAGACGGGTCGAAAGCTCACGGCGGCGCGCCTCGCCGCGGGCAAGGAACAAATGCGCGGCGCTCGCGACCGAGAGCGCCACCAAGAGGGCGACCAGGGCGCCCAGCGCGCCCTCGGCGGTGTTGGCCGTGCGCGCTGAGCCGAATCCGGCGGCGAAACGCTCGGCGGGAGCCAGCTCGACCTCGAAGCCTTTTCGCGTGTCGTCCGGATAGGCGCTCTCCTGCCGCTTCGCCTCGGCGTTCAGCACCGCCGTCGCGCGGGCGAAATTGCCGTCGGGCGCCAGGCGGCCGAACGCGCGCAGCCAGCTCCAGCTGCGCGTGCCGAGCCCAAGGCTGGCGAACGAACGCGGGGCGGAGCGCATCCAGGCCGAAGCCGAGACCCAAAGCGCCGGGTCGTGCTCGCGCGTCAAGCCGCGGAACGGCGGCGCGACAATGCCCACGACCTCGAACGTCACGCCGTTCAGGCGGACCGGTCGGCCTACTACGTCGGCCCGGCCACCGAATCGGGAACGCCAGAGCGCGGAGGAGAGAACGACCGCGGGCGCCGCGTCCGGCGCGTCGTCGATCGAGCCGAGCAGGCGGCCTTCTGCGGCGTGCGCGCCGAGCAGCGGGAAGTAATTTCCCACGACCGCAGCGCCTAGCAGGCGCACCGGCTCGCCATCGATCTCCAGCGCGAACGACCGGTGGGAATAGCCGGCGAACCCTTCGATCCCGGTGCCGCGCGCCTCTGCCGCCGCGGTGAAATCGCGTAGCGACAGGTAGGAAAGATTCGGCTGCGCGATGGTAAACAACCGTTCCGGATGCACCACCCCAGGCAAAGGGTGAAACAGCATCGCGTCCGCCACCGCGAGCAGCACGAGCGAACCGGCGAGTCCGGCGGCGAGCGCCAAAGTGGCGCCGATCGGCGGACGGCGGAACAACTGACGAACGGCCGGTGCGAGCGAAGGCATGGGCGGACCTCCTCGAATGTTGGACCCATCCTGGCGCGAATTCGAGGTGGCGGCAAGGGGACCGCAAAAGATCACACGCGGGGCTTTGAGCACAAAAAATGTGAAAATATCGATTTCACACACTTCGAAGGCTTGCGCGTGTCGACGGTACGCCGGCGGGATCGCGCTGGATCGACGTCTGCCCCGGTGCCTGCCCGGGGTGTGGAATCGTTCGGAGCCGTGGAAGGCGGTCGGCTCTGGTTCGTCGGCGTGAGTCCGGCAGGCGGTACCCGTCGGCTCGTAGGTGAAGACGATCCGTTCGCCTCGTCTCTTGGCGTTTCCTACGGCGCCTCCGCCGGGGGCCGCGTTTTTTCGTCTGACCGACGAGGTTCACGGGCCGGAGCCCTGGGTTTCGGACGGTACCGTCGCGGGGACCTCTCTGGTCGCCGACCTGAACACCGCTCAGGACAGCGGTTCTTTTCCGCGAACTCTCATGCCGGCCGGCAACCGAGGCTTTTTCTTCGCCGGGATCGGCGGGGACGGCACGCGGGCCGGCACCGTGCGCCGGCTCGGACTTTTTCAGGGCACGGATCGCCGGGACTTCGTTCGCGCCGGCCAGCGGATCTTCTTTCCCTGGTATGACACCCACGCCGGCACGGAGCTCTGGGCGCTGGCGCCGTAGTCGCTATTCGTCCAGGTCCAACGCGGGCTCGTTCGGACCGAAGAGGCCCGGGGTCCCAAACCCTGGCGCCGCACTTCGGCCCCGGGATAGGATTTCGGATCCGGAACCCTTGGGGAGCCGTCGTGACGCCGCGCCTTTTCGCCGCCCTCTTCTGGCTGATGACCCTGTCCACCGATCCCAGCGACCTCAACCGGCAAGCGCGCAACGCGTTCCGCCGCGAGGAGTTCTCCGCCGCGGGCGAGCTGTTCGCCGCCGCCGTCGCCGCGGGCGCCTCGCGGCCGGAAGATGCTTACAACGCCGCCTGCGCGTTCGCGCGCACGGGCGATCGGGACGCCGCCTTCCGATTCCTCGATCTCGCGGTCGCGCGCGGCTACGCGAATGCCGAGCACCTTCTGAAGGATTCCGATCTTTCCTCGTTGACGGCCGATCCGCGCTGGGCGCCCGCCGTCGAGGCCGTCCGCCGACGCGAGGAAGAACGCCTCGCCGCGCTCGGCGACCGCGTGCTCCACGACGAGCTGCTGCGTATGACGGCCGACGACCAGGCCGCGCGCGCCGCGCTCGGCGATGTGCCGACGCTCGAACAGGCCGAGCGGGTCGCCGAAGTCGATGGCCGGAACCTCGCGCGGTTTCGCGACATCGTGGCGCAACGCGGCTGGCCCGGCCGGGCCCTCGTCGGAGCCGATGGCGCCCAGGCCGCGTTCCTGTTGGCGCAGCACGCGGACTCCGACCCGGTCTTTCAGCGCCTCTGCCTCACGCGGCTGGGCGAAGCGCTCGCCCGCGGCGACGCCGCGCCCTCGCAGCTCGCCTATCTGACCGACCGGGTGCGGATGGCCGCGGGCGAGCCGCAGGTTTACGGCACGCAGTTTCGCGAGGTGGCGGGTAGGCTCGAACCGTTTCCGATCGAGGATGCCGAGCACGTCGATCGGCGCCGTGCGGAGGTAGGTCTCGGTCCGCTCGCTGAGTACGCCGAGCGGTTGACCGGCGGCGCCCCGAAGGAGCGGAAAGAAAAGGACGAGCGCTAGCCCCGTGGCGGGGAAGGAGGCCCGAGGGCGCGGGAGGACGCCACCGGGTCAAGAGTTGGATCGGGAATTGGGATTAGAGAGCGGCTTCCTCGGCCGGAACGGCCTCGTCGGTGTCGGTGGCCGCAACGTAGCAGTCGTCATGCATCGTGGCCGAATGGGTGTGCGCAATGATCACGCAACGGGTGGGCGTTCCGGCCGCGTCGTCCACGCCGCCCGTGACGTTGCACAGCTCGGTGGGGCAAAGCTCCTTGGCCAGTCCCCGTCCGAGGATTCGGTTGTTGCGCTCGAGCTTTTTCATCGGTCTTCTCCTCTCGCGTCGATCCTTCGCGTGGTTTTGACCGCCCTTTGGGGCGATCGGTTTAAAGTCGGCCTGCACCCGGCTCCCGAAGCCAACGGCTCAGGCCGCGGGATGTGGGTGTGTATGCGGATGGTCGTGATCGCAAGCCCCTCCCGCGGCGTGCGCTCCCGCCCCTTCCGTCGCCGGCACGTCGTCGACCAACGACGCATCAGGCCGATTTTGATGCCTCTTTTTGTCCTCCTCGGTCCATTGCAACGCCTCTTCTTTGACCTCCTCGAAGGCGACCCGGACCGGTCCCGGCCGGTACTCAAAATCGCTCCGGCGGTGGATCAGGAATTCGCAGAACGCATCGAGGGTCGCCATCTCCGGCCCCATCTCGTCGATCCAGAGGAACTGCCCCATCTCGTTGATTTCTAGGAACACGTGCTCGCCCTCGGGCGTCACGATCAGGTCGATGCAGCCGAAAACGATGCCCAGCCGGCGCATCAGCTCGCGGCAGCGGGCGGCGACCGGCTCGGGGATCTCGCCCGGCTCCATCGGCAGCTTGCCGAACGCCGCCCGCCAGTCCTGGCGCGACGCTTCTTCCGATTGGGACAGCAGCCGGGCGGTGATCGCGTGATGGCCCATCATCGTCACCCGCAGCTCGCACGCCTTGGGGACCGCGCGCTGGAAGATGCCGGGGCAGAGCCGCAGAACTTCGTCGTCCGGCAGGTCGTCGAACCCGACCGGGCTGGTGAACAGCATCGCGATGCCTTCGTGCTTCCGCCATTGGGTCGGATGGAAAGGCTTGAACACTGTCTCGCCCGGCCAGCGGGCGAGAAACTCGCGGATCCGCCGCGGATCGTTTGAGCAGAGGGTGGGCGGGATCGCGAGGCCCGCGCGCTTAGCTTCGAGCAGCTGGACGGGCTTGGAATTCGCGCGCAGCCGGCTCGGAATCGGATTGACCCAGAACGCCTCTGGCGCCACGAACTGCCAAAGGCCGGTGATGAAGCCGGCAAGCTCGCGGCGGGCGATCTTCGCGTCGCCGGCATGGAGGAGGTCCCCGGAGGGAAGCATCGGCATCGTCGGCCGCCGGTACCAGACGACGTCGAGGTTGGGCTGCAGCAGTTCGAGGTCTTCGCCGGAGACCTCCCAGGCTTCGTTCTCGTCGGGTCCGAGCGAGATCGACCCCGCCTGAATCGTCGGCATGTCGGCGCCGTGCCACAGCACCGCCTCGTGCCCCTTCCGCCGCAGGGCGAGTGCCACGGCGGTCGCGTGAATGTCGTCGATATGGGTCGGGATGAGTACCCTCACCTTACGATCCTCCACCTGTAGAGCCGCGAAAGCGCTGGGCGAATCTAAACTGTATTGAGAGGCAGGGTCAAAGCTGTAAACCTAAGTTCACGCCAGCTGTTTCGTCCGCCGAGACCCCGATCAACCGCCTTCGATCCCCTCGGAGCTTGCCTTCCCTGTCCGCCGCAAGCTGCGCTTGACCTGGTGATCGAAGGCGACCAAATCACGCTGGTGAGGATTCTCCACCGGCGAGAGATCTACAGATACTTCCCGTAGTGGGCTTCCTCTCACCCCGCCAGCCCCGCGCGAATCGCCAGTACGTACGCCGAGTGCTTCTCGGCATCTACGTGCCCGATCTCCCGTTCGAAATCGACGCAGACTTGCATCAGCTCGACCGCCCTAGCGAGCTCTCCCTGCTCTTCGTACGCAAGTCCCAGGTTCCACGACGCGTTCCCCTCGCCGCGCCGGTCGCCAATCTCGCGCGTGATCGCGAGGTACTGCTTGTAGTGATTGATCGCCCGCTGGGTTTCACCCATGGCAGCGTAGGCAAGGCCTAAGTTGCCTAGGGCATTCCCCTCGCCTCGCCGATCACCCAACTCATTGGCGATGGCGAGTTGCTGCTCGTAGAACTCGATTGCGCGCCGGGTTTCTCCGAGGTCGGCAAAGGCATTGCCAAGGTTTCCGAGGGCGTTTCCCTCGCCGCGCCGATCTTCGATCTCTCGGGCAATGACGAGGTGCTGCTCGAAGAACTCGATCGCAGCTCGGGTTTCTCCGAGCAAATAGTAGGCATTGCCGAGGTTCCCTAAGGAGCCGCCTTCACCTCGTCGATCGCCGATTTCGCGAAAGATAGCGAGGGCTTGCGAATAATGCTCGATCGCTCGCCGGTTTTCGCTAAGGTTCCTATAGGCGACGCCAAGATTGCCAAGATGACTTCCCTCCAGTTTACGGTCCTCCGCTCGCCGTGCCCCTTGCTGACCCATTTCGAGCCATTCGATGTATTCCCCTGGGAGTAGTCGCATCAAGAGAAAGTGAAAGCCCGCGTTCGGGTACCAGCTCGCGAGACGCGCTGCTTCTTCCTTTGTTTGGAGGTTGTTGGCCGCCCACGCCTGGCCGGCAGTGATCTGGTGCCGTTCGCGATCGAACAACGCGAGCCCCACGAGGATGTGCTCATTGCCTTGCTCGTAATGGCGGTTCGCTTCGTTGAGAACGCCGCAGTAGTGCTCGGCATGCCGCAGCTCGCCCTGCGCCTTCTCCTCCTCCGCCAGCCGCGACGCCGCGAACCCCTGCGCGAGGTCGTGGAGCTTGTAGCGTCCGTCCTTCCCTTCGAGCAAGCTCCCGCGCACGAACGCGCCGAGCGTTTCGTCCGTCTCGTCCTCGCCCAGCTCCCACACAGCGCCCGCCGCTGGGGCGTCGAAATCTCCGGCGAAGACGGAGAGTTGGCGGTAGCGCTCTTGAAAAGCATCAGGAAGGAGGGAATAGGTCAGCCCGAGCACCTTCTCTCCGATCGCCGCCCGTTCTTTTTCCCTACCCAGGCGCTTTTCAAACGCTTCAACCGAAAGATCCGGCCGCTCCATGAGAGTTCCTGCGGCGATCCTCAACGCGAACGGCAGACACCCGCACAGCCGCGCGATCTCGCCCGCCCGGTGCCCGATCTGTGGCGCGATCGCGAGCAGTAGTTCCCGAGCGTCCTTCTCAGGCAATAGCTCCAGATCCCGCACCGCGAGTCCGGGGAGCGTGAACTTCTGCCGCGAGGTGACCAGCAGTGCGCATTCCGTGGGCGGCACCAATGGCGCCACCTGATCGTGGCCCGAGGCGTTGTCCATCAATAGAAGCGCACGCTTGCCCGTGAGAACGTCCCGATAGACCGCCGCGAGCTGCGTCCCTTCGGGGAGCTTCACGTCGGGATAGAATGAGCGCACCACATGCGCCATCGCGTCGGCAGACGAGAGCGGCCGTTCGCTCACCCCCTGAAGATCGAGAAAGATCTGCGCGTCGGGGAAATCCGCCGACATCTCGCGGGCGAGCACCAGAGCCAGCGCGGTCTTTCCCACGCCACCTTGACCCTGAAGGCCGTAGATTGTGGCGCCGCCTTTCCTTACCGACGCGCGAAGCGCCGTGAGATCTTCCGTGCGGCCAACGAAATCGGCGGGTGGGGCGGGGAGCTGGTGGAGAGGGGAGCGGGAGGTGAGGGTTCCGGCGGCCTCAATGTAGGTCCCCGCGAGAACCACGTTCTTTCCCGCGTGTACGTTCGAGATCTCCCCCGTCACGCTCGGAGCGCCGGGGGTCAAGCTTTTGGGCCGGGCTGATTCTCCACGCGAACGTTCTCGCCTGCATCAAGTTCTCGAGCGCTGACGTTTCCGCCCGTGCTCCCTACGACTTCGACCGAGCCCTTGGCTCGAATGCGCTCGGCCATCGTTTCGCCCGCCGGGAGCCGGTCGGCTTCGTTGCTTCCTTTGAACGAGAGGCCGGTGCCGCCTGGCCCATCGATCTTCACCTCGCCTTTTTTGCGGAACACGGCTAGGTAGGCGAGCGCGACGAGCGCAAGGATTCCAAGGGAGACCAAGCCAGCGGTTTGTGGGTCCATGGGCTTATTATCCCAGAAATCGCACCTTTTCTGACTGGCGGCGGAGAAAGAGACGGCAGGCGGGGCCGGCCCGCCGTCTCCCGTGATCTCAGATCAGGGGCAGTTCACCAAGCTGCCGCCAAAGCGGGTCAGCGAGCGGTAGCCGTCGGTGCAACCGGCTTGCGTCACTTCGCTGAACGTCTCCCAGGCGATGCAGGTGCCCGAGCAGGAGGCCGAGGCGGTGGCGGTGGCGAAGCCCAGAGCGCCGTTGGTCAGGGAGTCGCTTGCGCTGACGGAGTTCTCAGAGCAGGAGGGTGACCGGTAGGCCGTGGCGTAAGCGTCTGCGTAGCGGTTCGGGTAGGAGGGGGGAGGCGGGCCGAAATCGACGCCGAGCCCGATCTTCGCTTTGGCGGTGACGACGCCGCTAGTGAGATAGCCGTCCAAGGAGTAGGTGTATTGAATCGTGGTCCCCGGGCAGGTCCAGCCCGTCACCGCGGCCCGGGTTTGGGGAGTCCGAAGGCCGGCGATCAGATCCTCCAGCCGATGCGCCTTCCGCAGCAGCTCGCGGGACGGGTGGGCCGTCTGCGCGAGATCGGCCTGCACTTTGGCAAGCTCCCCCTCGAAGCGAGCGCGATCGAATTGCCTTCCCGCATCGCCGAAGGCGACGCGCATCGTCTCTTTGGAATTCAGCTTGACTTCGTAGACGCCCGGCGCGACGAAGATCGCGCGATCGCCCAGCGAGGAGAGGAACGCCTCCTCGCTCGCGATCGACCCGGTCCCCTCGAAGGCGAAACCGGGAGAGTGGACGAAGGCGGCCAACAGGAAACCGACGGAAAGGCGAACGACAAACTTCTTCATGGACAACTCCTGAGTTGAGGAGCCTTCAGGGCTCCGGTTGGCGCCTCCTTCGAATTCGGCGTCGTCGCCGACTTTCGAGGAGGCACGACCCAGAAGGATGCTGAAACCTGAAGGAAGTGTTAAACCGTTTCATTCATTCCCAGTCGCGTCCCTTCCGGGACAACAGATCGGCGAATTCCGACGGCAACGTTCTCATAAGATCGCCCCTCGCTGTACGTCCCAACACGAAGGGCTCTACTCTATCTCTGAAATGCAGCGACGACGGAACGGGAGGGAGGCGACATGGACCTAGGCGTGATCCTCAGGCGCTTCGAAACTCCGGACGAGGTCCGCGAAATGACCCTCGGCCGGTTCGAAATCATCCGTCTCGCCGGGCAGACGATCGGCCGGGCGACCTACCAGCCGGGATGGAAGTGGTCCGAGCATGTGGGGCCGGGCGTCGGCGCCGCGCGGTGTACGGTCGAGCATCTGGGGCTCGTCCTCTCCGGCATTGCGACCGCGGCGTTCGAAGACCGTGTGATCGAGCTGAAACCGGGAGATCTCTTCTACATCCCTTCCGATCCGCACGACAGCTGGGTGGTGGGCAATGAGCCGTATGTCTCTCTCCATTTTCTCGGCGCGGAGAAGTACGCGACGAAATAGGCGCGCAATCGGCGGTTCCGGCGCGGAGAATCCGCGGGCGCCGCGGAAAGCCCCATTCCGCGAGGTAGAGAGCGAAACGCTCGCTGAAAGTCCGAATCCGAGACGTAAGTCCGCTAGGCGTGGGCGAATCTCCGATTCTGGGACCGAAGATCCGATTCTGGGACGGTAGATCCGGTCCTGGGACCGAAGATCCGATTCTGGGACGGAAAGCCGCTTTCCGGCTCAGAAACTCTCTTCGCGAGGTGGGACGTCGCTATCCAGAGCCGAAAATCGTCCGCTGCTGCGGCAACGCGGTGGCCGCGGCGGATGGCCGCTATACGGCGCCGAATCGCAATCTACTTGTTTCGTTTGTCCAGCTCTTCGCGGAACAGCTCGCGAATCCGCTCTTCCTGCTCCGGAGAAAGCGGCTGAGTTTTTAGGCGGGCGCTCGGTGGTTTCGGCACGCCGCGCACTCTAGCGCAGGAGGCTTCAGATCCTCAGGGTTCCGGAGCGGGCGGGCAGGAGGTCCAAGCGGCCGGCGGCCGCGCTGGAAGTTCCAAGGCGCGAGCGATCGCCTTCGACCCTTTCGACTGGTTCGTGACCTCGTTGACGTTCCGGTCCAGTTGGCAGCGCGTCGCCGCCGAGAAGAACCAGCCCAAGGGTGCCTCGGACGAACCCTCGATCGGACGGAGATCCGTCGCTACGCCGCCGGCGCCGACGATTCGTTCGATCTCGCCGAGGTAGGTTTCGTCATGAGCCTCGCCGGTGCTCTGAAGCACCGCCACCGGTCCGACCAACGCTCCGGCAAACGATCCGGCGAGGCGACCCGGCGCGGCCGGCGGTCCGGCCGGCCGGCTGGAGATCACCAGAACGTGCGGCTCGATCCGGCCCGCCAGCTCGCTGCCGGCCACCGCGGGGATCACCGCGCGCAAGAGGCGCGCGAGCGACGCCAGGCCGGAGTTATTGAAATAGCCGCCATCGACCAGCCGATAGGCCTTGCCGGCGGGCGTTTCAAACGTCGCGACGGGGCTGAGCAAGGGGAAGCGCGCGCTCAAGAAAGCAGCGGTGCTCAGCCGGACCGGCCGGTCCAGGAGCTCCTCCACGCCGGTTTCGGCCGTGAGCTCGCCGCGGGCGGCGAGGTTTGAGAGGACGAGGCGGTGGCCGTTGTCCGCGGAGGTGGCGTTCAGGATCAGGGAGGGGACCTGATAGGTCCGATCGCGCCACAAATCCAGGAACGGTTCTTCAAAGCGGCGGTTCTCCAGGTCGGCGAACCAGGCGATCTCCAGGCTCTGTTCGAGATCGTGGGCCCGTCGTACGCCGAGCCAGCCGAACGGCAGATCGTGGAGCAGCAAGGCGGAGAGCGGCGACCCCAGAAGATCCCACTGGAAAAGGTATGCCGTGCAGGGGCGAAGACCCTTCAGGCCGCCCTGGACCAGAGGAGCGCATCGCTTTGCGCCGGAGGC
This sequence comes from Acidobacteriota bacterium, assembly GCA_040005235.1. GTDB lineage: Bacteria > Acidobacteriota > Thermoanaerobaculia > Multivoradales > UBA5704 > DASYKS01. The sequence continues at coordinate 92,384 of JBDTZG010000003.1, read as the reverse complement.
ATCGCGAAACATGGCGTCGTAGATCGCGCCACCGACGCTGCCGCCGGAAACGCCGCTGATCGCGTACACGTGCGAAGTGAAACCGGGATAGCGCTCCTCCAGGCTCGCGAGCAGCGTGGAGGTCCAGTAGGCGGCGCGAATGCCCCCGCCTTCGGCCGCGACGAAGAACACCGGGTAGGGCCGGTTCCCTTCCTGCACCTCGGGGCGGGAGCGGAGCCACTCGACGAAGTGGGCCGACGGGGCTAGGCGTCGCGTTGGATTCGGCGCGCGAGGCAGGAGTCGAAGGGGTTCATGGTTGACCGGCGTGAGAACCAAGAGAAGGCACAGAAGGCCCCAGCCGGTCCACACGGCCCCGGGTGAAATTCGGCTCAGGAGCCCGGTCAAAAGGTAAGCCAGTCCCGCGAAGAACGAGAAACCGCAAAGGACGATCATCGGCGTGCCGACGAGCATCCGGTTGGCGACCGAGGTGTTCGACAGCCACAGCACGGCGAGGCAAAGCAGCGTCGCATGAAAGAGCCCGTTCGGATGCAGGTCGGCCCAGGGCCGGAAGTTCGGATTGCCGTCGCGGAAGTCGTCCCGGATCAGAAAACAGAATGCGGTGAGGAACACGAAGCAGAAGCCATAAAACGCCAGCAGGCCGATGAAGAAAGAGGCGAGCAGACTGACGCCTCCGACGAGGATGAAAATCGTCCGCGCGGGCGCGAAGACGGGGCGGGTTCGCGACCAGGCCAGGCCTACGAGGGCGGGAATCAGGAGGCAGATGGGGAACCCCAACAATACATCGAAGAATTTGGAGTGCGCCGCACTCCGCTCCGCCGCTATGGGTATGACCAAGGAGGCGGAGAGGGTGAGGACAGAAGGGACCCAGATGCGGCAAAAAGCCCGCGAACCGTCCGCGGCTGCATAGTTCCATCGGTCGAGCAGAAGAAAGAGGAACGACGCGGTAAAGAGGCTCGAAACCCCCAACAGCAGGGCGAAGAGGAACCAGGAGATGTTGGCCGGGCCCAAATCCAGTAATGCGGCGAGAGTCTCTCGACCCTGGCCGACTTCTTTGAGCAGAACGAAAGAGAGGGCGTACAGGCCAAAGAAGGGCGCGCATTTCCACAGCGCTTCGACGAGCGAACGGGCGAAATGAGCCAGACCGAAGAAGCGGCGCGGAGCCCGTGGATCGGCAGATCCCCATTGGGTTCTCACCGCGAGCACTCCAGCGAAATCTGGCGGCGATCTGAACCGTCCTGCCTGCCGGTCTGCATACCTTAAGTGTATGCCGAGCCGGTCCCCAGAGCGTTCCGGGTGGACCTTCTCGTTTCAGGCGAAGCGGCTAAGCCGCCCGAGCTTCGTTGAGGATCGAGTTTCCGGCAATCAAGTCGTTCTCGTTCGCGCCGTGGATCGCGTCGTCGTCCCCGCGGGCCGGCAGGGTGGCGAGCAATAGGGCGGCGGAGAGGGCAAGCTCAAGGGCTGCGGGGCTTCCGAGTCGGATTCTGATCATTGGAGAAGTCCTTTGCTGGGGTCCGTGCCTGGTCACCAGGCAAAACAGCCTTTTGCAAGCGTCGTTCCAGCCAGGAAAGGGGCGGATCTTGGCGAAGGTGCTCTACGAATGGAATGTAGTTCCGCCGTGGTCCCGGGGACCGGCAAATCCTCCCCCCTGCGAGCGGGGTGCTCCTTCCTCCGCGCCGGATGCGATGCGGCCGGCGAGGAGATCCTTCGGGCTGGTCGATCATCGCCCTCGACGAACGCGGAGTTCCCAACGTATCCTCTTCCAAGAAATGCGCCAGCGAACATGGGTTTTCCGTTGGGTCTCAGCCCTCGCCCTCGCCCTCACCTTCGCGGGAGCGGCGGTGCCGTTCGCCGCCGCCGCCCAGGAGATCATCCGCCCTCTGCCGTACGAGCTGATCTACGTTCGCGCGCCCTACTTCGGTCCCGGGCCGGAGGCGGCGAACAGCGTCTGGCCGGATGTGGTGCGGCCGTTGATTCCCGATCCCGGCGCGCAGCTCGTGCTGATGAAGACCTCCGGCGCGCGCGAGGTGCTTTTTCCGCTGGAGCGCTATCGAGGGCAGATCGACACGCCTGCGGGCAAACCGTTGTCGGTCGGCTCGGTCGCCGATCCGAACGTGTCTTTCGACGGCCGGTCGGTGCTGTTCACCTGGTACCACGATCTGACCGAGCGGAACGATCAGCGCGGCGGCCTGTCGCGCCGCGGCGCGGATCTTTACAAGCTCGATCTGGCGAGCCGGGCGCTCGTGCGATTGACCCGCCAGCAGTTGACGCCGAACACGGGCAACGGCGCGCGGTTCGGGCCTAACGATCCGGGAAGCAACCATCCGCGGATCGGCGTGTTCAACACGGGAGGAACTTGGGTAGCCGGCAACCGGATCGTCTTCACCTCCACGCGCGATGACTTTCTGCCGCCGAAGGCGATGTCGTCGGTCCAGCGCGCTCTGCAACTGTTCGCAATGGACTCCGACGGCGCAAACGTCGAGCCGATCGGACCGCTGAACGTCGCGATGGCGCTCCACCCGATGGCGCTGCTGGACGGCCGGATCGCCTTCACCAGTTGGGAAGAGCAGGGCCTGCGCGACACGCGGCAGTTCGCGCTCTGGGTGATCGCTCCCGACGGCCGGACCTGGAACAGCCTGTCCGGTTTCAGCGAGAACGCGCTCGCGCATCACTTCATGACCCAGATGCCGGGCGGTGATCTGGTGGTTTGCCGCTACTACAACCTGAACGACAACGGCTTCGGCGACCTGATCCGCTATCCGATCGACCCGGCGGGACCCGATTTCGCAACGTCTGATCCCGAACCGTCCTCGGGCGCGATCCCGTTCGAGCGGATCGGCCAGCGCCTGCTCGCGCCCTGGACCACGCCGGACGACTATCCCGCCCCCTGCCCCGGGCGGGAGGACAACCCTTACGCCTCGGCCGGGCCGGAGAACTGCGCGGGCATAGACCGGCGCGGCAAGCTCACCCATCCCGCGGCGACGCCGAGCGTCGAAGGCGATCCGGCGAAAGCCGACCTGCTCGCGGTCTACGCGCCCGGGCCGGTCAACCACAACGGCGCCTACGTCAACTCGGGCAGCGCGTTCCCCTGGCCGCACGGCCGGATCGTGTTGTTTCCCGACGGCGAGCCGGTCGCGACTCCGGCGGCCGACATGGCGGGGCAACCGCCGGGGTTGATCACCATTCTGTATGAGCCGGGATACAACCTGGCATGGCCGCGGCCGGTCGTTTCGTGGCGCCAGCTGTACGGAATCGACGCGCCGCCCGCGCGGCCTGAACTCTCGGACGCCGCGATCCGCGCCGAGAGGTTGACCCCGGGAGAGCCGTTCGGCTTGATCGGCAGCTCGTCGCTCCTCTGGCGCGAGAGCGAAGGCGCACTCGGCCCGTTTCAAACCGATCGCGATCCGTTCGACGAGCCGACGCAGAATCCACTCCGCTGGACCCGCCAGGGGACGGACGCGGGGATCTACTCGGACGACGACGTGGTCGCCGTCCGGGTCCTGATGCAGCAGGCACAGACCGACCGCAGCTATCCGGCGAACGGACCGAAATACTCGGTGATCGGCGGCGAGCGGATGCGCATCCTGGGCGAGATCCTGGTGAAGAAACCGAATGCCCCTCCGGTCCGCCATCCGGACGGCACACTCCACGCGGACACGAGTTTCCTCGCCAAGGTACCGGCCGATATCGCGCTCACCTTCCAGACCCTCGACCGGCGCGGAATGGTGCTCAACATGGCCCAAACCTGGCACCAGCTCCGCCCAGGCGAAGCGCGCTACGACTGCGGCGGCTGCCACGCCCACAGCCTCGAACCGCTCGATTTCGAAACCACCGCGGCGGCACGCCCGGATTTCCCGATGCCCGACCTCGCGCGCACCACGCCGCTGCTGACCCTGGACGCCGGGGGAGCCACCGCGATCCGTCTGATTCCCGGCCACGCCACGACCGTCGAATACCGGCGCGACGTGCTGCCGATCCTCGAGCGCCGCTGCGCCTTGTGCCACGGCGCGGCGAGCCCGGCGGCCGGCTTGCCGCTCACGGCGGCGGCCGGCACCATCGAACGCGACGGCACCTGGCCGCGCACCTATTGGCAACTGATTGAAGACATGACCAGCGAGCTGTCCGAGCCGCCGCCGTCACAGTACGGCCTCTGGTTCGTGCCCCAGCTCACCCGCTACGTCCGGGCCTTCCAATCGCGCCAGAGCCTGCTGCTTTGGAAAGTCTGGGGCCAGCGCCTCGACGGCCGAACCAACGCCGACCGCACCGACGACCTCGATTTTGCCGCCACGACAGCCCACCCCGCGGGAGTCGGAGTCCCCGGCATGATGGTCGACGAGAAGATGACCCTCGCTCGCTGGATCGACCTCGGAGCCCCGATCGATTTCGGCCAACCGTGGGGTTTCTTGGAGGACGACCAACGGCCGACGCTGGTGGTGCGTCCTTCGGTCCTCCGCGCCCGCGTCGCTCGCTCGTTCCGTATTCTGGAGATCGCGGCCTTCGATGTCGAAAGCGGCGTCATTCCGGGGAGCTTGACGGTGACCTGCAACCTGCGGCTTGGCAACGTTCCCGTCGGCGGAAACCTCGCGATGGGGAAGTCGATCAACCCGGAAGGGGGAATCCTCCGCCTCACCTTGCCGCGCAAGGTGACGACTTCGGAGCGGCCGGTGTTCACTATCGCCGTTCGCGATGCGGCCGGGCACCGGATGCAGGTGGTGCGGAGCTATAAGCCGTAGGGGCGGGCGGCGTCCGAGTCAGGCCGCACCGCGCTTGAGCATGCGAACCGAGAGCAGATCCTCATCTCTCTGCACGAGGCGCCCCCCTCGCGAGTGCCTCGTGGGCCTTCTTCGGATCGCGGTGAGCCGGCTGGCGGCTACCGCGCCTCGCCTCCTGGAACGATCCTCCGGGTCGTGAGGATCTGACCGAGATGCCGCTGGGTGTGCTCGGCGGCGTGGAATAGCAATCCAAGCGATCGAAAGAAGGTGGAGACAGCCGACGCCTCGCGGTTCGAGGAGCGTCGATTCGGGAGTCGCGCGGAGCTGCGCGATCCTCTCATTTCTCATGCGGCTTTCCTCTCTCCGGGAATCGAAGTCCCGGTGATCAAGTCATCCTCGGTCAAGCCGAGTTTTTGGGCCGCCCCAGGAGCGAGGGTAGCGATCAAGGGTGCGGCGGTGAGAGCAAGCGCGAGGGCCGCGGGGCTGCCGAGTCGAATCCTGATCATGATGATGTCCCCCTTCGGGTCCGTGCCTGGAAGGCCAGGCAACCCGCAGTCTAGGCAAGCGCCATTCCACCAGAGAGAGAGGTGCATCTCGCTGATTCGTAAAGGCGTCGTCTCGCGATGCCTTCGCGGGTCGTCCCGCGGGTGGACCGAATGAAAGGCGAAGTGTTCCAACGTTGGAACGGAAGATCCTTCGGTTCTCCAAGATCCTGGTTTCGACAGGGAGGGAGCCGCTCTGGCCTCGAAATTGCGATGCCGTGGACCGGGGAATTTTTGAAACGTTGTGGTGTTTTCTAAACAAAATTTACTCCACGGTGTCCTGATTAGAGCGAGGTACCGAGCCCAATATGAACGCACTCCAGGAATGTCCTCCGGTCCTTGGCACCCCGAAGACCACACGCGACCCATCGCGGCTTGTGGATGCGGTGAACGAGCTGCTCGCCTTCCTCGCCAGCGATCGAGGCGACCAACGGGAGGCTCTACGCACTTCTTTCGAGGCCGTCGCCGCGGGTCTCGGCGCCCAGAACGCCGTGCTCCTCTTGGTCGAACGAACGGCGCCCTTGACGCTACGTTGTATCCATTCGCTAGGCGGCCTGACGCGAGAACAGCTCGTGGCTTGCGAGGAGGGACGATCTGTTCGCGGTGTCTCTCCTTCGGTGATTCGGCGCGTGGTCGAAACCGGTCGGCCCGAGCGGATTCATGACTCTCTCCAGCTGGGGGATGGCTGGCGCACAAGCTCGCTCGACAACACGCGTTGGAGCGTGCTCTGCGCTCCCGTGCACGATCCTTCAGACGGCGCGGTGCTCGCGGTGATCTACCTCCAAAACCAGGGTCTCGCGGCCGCTTACGGCGAGCCGGACCTTGCCTGCCTTGGAAGCTACGGGTCGGCTGCGGGACGGCTGCTCGGCTACCACTTTCGTGCCCAACGCCAGGCGCGCGAGCTCAAACAGCGAATCGCGCAGCACGAGGAGATCGAGAACGCGCCGGAGATTCTGGGCGAATCGACCCATACTCGGGCCCTTCGCTTCGGCCTCCACGAAGTCTTCATCCCCTCGCTTAACGCAGTCCATCCCGAGCCGATTTTGATTCTCGGCGAGCGCGGAACGGGCAAGGATCTGATCGCCCGCTACTTGCATGCCTACAGTTCCCGGCGTCGGCGTCCGATGGTGGTCGTCAACTGCGCAGAGATCGGCGAGGACCTTGCAGCCTCGCGCCTGTTCGGTCACAAGAAGGGCTCGTTCACGGGCGCGCTCACCGACGAGCTCGGCTGCTTTCGCGCGGCCGAAGGCGGCGTGCTGTTCCTTGACGAGGTGGCGGAACTGTCATTGCGGGTTCAGGCCCAGCTTCTGCGAGTGCTGGAGAGCCACACCGTGACACCCGTGGGAATTACCCGGGAAATCTCGGTCGATGTCGCGGTCGTCCTTGCAACCAACCGCGATCTCGAGGAAGCGGTTCGGCAGGGCGCCTTGCGCGCCGATTTTCATGATCGCTTCCGCACCCTGGCGATCCATCTTCAGGCGCTGCGCAACCGACCGTGGGACATCCCGCAGCTTCTCGACCACTTCCGCCTGCGCGAAGAGCGAAAGTACGGCAAACCGACTCTCGGATTCACGCAGGAGGCGTTCCGCGCTCTGGTCGCCTACGATTGGCCGGGCAACGTGCGCGAGCTGGCGCGTGCCTGCACCGCCTTCGTGATGCATGCCCGACTCGGCGTGTGGCTCGATTACGATCTGATCCTACGCGGCGTTCCGGGGATTGCCGCAAGCGCGCCGAACCCGAAAGCCGGCGCCGTACTGGGCGACGGCTTTTCTTACGACGAGGCCCTCCGGGAGTACGAGCGCGAGTTGATTCTCTCGCGGCTTCACCAACACGGCGGCTCTGTTCGGCGGGCTCGAGAGAGCCTGAAGCTCACCAAGACGACGTTCCATCGCATGATGCGCTCGCTCGGGATCCCCACTGGTCCGGAGCGAGAGTAAGTAAACTTCGGCGCGAAAACTCGCGGCCAGCCCGGTGGAGTCCTCCGCCATGCCATGGGTCAAATTCCTTCCGATGATTCTACTCCGATGCCCGCCTGGGTGCCTTCTCCTCCGCCGCCAAATGCAAGAGGTACGCCGCTGCGTGGGTGCTGGCCGGATACACTTGAGGGGAAATGAAACACGGAGCCCTCACTCTCGCCCTGGCCCTCGCGTTCGGGCTCGGCTGCCACGGACGGTTCGTGCGCACGGCGCCGAACCACCCCGGCGCGTCGTTCGATTTTGAGCAGCCTCCCTGCCGTCCGGCCGAAAAGCCGCCGGAGTCGCCGGTCCTTTCGGTGGACATGAAGTACCTGGGCGCCGCCGGGCTCTACGTTCGTTGGGGCGACGACTCGATTCTTCTGGGACCGTACTTTTCCAATCCCAGTGCACCGCGGGCTCAATTCGCCCGATGGCGGGCGGATCGCGCTGCGATCGAACGTGGCCTCGCCGGGATCGACGTCTCGAAAGTCGAGGGCCTCTTCGCAGGGCACGCCCACTACGACCACATCGGGGACTTTCCGGTCGTCCTGGAAAAAGCAACGGCGGCCCACGTCTTTGTCAACCGATCCGGCGCCCATGCTCTCGCTCCCTACGCCGCCGGGCGGACGACGCTGCTCGAAGAGAAATCGGGCCAATGGGTCTGGCTGATGCGCGGCGTCGAGAGGCGGCCGATTCGGTTCTTCCCCGTCGTCTCCAGCCATGCGCCCCAGATCGATCACTATCTTTGGGCGAGCGGGAGCGTTAAGGACGATTGGCGAACGCCCTGGGAGGCCAGGCACTTCCGCGATCTGCGGGTCGGGCAGACCTTCGCGCTGGTGATCGATTTGATGGCCGACGATCTTTCGACCGTGCGCTACCGCATCTATTACCAAGACTCGGCGAACCGCCAAGGAATCGGCGAGCCTCCAGCGTTTCCGGATGGGCACCCGTACGACCTCGCCGTCTTGTGCATCGCCTCCTACGACAAGGCCCCCGGCCAGCCGAAAGCCATCCTCAAGGCGCTGCGGCCACGGCACGTTCTGGTGGCGCACTACGACGACTTCTTCCGTCCTCAAAGCGAACCGGTTCGCTTCGTCTCGTTTCTCACCGACGCCAAGGTCGAGCGATACCTTGCGACGATCTGCAAGGAGCTGGACTGTGACGCCCCGACGGCCGGCCCAACGAACGCCGTTTGTGGCCCTTCGGGTCCGCGTTGGACGATGCCGCTTCGGGGGGACTGGCTACGGTTTGCGCCGAGCCCATAGGGCCGGTTCGATGACCGGGCGGTGCTACACTTCGCGGGCATCCCCACTCCGAAGGAGGTTGCCATGTCCAACCGACCATTTGGCCCGCGTAGGAAGCCCCGGCTGCACTGCATGAGCGCAATGGTTGCTTGCGGCTTGGTCACACTCTTCATGGGCTCCGCCTTAGCGCAAAGCGTGGCCGAGTTCCCACCCTACCTTCTGCCGACTTTCGATCGGTCTCCGTTGTGCGGCGGGCGGACTCATGCCATTGCCGTGAAACCCAATAATGATTCCGAGATCGTCTTCTCCACCGAATTCGGAGGCCTCTGGAAGACGTCAAACGGCGGTGCTAACTGGCGCCATCTCACAAATCTTAGAGCCATCTCGTCGAAGGACGTTGCCTATGCAGAGGGTGACACTCTCATCGCAACGGTTCAGGGCACCAATAAGATGGTCGACGACAGCGGAATTTGGGTGAGCCACGATGGCGGAGATTCTTGGACGGCCGCAAGCTTTGGCTGGCATGGCGCAGCGAACGGTATCAGCGTGGCACCGGACAACCGGCGAAAGATATACGTCGCCACGGACTTCGGGGTAGCCACCAGTACGGACAATGGCGACAACTGGACGGACACACCCGTCGGGGGGGGACCTCATTCCATCGTAGCGTTGGCGCACAACCGAGCAGTTTTGTTGTCAGAGCTTGGCGTGTTTCGGCTGACGCCGGAGGGCACCTGGGACAATGTTTTTCGGGGCAACTTCAACGTCGATGGCTCGTTCAAACAGGTCGATGCCTGGCCGGGAGATCTGGACAAGGTATTCGTATTGAAGGATCACGACCATCTGTTTCTCTATGAGATGGGAGCGAACCGATTCACGCCAATCCCTATGCCGGCAGCCGGCCGGCTGAGCCGAAATCCGTTCGTTCGCATTTCGGCCCGGCCTGCGGGCGCTAACGGCTTCGAAATTTGGGCCGGCACAGGTGTCCAGCTATTACGTCGCACTTGCGCGGACATCGCAGACGCCTTGCGAACGGGACCGTTCAACTGGAGGAGCTTTAGCCGCGACGACGGAATCCATGATGACTCCGGATTCATGGCACTCAATTCGGCGGGCTTGCCTCTGCTATATGGATCAGACGGCGGCGTTTTCAAACCGACGGACTCGAGCTCCACACATTGGGAGCGCGCGGCGGTAAGAGGATCGGGTCTTAACTCCTATCAAATCACCGCACTAGCGGGGACAGTCTATGATCGAGCCGATCTGTCGCTTTATTTCGCAACTCAGGACAATGGTTCGCTTTGGAGCTCCCCTGATGGTGGAGTCACCTGGCCCCGGGCGAGCTCACCCGAAGGTTTTTACGCTCAGGTCGCTCCTTACGTCTCCGATCCTGGGATGGCAACGGTAGCGTGGAATTCAGTCCGACCGGATCCCAGGTGGAGGAGCATGTTCGCCAACGGCAACCTGGACGCGCAGCGCGAGGTGCCGGAAAACGTGCGCGGCTCCCGCACCGGCTACCTCGCGGATTTTGCGGCGCCCTTCTACGTCAGCCCGCGCACCTGGGTGCGCTATCGATTGCCGCACGAATCGTATCCAGAGATTTACAAATCCGAAGACAACGGTGACCACTGGCTCATGATAGGCGAGACACCCTTTACTCCAAGCAGTTTTCCAAAGCCGTCGAGGAATGGGGACCACCAATTCGTATATGGCTCATTCTCAGACGCCTCCGGCGCTGACAAACGCCTCGGTCTTTTCCGGTTCGATCTAAGAACCAACCAGTCTTACGGCGCGTCGCAGATTATCTATCTTCCTGACAACGGAAGTCTGGGGATGCGAGCTACGAATTTCGACTACTCGGCGGTTTTCGGCGTTGATCCGCTCAATGCGGCCTTCATCATCGCGCCCGACATCGTGAACGGTGTAATCAAGGTTACGAGGAACGGCGGCAGCACTTGGGAGACCGATGTTGAGCTCACGAATCTAGTAACAAGATACCACCAATACCGACTGGGAACCTTCGATGCGAACGACCCCGGGAAGCACGCATACGGGATGGAGGTTACGACGATCTACTTTGATCCGTTTGATTCGCAGCGGATCCTCATTGGCACTCGCGAGGCGGGCATAATTTGGAGCGGCGACGGCGGCAGAACGTGGGCCAACGTCCGGGGCTCCGAAGCAATCCTTTATTGCACCGGCTTCTTTATGACTAGTAACAACGAAGGATTCGCTTCCAGCTATGGCAGAGGACTGTGGAAGCTGGACTTTCGCCACATTCGCGCGCCGTTTCCGGTCGCCGACTACTGTCCGCGATCGAGATGTAATGTTCGCCTTCGTGGCAACTCCATGGCTATCCAGAGCGCGCTTCCCTACAACGCTCGGGACACCGTGGTGATAAGCAATGGACATATCAACGGGCTCAAGCTCGGGTCGGACGGCAAGGTCGAGGAGATCACGGTTTCGCCGGGAAGCAACTTTATGCGATACCTCGGGAAGGCAGATGATTCCCCAGCGCTTCCCGTTAAGGAAAGCGACAAGGGAATTGGATTCGACGGTGAGATAGCTGCTCAGGCTGCGCTGAAGAACAAAGAGGTCGTCAATGGTCTGGTGATGCAGAACGGAACACTTGACGCCATCATCTCGTCGGATTCAGATTTTATTCGAAAGGGATTCGCTCAGATCACATCGATGACGGAGCCGAACGATCAACCGATCGAGGTAGTCGACAACCTGAAGGATCAGATTCAGTCGGTTGCGGACCTGTTGCAGACACACGAGTCGCCAACGTCCAACCTTATCCATCCTTCGTTGTTCGTGAGCACGAGTATTCCCAGCCCAAGTCTTCCGATTCTGGGATCTGATGGAATCGTGTGGCTGTGGGCTGCGGGAGCGAAGCCGGATTCCGAGCTCATCGGCGCACCACTGGTAGTGACCATCGACGATATTGCGGTCAACAAGGATGTGCGTTTTGGAAAGGATGGGAAGTTGAGCACGAAGATCTCAACGTCGGAAGGATTGAGCTACGGTGTCCATGTTGTGGCCATAATCGCCGGCGATAAGCCAATCTTGCAAGCAGTGTTTGTGAAGGGTTATACGGACGAGTCAGAGGAGAGACCGAACCGAGACAAAGACGTGCCTCCGGGAAAAATGTGAAAGACGATCCGTCGCCGACGCCGAGCTGGCCGCGGCGCCGTCCCAAAGGTTACGGTCAGCTCCTACCGCCTCCCCTTAGAACCGCTGTCCTAAGCTCAAAAGAACCCGTGCCAGCCGGTGCCTCCTTGAAGCGGCGGTCGTTCCGCTCGGTCCGAATGGGGTAGCGAGAGCGTATCACGGCGGCGGAGGCCCGAATGTAATTCACCGTTCGGCCGCCGATCGGAGGATCTTTGGAGAGTGCGTCCGTCTACTCCTTCCGCTTCTCCGCGAAGCGCCGCGTTGAAGCTCACTTTCGCGGAGCGGACGAAGACCATCGCTCCAGACTTACTCTGGCGTTCAGGCAAGAGGTGGCCGATGTCGCAGCTTCGAGGGATTTTGTCGACTTGGCGTTGGCTGTTGGTCCTCGGTCCCGTCTTCGTCATCGCGATCGCCTTTCAGTCCCTCTGGGCGTTGCGCGTGGCAGGCGAACATGAAAGACCGGAGGAGATGTCCGTCGAGACCGAACGCCTGGCGTCGCTCATCGACACCTATATCAAGCGGGTGGTCGGCGTGACGGGCTACCTCACGGTGATTCCCGAGGTCGTCGAACTGGCTGAAGAGTCGACGAAGATTGCCCGCACCCAGGCCGACGAGGATAGGGAAAAGTTTTGGACGACCTTCGCGAGTCAGGGGAAAGAAGATCCGTTCAAAGAAATCCAAGAAAACAACCCTCTTTCCACTTACTTCGCAGAATTAAAGGATGCCAGCGGGAGCGCCTTTCGCGAAATCTTCCTCAGTGATCTGAAGGGAAGGGTGATCGCGGCTTCGAATCGTACCGAGGACTATCGGCAAGATGACGACCCCTGGTGGCCGAAGGGCCTCGAGCCGAAGGAGCCGGAAGTATCGTCAGATCCAAACCTGACGGAGGCGGCGAAGACAGTTGCATGGGAAACAGCGAAGCTGGCCGAAGCGGCGAGGCTAAAGAAGGCATTGATTCGCTGCCGCCATCTCCCCATGGAGTGCGTCCACATCGGGGGGGTCGATTGGGATCCCAGCGCGGGGCTGTTCGGCTATGACGTGGTGCTGCCGGTGGTGACCGCCGACGGGCGTGCGGTCGGCGTTCTCAAGGCGGTCGTCGATCCGAAAGAACTGGAGGGGCTTCTCGCTTTCGCGGCGCACGATCAGGACATCGACACGGAGCTCCTCGACGGTCAAGGGATCAGAGTCTTCTCGCAGGACGCGTTCTTTGGCAAAGGGGCCGTTCCCCCGCTTAAAGGGCTCGCACCGGGAGCCGAAGCGTCGTGGCCTCTGGGAGAGTCCCGTCAGACGAGTCCCATCGCTTTCGTCCGCCGGCTGTCGAGCGATGTCGAGGGAGGCTGGTACATTGCTCTGGCGGATCGGGGCGAGAAGGATGAGGCCGGTTGGAGACCCTATCTTCTCTGGTGCCTTTTCACGCTCGGCATGTTCGTGGTCGCGGCGGGAGCCTTTGCCGTTCGAAGGTCGAAGGCTACCGATGAGTCCCACGGAGGCGAGATCGCATGACTTCCTCAAGCAAAGGAGCCTTTGTGATCTCGGGTCTTTTGACCGTCCTGCTGTCCGGAGCGGCGGCTCGTTCGCAGGCCGACACGGTTGTTGCATCCGCCGCGCAGCCGGAAACCCTCCCAGCCCGTCCGAAGCCGCGTGTGGTGCGGGTCGGATATACGACGTTCAACTTCGCCGCCTCTAAATCCGAGCAGGACAACCTTCGGGTGGTCGATGGGTATCTGGGGATGGTTGCGCAAAAGTCGAAGGATGTGCCTTCGCTCAAAGTTCCACTTGATTTCGAATTGGCGTTCGGCAACTACTATCAGATCTTATCCTGGTTCAAAACAGGCCAGATCGACGCGGCGATCGTGTCCCCCTTCATGGCTATGTTGCTCGAACGCGACAGCCAAGCCCTCTCGATATTGGAATTCTCTGAGGGCTCGGGGATCCCCACCGAGGCGGGCGACTCACAGGACATTGCCGCGCATTATCCCTGGATCGTGGCTTCGGGGCGCTGGCGCGACGACCCGATTACGGGCTTCGACCAGTACCTCTCTTCGTTGCTCGTCGCGGTGCGGAAAGGAGAGCCCGATGCGCCGGCCGTTCGGAAAGAGATCGAGAAGATCCGCGCGGAGTTTCGGGTCGACCTGGTGGCCCACCTTTCTACTTCCGGCTTCATCATGCCCGCGTTGTATGTGGAGAACTGGCTGGATCAAGGCAAAATTGACAAGGTCGAGCGATCCCGCTTCTGGCGGCTCTACTTCGAAAACGCACACTTGACGCTGATGCATGGCGCCCTGCCCGCAGAGGATGCGTCTTCGACGATCACGTTTTCCTATCACCCTCCTGACTCCGCGCGCTTTGGCTCACCGATGCACTACCGGGCAGGTCGCTTGCCGGAGGATTCTCCCAGCATCCCCAATGACGTCCTTCTGGTTCGCCGTCAATTGGTGGAGGAGGTCGCCGGCGGTGAAGTAGTGGATCGCGCCAGCTTGGGGAATGTTTTCCTAGCGCCGGAAATCCAGAAGAACATGGGAACGCGGGGAGGAAGATACAAATCGGTCCTCTGGTACAACCCCGCGACCCATGACCGATTCCGTGCTGAAGTCAGCCGGTTGTTCAGCCACGATGCGACCCAGGACCCGGAGCTCGCACGACTCAATACCCGCTGGTATGAGAACGGACTGTTCGATTTCACCATCGACGAAACGATGGCATTCCTGCGCCAGGATCAGGAGAATTCCCGTACCGCGCGACTGGCGCTCGTGCTTTCGGGTGGTGGCGTCAAGAGCTTGTACCAGACGGTCCTGCTCGACGAGTTGTATGGGGCGGGGCGCAAATCGTCCCGGCAGCTCCGTAACCCAGAAATCCCGACCGGGCAAGCCGAAACCATTCCGAAGAACTCTACCGACCCGCTCATCGTGCATACGATCATAGGTACTTCCGGCGGCGCGATGCTGGCATTCTTCGCTGCCCAGCTGCCGCAGGTGGGGTCGCTGCGGAAAATCGTCGAGTCGACGTCCGGCAAGCCGCTCTTTCCGATGGCCGATTTTCCCCGCCTGCTGAGCATTTTTGTCTTGCTCTTCGTGATGCAGCTCGTTTTTCTCGGAGCCAAGACCTTCAATTGGTGGGGATATGGCGCCTGCCCTCCGGATTCGGTCCAGAAAGCCGGCAGTTGGAGGGTGTTGGCCATCGCGCTCCTGATCGTGGTTGCCGGAGCGGTCGCGATCGTCACGACGCGCAGCGAATATATGGAAACCGTTCCCGCGGCCGAGGGCGTGTTTTACATCCTGACCTGTATCCTCGCGCATTTCTGCATGACCTGCGTCATTCGAGAGAGCAAGCATGAAAGTCCCACGGACGTGGCAAGGCTGCTCGGCCGGCTCGCCGCGGTCGGCCTCCTTTTCGGTGTCCAGCTTCTGGGTATCGCGTTGGTCGCGCGACATTGGCTCCGCGGTCTGCCGGAAGGCTTGCATAGAGTCCCGTTGCCCGGCCTGTCGGTACTGGCGAGCGCCGGAGTGTTCGTCATCGCCGCGGCGCTTGCTACCGGTGCCCTAAGCGGTCGCTGGGGTTTGGCCGTGCGCGGAGATCACAGCTATGTCGCCGCGATGGCGGCGGCTGCGACCGTAATCGGCGCCGCGTTTCTTCCCCTCGTGGCGGCGACCGCCACCGGGTACGGATCGATGCTCGAGTTGACCGGCCCCTATTGGTCCGGCTTAATCGGTGCGGGGGTGGTCGCGTCCGTCGCCCTGCTCTTCTTCGCTCATGCCCCGCGCAGGCGCGTCCCGTGCTTCCTGCGGGGAGGCCTCGACGGGCTGATGAGGGATCGGCGCGGCGTGGTCACGACGAGCCTTGCCGGCACGATGGTCGGCCTGTTTGCGTTCTGCATAGCTTGTTGGGTGCTGCTGGTGGCGCCGGCCGTCTATAGCAACGTTCGGGCGGTCCGTGCCTTCGGAGAGGCGCTTTCGGAGGATCAGTTGTGGACCGGCAGCTTCCAGGCAAACCTGGTGGTGACCGGCACGCTGCTCCGCGCCACGCAATGCTCTTCGGCCCGGACCATCAATGCCGGAGGACTCTATTTTTGCTTCGAAGGCCAGGAAGGCTGCGGCACGCCGACCGGGGGCCCGTGGCAGGTCTTCCGTAAGCCGGCGCCCGCCCGTGCCCTCGATGCGGTCTTTGCTTCGGGATCGGCCTTTCCGGTCTTCCCTCCGCATCTGGCCCGCCTGCCCGACGGCTGCGAGGTCCATCTCGTCGACGGAGGGTATGCGCACAACATCCCGCTCGAAGCCGCGTCCATGTCCGACGCGCGGCAGGTGCTGATCCTCAACGCCTCGCCGGATCCCCTCGACGACGCGGTGCCGCCACCCGGCGGATTCCGTCATGCCCTGCAGCAGGCGCAGCTCGAAGGCGGACAACTTTTCCGCTCCTCGCCCGAAGTGCTCTCCTTTTTGTTTTCCCGCGCGCAGGAGCTGGATCGGAACATCGGCGGCAACCTGGTCGTTGCCTCTCTGACGCCCCGGTCGGAGAACGGCTGGTGGCCTGGCTTGCTGGATTTTCGCCCCAGCGTCCGCGAGGAATTGGTGCGAATCGCAAGCCAGGACATCAACCAGGAACGACGCATCGGGCACGTCTTGAGCTGGGGACGTCCGGTCATGCACCCCCTTGAAGTGCCCGTGGGGCCGACCCTGGAGGAAGCCGATCGAGAGCCGGGTAAGTAGCGCAGAGGTGGAATCGCCGCAGGGTTGGAGGTTTAGATCGGACTGCGAAGGAGCTCGCGTCCGGATGGAGGAGCCCGACGGAAGCTCGATCTCGGGCCGGACCTCGCGTTTCGTGGGACGGGACCGCTCCAACGAGTGATTCTGCACAGGTTAGACTCAAAGATCATGCGACGCTTGACCTTCCTTCTCCTGGTGGCTGGCTTCATCTTTACGGTGAAGGGCGCCGCGGCGACCGATTCGCCGCAAGAGCATTTCGACGATGCGATCACCGTCGCGCTGGACACGATCGTCGTGCGAGTGGTGGACGGCGACGGCCGGCCGATCCTCGGGCTCGTCCCCGATGACTTCCGGATTACGGTCCATGGGCGGGAAATTCCAGTGACCGGCGTCGATTGGGTTTCCTCGGAGTCCGAAGCGAGCCTGCCGGAGGTGGAGGTCACCGAATTCGAGCGGTGGAAGCCGGCAGAGCAAGCGGTGCGGCCGCCTGGCAAGCTGGTCGTCTTCTTCGTCCAGGCCGATTTGAACCCGACTCGGATTTCCGGCCAGTTGCGCTTGCGCCCCTACACCCGCGAGCTGGTGGCGAGCTTCGCTCCGTCGGATCGCGTCGCGGTGGTTTCGTTCGATTCCCATCTTAAGCTCTGGCTCGATTTCACCACCGACCGGCAAGCCGTGCTCGATGCGGTCGATCGGGCGAGGGTCTACACGCCGGAGGTGGACGTCCCGCGGTCCCCGCACCCCTCCTTGGCCGCACAATTCGACTTCGCCGAGGCGCTCCGGGTCGCGAGCCCTGAGCGGGCGCTCGAAATGACCGCGAAGGCGCTCAGCCCTCTGCCCGGCGAGAAGACGATGATCTATCTCGGTTGGGGCTTAGGTCGATTCGGTTTCGGGGGCAGCGTCCGCATGACGCCGGATTTCCGTCCGGCCGTAGCCGCTTTGGCCGCCGCGAAGACTTCGGTCTTTGTGCTCGACGTCACCAGCGCGGACTCTCACTCTTTAGAAGTGGGGCTCGAAGGGGTGGCCGCCGCAACCGGCGGCACCTATTCGAGCACTTTCCGGCTCCCCGGCCTCGCCACCCACCGGCTCGCCCGTTCGATCTCCGGCTGGTACGTGCTCACAGTTAACCGCGACGACTTCTCGGGATTCAAGCCCGGAGAAGCGACGATCGATCTACGTCACCGGCGCGGCGAGGTGATCGCCCGGCCGGTGTATTTGCACTAGGCCCCGCGCCCCGCTCACGCCCCCCGCAACGCTAGCGTCGGCCGGGTGCCGATCACCTGGCGGAGGGCGGGAAGGCAGGCGGCGAAGGCGGAGCCGAAGAGGACCGCCGCGACGAGGGCGTAGGTGAGCGGATCGGTGGTGGCCAGGCCGAACAGCATGGAGGATAGTCCCCGGGCGAGGAGCAGCGAGCGCCTGCGGCTAATTCTCAGCCGGCCGCCGCCGGGCCGCGGGCGGATTCGGCGCAGGCCTGAGCGTCGGCGCTCTTCGGTTTCGCCGCCAGCGCATGGACGCAGGCGTCGAGCGCCGATTCTTTCTGGCCGAGAGCGAGATAGGACTGGCCGAGGCCGAGGAGCGCCTCGAAATAGCCCTCTTGCATACCAACCGCTTCTGAGAATTCTTTCTTGGCCCGGAGATAGTTCTCGCGGGCCTTTTCGGTCTCGCCGGCCGCCGCCTGCTTCTGCGCCTTCTTGAGCGCTCGGGCGCCCCTGCCGTAGCAGTCGGCGGCTTTCTGGGTCGCGTCTCTGTAGTGACCGGAGCTCTCGGTGATGTCGGGGAATTGGGCACGAGCCGTCGTGGGCAAGAGGAATCCGAAGACTGCGACAAAGATGAGGGTGGTCAAGATCCGGAGGTGCATAGGGTCTCCTTCGCGTTGGTGTTTGTCCTTGCTCTCCACCAGACACGCGAAAAACATTCGCGTTTAGGCTCAAGCTCTGTGACGCGAGAAGAGAGACGGACGCGCTCCGGAATTTCGACGGGCGTACGCTTCAAGGCGGTGCGACGGGACCGAGTACCGCGTTCGCGAGGCCGTCGACCACTGCGGCCATGCGCGGGTAATCGAGAGATCCGGAAGTATCGTCCGAGGCGTGGTAGCGCGGGTTGCGGAGAAAGGAAGTGTCAGTCAGCACGGCCGCCGGCAGGCCGCGATCCCAGAAACTCACGTGATCTGAAGCATCAAGGCCGCCCACAAAGGGGCCGGCATAACTCACCATCGGAACCGATGACCCCCCCTGAAACCCCGGCTTGAGCGCGCGGATCAACGCTCGATCGCTTCTCCGCCCGGCGAGCATCACGAAGTCGCCGCGAGTCGGATAGAACGCTCTGAGCAGGGCGCTCGGCCAGGGCTGCCGTTCGGTGAAGTAACCGATCATTTCGAGCGAGACCATCCCCCGAGAGCGGCGATCGCTCGCGAGCATCCGGTCGGCATGGACGGCGCTGCCCATCTGACGCGAGCCGAAGAACGGCGGCTCCTCGGTCGAGAATGCCACCAACTCGAGGCCGCCCGGAATCTTGTGGCCCGAGATCAGCCGCGCCAATTCCAGCAGCCCCGCGACACCGCTCGCGTTGTCGTCGGCTCCGGGATTCGCACCGAATTCGCCGAAGGCATCGTAATGCGCGCCGATCACCAGCGGGGATCGTCCCGAACCGATCCTCGCCACCACATTGGCGTACTTCCCGCCGCGCGCCTCGTAGCGCTCGAATTCCGGAGCCAGCCCGGCCAGCTCGAACTGCCTGGCGATATAGAGGGCGGCGCGGTCGAGGTTCTCCGGATGGGCCACGTCGCGTGGAACCAAATCTCGGGCCAGCACCTGGACATCGTCGCGTAAGCGGCGAGGGTCGGCATGTCTCTCGATTCGCCGCGGCGCCGCGCGCATCGGCTGGCGAACCAACCAGAAAATCATGAGCCAAGCCAGCGCGAGGATTCCGACCACGGTGGAGAAGATGCGAAGGAGGGAGCGAATCATCGCCAGGGTCTACGGCGCGGTAGCTTCATTCGTCGCGAGCCCGGCCCGCCGCATTCTCACCTTCTCTGCGCTAAGCTCTCGCGCATAGACCGCGTTGGACCTTCTGAAAAGGAGACTGGACGTGAAGACGAAGCGACTCCGCCTGTCCCGTGAGACTCTGGCCAACATCCGATCCGAGACCCTGGGTGCTGCCGTGGGCGGCACTGAGGAGAGCCGCGAAAGGGCATTCTGCTCAGGCGACAGCGGCTGCAATTGGACCTGTGGTACCTACTCCGAATGCTTCTTCACCCATTGCTTCTGCTATAGCGGCTACGCGACCGATTGCGGTTGCTGAACCGGCAGACAGATCATGTGCGCCCCGCCGACCGGAGGGGTGCCGACTGTTTTTGGGGTGATCCCTTCCCTTCGACCGCGAGCCGCAGAGCGTGGCGAAAATCGAGGCCAGCCGCAAGGCCCACCGGAGAGACCCGAGTGCGGTGCCGGCCGAGAGCCTGCACCGCGGACCGCGGACCGGTCGACTCACTGGCTCAGAAGCAGGTGCTGTTGCAGCAGGTCCAGCCGGATTTGCAGGCTGACGTCACGGCGCCTGCGGCCTGCGCTTTGGGGAGCGTCGAATCCTCCAACGCCAGCAGGGTCTCGCGGTGGAGATTGAGGCTCTTGTCGAACGCCTTCTTCCTCATGGCTTCCTCCCGGTCGGTCCGCGACGACTCCGAATCGTTCGAGAGTCTCGGGAAACCGTTCCTTTAAAAGGAGTGCCGGAGCCTTGCCGGATGCGGACGGGGAGAAGGACGCATCCAAAGCTTTGTTTGATAGTTACTGCTTCGGGCTCGGGCCTACCCTTCCTCCGGCCGACCGAAGAGCAATCCGAGGAAAGGCGCGTCCGCGGCTTCGCAGTACAGGTGGATGTGATCGCCTGCCTCGAACAGCGTCGAGCCTCGCGGCGCGATCATTCGGTTGCCGCGGACGACGAGCAGGATCACCGCCGAGTCCGGAATCGGCAGGTCGGCGATGACCGCGCCGCAGACTGCCGCGGCCTCTTCGATATAGAACGACAGCGTCTCGCCTTCCAGCGGTCGCGCGGAGTGGATCTCGACTACCGCTTCGGGGGGCGGAGGCTCCGAGGCGGCCAACCGAAGCCGGCGGGCCAGGGCGGCGATCGTCGCCCCCGGAACGAGGGTGTTGATCACAGTGACGAAAAAGACGACGTCGAAGATCTCGCGCGCGCCGGGCAGGCCCGCCATCACCGGAAAGGTCGCGAGCACGATCGGCACCGCGCCGCGCAGACCGGTCCAGGAGAGGAAGATCGCCTCGCGGCGCGGGAACCGGAACGGCAGCAGGAGCAGAAAGACCACCAGCGGCCGGGCGACCAGCGCGAGCAGCAGCGCGAGAGCGAGGCCCTGGGGTGGCACGGTGAGCACCCGCGACGGGAAAACCAGCAGCCCGAGCAGCAGGAACATGCCGATCTGCGCGAACCAAGCGATCGAGTCGTGGACCCGCAGGAGGTTGTTGCGATGGGGCAGCTTGCCGTCGCCCAGGACGATCGCCGCCACATACACGGCGAGGAAGCCGCTGCCGAAGAACAGCGTGGGGAGTGCGAATGCGAGCAGCGCGAGCGCCACGGTGAGCGCCGGGTAGAGACCGCTCACCTTGAGCCGAGCGCGGCGCAGCAGCCAGCGCCCGGCGCGGCCGATCGCGAATCCCAGCCCCGCCCCGACCGCGAGCTGGACGGGGATCTCCAGGGCCAGGTGCCAGCCGGAGACCTCCTTCCCGAGGGCGATCGAAGTGATCGCCGTGGTCAGGATCACCGCCATTGGGTCGTTGAGCCCCGACTCAAGCTCCAGCACCGCGCCCAGGCGGTGGGGAAGTCGGATTCCTCCCGCGCGAAGGGTCGAGAACACGGCGGCGGCGTCGGTCGAAGAGACGACCACCCCCAGAAGCGCCGCCCGCAGGGGTTCGAAGCCGAGCAGCCACGCGCCGAACGCGATGATCGACGCGGTGCCGAGGACGCCGAGCGTCGCGAGGACGGCCGCGGGGCCGAGCCCCTTTTTCACCGAGGCGATGGGGGTGTTGAGGCCGCCGTCGAACAGGATCAAGACCAGGGCGAGAGAACCCAGGCGGAACGAGAGCGAATAATCCTCGAACCCGATATGGCCGATTCCTTCGGAGCCCGCGAGCATGCCGACGCCGAGCAGCAGCAGGGTGATCGGCAAACCGCTCTTGCCGGCCAATCGGCTCGAAAGCGCCGACAGGCCGAGCAGTACCCCGAGTCCCAGCAGGACCCAGGCGGTCGCGAACGGTTCCGTTCCGGTCATAGGATCCGGAGGTTATCGCACGCTAGCTTTACCTCATTCACCGTCTTCTCGTCATTCTTTCTGGACAAGCACGCTTGACACGGAGAAAAGGACGCTGTACCGTTCGTCGTGTCAAGTAATCTTGACTCTAAGACAAGGAGGCAACGCCTGTGAATACGAACGATGACTCTTCCCGCGGCACTTCGGGCCGACAGCGGGATCGACGAAATCGGTGGCGCGTCACGATCTGGGCTCTGGCCTGGGCGCTCTCTTTCGCCGCCGCCACGCTGGGGATCAAGAAAGAGTGGTGGTCCTCCGGGGTGACCTTTGCGGCGGTGATCGGCACCGCGCTCCTCGGCCTGGCGACCGTTCTGGCGTACCGGATGTTCCTTCGTGAAACCGACGAGCTGCGGCGCAAGATCGAGGTCGAAGCGCTTGCGCTCGCCTTCGGGGTCGGCGTGTTCGGGGGCTTGTCGTTTTGGCTTCTGGCGGTGAGCGGCGCTGTGGAGGTCAAGGACTTCGCCTTTCTTTTCGTCGCCATGATCCTCATCCATCCCTTGGCCGTGATGCTCGGGTACCGGAGGTACTCGTGAAGAACCGGCTGAAGGTGCTGCGCGCCGAGCGCGATTGGACGCAGGCCGATCTGGCGCAACGGCTGGAGGTCTCGCGCCAGACGGTCAACGCGATCGAGATCGGCAAATATGACCCCAGTCTGCCGCTCGCTTTTCGCATCGCGGGACTGTTCAAGATGCCGATCGAAGATCTCTTCGATCCGGAAACCAACACTTAAGGAGATGAAGATGAAAGTGTTCCGATCCAAGCTCTTGCCGTGTCTGGCGACGGCGTTCGCCCTGCTCGCGACGATTCCATCGGCTCTTGCCGAAGCTCCCGCCGCTCCGGAGAAGGCAGCTACCGGCGACGAAATAGCCGGAGATTGGCTGGGAGCGCTCAAGGTGGGGGCGGTAAGCCTTCGCCTCGGGCTGCGCATCGACAAAAAGACCGACGGCGGTTTGACCGCGATTCTCGACAGCATCGACCAGGGGGCGAAGATCCCCGTCGGCGAAGTGTCGTTCGAGAACCGCACGCTCAAGCTTTCGATCCCGGCGATCGCCGGCTCCTATCAGGGCACTCTGAACGCCGAAGGGGGCGCTATTACGGGCGTGTGGTCGCAAGGGGGGCAGATGCTGCCGCTCACCTTCGAGCGGCAGAAGCAGGCGTTTGCCCTCAACCGGCCACAGTTGCCGAAGGCGCCGTTTCCCTACCGGAGCCTCGACGTCACGTTCGAAAGCGACGCGGGAAAGGTTCGCCTGGCCGGGACTCTCCTCGTTCCCGAGGGGAAGGGGCCGTTCCCCGCCGTGGCCATGGTCAGCGGCTCCGGACCGCAGGACCGGGACGAGTCGCTGCTGAGCCACAAGCCGTTCCTGGTAATTGCCGACGCCTTGGCCCGCCGCGGCATCGCTTCGCTCCGCTGGGATGATCGGGGGGCCGGCGCCTCGGGGGGCGACCACTTCGGCTCTACGGTGGACGATTTCGCGGCCGACGCGCGGGCCGCCGTAGCCTATCTACGGTCGCGCCCCGAGGTGGCAGGCCACGCGGTCGGCATCGTCGGCCACAGCGAGGGGGGCTTAATCGGGCCGATGGTCGCGGTGGCGGCGGTCGGCGCGGTGACTCCGGCAGCCGATCCGTCCGTGGACTTCCTCGTTCTCCTCGCCCCGCCGGGAGAGACCCTGCGGTCGCTGCTGGTACGCCAGGGCCGGGCCCTCCTCCGCCTCCAAGGGCTCGACGAGAAGCTGATCGATCGAGTGCTCGCGACCCAGGCAGAGGACCTCGACTTGATCGCGGATTCCAAGATCCCGACCGACAAGCTGCTAGAGCGGTTGCGGGCGCTCGCGGAGGTCCGCAGAAAGCAGTTCACCGACGAGGAACGCGCGAAGCTCGGGGTAGACGCCGCGGCGATCGAGCGCTCGATCCGCGTTTCGACGACCGCCTGGTTCCGGTCGCTGATCGTCCAAGATCCGGGGATCTACCTACGAAAGTTGAAGATTCCGGTCCTCTCCCTGTTCGGAGGAAAGGATCTCCAGGTGGACCCGGAAGTGAACGCCAATGCCGTGCGCGCCGCACTGTCCGCCGCCAAGAATCCTACGCACGAGGAGCGCATCCTTCCCGGCCTCAATCACCTGTTCCAGCATGCCCAGACCGGCGGCATCGAAGAGTACGGCACGATCGAGGAGACGTTCTCCCCCGAGGCTCTTGGAATCATCGGCGACTGGATCGCGGCGCGGTTTCCCTTAGCGACAGGGCGGCAGGGTGATTTTTGACGGCGACAGGCATTTGAACTATTTTGCACAGATCCACGGAATTTTCGCCGATCCGGACTTCGATGATGGCTACTAGAGATTTCACCCCATGAGCGAACCCCTGGAACGTGACAGCTCGCCGTCCCGCGAGCTGCCGAAGGCGGCGACCGGCATCCGCGGGCTCGACGAGATTACCGGCGGGGGGCTGCCGCGCGGCCGGCCGACGCTGGTCTGCGGCAGCGCCGGCTGCGGCAAGACGCTGCTCGCCATGGAGTTCCTGGTCCGCGGCGCGGTCGAGCACGGTGAGCCCGGGGTATTCGTGAGCTTCGAGGAGACCGCCGCGGAGCTGACGCAGAACGTCCGCTCGCTCGGTTTCGACCTCGACATTCTCGAAGCGGAGGGCAAGTTCCTCGTCGAAGCCATTCACGTCGAGCGCAGCCAGATCGAGGAGACGGGAGAATACGATCTCGAAGGCCTGTTCATCCGCCTCGGGCTGGCCATCGACTCCATCGGCGCTCGGCGCGTCGTCCTGGACACGATCGAGAACCTGTTCGGCGGACTGTCGGACGACGCGATCCTGCGTTCCGAGTTGCGGCGCCTCTTTCGCTGGCTCAAGGACCGGGGAATGACCACGGTGATCACCGGCGAGCGCGGCGACGGCCAACTGACCCGACACGGTCTGGAGGAGTACGTCGCCGACTGCGTCATCCTGCTCGACCACCGGGTCAACGGCCAGCTTTCGACCCGCCGTCTGCGAATTGTCAAATACCGCGGCACCGTTCACGGAACGAACGAATATCCGTTCCTGATCGACGAGACCGGCATCTCCGTGCTGCCGGTGACCTCGATGGGGCTCAATTATGCCGCCAGCGCCGAGCGGATCTCGTCGGGAGTCCCGCGGCTCGACGCCATGCTCGGCGGACTCGGCTACTTCCGGGGCAGCAGCATCATGGTCAGCGGCATGGCGGGCACCGGTAAGTCCAGCCTCGCCGTCTCTTTCGTGGACAGCGCGTGCGCGCGCGGAGAGCGGTGCCTCTATCTCTCGTTCGAGGAATCGGCGCATCAGATCGTCCGCAACATGCGCTCGATCGGTATCAACCTGGCTCGGTGGCTCGACCGGGACCTGTTGCGCATCGAATCCGCCCGGCCTTCGCTCCATGGCCTCGAATCGCATCTGGTCGCGATCCACAAGCTCGTCCGCGAATGGCGGCCCCAGGTCGTGGTCATCGATCCGCTCACCTCCTTCAGCGCCGTGGGCGCGGAGGTCGAGGTGCAGGCGATGCTCGTGCGCCTGATCGACTTCCTCAAGTCCGAGGGGATCACTGCCTTCCTGGTCAGCCTGACCTCCGGCGGTGGCGCGCTCGAACGGTCCGAGGCGGAGATCTCCTCCCTGGTCGATACCTGGGTTCTGGTGCGCCATATCGAGGCGGGCGGCGAGCGCAATCGGGGCCTCTACGTGCTCAAATCCCGGGGTATGGAGCACTCGAACCAGATCCGTGAGTTCCGTCTAACCCACCAGGGCATCGATCTCCTCGACGTCTATGTCGGATCGGAGGGTGTTCTGACCGGCTCTCTTCGGGCCGCTCAGGAAGCGCGCGAGCAGGCCGGAGGGGTGACGAGGAAGCAGGAGGCCGAGCGGCGGCAGCGCGAGCTGGAGCGCCGCCGCGTGACGCTCGAAGCGCAGATCGCGGCCCTGCGCACCGATGCGGAAGCGGTCGAGGAGGAATCGCGGCGGATCGCCCTGGACAATGAGGAGGCGGAACGGATCGCGGTGGGCGACCGCGAGCGCATGGCGCACCGCCGGGGCGCCGACCGTCAAGGCATTGGCACCAAGTTACTTTGAGATATATTGAGAACGATCATGCCGACCGCCTTGGAACCGAATCTCTCCTCTGAGAACCCCGACCCGACAGAGGTCTGGGAGCTTCGGCTCTACGTTGCCGGGCAGACCCCCAAGTCGATCGCCGCCTTCAGCAACCTGAAACGGCTGTGCGAGGAGCACCTCGCCGGGCACTACCGGATCGAGGTCATCGACCTGCTGGTGAACCCGAAACTGGCTCGCGACGATCAGATCCTCGCCATCCCGACCCTCGTGCGCAAGCTGCCCGACCCGATTCGCCGCATCATCGGCGATCTCTCGGATACCGAGCGGACCCTGGTCGGCCTGCAGTTGCGGCCTCGCCGGGGCTGAACAGGGTGCGGACGGCCGACGAGCCAGGTGAGAACGAAGAGCTCCACCAGCTCAAGAACGCGGCGAAGTTCACTCCGGCCGGCGGCAGAATCGGACTTTCGGCCGAGCGAGCCGCGGGTGCCTGCCGAGCTCGGACTTCTCGAAGCGGTTCTCGCCTCGCTTACACCTTGAACCCCATGGGTCGAATCGGCGCTTTCGTGGTCGCGCTGCTCGCTTTCCGCGCTCTCGTCGGAGCTGGCGAGCCGCCCTTGACCGCATCCGGCGGGGTCGAACCGGCCGAACGGCCCGCCGAGGCCGAGCCGCTTCGGATCGTCAACGCCCGGTTGATCGATGGTACCGGAGTGCCCGGACGGTCGGGGAGCCTGCGGATCGTCGGCGACCGCATCGTCGCGGTGGGCGACGTGGCGCCGCTGCCGGGTGAAGAGGTGTTCGACGCCAAAGGGCTGGTGCTCGCGCCCGGGTTCATCGATACGCATTCCCACGCCACGGGGGACCTGTTCGAGATTCCGGAGGCACTCGGTGCGGTGAGCCAGGGGATCACCACGGTAGTCGGCGGGCAGGACGGTGATTCGTTCTTTCCGCTCGGCGACTATTTCGCGCGGCTGGAAAAATCCCCGGCGGCGATCAACGTCGCCTCCTACTCGGGGCACGGCACGCTGCGCGACAAGGTGCTCGGCGAAGATTTCCGCCGTGTCGCGACGGCCGCCGAAATCGACAAGATGTCGAAGCTGCTCGAACAGGACATGGCGGCCGGAGCGCTCGGGCTCTCCTCCGGGCTTGAATACGATCCCGGCATCTATTCGTCCCGCGGCGAGCTGATCGACCTCGCCCGAGTCGCCGCGCGCTATGGCGGCCGCTACATCAGCCACATCCGCAGCGAGGACCGCAAGTTCTGGGAGGCGATCGACGAGATCCTCGCGATCGGCCGCGAGGCGAAGCTCCCGGTGCAGATCTCCCACGTCAAGCTCGCGATGCGGAACCTCTGGGGCCAGGCGCCCCGGCTGATCGCGCTGCTCGACCAGGCGCGCTCCCAAGGGATCGACGTCACGGCCGACATCTATCCTTATCTTTATTGGCACTCGTCGCTCACGGTGCTCTTCCCGGACCGCGATTTTGAGAACCTGAAGGAAGCCCGCCAGGTGCTCGCCGAGATCGCGCCGGCCGACGGCCTGCTGCTCGGCGGCTATCTGCCGCACCCGGCCTATGCCGGCCATACCGTGGCCGAGATCGCGAAAGAGCGCGGCGAAGCGCCCGAGGTGACGCTCATCGCCCTCATCCGCGACGCCGAGGCGCTCCGCCGCCAGGGGAAGGAAGGGGTCGAAAACGTCATCGCCACCAGCATGATCGACGGTGACCTCGAAAAGCTCCTGGCCTGGCCGCACACCAATCTCTGCACCGACGGCCAGCTCGACGGCAGCCACCCGCGCGGTTTTGGTTCCTATCCGCGCGTCCTCGGGCGTTACGTGCGGGAGAAGGGAGTGCTCGGCTTGGAGGAGGCGGTGCGCAAGATGACCTCGCTCGCCGCCGACCACGTCGGGATCCAAGACCGCGGCCGTCTCGTGCCCGGTGCCTTTGCCGATCTGGTCCTGTTCGATCCGGGCAAGGTGATCGACCGGGCCACCACGACCGAACCGCACGCTCTCTCCGCCGGCATCGAACGGGTGTGGGTGAACGGCCGGGCGGTCTTTGCCGGCGGTGCCGCGACCGGCGCCAAACCGGGGCATGTGCTGCGCCGGGAAGCGATTTCGCGTCTTCCCGGCTGAGGGCGCCCCGGCCTTACGTCACCGTCACTGTAGTTTTGGCGAATCCGACGTTCGTCTCTTTGGCCTGCACCGCCACCAGCCACACGTCGAACGTCCCGCGCTGCAGGTCCGCCGAGCCGGTAAAAGTGCTCGTGGCCGTGCAGGTGAGATCGACGGGTAGGTTGTCCCGGCCGTCTCGCGGGCGGATTTCTGCCGTCACCTTAAATTCGCTCGACGGCCAGAAAAGCTCCGTTTCCGGCGGCGGGGGCGGCGCCGTGATCGGGCAGCCGCACATCATTTCCACGTGCGCGTTGATGGTCACCTTACTGCCCATGGCGGACGCCGTCACCGTGGTGTACAAACCCGCGATGGTCAGCACCAGGCCAGGATCGTCCAGAAGTTGCATTTCGGGCAATACCCACATCGTCGCCGACGCGAACACCCGATCGGGAGAGAACGCGGACGCCGTGAACTCGAGCAAGGACGGCTCGGTGAGGTTCAGCTTCACGATCAACTCACCCTCGCCGACCGGTGGTTCCAACCAATAGGGCCCGGGGGTCGGATACGCGGGGATCGCCGGCGGCTCGACGACGAGCGCGTTTCTCGAGAAGTTCTCTTTGAACGGCGACGCCGGCACGACCGTGCCCGAGGCCTCTTTGTTGAACTTCTCGTCGGTGATCAGCGTCTCTCTCCGGATCAGATCCTTGACCGTGAGGAGGGGCTGCTCGGTCGCCGGTCCGAGGATCTTTCCGCCGCGCGCCTGGAGGCGCACCTTTACCCGCGCTGGAATCATGGTCCCACCCTTTCTTTGAAGGATCGCCTAATCCTGGCGTCGGTTCGATGGGGGTGTCAACCGCGGTGGCCTCGGCGAAAGCCGTCGAGGGCACCGCGCTCGGGTCAGGCCATGCCGGCCTCAGCCGGTACGTCGAGGCGGGGTTTCTTGCGCAGAATCGCTGCGGAGACCAGCGCCATGATCAGGCCGACGGGGAAGACCTCCATGAAGGTGATGGCGCTGTTGAACAGCGGGTTTTGGTATTGCTTGGCCATGCTGGCCATTTTCACGGTCGCTTCCTCTATCGCCGCTGCGCTCTTGCCCTCGGCCCGCATCTTGTCGAGCATGTGGGCGTTGTATTTGTCCAGGAAGTCCGGGACGAAGTTGAAATAGGTGATCTCCCAGGAGATCACGTACATCGCGCAGGCGATCAGCACGATCAGTAGGCCGACCTGGAGCGCCTTGCCGAAGCCGATCGCGCCATTGCCGACATTTTCGCGGTACGACCGGACGCCGAAGAAGACCAACAGGAACGCCAGGACCATCGAGCTGTAGCCGAAGATCTCGCTGTGCTCGAAGTTGCCGGAGCTGAACGGCACCCCAAAAGCCACCGTAGCCACCAACGCCGCCAGGATGGCGCCTGCGAAAAGTCCGTAGCGGAGCACGATTTTTTTCATGTCACTTCCTCCTTGGGTTGGCCCGCATCCTGGCCTCCCGATGGCATCCGGCGCGTCCTACTTTCGGGTGATATTTGGGGGAGAGGGCCGAAATCATCCTTTCGATGACCCCGGCGATGGCCAGGGGGTCATGGGATCAATCCCAGCTCCCGACCTTTGAGGACCGCCTGAACCCGGCGCTTCACCACCAGCTTCTCGAACAGCCGGGAGGAGTGGGTCTTCACCGTGTTCTCCGACACGAACAGCCGCTCGCCGATCTCCCGGTTGCTCAAGCCCTCCGCGATCAGGCCGAGAATCTCGTGCTCGCGCGGGGTGATGCCGACCTGCTTGAGCTTCTCGGCATCAAGGGCGAACTGCCCGCCCACCGGAACGCGCACCTCGTGGGGGACGCGCACCTCGTGGATCACCACCACCTCCCGCGCGCGGGTCCACCGCAACCCGAGGTATACCCCCAGGGCGGAGAAGATCGCCGCCACCAGGCCGCCGTAGATTTCGGTCGGGTAGGCGTGGACGAAGTGCTTGTACTCGATGACCTTGAGCAGCGCGAGCAGCGCGCCGCCCGCCAGGCCGTAGACGATGAGGCGTTTCACGTGCGGTGAGGATAGCGCAGACGCCGGCGGCGTTTGCCAGGAACCTGTCCTATGTAGGGGCCTGCCGACATCGCGTCTGGCAACTTTGACGGGATCCTGTATTCAGGTCGCTCCCGCCTTGCCGCAGGTGGCGAGGACGAACGGAACGAGCCCCATGGTCGTCCGCCTCGGCGGAACCAATGGCGTGATGCCAGCCGATCTGTCGGCGGCGCAATCGCTCAGCGAGTCCCGGTGGGCGAATGCGGCCGCCGCCACGGCGGCGTGACCGTCGAAAGCGGCTTTCCGCCGCTGGATTCGGGCGTCCGGCGCGGAATCCGGGATGCAGAAGGAAAAACGCGCGATTCCTTGACGTAGAGCGGCTATCCGAGACTGCTTGCCGCTCGCAGCCGCCGCAACGTCGCTCTTCGCGAGCGATAGCGGCTTTCGAGGAGCAATGCCAGCTATCCCGTTCTCGATAGCGGGGTTCCACGGGCGATGGCGGCATCCAGAGCTGGATAGCCACTCTCGAAGACCGCAGAGCCGCCGTCGACAGCCGATAGCAGCTTTACGGGGCCGTTCGGCGTCGTCTCCGGCGGATTTTCGCGGAATCCGCCGGATGAACGATTGCTGCGCAGGACAGTGAAGCTACAACCGCCACCCATGGGATCACCCCGGAAACAACGCGAATCGGAAGGGGTGCGCTCCATCCTTCAAGGTCGATAAGTGATCAGCACCATGGCGACCCCCAGAAACATGAACCCGACCATCTGGGGCAGGCCCAGCTTTTCGTCCAGCACGAAGCGCGAGACGAGGGCGACGCAGACGACGCCGAAGGCGAGGTGAAAGCTTGCCATTTGGGCGCCGCTGTAGGTGCCGTAGCCGAACCGGGTGGCCGCCACGTTGAGCACGTACTCGGGCAGGACCAGAAGCCAACTCGCGCCGAGGGCGGTCCAGAAGCCGATGCTGTCGCGATAGCGCAGGTGGCCCAGCCACGCCAAGGCCATCAGGCAGCTGGAGACAAGCATGAATAGGGGAACCAGGATGCTCTTGGACATGCATTCTCCTCGATCCTTCGCCAAAGCCATCAGACTGCCGTGCCGAGCTCTGCCGGATTGACGAAAAACTTCTGGTGCAGCGGCGGATTGAGACGATTCTATCGCTGCCGGCTCAATTCTTCGGGACTCGGGAGGTTCCCGTACAATCCCAGCGCTCGCGGGACCTGTTCGTCTCCGACGCCCCTCAGGGAAGAGGTTTTCATGTCGATCTCGAAAGCGGCCCGCCGCCGCCCCTCGGCCATGGCCGCGTGTCTCGGCCTTCTTTGGTCCGGGGCAGTTTTTGGCCAACCTGCGGCCAGGCCGATCAAGATTCGCGGCCGGGTGCTGCCGCTCCAGGGCGCGAGCGCGCCTCCGTCGTCCGCCTTTGTCGAGATTCGGCCGGCTTTCTTGAGCTTTGCCGCGCGCCGGGCGGCCTTCGGCGGGGACGAGCCGGCGGTGCTCGCGTCCGCCCGGGCGGTGGGGGATGGCACGTTCGAGCTGTCCGTCCCGGCGCCGGGTTGCTATCGGGTTACGTTTCGAGCCCGGGGTTTTCGGACGCTCGAAATTCCCCTTCTGCCGCTGGTGGAGCCGGTCGAATTGCCGCCGATGGTGCCGGCCGGCCTCCGGCCGCTCTCCGTGACGGTGCTCGATCCGACGGGTCAACCGGTTGCCGGGGCCGCCGTGCGCGCCGTCCCGTTCGGTGGGGCGGCCGCTTCAGACGATCCGGGCGCCTGGCGTCCCGCGGCGGAGCGCGTCCGGACCGACAGCCAGGGCCGGGCGATCGTCAATCGCAGCGCAGGCGAAAAAACCCAGGTACAGGCTGAGACCGCGGCAGGACTCGGCTCGACGGACGTCGAAGCCGACGCCCCTTGGGCGGTGGTGCGCTTGGCCGATCAGCCGGCCCTGGCGATCGCGGCGCGCGACGCCGCGGGCCGGCCCGCCTCCGGCGCACTGGTCTATTCGTTGGGATCGGCGGTGGCGGTTCTCGACGACGAAGGCCACGCCGACGTTCTCTCTCCGGCGCCTGGCACGCTTCTGCTGATCGTGACGGAAGGCGGCGCGTGGGGCGAAGTTGTGGCTCCCATGGCAATTCCGGTCGGCGGCAAACCGATTTCAGTTCGCCTCGGTCCGCCGAGGAAGGCGCGCGGCAGGGCGCTCGAATCGATCGACGGCAAACCTTTGTCGAACGCCCTGGCCTGGGTGGGCGGCGAAGGCGTTGCGCTCGATGGCGTGGTTCATCCCGACGACCAGGGGAACTTCGAGATCGCCGTCGCCGGCTCGGGGAAGCCGACGTTTGGAGCCGCGGCGGCGGGTCATGCCTGGCGTCAGATCGCCGGGGTCGTGCCGGGGCCGCGCGACCTGCCGGTCCTTCTCCGTCTCGATCGGGCCGATCCGGAGGATGCCGCAGGGATCACCGGAATTCTGCTCGACGAGGCGGGAAAGCCGGTCGGCGGAGCGGAGATCTTCGCCCTGCGCGAGACGGAAAGCGCGGACGGTGGAGAACGGACCACGGAGCAGAAGGAACAGCGGCTGGCCACCTCGGACATCCACGGAGGCTTTCACGCGGGGAGTCTCGAACCCGGCGCCTTCGATCTCATAGCGCGCGCGAACGGCTTCGTCCCCGGCCGGTTGCCGGGCCTGAAGTTGGCGACGGGTGGCCGGCTTCCCAATCTAAAAGTCGTGCTCTCGCGCGGCCTCTCGATCGAGGGGCGCCTGCGCGATCCACAAGGCAATCCCGCCGCCGGGGTCACCGTCGAAGCGAGAAGGGTGGTCCCCCTCGGCAAGGGAGCTGCGGTCACACCGTTCCTCCCCCCGCAGAGCTCGTTCGTGACCGATCGCGGCGGACAGTTCCAGCTCACCGGCCTTGAACCGGGGACGTACGAAGTCACGGCGGCGAACGGTCTCGGCCGGGCGCACGGTATGGTCGAGGTGGGGGCGGCCGGCGGCCGGGTCGACCTTCATATGGCGAAGTAACCTTCCCGCCCGGAAGGGGTGGCGGTCATCGATTCAACGGGAAAAGTTTCGCCCTGAAACTTTCCCCTTGCTTACCGAGGGGAGTCTGTCGTACCCTCGGTAACCGAGATGAGTAAGCCCAACGACCTTGTCCTCGGTACCCTCGATCTGCTGCTGCTGAAAATCCTGGCGCTCGAACCTATGCATGGGTGGGCCATCGGTCTGCGCCTGCGCTCTATTTCCAACGATGTACTCCAGGTGAGCGAAGGCTCCCTCTACCCGGCGCTCCATAAGTTGGAACAGGAGGGCTGGATCACCGCAGAATGGAAGCAGACGGAAAACAACCGGCGGGCGAAGTTCTATTCGCTCACCCGCCTGGGCCGAAACCAGCTCGAATCGGAGACCGCCAACTGGGAGCGGCTCTCGTCGGCCATTTCACGCGTCGTCCAGCTCAGCGAGGCTTGATCATGCGAATCGAACATTGGTGGTTCACGGCGCCGTTGCGGCTGCGATCGATCTTTCGCCGCAACCGGGTCGAGCAGGAGCTTGCCGAGGAGCTGCAGTTCCATCTGGAGAACAAGTTCGAGGAAGGCGTCGCCGCCGGGCTTTCGCCCAAAGAGGCGCGAACCCAGGCGATGCGCGCGATGGGCGGCCTCGAAC
Source organism: Acidobacteriota bacterium (assembly GCA_040005235.1). GTDB lineage: Bacteria > Acidobacteriota > Thermoanaerobaculia > Multivoradales > UBA5704 > DASYKS01. The sequence goes on along the minus strand of JBDTZG010000003.1, from coordinate 58,911 downwards.
AACGAAAAGTGGAGATGCGAGAAATGCGACGCGTTCACTGGCTGACGGACTTTCTCGACGACGTCCAATACGCGATCGTGAGCCTGCGCCGCACGCCGGGACTCGCGGTTTTGGTGGTCATCACGCTCGCGCTCGGGATCGGCATGACCACGACGCCCTTCAGCATGGTCGATGCGCTGATCTTCAGGCCGTACCCGGTGCCCCATCCGAACGACGTGGTCACCCTGATGAGTACGTCCCGCGACAAGAGTCTCGATTCTTTTTCGTATCGGGAATTTCTGGACATCCGGGATCACGCGAAAAGCTACGAGGGCGTGATCGCCTACTCGGACACGGAGCCCGTGGGCGTGACCGTCGAACCCGGCGCCACGCCGCAGGTCAAGGGTGGCATGATGGTGTCCGGAAACTACCTTGCCGTGCTGGGCGTACAGCCGCAGCTGGGGCGTGATTTCCGGGCGAGCGAAGACCAGGTGCCCGGCCGCGATGCGGTGGTGGTGCTCGGTTCGGGTTATTGGAAGAACCAGTTCGCGAGCGACCCTGCCGTGGTGGGCCGGAGAATTCGCCTCAACGGCACGGAGCTCACCGTCATCGGCGTCGCGCCGGAATCGTTTCCAGGGCTGCAGATCTACTCGCGTCCCGATTTCTACGTGCCTTTGGCGATGGCGCGGACGTTTTCGACCCACCCGGAGAAGAGTTTCTTCGAGGACCGGGACGATCGCGAGCTGAACGTGAAGGCGCGCTTGAAACCGGCTGTGACGTTAGCCCAGGCTCGTACCGAGCTGGCCGGGATCGCTCAGAATTTCGAGCGGGAGTTTCCGGCGTTGAACCGCGACCGCGGCGCGACGGTCCGCACCCAATTCGAAATGCGGACGGCCGACGACGACGTCAACTGGAAATTCAGCGTGATCTTCTTGATCTTGGCGCTGGCGGTGCTCCTGGTGGCCTGCACCAACGTGGCGGGGCTCCTGTTGAGCCGGGCTCGTACGCGCACCCGCGAAATCGCCGTCCGGTTGGCGCTGGGCGCCGGACGCTTCCGCCTGATCCGGCTGCTCCTCACCGAGAGTTTGATTCTCGCCATCCTGGGTGGATTGGGCGGCCTCGTCGTCGGCTACGTTGGCATCGCGTTGTTCAGCAAGTTTAGCGTGCCGACCGATTTGCCGGTCACGATCCCGTTTCGAATGGATGCGCGCGTGCTGGTCGCGAGCCTAGCGGTGTCGCTCGCGAGCGCGTTCTTTTGCGGCCTGACGCCGGCCTTGCAGAGCACGCGCGCGGATCTCGCGAACGGTTTGAAGAGCGCCGACGTCGACCTGCCGGGAAAGAAACGGCTGTGGGGTCGAAACGTCCTGGTGATCGCCCAAGTCGCGATGTCGCTGATGCTGCTCACCGCGGCTTTCTTGATGGCTCGGAGTTTCCAACATAGCCTGATCCAGGCGACCGGGTTCGCAAAGGATCACCTGTTGATGGCCCGGTTCGATCCGCGTCTGGTGCAATACGATGCGGGAGAGACCGAGCGGTTTTATCAGCAGCTGGCCGAACGGGTCCGGGAAACCCCCGGCGTCGAGAGCGCCGCGTTCACCAGCAATCCACCGCTCGGCCTGAACGGTTTCGAAGCCTTCTCCTTCGTGCCGGAAGGGTTTCAGATGCCGCGGGATCGGGAGAGCTTCACTTCGGCGATGGACCCCGTGGACGAAGGGTTCTTCGACACGATGAAGATTCGGATTCTCCGGGGCCGTGGTTTCCTGGCTTCGGATCGCGGCGATACGCCACGCGTCGCGGTGGTGAACGAGCAATTCGCGCATCATTACTGGCCAAAAGGGGATGCAGTGGGCAAGCGCGTCCGGCTCGACGGGCACGCCGGCATGCCGGTCGAGATCGTCGGCGTCGCCCAGACGATCCAATATCGCGAGACCGGCGAACGGCCGATGGATTTCGTCTACCTTCCGTTCGCCCAGCACCACCGAGAGCGGATGGTCTTGCTGCTTCGTTCGAGCGGCGATCCGCTGCAGCTCGTCGAGCCGCTCAAACGGATCGTCGGGACGCTCGCTCCGAACCTGCCGATCGTCGAGACGAGGAGTTACGAGGATCTCTACAACTACCACGCCGTGGACGGCCCGCGCGCCGCGATCCGGCTCGTCGGTGCAATGGGCGGGGTGGGTCTCCTGCTGGCGATCGCGGGCCTGTACGGACTGGTGGCCTACAACGTGAGCCGCCGGACTCGCGAGATCGGCATTCGGATGGCGATCGGAGCGGGACCGTTCGCCGTCCTGCGCCTGGTCATGGGCAAGGGCCTCACCCTCGTAGGGATCGGGACGGGAATCGGCCTCGCGATGGGTTTTGCCGTCGAGCAGCTGATGAATTCCATGCTGTTCAATACCGGCGGGGTCGATTTCGTGGCATATCTCGTCATCGTCCCCTTGATGGTGCTCGTGACCCTGCTCGCGGCCTACGTGCCCGCGCGCAGAGCGTCTCAGATCGCGCCGACGCTCGCGCTGCGCTGCGAATAGGGGATTGGGGGCCCGCACTTTCGGTAATCCGACGAGTTGGGCGCGATGTCAACTGCGTAGTCTACGGGGGCTTTACGGCTCGATGTAGGCCTGGCCCGCTTTGTAAAGCGCCAGCCGATCATTGAATCGAGTTTTGATTGACTCCAGGTCTGGACCCAATGAGCTCTGATTGAGCAGCACAAGGGCTTCTACTTGGGTCTTCGCAGCTCGCTCGAATTGACCGTCGCGAGCCAGAGCCGCGGCGAGTGTGTCTACATAGGCGAAAATCGGATCCTGGGCGATGGCTTTTTCTGCGTAGGCGACGGCCTTCTTGCCATCGAGGGCCTCCGGATGCTTGCTCGTCGCGTAGGTCCAGGCGAGGCTGTTCTGCGCACGGGAGTTTCCGTGGTCGGCCGACCGGATCAACTGAGCGATTCCGTGCCTCAAGTCTCCCGACTCGACCAGCGTCTCTCCCTCAAAGAAATCGAGGACGTCGGTTTCCTTTTGCGACCCGACTCTTGTGAGGACCCAGTAGGCCTCGGGGTTGTTTCCAAAGTTGAAAGTCAGTTCGTCGCCCCCGACTTTGGCGCTCGCGGAGCTCAGGGAGAGATATTTCCCGTAATTGATCGTCGCCTCGCCGTTCGACTCGGTCAGCCAACTGCAAGAATGGTAAAGCTCCTGGCCGAGCTCCATGCGGCAAGCCCCGGTTTTGAGCAGCGCAAGGTGCGCCTCATTCCGCTTGCCCTTGGTATGAAACGTCCACTCTCCAAGAAACGGAGACTTCGGGTCCGCCGCCACGGTGCAGGCGATGCCCGCGATCCCCAGGGCGATCACGCCAAAGAGGAAGAGCCGGGGAGTTTGGGAGCGAGATCGTGGCGCCGCCGCCTGGAAGCCGTCCAGGGAAATTCCGAAACTCCGCACCAGGACCTTGGACATGTCGCTCCTCCCGTGCGGACGCTAGACCAGGAGGAGCGGAGTGTCAAAGGAGCCCGGCCGCCCACCCTGGGGCAGACGGCCGGCCGTTGCCTCTAGAGGTTGCAGATGTAAGCGACGCAGGTGTGCTGGAAACAGGTTCCGCCGCAGCTGATGCCGCAGGTTTGCTGGCTGCAAGCGCAGGAGCCGATCTGGCAGCTCCGATCCTGGGTCACGGTGACGAACTGACCGCCGTGGGCGGCTTCAATCTCGACGGGAGTGAGGCGAACGATCGTGTCACGATGGAGTTGGAGCTTGCGCTTCATGGTCTTCGTCCTTTCCATAGAGGAAGTGAACGGCGAGCGTCTGCCCTACCGCCTACGAAGAAGACGTTCGGAAGGAGCGTCGGTATTAGGAGGATCGTAGAAAACTTCTCAGATCCGTGGGCCGCCCAGGTCGTCGAGGAAAGAGGAAGCCGCGTACGGCGAGAGGAGTCTCCCGGTCGTGCGCGGGGCATTCCCGGCAAAGGAGATCGCAAATGCAGCTTCGCCGCAGCACTCTCGCCCTCCGGCGCGAATGGCGACGGCTCGCGTGCAAAAGTTGTAAAATTATTCCAGGAGAGCTAAAATTAAGAAGAACCTAGGCCCACAGCCCTATCTCGTGCTCTTCTGAAGGAGGGTCTCATGTCCCCCGGAAGCGTCAAGACAAGCCGGTCTCGCCTCATTCCACCGCTCTTCGTGGCGCTCATTGCGGCAGGCCTCGTCGGCGGGGCGTCCCTGCTGCGAGGTGCCGAGCTCCCAACCGCGATCGACCCCAGCCCCAGGGTCGGACGCTCTATTAACAATAGTCCCGCGAACTGCATCGGAGCCCCGTCCCAGCTCGTGGCCTGGTGGGCGCTCGACGAAGATTCGGGCGCCACCGCGTTCGATCTGGTCGCGGGCAACAACGGGAAACTCGTGGGGGGGCCCGCCCGGGTCTCGGGGGTCGTGGACCACGGGCTGTCCTTCGACCGGATCGACGACTATGTGCAGATCCCCGACAGCTCTCTCTTGGATATCGGAATCGGCGACTTCTCGATCGATGCCTGGATTCAGACGTCCTCGAGCACCGGCGTGCGCGTCATCGTGGACAAACGAAGCTCGGAGCCGAGAGGCTATAGCCTTTTCATCAGTCAAGGGCGCCTGAGCCTCCAACTTGCGGGCGGCGCGAACAACTACACCAATTACGTCTCGAACGCATTCGTGGGCACGGGCATGCCGTACCACGTTGCTGTGACAGTGGACCGCGACCAAGCCGACGGAGTCCGCTTCTACCTGAATGGCGCCGAAGTCCTACCTCGTTTTGATCCAGGTGCTTATGCCGGCCGCTCGCTCGACAATACGTTTCCGCTCCGGATGGGGGCGCGTTCCTTCGGCAGGTCCGGCTTCTGGGACGGCCTTCTGGACGAAGTGGAGCTCTTCAATCGCGCTCTCATCCCGAGCGAGGTTGCGGCCATCTTCGCAGCCCGGTCCGCCGGCAAGTGTAAATGCCGCCGGCCGGGTTGCACTCCTATCGCTTGGTGGCCTCTCGACGAAAGCGCCGGGACCCTGGCCCCGGACATCGCCGGTCACGCGTCGGGCCCGCATGACGGCGCCATCGCACGTCCGGACCCGGTGACGGGTCGGGTCGGAGGGGCCCTGCTCTTCAACGGTCAGGGGGATTTGGTTCGGGTGTCTTCGGGCGTGGGTTTGGGCATCGACCTGGTGAAACCGTCCGCCTTTTCCATCGACGCTTGGGTGCGGACCTCGGCAGTCGGCTTCCAGCCGATCGTCACTAACACCATCCCGTATCCTCTCAACCTCGAACCGATCGGATACCAATTCTTCCTTGGCGACGGCTTGCCCGGGTTTATCGTGACCGCGATCACCGGCATCGTATCCACCGCCACGGCCGGAGGGATCTGCACCGGCTGCGCCAATTTGGCGGACGGACAGTGGCACCTCTTGGGCGCGACCGTGATCCACGATGCCGAGGGTTCCAACCTCGAGGTTAAACTTTACGTGGACGGCCTGCTTGTCGAGACCTTCCCGGCGCAAGACCTGAAGGGCAGCGCCAAGGGGGGCGACCTGTTGATCGGGGCTCTTCAGGTGCCCAATCTATTCTTCGAAGGCGCCATCGATGAGGTCGAGATCTTCGACCACGTACTGGTCCAGGCCGATTTCTCGGGAGTTTTCGCGGCGGCCGGAGCGGGCAAGTGCAAGACCGGGCTACCCCCTCGCAACTGCGGCCTCAACAGCCCTGCCTGCCCCCAGGGCCAGTACTGCAACTACTCGATCGAGACGGCTTGTGGAACGGCAGGCAACGGTGTATGCCGCAGGATCACGCCAGGGCATTGCGTTCTCTGGTACGTCCCGGTCTGCGGCTGCGACGGACGTACCTATCCCACCGACTGCGAGGCGGACAAGGCCGGAGTCTCCGTAGCCGCGGAGGGTGCATGCCAGGGGACGGCTTGCTTTAGTGACGTCGAATGCCGGTTCGGGACGGTCTGCGAAGGCTGCTCCGCGACCGACCGACATTGCATCGAAGGCTGCCGCTTCAACGAGCGGGGGTGCCCGGATGCCAAGGAATGCCACGACGCGGTTTGCAAGACTTGCCCTTGTCCGGATGTGTGCCTTGGTCCTTGAGACTCCCGGGGGAGACTTTCGGCACCACGCATGATACGCAAGCCGGTACGGCGGGTGCGGCAATTCAGGCCCTCCTGGGGGCGTCGGCGCGATGGCGTTGTAGAATCGCCCGTCGTCGTATTCGGGTTCCCCTTTGTTAGATCCCGGGCGTGCCCGGCGACCGTATTCCATGGAGAGGTGAAGAGATGAAGAGCCAAGCTCGTAAACGGATTGCACTGATGTTCGGATCGATTTTGATGATGGTGGCGGGCCTGGCCCTGCCGCGCGCTGTCTTCGCCGTGGATTTCACCACGGACGGCTACCTGAGCTGGGACGAGGACAGCGACTGCCTTCTGGTGCGCGAGCACGAAGGGAAAGTGCGAGTGATGGCCGGCGCGGTCGAAGGCCTGGACGAGGGGGACCACGTGCTCGTTTTTGGTCGTACCGTGAGCGGCGGCGCCGAGTGCAACGACTTCGACGGTCCGGTCTACTACGTCACCGAGGTGTGGACCCTCTGGGCCGCCGACAACCACAAGCGGACCTACTACGACCACGAAACCGACGGCTCGTTCCGAGCTTGGGCGCGCCGCAACCGTAGCGAGTAGTAGCTTCTTTTCGAGATCCGCCTTTCCCGGAAGACGGTTTTCCGGGAGAGGCGTTCGATCCCGCCGGCTCGGCTTCTGGATCAGTCAAAGACCTGTTCGAGCCGGTCGCCGCGGAGACGCCAGCCGTCGCCGGTGAGGGCGAGGAATACCTTGCCGCGATGGCGCTCGACCGAGGGCGGCTCGGAGGAGCGGTCGAAGATTTTCCCTTCGACCTCCAGCTCGGCGCGCTTGCCTTTCACCCGCCCCGAGAGGATCTTTACCTCTTCGAGCATCGATCCCCGTCCGATCTCATAGCGCACGGACGACACGAGGTCGGGGAACATTCCGGAGTTGTCGAGGTTCAAGTTGGCGACCCACCGATCGTCCTTGGCGAAGCAGGCGGCGATCAACGCGGCCTTGTCGGGCTTGACCTGTTCGGTGACCGCCGCGGTGCAAGCAAGGTAGGCCCGCCCCGGCTCGCCGCCGCCTTTCGGCAGTTCGGTGAGGCCCTTGACGCGATAGATCGGGACCGAAAGCGTGAGGTCGATGTCGGGGCCGTCGCCGTCTTTCAAGGTCGCCGAGACCACCTTGATCGTCCCCGTGAGGAGATCTTTCTCGAACTTGGTCTTCGCCATCTCCGAGAGAGCACCATCCATGCACCAACCGCAGGTTGCGTTCGGAACGAAGTAGCCGCCGCCGCCCGACCACGAACCGTCCATGCGGAATTCGAGCGTTACGTTCGGCGGGCCTTCGACCTGGCGGTCGATCTCCCCTTCGAGGTCGATCGCCTCGTCGATCGCGGCATGATCGAATTTCGCCGCGGAGAGGCGGAGGATCAAGGCGGGGTCGTCGCCAAAAAAGTCCTTCCCCTCGTAGAGCACGGCGTCGACGACCTCGACCGTGACCCCCTTGCGCCCGATTTTCCCTGATACGGCGGCGTACGAAGGGGTGGCGGCGAGAAGTGCGAGGACTAGAAATACCGCAAACGGCGCGATCTTGCGCATCGAAGGTGCCTCCTGGAAAGAGAGTGGATTATGCCACGGAGGCACGGTTCACCCCGTCCGAAAGCCGGATTCCGGAAGAGGGCATCGACCCTTCCGGGAGACCCGGCGGGTCGCCGATCATCGCTCCGCCGATCCCCCCGCCGTTGCGGTGGCCGCCTCCGGATCGGCCAGCAGGTACCTCCGTAGGAACTCGACCATGGCGAAGAACTGGTAGTCCTGGTTCTCTTTCTTGTTGAATCCGTGGCCCTCGTTGGTCCCGAGCAGGTACCAGACGGGGACGTTGTTCTTGCGCGTCGCGGCCACGATCTGCTCGGCTTCGCCTCGCGGTACGCGCGGGTCGTTGGCGCCTTGGATGACGAACAGCGGCTTGGTGATCTTGCCGGCGTTGGCGAGCGGTGCGGTCCGGTCGAAATAGGCGCGCATCTTAGGGTCGCGCTCGTCGCCGTATTCGACCCGCCGGAGGTCGCGGCGGTAGTCCTCGGTGTGGTCGAGGAAGGTGCCGAGGTTCGAGATTCCCACCACGTCGATCGCGCCGCGTAACCGGTCGGAGAAGTGAGTCGCCGAGGAGAGCGACATGAAGCCGCCGTAGCTGCCGCCGTAGACCATCAGGCGCGAGGCGTCGAGGTCGGGTTGGCGGCCGATCCAGTCGAGCAGCGCGCCGACGTCCGCCACCGCGCCGTCGCGGGCCATTCCGTTGTCGAGCTTGACGAACGTTTTGCCGTAGCCGGTCGAGCCGCGGACATTGGGTTCCAAGAGCGCCACTCCGAGCTGATCGAGCAGGTAGCTCCATCGGCTCATGAAGGTGGGACGCGATTGCCCCTCCGGTCCGCCATGGATGATCACCAGCACGGGTCGCTTGCCGGAGAAGCGCGGCGCCGGGCGGTAAAGGAAACCGCTGATCTCGCGCTCATCGAAGCTCTTCCAGCGCACCACCTCCGGGTCGGGGAGGGCGAGAATCACGCCGCCGGTCTCGCTTTCGGTCCACCGGGAGACGGCGCCGGTGCTCGTGTCCAGGGCATAGACGTCGCTCGGAGCGGCGGAGTTTCCGACCGAGAAGGCGAGCAGCTTGCCGTCGGGGTGGAAGACGATCCGGCCGATCACGCCCACCGGCACCGCGGCGACCTCGCGCTCGACGCCGCTTTTCGTGTCGAGCAGGAACAGCTTCGACAGCCCCTCCTCATTGACCGTAAAGGCGAGGATGGCGCCGTCGCGCGACAGGTCGAAGCCTTCGACCTCCCAGGAACGCTCCGCGCTTACCCGTTGGACCTTGCCGGTCGCCAGGTCGAGCAGGGCGAGGTAGGCGACCTCCGCGTCGCGGTCGGTGAGAACGTAGGCCCGCTTGCCGTCGGGGTGAAACAGCGCCGAACGCCAGACCGTCGGTTCGGCGCCTTCGGGAGAGACGCGGCTCTTCGTCCCGTCGTTCACGTCGACCGACCAGAGGCGGGTTTCGTTGATCGAGACCCCTTCGACCGCCAGCAGCCGCCGGTCGTCGGGCGACCAGTCGGACACCGACCAGCCGCCGCCCTGGATTGTGAGCACCCGGCGGTCCAATTGCGGGTGCAGCGGATCCATCACGTACAGATCGCTGTCGGCGCCGTTTCGGCGCGTCGAGTTGTAGCCGATGCGGTCCCCCGCGCGGCTCCACTTGACGCCGTTGTTCTGCGAGTGGCCGCCGTCGGTGAGCAGGGTGATGCGACCGTCGGCGAGGTCCTGGCGGTAGATCTGAGAAAACTCGTCGCCGCCCTGGTCTTTCTGGAACACCAGGTACCTACCGGCCTTCGGTTCATACGTGGCACTGACCACCGGCTCCGCGGCGAAAGTCAGCTGGGTGCGGTCTCCCCCCGGACTTTTGACCCGATGGATCTGCTGGGTGTTGCCGAATCGGGTGGAGATCAACATCTGAGGCTCCACCGGGTGCCAATCGACGAAGCTCGCACTGCGGAATTCCGTATAGCGGGCCACCTCGGCGGCGAGGGCGCGCGACACGGGCGGCAGGCCGTCGGCCACGAGCGCGGAGGGGATCGGAACCGGTTCTTCGGCGGTGAGGCCGAAGGCCGAAATGGATGGGGCGAACAGCAGGGCGATCACGATTCGGCGCATGGAGGGACTCCTCGGGGCCAAGCTGGGTCAGGAGCGCATGATGTGCAATCGGGAGCGCGTCGGTCAAACCTGAACCCGGAGTTAGAGCAGCTGACGTGTTCAAGGATCGCCGCCGACCCGACGACGTTCAGGTAGGTGTCCTGCTGGCCCGCGAAGGATCACGCCGCGAGCTGCGCCGAGCTCGCCAACCTCACCCCGCCTCTAGCTCAGATAGCGCGTCACGCCGCCTTCTTCGGCACCGGCGGGAGCGGCGTATGTTCCTGGCTGGTATCGAGCGTCGGCAGGTATCGCGGGGCGCGGCGGACTTTCGTGATCTGTTCGAACGCGTAGGCGATGCGGACGAGCTTGCCTTCGCTCCAGGCCGGTCCCGTGAACGAGATCCCGAACGGCAGGCCGAGGGCGAAGCCGGCTGGCACGGAGATGCTGGGCCAGCCGGAGATGGCCGCGAGCGCCGCGGTGCCGCCGACCGGCCGGTCGCCGTGGAGCCAGTCGATCGGTCCGGCCGGGCCGCTCGTGGGCGTGACGATGGCGTCGAGCCGGTCTTTCGCGAAGGTGGCTTCGAGGCCCAAAGTGCGGGCGCTTTCGATGCATTTTGCCCTGGCCTTCTGATACGCCTCGTCGGTGAGCGGTCCGCGGGCGGCCGAGGCCTCGAAGGTTTCTTGCCCGAACCAGGGCATTTCGCGGTCCAGGTTCTTCAGATTCCAGTCGATCAGCTCGCGGAGCGACTTGACCGGCGTGGCGGTTCCGAGCGCCGCGAGGTACTTGTCCAAGCCGTCCTTGAACTCGTATTGGAGCACGATGGTTTCGGCGTCGCGGATCTCCTGCGACCAGACGAGCTCGACCGGATCGACCACCACGGCGCCGGCTTTCCGCATCGCTTCGATCGCCGCTTCGATCGCGAGATCGACCGCCGGATGGCGGCCGAAACCCTGGCTGCGGACGACGCCCAATCGCGCGCCGGAAAGTCCTTGGGGATCGAGCAGGGCGGAGATGTCACCGAGCGCCGGAGAGCCGCCGGACAAAGGCACGGTCGCCGGATCGTTCGGATCGCTTCCCGTGATGGCGGCGAGCAGGAGCGCCGCGTCGGCCACCGTTCGCGCCATCGGCCCCGGCGTGTCCTGGCTCGACGAGATCGGGATCACGCCCGATCGGCTGACCCGGCCGACGGTCGGCTTGATGCCGACCAGCCCGTTCGCCGAGGCGGGGGAGACGATCGAACCGTCCGTCTCGGTGCCGATGCCCGCCGCGGCGAGGCTCGCGGCGATTCCCGCTCCGGTTCCCGAGCTGGAACCGGAAGGAGTGCGGTCGAGGACGTACGGGTTCTTGGTCTGACCGCCGCGCCCGCTCCAGCCGGAGCTGGAACGGGTCGAGCGGAAGTTCGCCCATTCGGAAAGGTTGGTCTTGCCCAGGATCACCGCGCCCGCCGCACGCAGCCGCGAGACGAGGAAGGCGTCGGCGGCGGGCCGGGCGCCGACCAGCGCGAGCGAGCCGGCGGTCGTTTCCATCCGGTCCTCCGTCGCGATGTTGTCCTTGATCAGGACCGGCATTCCATGAAGCGGCCCACGCGGCCCTTTTTGCTTTCTTTCACGATCCATCTCCTCGGCGATCGCGAGGGCGTCCGGGTTCAGCTCGATCACCGCGTGGAGCGCGGGTCCCGACCGGTCGATCTCCTCGATCCGCCGGAGGTAGAGGCGGACGAGATCCTGAGACGTCCGCCGCCCCGAGGCCATCGCGTCTCCGAGCGCGGCGATCGTCGCCTCTTCCAGCTCGAACGGCGGCACTTTGAGGGGGACGGCCGAAGGGCCGCCGGTTGGGGCGCCGGCCGCCGACGGAGCTTTCGCGCCGAGCATCGCCGTAGAAACCCCGGCCGCAACACCCCCGGCGAGGAGGGTGCGCCGGGTGAGTTGGGAGGTATCGGACGGCAGGCGATCCGAAGCAGGATTCTTGGGTCGGTTCGATTGGCTCAAGGCGTCTTTCTCCCGTTTGAGATTGCGACACTTTACTCCGCCGGCCCGGCTCGTTGTACTGTCCTCTCCCAAAGAGGAACGGACCCTAAGAGGATCGGTATGCGGATAGACAGGCGTCTTCGAATCGCGATCTGGATCGGCTTGTTGCTCGTCGTCTCGGGGCTTGCCCGGGCCGTCGACGGCGTGCCGCTGCTGGCCCAAACCCCCACCCTCAGCAAGACGGATGTCGTGTTCGTCTACGGCGGCACCCTCTGGACGGTGCCGCGCGGAGGGGGCGCGGCGCGGCAGTTGACCACGGGCGGCCACGAACGCTCGCCGGTCTTTTCTCCCGACGGCCGGTGGCTCGCCTTTGCGGCGCAGTACGACGGCAACGTCGACGCCTATGTCATGCCCTCGGGCGGGGGAGAGCCCAGGAGGCTTACCTGGCATCCGGGCAACGACGTCCCCGTCGGCTGGACCCCCGACGGCAAGAGCGTGCTGTTTTCTTCCGACCGCGATTCGTATGCCGATTTCCACCGGCTCTATACCGTGCCCGCGACCGGCGGCGCCGCCGAGGTGCTGCCGATGTGGCGGGGAGAGACCGCTTCGTTTTCTCCCGACGGAACCCGCGTCGCTTACGTGCCGAACCTGATCTGGCAGACCGCCTGGAAGCGCTATCGCGGCGGGCAGACGACGCCGATCGACCTGGTCCGCCTTTCCGACCTCGCCTTGGAGAAGGTGCCACGCGAGAACTCGAACGACACCCACCCGGCATGGTTGGGCGACACGGTGTATTTCCTCTCCGATCGCAACGGGCCGGTGACTCTTTTCGCCTACGACACCCGCGCCAAATCCGTGCGGCAGGTGATCGAAAACCGCGGCCTCGACATCAAGTCGCTTTCCGCCGGTCCGGATGCGCTGGTCTACGAGCAGTTCGGCGCCCTCTACCTATTCGATCCGGCGGGCGGTGGCGCGACGAAGCTCGACATTTCGATCGTCGGCGATCTGCCCGCCGTACGGCCGCATTTCGAAAAGGCAGGAGAGAAAATTCTTGTCGGCCGCATTTCGCCGCACGGCGCCCGCGCGGTCTTCGAGGCGCGCGGCGAGATCCTTTCGGTACCGGCGAAAAAAGGCGACATCCGCAATTTGACGCGGACAACCGCGGTGGCGGAGCGCGATCCGGCCTGGTCGCCGGACGGTAAATCGATCGCGTTCTTCTCCGATGAATCCGGAGAATACGCCCTTCACATCGCCGATGCGTCCGGAGGCGGATCGACGAAGAAGATCGACCTGGGAGGCCCGCCGTCGTTCTTTTACGAGCCGATCTGGTCGCCGGACAGCCGGCGCATCGCTTACACCGACAAGCGGCTGAACCTTTGGTACGTCGAAGTCGGAAAAGGCACGCCGGTCAAGGTGGCGACCGATCGCTATGAAGATCCCACCGCCGGCTTCGCGGCCCGTTGGTCGCCGGACAGCCGGTGGCTCGCCTACACCAAGCTCCTGGAAAGCCACCTGCGGTCGGTATTCGTCTATTCGCTCGCCGCCAAAAAAGAAACGCAGATCACCGAAGGGATGGGGGACGCCCGCTCGCCGGTGTTCGACCGGGATGGAAAGTCGTTGTACTTCACCGTGAGCACGGACCTCGGTCTCTCCTCGGGATGGCTCGACCTGTCGAGCTATCAGCATCCGGTGCTGCGAAGCGTCTACGCCGCGGTGCTCAAAAAAGGCGATCCATCGCCGGTGGCTCCCCTCTCCGACGAGGAGAAGGAGGAGAAAAAAGCCGCCAAAGATTCGAAGGACGCCAAAGACGCGGCCAAGGGCGACAAAGGCAAAGCCTCCGGCGAGGAAGCCGCCACCAAAGGCGGAAAGAAAGACGCCAAGCCGAACGATGGCGACGATGCGGAAGAAAAGCCGGCTCCGGTGACGATCGATCTGGACGGCATCGGCCAGCGCATCGTGGCGCTGCCGATCCCTGCCGCGAACTACGTCGCGCTGGACGCCGGCACGGCGGGGACGCTGTGGGTCTCCGAAACCGTGGACGTGCCGCGCCTCGACGGGCCCCCGTCGCTTTCGATCTCGAAATTCGACCTCGCCACCCAGAAGGTCGAGCCGTTCCTCTCCGGGGTGAGCAGCTTTGCGGTCTCCGCGGGCGGCGATCAGGCGCTGTACGGCCAGGGGCCGGGTTGGTTCATCGCGGCCACCGACGCGGCGCCGAAGCCGGGCGACGGCGCCTTGAATCTCGACGCGATGGAGGTCTACGTCGATCCGCGTGCCGAATGGAACCAGATGTACCGCGAGGTCTGGCGCATCGAACGGGACTTCTTCTACGACCCCAGCCATCACGGTCTCGACCTCGCCGCCACGGAAAAGAAGTACGCCCCGTATCTTAAGGGTTTGGGCGGGCGCGCCGACTTGAACTACCTGTTCGAAGAGATGCTGGGAGAACTGACCGTCGGCCACATGTTCGTAGATGGCGGCGACTTCGGCTCGCCGACCGAGGTGAAAGGTGGATTGCTCGGCGCGGACTACGAGATCGACGGTAACCGGTACCGGTTTGCCAAGGTTTACGATGGCGAGAACTGGAACCCGGATCTCCTGGCGCCGCTCACGCAGCCGGGTGTCGAAGTGAAGAAGGGCGAGTACCTCCTCGCCGTCGACGGTCGAGAGGTCCGGCCGCCGGCCGAGGTCTACAGTTTCTTTGAGAACACCGCCGGCAAACAGATCAAGATCAAGGTGGGGCCGCACCCGGACGGCCAAGGCTCGCGCGAGGTCACCGTGGTGCCGTTGCCGAGCGAACAGCAGCTCCGCAATCGCGCCTGGGAAGAGGGCAACCGCCGGACGGTGGACACCTTAAGCGGCGGCAGGCTCGCCTACGTTCACGTTCCGGATACGAACGTCGGAGGTTACGTCAACTTCAACCGCTATTACTTCGCCCAAGTGGGCAAGCTCGGCGCGGTGATCGACGAGCGCTACAACCACGGCGGCCAGGTGGCGGACTACATCATCGATCAGCTCAAGCGACCGCTGCGCAACTGCGCCATCTCCCGCGAAGGCGAGCCGTTCTGCTCGCCGCTCGCGCAGATCTACGGACCCAAGACGATGATCATCAACGAGATGGCCGGCTCGGGCGGCGATGCGCTGCCGTGGATGTTCAAGCAGGACCAGGTCGGGCCGCTCGTCGGCACCCGCACCTGGGGAGGCCTGGTGGGCATCTACAACTATCCGACGCTCCTGGATGGCGGATCCGTCACCGCGCCGCGGGTCGCCATCTACGGCCTCCACGGCGAATGGGAAGTCGAGAACCACGGCATCGCACCGGACATCGAAGTGGAAAACGATCCGGCCTCCGTCGCCGCGGGCCACGACCGCCAATTGGAAAAGGCGGTCGAAGTGACCTTAGAGGCGCTCAAGAAAAACCCGGTGGTGATTCCGGATCATCCGGCTTACCCGAATTACCATAAGGAGTGATCGATCGCAGCATTTTGAGCGGATCCTCTGGATTCAGTCGAAGACCTGCGGAGCCGAACCAACCGCGGGGCTGTAACACGTGGAGTGATCCCCGCGCCTGAATAGATATGCCATTCTCCAGTGCTTCCAATTCCGCCCCATGCGCCTCCCTCGCCGCCCTCCTCCTCCTTGCGGGCTGTGCCACCTCCGGTAGGGTGACCGGCCGGGACGAGACGACCCGGCAGGGTGCCCAGGCAGAGACGGATGCGACCACGAGCTTCTCCCGCGGGATCTATCGCGTCGTGGTCGGCTTCAATGACGACACGGGTCAGGCTGCGATCGAGTACGGACCCACGAGCCGTACAGTTCTGCGCAACGCGAGCCTGATGGGCTGGTCGTACTCGGAAGACCGCGGCAACACCTGGACCTATGGGGGCCGGCTCAAGCCTCCACCGGGTTGGGCGGTGCTCTGGGGCGACCCGGCGTTGACTACCTCGAAGACCAACTACGGCCTGGTGTTCATGTCGAGCCTCGCGATCCCCGATGGCAAGTTCCCGGCCTCCGGCATTTCCGGCTACCTTGATGCCGGGCAATTGGGGGGCGCCTGCATCGCCCGTTCGACGGACGGAGGCGTTCGGTTCGAGCATTTCCAGTGCCTCACTAATACGACGCCGCGCAACCCGGCTTGGGGCTTGCCGACGCGCGGCAACTTTTACGATGGCGGATCGATGGCGGCCGGGCCGAGCGGTGAGATCTTCGCCGCCTACGTCGACATCGACAGATCGCAGATCGACGTCTGGCGCAGCCCGGACGGCCGGCAGCCGTTCGCCCTTTTGCCGCCGCCATTCCCGCATTACTACGCCGGCTCCCATCCTCGCATCCGGGTCGCGGCGGACGGAACGCTGTATGCCATGGCGGTCGCCAAGACGGAAGACGTCGACACGCAACCCCACGCGCTGATCGCAAGCCGCTATCGCAATGGCGCCTGGGAAGAGCCGAAGACCATTCTCTGGAGAGTCGCTCTCTACCCTCAAGTCGACCTCGGCGGTACGGTGCTGGGCGCGCCTCTCAAATTGCGCACCGGACCGCAATTTTCGTTCGACGTCGGGGTGGCCTCGGCGGAACCGCCGGATGAGGACAATGAAGGGGTGGTACGCCGCGACTCGGTCCGCTGGCTCGTCACGCAGCAGGACGAGCAGGGCTGGCTTTTCCTGCGGGGTGGCGTCTGTGATGAGACGCTCCGCAGCTGTGGCTGGTATGAAAAGTGGACTTTCGGGGCTATTGCCTCTGGACGGCGCACGCGGCTCGACGTCTTCAATCCGAATGTCACGGCGTTTCAGGGGCTTCCCTTCGGGGCCGCCCCGCGATGGCAAGCTTCGTTTCTGGTCCGCGAAGGCGCCAGCACCACGACATTGGGTCTCACACGGGGCACTCTCGGCTATGTCAACGGCCAGCCCCTCTCGATCCCGGTGGACATCGCGCGGGCAGTTCCGGTCTGTCCGGACCAGCGGCCCAAAGGAGAGGCGTATTGGGGAGACTACGATGGCTTCCTGCCGGTCGATGTAGACGGCGACAGCGTACGCTTCCTCCGGTTCATGACGGATTCATCCCTCGGCTGCACGAAACGCTGGAGCTTCCTTGCGGAGCACCAGCACGTGCAGGCCGTGTCCTACTGGTACTGAGGAGAAATGACGGTGCGAAGCCTCTCACAAACAGGCTGGCTGGCACTCGCCGCCCTGTCCCTGACCTCCTGCCTCTGCGCCCCCTTGGAACGAAACGCCAAGGCTCCCGATGCGGGCCGGATCGAGGACGTCTCTTCCGTGGCCCCCGATCCCGCCTTGCTGCGGCAGGATTCACCAGGCAAGATCGTGCAGCGCCTTCCCGAGGTCGAGAGCGTCGGCGACTGCGCGCCGCGCCTCAAGTACCCCAACGAGAGCAGGACCTCCTGTATTGAGGGCCGGCCCTGCCGGGGTTTTGGAGTCCAGGACGAGTCGGGCCGGGTCTACTGTACCTGCTACGGAGAAACCGGCGGCTGCGTCGAGGGGAAGCGCTGTGACGTTCGGAGGCTGATCTGCGTACCCGAGGACGAGCCTCCGGGCCTTTGAAGGGGCCCATCCGGCTCAAACCGGCTCTATACCCGTTCCAACTGGGGCAGCGCGTCAAAATGCCGATCGCGATCGCAGAGCACCAGTCCGTGCTCGCTCACCAGGGCGGCAATCCAAAGGTCGTTCGTGGGAATCGGCGTCCTTTGCTCCCACAGCTGACGGTAGAGGGCCGCGTATTGCCGGGTGGTCGCCTCTGTGGGCCACAGAATGGCGACTCCGGGTTTGGCGAGGAAGCGTTGCAATACCTTCTCGTTTTCTCGGCCTTTGGTGCCGAGCGAAAATCCTGCACGCAGCTCGGCGACCGTTACGAAGGGCAAGAAAACCGCTTCGGCTCGTTCCACGAGTAGCTCCAGTTCGGTATCCCCTCGGCAGAGATCCGAGAAGCGGTTGGTGTCGAGGGCGAGCCTCAACGCCACAGTTCGGGATCGATCTTCCTCTGCTCTTCGAGGGCACGATCCACTTCCGGGTCTTCGATCCAGGTGCCGGCCACGTCGCCAAGGTCCCGCCGCTTGAGTTCCTCTCCCCTCAGCGCAAAGGCTTGGAGCAGCGCTTCGAGAGCGACCTCATTCAGGCTCTTTCTCTCTTCTTGCGCTCGATGGCGCAACGCCTGGTCGAGATGCGGCGGCACATTCCGAAGGGTGTATTGCATGCAGGCAGTTTAGGGATTCCATGCAGGCAGGTCAAGGTTCTGGAGGGTCAGAGCACTCAAGCTTCCGACCGCTCCTCCCAAACCTTCGCCAGCTCGATAATCACCTCGACCGCTTTTTCCATGTCTTGGGCCGAGGCCCATTCGAAGCGGGAGTGGAAGCTCTGCTCTCCGGCAAAGACATTGGGGGTGGGCAGTCCCATGAAGCTGAGTTTCGAGCCGTCGGTGCCGCCGCGGATCGGCTGGCTGTGCGGTTCGATGCCCGCGCGGCGGATTGCCTCGCGGGCGTTTTCGACCACTTGCGGGTGGTGGTCGAGCACCTCGCGCATGTTGCGGTAGCTCTCTTCGACCTTTACCTCGAAGGTGGCGCCCGGCCAGTCGGCGACGGTCTCTTGGGCGAGCTTTTGGAGCCAGGCTTCTTTCTCGCCCAGTGCGGCGGTTTTGAAGTCGCGGATCAGCAGCTTCACCGCCGTTTGATCAACACTCGGGGTGAGCACATAGGGATGGACGTACCCCTCGTAATCGTCGGTCGTTTCGGGAGCGAGGCCGTCTTTCGGCAGGCGGTGGATGAAGTCGGCGGCGACTTTGATCGAGTTGACCATCACCCCCTTGGCAAAGCCCGGATGGGTGTTCCGTCCTTGGAAAGTGATCGTCATCGAGTCGGCAGAGAAGCTCTCGAACTCGATCTCGCCGCGGCGGCCGCCGTCCATCGTGTAGGCGCAAGTGGCGCCGAACTTCTTGACGTCGAAATACTTGGTGCCTTGGCCCACCTCTTCATCGGGAGTGAAGCCGATGCGGATCGGCCCGTGCGGAATCTCCGGATGCGCGAGCAGGAACTCCGCGGCGGCCATGATCTCAGCCACTCCAGCCTTGTTGTCGGCGCCAAGCAAGGTAGTGCCCGACGCGGTGATCAAATCGTCGCCGATCCGCTCGGTCAGGTAGGGAAGCTCCGACGGGCGCAGCACGGCCGTCGGGTCGTCGGGAAGGACGATCTCTTGGCCCTGGTAGTTGCGGTGGATGATCGGCTTTACCCCGGCGCCGCTCATCTCGGGCGAGGTGTCCACGTGGGCGATGAATCCGATCACCGGAACGTTCGCCTTTCCGCTGGTCGCCGGGATCGTCGCCATCACATAGCCGTGCGAATCCATCTCGGCGTCCGAGAGCCCCAGCCCGCGCAGCTCCTCGGCCAGCAGGTGCAGGAGGTCGAGCTGCTTCAAAGTGCTGGGATAGGTGTCCGAGCTCTCGGACGACTGGGTGTCAAAGGTCACATAGCGCAGGAAGCGCTCGACGACGGAGGAAGGATTCATGCGGCGGGTTCTCCTTGGGCAGCATCGGCGATTCGACCGGCCCCCGAAGAGGACGACGCGCCGTGGCAGTCGTAGGTATCGGCTGTCTCAAGCGTGAAACAACGCGATACCGGCGCTTGCTCTGTGGTCGGCGACTTCTAAGGGAGGAGGGGGCTTACTTTCCTTCCGGCTCCGAGGTCTCGGCGGGTTCCTCGGTCGCTTCTTCCGCCGGCTGCTGAAGTGCCCAACTGATGTTGCCCTCGTTGTCCTTCATCGTCACCACGACGGTGTTGGAGGTGCCGTCCGCCGATTTGGCCTGGCAATCGAACGTCTCGCCCGCCTTAGCCGCGCGCAGGCTGCTGCCGCCTTGCTCGCCGCAGGAGACGGTGACATCGGCTCCGGTCTGTTCCTTGAGACCCGTGGTGATGGCTTCCTCCGCCGTCTTGAGATTGATCATGCCCTCGATCTTCACCAAGTCCCAGGCGACGTTACCCTTGTCGTCCTTCTGCGTCACCTTGAGCGTGAGCCGGCCGCCGTCCTTCGGTTTCGCTTCACATTCAAACGTATCGCCCGCCTTGGCGGGGGGGGCTTCCAGAGGGCAGGTCACCACCGCGTCCGTAAGGCCCAATTGGCTGGCGAGCCCATCGCTGATGGACTTGTTGATGACGCTCATGTCGAGCTTCGTGCCGCAGCCGGTGAGCACAAGCGACATCGCCAGGACGCCGACATAGGAAATCAGAGAAGAGGACTTCGTGACATTCATTGACTTTCTCCATTGAAGATAGGTCGCTCGGCACCTGCTGGGGAGCTGCTGGAGCTTTGCGGAGGGTTGCCTCGCCACATTACCATGCCCTCGGACGCCTCATCGATCGAGCTCGCGGAGGATGGCCTTCCATGCCTCGGCGGGCCGGGTCTGAAGCAACAGATGCGGCGCCTCGATCTCGACCAGGGTGTTGTCGGGGATCGGCGCCAGGAGCTTGCGGCTTTTGGCGGGGGAGATGAGGCGGTCGGAGGTCCCCAGGAGGGTCAACATCCGGCAGCCGGCGTGCTCCGGAATGTAGCTTCCTTTGGCCCTGGAGGTGGCGGCGAGGCGACGCTTGAGGGTTTCCGGTGGGACCGAGTGAAGCTCACGCAGAAGCGCCTTGGCGAGGGCTCGGTCGCCGCCGGTCATCATGAACGCCAGGGCGCCCAAGGGCATCCGGCGGGACTGCATGAGGCTTCCGGCGAGCCCGGCGGGGAAGGGGACGGGCACGGTGGTGAGCGGGTTTGAAAGGACCAGCAGGATCACCCGGCCGGGGAAATGCTCGGCGAGCCGGGCGGCGATCGGCCCGCCGAACGACTCGGCGAGGAGGACGAAGCGTTCCGCCTGGGGCAACGTCTCCGCCATCCGTGCCGCGAGAGCGTCGGCTTCCTGCTCGCCGCCGGTAGGCAGCGGAATCGTTTGGCATTGGAAACCCCGCGGCGCCAGCGAGCTGAACGGTCCGAACAGAGCGGCGGTGCCGTGTAGGCCGGGGATCAGGAAGACAGAGGTCTCCATCAGAGTCGGTGCCTCCTCCGGGTGCAGCGTACATCGAGTTCCGTCGTTCGGGCACGGAATTCGCCGAATCCGCAATAAGCTGAGGGCTCACGCTAGAGCCGTCGTTTTCGCACGGTTCCGAACCCAAGGAGCACACCATGACGATCCCCAAAAACACAATCTGCCTCTGGTTCGATAAGGACGCGGAAGAGGCCGCGCGTTTTTACGCCGCCACTTTTCCGAACAGTGAAGTGACCGCAGTTCACAAGGCGCCGGGTGACTTTCCGGACGGCAAGGAAGGCGAAGTGCTGACGGTGGAGTTCACCGTTTGTGGCGTTTCGTGTGTCGGTCTCAACGGCGGCCCGGCGTTCAAGCAGAGCGAGGCGTTTTCCTTCCAAATCGCCACGGACGATCAGGAAGAAACGGACCGCTACTGGAATGCGATCGTCGGCAATGGCGGCGAAGTAAGCCAATGCGGATGGTGTAAGGATCGCTGGGGCCTCTCCTGGCAGATCACTCCGCGCGTGCTCACCGAGGCGATGGCCGCCGGCGGCGCGGAGGCCAAGCGTGCCTTCGCGGCGATGATGACGATGCAGAAAATCGACGTCGCCGCGATCGAGGCAGCTCGGCGCGGGTAGCGCTCGGGGTAGCGAACGATTTAGGGCTGCGCCGCCGCGATCCCCGCGGCGGTCTCCGACCCGGCGGGCCGCTCCTCCGTGCAGCCATAGACGTAGACCGGCGTCCCTTTCGGCACGAGCTTCGGCAGGAGGTGCGAGGCGAACATGGGGATCCGGATACACCCGTGGCTCGCGGGGTAGGTGCGAATATCCTCGCTGCCATGAATCGCGATGCCGCCCACGATGTACATGGGGTTGTGCATCTTGCCGAGCGGGCTCGTCTTCCACCCCGAGGTCTTGGCATAGACCTCCAGCCGGCCGCACGGGGTGACGGCGAGGGTCTCGGGATAGCCGTTTTCGTGGAATGTCTTGCCGCTGCCGGAAGAGATGGGGAGGATGTTGCCGACCTTGCCCTCGCCGTCCACGAGGAACAGCACCTGTCGGGCGATGTCGATCTCGACGTGCAGGCCGCGCGCCTCGCGCGGCCGGAACGGCACCGCCGCCGACAGGGCGTTCCATTCGGCCCGGGTGAGCTGGCCCGTGGGCCGTGCCCGTTGCGTCTTTTGAAAGGCGACGAGGGCCTGGCGCGACGCGCCGTCCCAGACGCCGTCGACCGGTCCCGTCCAGAAGCCGAGGTTGGCGAGCCGCTGCTCGGCTTGGAGGATCGCGGCCCGAGAGAGGGCGGCTTTCTCCGACGCGGCGGCAGGACCCGCGACGAGCGCGATGAGCACGACCACGAAACGACGGCTAAACGACATCATCATCGACCTCTGCTTCCCTCGTAATGGCGGTCCTCCGCGGACCTTACGGCTAAATTCAGCCGGGGTATGGCAGAACGGAGACGCTCCGTCCTCGCTCTCCAAACGGTAGAGACGAGCAATCGGAGTGCCAATAGGCAAGGCGCGGTAACATCCCGCAATCGCTACGGTCTTGCTCCGTGGCGACTTGACGTCGATCGAACGTGGAAGCGCGTTGCGAATTTGGCACGCCTCCGGGAGGCCTGATTGCAAAACGAAACTCCGATGCGAGTGCCGGTGTCTCTCGCTCTTTCCCTAGCTGTGGGAATCTTTGGGTTCACCGCGGTTCTCGGGGTCACCCACTCGATTCCGGCCGCCGGTCTGATCGCCCTCGCGGTTGGGGCGGTCACTGGTTGGGGTACGTACCGCCACCCGGCGATCGCCCTCGATGAGGGCGCCTGCTCGGCGAGGCTCAAGGCCCTGGCGGCTGGGGGGGCCGTCGTCGCGCTCGTCCTGGTGGCGCGGCTTTCCGTCTACATCGTTGACCCGGCGCAGGTCTCCTACTCGCTCATCCCGTCGAGCGACTGGGAGGTCCGGCACTCGTGCGTTTCCGCCTACGTGGTCGCCGGAGCAGCGGCCCGAGCCCACCCGAACGTCTACGACGAGAGGCTCTACAACCTGCCGAACGACGATCCGACGGCGATCCGCAAGGCGCGTTCGATCGGACCCTTCAAGATCGACGTTTTCGAGTATCCACCGCAGTTTCTGCTTCTGCCGCGCGGCCTGCAGCTGCTCGCTCCCGCGTTCCTCGATCAGCGCATGCTCTGGTTTGCGCTCGAAGGCGGGGTAATCTTGCTCGCTCTTCTCCTCGTGGCCCGATTCGTCGGTCCGGCCGCCGGGACGCGTGCCCTGTTGCTGTCGCCGCTCGTCTGGGCGGCGGTGCCCACCCTCAGCATGTTGCAGAAGGGAAACGTGCATGGCGTGATCATCGCGATTTCGATGGTCGCCATGGTCCTCTTCGAGCGCCGCCGCTTCGCGAGCGGCGGCCTCTTGTTGGGTTTCGCGACGGTCAGCAAGCTCTATCCGGGTCTCCTGTGCTTCTACCTTCTGGCCAGGCGCCAATGGCGCGCAGCGGCCTGGACGGCGGCGATGGGCGCCGCGCTCTCAGTTCTCACTCTGGCCGACCTCGGGTGGGCGCCGTTCTCCTCCTTCCTCGACCACCTCCCCGGACTGGTCGGGGGCGAGGCCTTCCCCGCCTTCAGAAACCCGTCGGCGATTGCGATCAACATGTCGGTGCCAGGGTTGGCGTGGAAGCTCAAGCTCTTCGGCGTGCCGGGCATGGGCTTCGCGGCGGCGAAGATCATCGGGTGGATCTACACCGTAATCGCTCTGGTGGCCACGGTGCTCGCGGCTCGGCGTCCTCAGACCCGGGCCGAGATGCCTCTGGTCTGGCTTGCCATCCTGATCCTCGCCACGCTGAGGAGCCCGTTCCTGCCGAACGCGTACGGTGTATTCCCTGCACTCTGGCTGCTCACGTTGCTCGCCTCCACCTACGTCCCGCGGCCGCGCGTCCTCGGGTGGACTTTGGCCGCGTGGGCAACGCTCAACATCTACTGGGCGGTCGACTGGCCGGTCGACCCGCGGATCAAGGCGCTGGTCAATCTGCTTCCGCAGGGGCTGATGGTGGTGCTCGCCGTGCTCGCGCTACGCCGCCGCGCACCGGACGCGGCCGAGCCCGCCGCCTCAGATTTCAGACAGGTTCCATCGGGCCAGAGCTTGGCGAATTAGGTTCGCCGGGAGGCGCCGTGAAATCGAGGTTCTCGGTGAGTCGGGTCCCGTCGGCGGAGAAGGCCTCAAGGTAACGGACGATTCGTTCGCGGGCGATCTTGAGCTGATGGTTGTCGAGATTCAGATTGAGCAGGTCGATGTACCAGGGCGCCTTGATTTGCGTCGTCACGTAGGCTTCGACGATGGCGCGAGCGATGGGCAGCGTCGTCGCCTTCGAGTCGTCATGGACATCGCGGTCGCCGGCCCCCAGCAGCTTCGCGTACTCCTCGTCGAGCAGCCGCGCGAAGAGCTCCGGCGTGAAGGGATCGTGAGCCCTGACGCCGACCACGGCGTCGTCCGACGTGAAGCGGGCCTGCTTGTGCAGCCACTCCCAGAGGATGCTCAACCGGATCTCGCCGGTCGCCATATCCTCCATCAGGTAGAGGATGTCGTCGTTGCCGAAGAAGTCGGCCGGTTTGAGTGCGGCGGCCTGGAATCCCTGCGCGAACGCGTTGCCGTATTGGAGGGCCACGCTCAGGAGATCGCGGGCTCCCCGCACGGTGCGCGGCGCCGGCTCCAGCACCGTCAGACCCGCGGCGTCCTCAGGTGTATAGGTAAGTGCCGGGAAGGCTCGACCGAGCTGGTTGTCCTCACCCACCCGCTTCCAAACCGGCCGCACGATGTGCACCATCTTCCAGTGCGCCACCCACTTGCCGCTCGCTCCCGCCCGCTGCTCACGTTCGCCGCCTGCAAGCGCCCGCGTCATACCGGCGGCGACCCCCGCCGCAGAGCCCACGGGGATGTTGGGCTCCATGCCGCCCTGCCACAGCGCGCAGCGACCGTTTCGGTCCGGTGTGTTGACCGCCCGCCGCACGCGGTCCTCGTAGGTCCGCAGGTAGCCGTACGTCATGCCGATGGCGTCGATGTTCGGGTTGACGAATTCGGCGTCCCAGGCCAGAGCGTCGGCGACGCTATTGATGTAGTCCCAACGCCCGGTGTTGAAGCCGACAAAATGCGGCGCCAGGGCCGCGCGGATCTCCATCAACTGGAAGCTCGCCTCCAGCTGTTCGACCAGAACATAGGTTTTGATCGTGCCGACCGGGAGCCCCAGGTGCCCTTCCAAAGCGACGAGCATCGCGTTCCATAGGGCGGCCTCCTCCGCCGTCTGGATCTTCGGCAGATAGAGGACGATCGACCGGCCCTCGGCGCGCAGCCGCTCCTGGTTGTTGACGACGTAGAGGGCGAGGTCAACGAGGGAGGCCGAGAAGCCCTGCCCGGTGTTCCAGCGCACGTGCCGATCGTCGAGGTGAAGGCCGCGGGCGCGAAAGATCGGCGTCGTGACATCGAGCTGGCGGTTCCGGTCGGCGACGATCGGTCGACCGAAGAAGCCGGCCGACCAGCGGTTCATCTCCGCCGCCACTTCCTCAGCCACCGCCAGGAACTGCGGATCGCGAGCGATCGCGAGCCGCAGATTGCGCTGGTTGTCGAGCGCCATGGTCGCGACTTGGCCGAGCGCATCCTCGCCGTCGAACATCCAGCCGTCGGCCCCCGAAAGGAGCGCATAGGCGACGTTGCGCAAGCCGTTCGCGACCGATGCGTGCGGCTTGGTCGCCGGGCCGGTGCCCTGGATCCACTGGCGGCGGAGGTCGGTAGGAATGTCGCCGCCGAGGAAGTTGCCGGCGCGGGCGTCGCGCACGGTCACTTCAGTCCGCGGGATGAGCGCGTCTGGGTTGAGGAAGTCGATCCGTCGGCGGTCGCGCGCCCGCGCCAACCGGCGCGCCACCCGCGCCGACATCACCGCCCGGCGCTCGGGGTCGAGCGGTGCCAGCTCCTTGAGAGCCGCCAACGCCGCCGACGTGTAAACATCCGGGTAGCTCCGGAGCAGATGTTGGCGGTACTCAAGCACGCTGGCCATCGAGTCCTTCCTCCCTTGGGGCCGTTCGCCCCGGGGCGGGCTTGCCGCTCCGGAGTGAGAGCTAGAGACAGCTCTCGCTCGACGCGTTGCCGACGACGAAGTCTCCGCTGGGGGTATGGCAGTCGAGCGCGATCTTGACCTTCATCGAGCGCACGCCGTTGACCATCGAATCGCCGAACTCCAGTTGATTGTCGAACTTCGTGCAGACCGAGCGGGAGAGAATCAGCGACCGGGTGTCGTCGTGCTTCGGGTCGAACACCCGCACCACGTCGCCGTGTACGGGATCGACCACCAGACGGACGAACAAGCCGGAGCGTTCGTCGATCAGATCGGCTCCCAGAAAAAGGTAGCGACCGCCCGAGGTGCATTGAGTCGGTTCGATCTGCTGAACCCCGAGCCGAGGTCCGGAGACGGCGACGACGTTTTCCCCCTTGCTCGGCTGCGGTTTCGTCGGCGGGGTCGTGGCACAAGCGGAGAGGTAGGTCGACGCGAAAACAATCAGCAGGGCGAAACGTGCATCGGTGGGGGAGGGTCGCATGGCCGGGACTGTATACCAGGCTTTCCCTCAATCGACGGGAGAGGTCGTCAATGTACATTCAAAAAATCGTAGTCCTCACGCTCGCGTCGGGGATGTCCATTGCGATGGCATGCTCCAATCTAACGCGGCATTCACCGCCATCAGGTAACACTTTGGTCGTTATTCATTCTTCAGGTGGACCGGCGCCATTTGAACAAGAATTGTACGTCTACAGTGACGACAGGGTGGTCGTAGGAGATTCCGACGGGGTCACGGATTGGAAATCCAACTTGACTCCGCTTGAGTCTGGGAGGCCGGATCGACGAGTGTGACTTGGAGGCCCCGCTGGCTGGTGAGCGGTCCGAGCCGCGCGGCGGTGGTGATCTGCACGTTGCTGCCGGTTCCGGGCACGGGCTCCTACAGGACGGCAGGGTCCCTATAAACGCTTTCCTCGTCCGCGTTGTCTTCTACACTGTTGGCGACGGCTTCTGAACCAGGTCTAATACTGCAAGTCAATCGCGGAGAAGGGGATAGCCGTATGCCGACCGAAGGGACAGATGTTCCTGGGCGCGAGCCATTAACGCCAAAGCAGCCGGACGAGCGGTGGGTCGTGCCGGTCACACATAGATCAGAGCTGCGCACCCTTCTTAAACAATCCTGGTTGACTTACCGTCAACAGTTTCCGGTGATCTTGGCGGTTGTGGTGGCGGTGTGGGTACCTCTCGAATGTCTCAGCAGCTACATGGACGCATTCGTATTCGGCGGAGATGACATCCGAAAGTCATGGAAATTCGCAAAGTTCCTCTACGATTTCTTCGGCATCATCGCCACGGCCGGTGTCATTTTCATCGGACAGGAGGCACTGGCTGGGCAGAGAGCGACATTTCGGAGCGCACTCGCAGCCGGCTTCAGTTCATGGGGTCGGATGTGGTGGACTCGGCTTCTCTATCAGTTGACGATTGTGGTCGGCTTGCTCTTGCTCATCGTTCCTGGCCTGTATTTGATGGTGCGCCTTTCCCTCGTTGAGCCTGTGGCAGTCCAAGAGCGGATTTCTGGGTCAGCAGCGATGCGCCGCAGTTTTGAGCTGACGGAAGGACGCTTCTGGCTGGTAATCCGACTCGGACTAGCTTTGCTGTTCTTGTTCATCTTGCCGACCGTGTTGATTGTGGCGACGGCATTCGTTCCTGGACTCGATCACTGGCTCATCGACGCAGCGATCCAGGTTATCGCCGACGTTGCTGTTGCCTTTGCGGCGATCGCGCTGGTAACTACATACTCACATTTCAACAATGAGAAGCTGACGGCCTAATCATGCGCTTGCAGAGAGGTGCCACCCAAACCTGCGGCGCAGCTCCGCGGTAAACCCCTTATTCGAGCAGGCTGTTTACCCTGTTGACGACGCCTCTGAGCTAGGGCCTAATAGTGCAAGTCAATCGCAGAGAAGGGGTGCGCCGTATGCCGACCGAAGAGGGAAGATGTTATTGGGCACGAGCCAGTCCTGCTCAGGCAGGGGGGCGAGCGGCGGGTCGTGTCGGTCCAGCCATGCGCAAATTCATTATCCTTCTCGCGTTCTCGATGGCAGCCTGCGCCGCGGACAAGGGCACGCTTGTTCCCGGTTCAGATCCCGAGATGAATTCCGCGATCTTGCGAGCTCGTCAGACCCTGGACGACTTTCTAGCCGTCAAGAACAAGGCCCCAGATGGAATTTCTGGCTTCGTCGTGAAGGTGCGATTTGAGCACGGGACAGCGCAGGAGCACATGTGGGTTACGCCCTTCCGGCAAGGCGCACGCGGAGCTTTCCAGGGAACCCTGAAGAGCGAACCTCAATGGATCCCGGGATTAAAATTGGGACAAGAAGTCAGCTTCACCCGAGACCAGATTTCAGATTGGGGATACAACCAAGGCGGAACGCTGGTTGGGTACTTCACCACTTGCGCAATGTTCGCCAAAGACGAAAAGCTGCGTCAGCAGCTCAAAGAGCAGGGCTATGAATACGCCTGTGCTGCCTACTAACCCTCGCTCCAGACGCCGATCGCGCGGCGTAGCGAGGGGAGCGGTGAAGAAAGGAAGTGGATATGGCTAAGCTCGTGTTCGGAATGAACCAGTCCCTCGACGGCTACGTCGACCATACGGCGTTTGGGCCGAGTCCCACGCTCTTCCGCCACTTTATCGAGGAGGCTCAGGGGCTGGCGGGCAGTGTCTACGGTCGCCAAATGTATGAGGTCATGCGTTACTGGGATGACGATCATCCTGAATGGAATGCAGACGAACACGCCTTCGCGGCGGCGTGGCGGAACCAGCCGAAATGGGTCGTCTCGCGCTCGTTGAAGTCGGTCGGCCCCAACGCCAGGCTTGTTGAGGATGATCTTGAGGGCGCGATCCGCGAGCTGAAGGCCGAGCGCGACGGGGAGATCGAAGTTGCTGGCCCGGCCTTGGCGCAAAGCCTCACCGAACTTGGCCTGATCGATGAGTATCGAATCTACCTGCACCCCGTCGTGCTGGGTCAAGGCAAACCCTATTTCGCCGGACCCCGGCCGCCGCTCCGACTTATAACTCATGACCGGATTGCCGAGGATGTGATCCGGTTGACCTACGTACCTGTTTGATCTCGCGACTCGGTGGATGGGGATCGTGGCTCGCGAGCGGATCGCCGGGTTGGTCGACGCGATCATCGTCCGGCGGGAGGCGACCGGAATCGAGCCCCTCGGCGCGGCCCGCAGCTTCCGGTCGCCCTGGCCGCCGACGCAAACCCGGATGAGCCGATGGCTCGGCCGGTAAGCAGTCGGCGCCGCCTTCCGCGTGATCGCCCGGCGCAGAGAGTAGAGACGCCCCCAGTACCCAACCACAAACCTATCCGGGTGCTGGCCGTCGGGGCGTCTCCGGTCTACCACGATGGCCGCCGAAGGGTCCCCGAACGGGTGCCCCCTGTCTGTCCGTGGTGTGTCGTTGTCTGTGGCGCCGGTGGTCGTTGGTGCGCTGGAGACGCCCCGGCAGCCAGCACCCGGACAAGACCGTGGCTGGGTACTGGGCGTCTCTACCCCTTCGGGTCCGGTTGGGCCGCGAATGGACCTGGCTGGGCAGCACCTAACGCGGGCCAGGGGTCCACTGCGTCACCGCTCTCCTCGCCGGAGCTGAAGATCGCCTACACCTGGTTCGTCCGGACTTTCCGAGAGGTGGCCGAGTATTTTCGTGCAGGTGACTGCACCACCTATTCCCGGGGTCCGAAGCAAGCCCATGCTAGGCTTTCGCGATGAAGACCGTCCGGCCCTCCAAAACTACAGATCTTCCTGGGAGCCTGCACCGGATGGTCGCCGGGTGGCAGGCCGTGGAAGTCCAAGAGCGAGAGGAGCGCCGCCAAGCGGGGCCTGATTCGGCCGTCTCCGTCCGAGGTGCCTTGGAGCTGATGGACCTGTTCGGCACGATGCACGGCTGGCCTCCTCCCGAAAACGATGTTCGCCGTCGTGACGCCGAGCTCGCTCGGAACTGCTGGGTTCGTGTCCGAAGTTACTATGTGGCCCATGGCCAAGAGGCCAAGTAAGAAGATCCTGGAGGCTCTGTGCGAACTCATGGACGAAAGCGCGCACTCTTTCCAGATCGATGCGGGACGATCACTCGATCGTCTCTCGGTTGGACGTAGTAAATCGAATAGGGAAACTTACGGAGGAGACATCGTCGGGCGCCGCCGATGTCCGGATATTGAAGAGGGTTGCCCCGAATCCGTTGTTAACTCTCGCTGAGATCGAGGACGAATCGATCTCCCAAGCCTGGACGCTCCGACTCGTACCAGCCTCGGGCGGCCTTGACGTTGGACTCCGCTCTGGGGCGTAGGATCAGAAGCATCAGCGGACGGGGTCGATCCGCTGCAGCTCTGCTTCGATCTCTTCCCACGGGCGCCCGGCTTCGGGATCCGCTCGGTATTCTTCGAGCTGCTCTGCGATCACCTCTCGGTGCCAGTCTGGCACGGGAATCTGATCCTCACGTTGGGCGATCCGACCCCACAGAGCCTGGACATAGTCGATCTGCTCGCCGATCGGCAAGTCGTCGAACCCCGGAGGGACTCTTAGCGGTTGGCTCATAGTGGGGTAATTGTACGCCGGGCTCGCTGGGAGACAAACAGAAATCGAGCCCTCGGGTTGGACTGGCACCCTTCCTCAGCCGGCGAAGACCAAGAAGTCACCTGCGCCGCGGGTCCACGCCGCCAGCAAGCGGGTTCGGACCGGACCGAGATCAAGGTCGCCTACCGCTGGTTTGTGAGGGCCTTCAGGGAAGCGCCGGAGTACCTGAAGGCCGGCGAACGGCTGGCTCGGTTTCCCCGCGGGAGCTTCCCTCCCGGTCTGCCGTTTGTCCGAGCGGGCCGGTTGGCGATTGGGTCGGCGACGTAAATACCGCCTGCCCGTCAATCCGAAGGAAGCACGCCCGAAGTTCCAATTGGTTGCTCCGCCGACCGAGGATCGTTGCTCCGACGCTTTGGCTCGTCGCTCCGAAGACCCGCGCGCTTCGATCCCGAAGTGATTTCCACCGAAAAGCCGGCTTCAACTCGCTCTGCCGGCCGAAGATTCCGGCCGAGAGCGGTCGTCTGACTCTCGTTCGCCGCACGCGGTTCGGACTTTGTCTCCAATAGGCTGGCACCTATTCCGAGCAGATCATTACGACCGCCTGGCCTGGTGGCTGCGGTTCTACCTTCCGACACTTCTTCCCGGAGAGGCGCGGAAAAGCCAGATAGCCTCACCTTGATTGATATGGACCGGCGATGGGGCCGGCTCTGCCGAGGAGAACCTTCCGATGAAAGCCAAGGCTAAGAAGAAGCTCAACCTAAGCCAGGAGACCATCAGCCAGTTAACCAACCGCGAGATACTGAAGGCGGTGGGCGGAGCGACCCTGAAGTGTACGAACAGCACAGAGTTCTGTTCGGACCCTTCCTGCAACACCACTTGCAGCGACATCTGCTAGGTCAGGCGGACCGGGAAGTAGCCGAAGCATCCGAAAATGCGGCTTTGAGCCGGCCGGAACCGTTGGTCGGCTCAAGTGAAGCTTCCGCCGCGCGGCGGCTGCGCCCTCAGGTTAGGCTGGCACCTATTCGGCCGGGGTAGCCAAGCGGGCAGGGCTCCCGATCTACGCAGCGCTCGCCGATCTCCTGATCACGGGCGGGCGTCCCACGCCAAGCGACCGCGTCGCACGAGATTCCACGTTCGCAGGATAGCTGAGGCAAGCCGGGGGGCGAGGTCCACGACCTCTGTTTCTGTGAATTGCCGGGCACCCACCTCGTCGCCGCGCTCGCGCGCTTCCCACTCCTTCGTTCGATCGAACCAGGTTCCCTCGATCGGCTGGCCGGTGAGCAGGGCGGCAGGGCCTCGTCAAAGTCCGCGCCTGCGGAGCTCGGCGGGGTGCAGGTGTAGGTCAGCTCGCCGCCTTTCCATCCCCTGGCTATAGGTGCCACCCTCTTCATGAGGCGCTACTTGAGCCAAGCGAGAGGTCGCTGTTAAGATAAATAAGCGTCATCAACAAAAACGCCGTAGCAAAGGAGAGTTCGATGAAGAAGCGACTTGCGAAACTCAAGCTCAGCAGAGAGACCGTGCGCGATTTGTCCAGAGACGATCAGAAGAGGGTCGATGGCGGTCTCAGCTTCCGGACGAATTGTATAAATACGTGTCCCTCCGACTGCTCCGCCTGCATCTCCTGCGAGAGCTGTGAAACGTGCGACACCACCTGCTAGCTGGAGCAGGAAAAGCGGAGGCTGCGGAGACAGTTCCGCTGCCTCCGGGTTGCGGCCATTGTCCTGTCCTTAGTGACGCCGACTGACCTCCCTGGCGGTAGGCTGCTCCTCTGTTTCAGACCGGCGGAGGCGCCAGTTCGCCGGGCACGGCCTCGCCAGGATAGGACCGGCGGAGGCGCCAGTTCGCCGGGCACGGCCTCGCCAGGCCTGGATAGGTACCACCCTCTTAGAGAAGCCACGCGATCCCCCGGCGCGGCCCAAGAGTGGCGACTCGGGTCGACAGGGCCGGTCGCGGCCGCAGGAAGCA
Source organism: Acidobacteriota bacterium (assembly GCA_040005235.1). Lineage (GTDB taxonomy): Bacteria > Acidobacteriota > Thermoanaerobaculia > Multivoradales > UBA5704 > DASYKS01. Next base: position 26,667 of record JBDTZG010000003.1, on the reverse strand, counting down.
GCCAACTTGAGTACGGCGCAGCCAGTCATTCGGCTCGGCGGGGATTTATGCCGAGAGGATCCCTTGGGGTCGCCGGAGCGTCGAAGCGCAGCCCCCAGGCCTGATCGGCCGGAACTCTACGCATCCACGGATGGCGATTGCGCCGGTTACGTAGCGCCGAGGCCCGCTGTTCAAAACGACAGATTTCTCATGGCTGCAAAGAGAACCTGGTCGCCCAGCCTCAGGACTGGCCGGGGGTTCACTGCGTCAGTGCTCTCCTCACCGGCGAGCCGATCGAGGGAACCTGGTTCGATCGCACCAGGGAATGGGAAGCGCGCCAGCGCGGCGAGGAGTTCGGCGCTCGGCAGTTCGCGGACACCGAGGTCGTCAACCTCGCGCGTTTGCCGTGTTGGCGACATCTGCCGGAGGAGCAATACCGCGAGCGGATCGCCGAGTTGATTGACCCTTTCAGCTATGCGCCTCGCTTCGGCCCTCGTTGCGCCATCCTCCCCCCGAAGACGGCAAGCGGAACGAGCGACGCGAGAAACGTCAGGTGATACCAGGGGGGAAACTTGTCCCAAAGATGGACGTGCATAGGGACAAAGATCACGAGCAGGACCGCGCCGAGGAAAATCGCCGCTCGGTTCGATTGCCCAAGGCGGGCGGCCAATGCTCCGGCCGCGATCGTCGCCAGGGCACCGATCGAAAGCCGCGTGAGCATCATTGGCAATGTGAACGCCATGGCCCCCGAGGCGGCGACGTATTCGGGCCAGAACCACCGCAATAGAACGCCCGCCACCAGGGCGACGGCGATCCAAACCAGCAATCCGACGAACACGCCAGCGACATGCTTCCACATGGGGTAGGGCTCCTGAGCCTTGAGGCCTAAAGGGCCGCCGCTCCGCGGCGGCCGGGCGCCAACTGAGGCCCTACTCTAGAGGAGCTGGTCGCAACGGGTCTTGGAAAAATCGGACATCGCGCGCGGCAGGAGATCGCCCGGCGTGGTTCCCGAGAACCGGACGGCGTCGTGCGTAAGGTGGGACTGATCGTAATACCCGTTCTCCGCCGCAAGCGAAGCCAGGGGAGGTTGGGCCGGCTGTTCCATCTCGTGAAGCGTCGCCTGGAAGCGAACGATGTTCGCAAGCTGTTTGGAGCCGAAGCCCACCCACCGGCGCATCAGCCGATTCAGCTGCCGAGGGCTCACGCCGCCATGGGCGGCCAGCTCGGATGCCCGCAGACCTCCGCGGCTGCGCTCGAGCTCGGCGAGGACGGACGCGACGACCGGATGGACGGCGGCATGTCCGAGCCGCGCAATCAGAAACCTTTCGAGCGACGCGATGTGCTCCGAGGGCGTGCGCGGTGGAGGCTCGGCGGCGACGAGATCCCGAAAGGATTCGAGGCCCGAAAGATCGAGCCGCCGATCGACCAGCGTCTCCATCAAGATGCCCGTCAAAAGGAAGGCGACCCCCGGCCGCAACCGGATCCCCACCACCGTCGCCGGCATCTCGAAGCGGCGCTCGTCGGGCCTCAGTACGGGGCCCCGCAAGACCCAGACGGGAGCTTCCCCGTCCCGCACCTGAGCGGAGATCGTGGTGCTCCCATCGGGAACGAGCCGAAGGACGGCGTCCCGGTCCGCGGTGATCACCCAGAAGCAGCCGACCCACGGCCGCAGCTCTTCCGCCGCCTCTTGAAAACGGATCTCCGCCCCCCGAACCATTGTGCTGCCGACGCTCATGCCTGGAACCTCCCCTCCGGGCGAGAGGATACCGCGGCTCCGGCGAGGCATCGCCACCCTCCAGGCCCAAAGCCGTGCCGCGATGGACCGCGGTCCTTTTCCTTGCCGGGCTGGGACTCAATTTTCTCTTGGCGCTGCTGCCCGTGCCGGACCTATTGCAGACTCTCGGCACGGCCTTGCGAAACGCCGGACTGGTCGCCATCGGGTGCTCGCTCGGGGTTTCCGGGAAATCCGGCCTTTGGAGATCGCGTCGGCAAAGCTGAGAACCCCCTGCGGCCTCCGAGGCGTCAAGCAGGCTGCATCAGTCCTGCGACTCGGGGCTCGGTTTCTTTCGCGCCGGCCCTCTCTTCCCGTGGTTTTTGCGCCGGCTGAAGATCTCCGCCGGGACGCCGAAAGTTTCGAGCTGCGGGCTTTTGAATCCGAAATGAGCCCGAGCGGCCGAGGCGAGACGCCTCACGACCTCCTGGGTTTCTTGATCGAGGCGCCTGCGGAGCTGCACCAGCTCCTTCTTTCGGCCTTCCATCTCCACCAGAGTCCCGTGAGTCTTGCTCAGCTCGGCAAGTTTCTCGCGAAGCTCGGCCATCGGGCCGTCCGCGCCAGGGATCAGCGGTACGGAATCCTCGATGTTGTGCGCCATCGTTTGCCACCGGACAAGCTTTCCCCCGTACGACCGGTCTGCCATGACATTCTCCTTGGACGAAGGGGGAGAATATCGCCGCTCCAGTTCGTTGCGCCGCCTCCGCGAAGGGGATTTCGAGGAAGAAAGACCGTTCCAGAGGTTGGGGGGAGAGGTTTTTCACAGAAAAAGATCCGTCCTCTTCCTTGAAGGCTGGGTCTTTTCGCCTAAAAGACCGTTCCGCAGGTCCGGCGCAGCAGTCTTTGCGGAGAAAAGACCATCCCGCCGGTCCGGCGTGGGCGTCTTGCGAAGAAAAAGACCCCTACGCTGGACCAGCGTAAGGGTCTTTTTGGAAGAAAGAGGGTTCCCCCAGGGTAGCGGAGGGGTCATTTGAAGCAGAAGATCCCTCCGTTTACTCAGCGGAACGGTCATCGGAGCTAGAAATTCGATCTGCGCACACGGAGGTTCGATCGGCCGCGTCCGGAAATCGAAGGAAGGGTTCGGCAAAGCGATCGCCGCGGCGGCCGAATCCGACACGCGATCCGGAAATCCGGTGAGGCGCGAGGGACGAGGCCTTGGGCCAACCCCGGGGCGGCCTGCGTGATCCTCGCGGTTCAGGCGCGCGGTTAACGGATCGACACGGTCCTTGAACAGGAGACTACTCCTGCAGGACTTTGAAGACCTGATCAAGCGGTTTCGTTCGTAGCAGCTCCAGCCCCTACCAGGATGCGGCGCTCGCAAAGTCTTCCCCTCTGAAAAGGCGCCCTCTCGTCGAAGCTGCGTGTCGGGGGGCAGGTTACGAGCCGCCGATTCAGTGTACTCCCGACGAACTGATGGGAGAATCCTAGTATGTCGATGCCCCTTGAAGATTCGCAAACCCCGTGGGTTGATCCAATCGTCTCCGAGGTCCGTGCCGCACGCGCACGGATCGTCGAAGCTGTCGGTGGGGACCTTCATGCCTTGGGCGAGCAACTGCGCGCTCGCGAGGCGGCCGCTGGAAGAATCCCAATGCGGAACCCTCCACGCCCGCCCCGAAGAGGGACCGGCCAGGCGGCATAGCGCGCCCGCGGGACACGTTCCCGGGGTCCGAAGCAAAAGCCCATGCTAGGCTTTCGCGATGAAGACCGTCCGGCCCTCCAAAACTACAGATCTTCCTGGGAGCCTGCACCGGATGGTCGCCGGGTGGCAGGCCGTGGAAGTCCAAGAGCGAGAGGAGCGCCGCCAAGCGGGGCCTGATTCGGCCGTCTCCGTCCGAGGTGCCTTGGAGCTGATGGACCTGTTCGGCACGATGCACGGCTGGCCTCCTCCCGAAAACGATGTTCGCCGTCGTGACGCCGAGCACGCTCGGAACTGCTGGGTTCGTGTCCGCAGTTACTATGTGGCCCATGGCCAAGCGGCCAAGTAAGAAAATCCTGGAGGCTCTCGCCGACTTGGCGAAGGCTCTCGGGCGGATCGACTCCCCGAGCATGGTGATCGGAGGAATTGCGGTCATCGCCCACGGAGTGGCGCGCCAGACCATCGACATCGACGCCACGGTTCTTGCGGCTCACCTCGACACTTCCAGTTTCCTTAAGACCTTGGCAGAGGGATCGATTCGTCCGCGGATCCCCGATTGCTTGGAGTTCGCCAAGAAAAGCCAAGTTCTCTTGCTCGTGCACGATAAGACGAAAGTAACCTTGGAAATCAGCTTCGCCTATACCTCCTTTGAGCAGGAGGCCCTGGCGCAAGCGGTCGAGGTGAAGTTCGGGGGAATCAAGATTTCGGTCGCCGCTCCTGAAGACCTGGTCATCTACAAGGTTCTTGCCTGGAGAGATCGGGACCGATACGACATCGAGCAGCTCCTCACGTTGCACGCGGACCGCATCGATCTGGAAAGAGTGCGCGCTTTCGTCCATGAGTTCGCACAGATTCTGGATGCGCCCGAGAGAATTCCCGAGTTCGAACGGTTGGTGAACAGAGTCGTGGGACCGGTGGCATGAAGCTATCGACGCTGGAGAAGCGGCGAGACGAGATTCTGAATGTCGAAGTGATCAACTCGGAGGATCTTCGGCAGTGGGCCTCCGATGGCTACACAGGCTTCGAATTCGGCGTGATTCCCGGCGAAGGCCGGTTGCAACTCGCCCCGCCGACTGCCGATTTCGGCCGGAGTGGTCGCTCCGATCCCGTTTCGCCGCACGAGAATCGGTCTCATCCTCAGGTTAGGCTGGCACCTATTTCGGGGGCACCTATTCCGGGGCGCGGTGGACGGCGGGGTTGGACCCGAGATCGAGGTGTTGCGGTACGAGTGAAGGGGCGGGGGGAGGAGCTACAATGACCGGCGATGCAATTTCAATGGGATCGCGCCAAGGCGGAGCACAACCTGCGAAAGCACAGCGTCTCGTTCGAGGAGGCCTCGACGGTGTTTTACGATGCGCTCTCTGTTACGGGCCACGATCCGGATCACTCGGTGCTCGAGAACCGATACGTCGTCTTGGGCCGGTCGGCTGCCGGCCGGTTATTGGCGGTTTCTCACACGGAGAGCGCTGACTGTCTTCGGATCATTAGTGCTCGAAAGGCAACCCGTCCTGAAAGGAAGCTCTATGAAGAAGGATGATGTGGGGTTTGACGACGAGCTCCGGCCGGAGTACAAACGTTCCGACTTCGGCGAGCTGGTGCGCGGGAAATATGCGGAGAGGCTGAAGCAGGGATCGAACATCGTGGTTCTGGAACCTCGGGTGGCGCAGGCTTTTCCCACTTCTGAAGCGGTCAATGAGGCCCTTCTCTACCTGCTGGAAGTGGGGGAAAAGACCGCGCTCTTGACCCGCCGTCCCGCAAGACGTGCTCGCGCCTAAGGGCAGTAGGCCGCCCGAAGCTCGACGTGCGCCTATGTCCCGTTGCCGATCGCCTGAAGCGCGGCTTTGGCCAGGAACCCGCTTCGAGTCATGTGATGCTCGGCCGCGTAGTGGTCGATCTGGCCGACCAAGTTTGCCGGCAGTGAGATGTTGAGGCGCACGCTCTTGGTGTTCACCTTGGACAGATCGACGTCGAGCAGGAGCCAAAAGCCGCCCCCATAGTTGGGATCTACCGCGAGTTTCTCAATCGGCGTGGGGGACGGGATCGCCAGGTTCTCGCCTTCGAAATGCACCTCGACTGCTTCCTGTGCCAGGCGTGAGACCTCCCCGAGGTCGTCGGCTGCCGAGAAGCACCCTGGAAAATCCGGGAAGGTCATCCCATAGGCACTGTCAGGATCCTTGTGTACGTATACCGGATACAGCATCGCTCAACTCCATTCCCAGCCGGCCTGCCGGAAGATATTGCGCAACGTGCCGATCGCGATGTCCCTTCGCGGGTGAGGCACGGTGACGTGGCCGGTTTAGTCGGGTGCTTGAACTTCCGGTGGTCGCCCTTGCCGCCGACGCAAACCCAACCGTCGGCCTCAAGCCGCTTGACCACCTCGGTACTCCGCATGTTGTGTATCAATACACAGCCAAGGGGGTGGCGTCAAGCTGGCTGCGTTGATGGACAGGCCGCTTTCGGTTAGGGTGGCACCTATTCCGGGGTCGGTTTCCCCGCGGGAGCTTCCCTCCCGAATTGCTGTTTGTCCGAGCGGGTCGGTTGGCGACCAACCCGGCCACGTAGGCCAGGGCGGTCAGCCGCTCAAACCCAAAAGGCTTGAGATAATTACGACCGCTTGGCCTGGTCGCTGCGGAACTACATTCCGACACTTCAGTTCCGACGTTCCAAAGGCCCCACAGGCTCCGGGCTCGGCGTGATTCCCGCTGAAGGCCAGCTAACAACCCGCTCTGCAAAATGCCGTTCCCGGCCGGGCGCGGTCTCGTCCTCGGGTTGGACCCTCGGCACCTATTTCCGCCGGGTCGCCCGCCCTTGGAGTTTCTTCGCGGTGCTCCTCCAGCCTCGAACGAAGGCGAGGGTGCGGTATTTACCGCACCTTTGCCCGCGAGCTGGACCTCTTGCAGCTTCTCAGAAGGTGCAATGCCTCCCGCCCGTCGGAACGCAGGGCTGGCCGGAACCGCAACCAAATCCCGGCTGCGTGCAAAGCGTGGTGTTGCAGGTCATATCGGCGGACGTCCCGGCCGTCCCGGCTGCTACGGTATCCTCACCTGCAATGGGATGGAGCGCTACCAACGTCTCTTTTGAAAGACTGAGTAACCTCTTGCGCCTCTTGAGCATGGTTCTCCTTCGCCAGGGTCGACCCGAGTGGTCATCCGGTGTCCGTAAATTCGGACCCGATCCAAGACATCTCTATTCCAGCCTTAAGAGTAGCGTATTTGATTCCGCGCCGGATGGAAGCGGGCCGATCGCCCGAGCCCGCAGCTCGCCGCGCCTTTGACTCCGCTGCACCCAGCAGGTGAGTCCTTCTGACTGCCGCCTTCAGCTGGGGGTCTGCCGTTTCGTCCTCGTTCGTCGTACGAGGATCTGCTCGGGGGGGATAGGTGCCGCTCGGGGGGGATAGGTGCCACCCTAACCTGCTGCGCAGCCCCGCACTGCGTCCACGCAAGAGATTGCGCGCCTGTCAAGATCTTTTGACACGCGGTAAACTCCGCAAAATCAGAGCTTTCCCTGAGATTGGACCGGCCACCCCGCAAGTTCTTTTGCGGGGTCGAGCCGCTCCCGGGATTCACGGCGTTGCGCACAAGCCGCACGGTTTCTGTAGCTTAGCTCGCCGCGCTCCGCGTGGCAGGCCATTTGAAATGCCGGATGCCGAAATGGCCAGGAAGCTACGATTCACGCCCGATGGGGGAGCCCTCTACGAGGTCACCTGCCGCACGGTCCACAGCCGATTCCTTCTTCGGCCGGGACCGCTGCTCAACGAGGTGATCGTCGGAGCCCTCGGCCGGGCACAGCGCCTCTACCCGCTGGAGATCTGCGCGTTCTTCTTTGCCTCGAACCACTTTCACCTTCTGGCGCGGGCCGAGGACAGTGAGCGCCTGGCGCGCTTCATGGGCTATTTCAACTCGAAGCTCGCCCGCGAGGTCGCCCGATCGACCGGCTGGCGAGACAAGGTTTTCTCTCGCCGCTATCAGGCGATTCTGGTGAGCGACGAAGAAGAAGCCCAGGTCGGGCGGCTGGTCTACATCCTCTCTCATGGCTGCAAGGAGAACTTGGTCGCCCGGCCGCAGGAATGGCCAGGGGTCCACTGCGTCACCGCGCTGCTCACCGGCGAGCCGATCGAGGGAACCTGGTTCAGTCGCACCAAGGAATGGCAGGCGCGCCAGCGCGGCGAGGAATTCGGCGCTCGGCAGTTCGCGGACCCCGAGGTCGTGACTCTCTCTCCCTTGCCTTGCTGGCGAGATCCGGTGGGGGAGCCGTACCGCGCGCGGATCGCCGAGTTGGTCGAGGCGATTGTCGCCAAGGCCGCCGCTCGGCAAGTGGAGACAGGAATCGAGCCACTCGGCCCGGCCGCGATCCTCCGGCAGCAGCCGTTTTCTCAGCCGGCGAAAACTAAAAAGTCACCTGCACCTCGGGTCCACGCCGCCAGCAAGAAGGTGCGAACCGAGCTGAAGATCGCCTACGCCTGGTTCGTCCGGACTTTCCGAGAGGCGGCCGAGTATCTGCGGGCCGGCGATCGGCTCGCTCGGTTTCCACGGGGTAGCTTCCCTCCCGGTCTGCCGTTTGTCCGAGCGGGCCGGTTGGCGATTGGGCCGGCGACGTAAACACCGCCTGCCCGTCAATCCGAACGAAGCCCGCCCGAAGTTCCAACCGGCTGCTCCGCTGGCCGAGGATCGATGCTCCGACGCTTTGGCTCGTCGCTCCGGAGACCCCGCGCGCTTCGATCCCGAAGTGTTTCCCTCCAAAAAGCCGGCTGCTCTCGCTCTGTCGGCCGAAGATTTCGGCCGAGAGCGGTCGTCTGACACTCGTTCGCCGCACGAGGTTCGGACTTTGTCTCCAATAGGCTGGCACCTATTCCCGATCGGCCCGTTACCAGGAAGCGGAGAAGATTTTTCGCACCTCTCCCGAGAAGTATGAGGATGATGCGCGTGGAATTTACCGCCTCCTTCGGCTGACATGGGAACAGGCCACTACGGAAATTCTCCTCAATGATGTAGTGCAACGGTATCGTGCCAGCGTCGAGACAAACAAAGTGAGAGTCTTACACGATATAACCCAGGATGACTGCAAAGCCATTGAGGACGGGATGACCGAATGCTCTCGCTGGCTTCACGATCAGCCCCCGACAGACGGAACACCATTTCCCAGGCCTGAAGCTATCAAGCAGCGCATCGACGATATCGAAAACCTAACGAAAGCGATAAAGAAGCGTCGTGAAGGTTAGTGTAGGGCTAGTCCAGACCGAAGTCAGGCCCGCGAAGAGCCGTTCGATTTCCTGGGCTACACCTTCGGTCCGGCAAAGCACGGGCTGACCGGGAAGAGATTCCTCTCGGCCCGGCCCTCGAAGAAAGCCCAAAAGCGGCTCAAGGAAAAGATCAACGCTCTGGTCTATCGGGGCAACCCCACGCCCTGGCCGGAGCTGCAAGCTCGGCTCAATCAGCTCCTGAAGGGCTGGGCCGGATACTTCAGCTTTGGCCACACTGGGCAGGCCGATACGGCTATCCGGTGGCACGTCGCGGGACGGGTACGGCGGTTTCTCTGTCGTCGGCACAAACTTCCCCCCGGAAGCGGCCGCTTCGGATTCAGCGAGGTGTACGGCGAAAAGGTGGGAGTGCTCGACATCCGCCAGATGCGCCTGCCAAGGAGCATCGTGCATGCTCTCTCGTGAAGTCCGTCCGAGAGCCGGATGCGGGAGATCCGCACTTCCGGTTCGATGAGCGGCGGTGGGAAACGGAGCTACGGCCGAGACTGAGGCACCGGCATCCAAGCGAAAGCCGCCGGTCAACAGCGACTCCCTCGACCTACAGCAACCGCGCCCGCCTTCGACTCTACCCTATTCCGGCCGCACCTATTCTATTCCACCCATTTACGCACCTATTCCGTCGGGCCTAGCTAAGCTACTGCGGAATCCTGGCGTCGGGTCCGTCTGTAGATATAGTAGGAGGATCGCCCTCTCGCAGATCGCTTGGGGAACCGCGTTCTCCTGACTAGGTGTCTATGGCTATTCATCTCGCTTTGCTGATAGGCCGCCGTGCAAAAGTGACGACTCTGGGTCTTCTACTCTCGGTGTGGGCGCTCTCAGTATCCGGCCAGGTCGCGCGCTTTCTTGCCATCGAGGGAGCCGGTACCGCAAGTCTAATTCTTGATGGGCTAGCGAAGACCGCATATATCACCGACGGTGGGCAGGGCGGCGTAGCAGGGATCCAGGGTGCTGAAATCGAGAACAAGGATGTGCTGTCTTACCTGCAAGGCCAGAAGGTCAAGCGCTTGGTGATTACATGTTCTCATCCCCACTCGGATCATCTCGATGGTCTAAAGGCGGTTGTGCAGGATCCACAGATTCTGAATTTTACTGAGATCATCTTCGTAGACAACGAGTATGCCACAACAACCAGAAAGCCCTCTCTCTACGAACTCTACCTAAAGAAGCATGGCGAGGGAGTAGGTCGGAAAGTCTCGTACTCCTCTGCAAATAAAAGAGATGCTTTCTCGGAAATCTCAGGTCGAAAGGGGAGCGTAAAGGCCTCCAACTTTGTCTATGACCCCACCACAATTGGAACCAATGTTCATGATCAATCCGTCGTGACTCAGTATGAGATTTCAGGTCAAGGAAAGGTCACGCGCATAGTCGACTTGGACGACGCTTCGAGCGCTCTGATCAAGACCTTGGCTGAGCAGACTCCTCCGCCTCGCTTGGATGTACTGGTAGCTTCGCATCACGGCTCAGCGAACAATGACCTCTCGCCCCTCCTGTCGCGACGAAAGGCGCTGGGTCTGCGCGATGTGGTGATCACGGCGAATGCGGCAAACCGTTATGATCATCCGTCACCAGAAGTCCTACTTCGATTGGTCTCGGAACTCGGCCCCGACCATGTTTTCGTCACCGGGTCCCGTCGTGGCGAGAGTGTCGATATAACGTTCAGCGGTGTGAGAGCTTCTTCGCAAGCCAAACACCGGGAGCGGCTCGGCTCTTTCATCGAGTCACAAATGCTGCGCCATCAAGCTCTAAGCCGTAGCATCCTCCAGAAGGCGCAGGCTAAGACGGCAGACAAAGCGCTCTTGCAGAATAGTCTCGGTCAGCGGCCGAGCGATGAGTTTCTGGCGGAGTTCGCTTCGCGCGGAGTGCTCAGCCGCAAGGAAGTAGACACGCTTCGGCGGTCTATGAAATCAGTTGAAGTTCTCGATAGCGCGCTAAGAGTGGTGAAGCCGAAGCGCAAGCAAGACCTGGCGCTGGCCTTGATGTTACGTGATTTTGATCCATTGACAATCCATCCGGATAAGGCTGGGCCGAAGCGTGACCCTTCCTCCAAGGGGACCGGGCAATATCGCGAGCTGCAGGCACGAGCCGACGAGAATATGAAAGGGTCGGACCGTGGAGGAGCAGGCCCTGGGCCTCGTTCAGACGCTCCCGGATTGTCGCTTCCTAGGCCGGCCGGGCCAAGGGCGCCTCATGGAGGCTCGATGGGCAATGATCTCAACCTTCCCGGAACACGCGGAAGCGGAGCCGGGCCTCAAGGTTCGGCCCGATCTGTAACTAGATTTCGCAGCATGCGAATGATGAGGATACCGATCTTCGGTGGGGTGATCCTCGGCAACGATCACACCTATCGTGGAGCTAAGCCGATTGAGCTCCAGTTTCTACCACTGGCAGGTCTTGAAGAGGGCTCAGAACCTCAAGGGGTAGTGCTCCGAGTACTCCTTTCGGGAGGTGAGCAGGTGGACTATTTGGACCTTACGTTCACCGAGCTGTGGGCCGCATACCACTTCGTCAAAGGAATGACGGTGCAGGTAGGTGGAGAAAATATAACGATTCCTGAGAACGCAGCAGGACTGGTGGGTATGACGAAGATTCTCAGCGACCACTGGACCTTTGCAATCCACCCGGCTATCGCCCAAACCTATCTCGCTCGCGACGCGATGCGGCTTGACATGTTGCTGGCTAGATTATGTGAACAGGGCAACGATGTACCCAAGGAATTTCTACTAACTGACAAGGCGTGTGATTTTGTAACCTACCAGTGGTATGACGACAAGGCAAACGTTTGGAGTGAACATGGACGCCTCATGATTCAGCCGTTTTCACAACCGAAGGATTGTTTTCTTCGCGTTCGTCTGGTTTTTTCGCCTAAACCTCCTGCGTGGTGGAACCCGAAGCTCGGAGAACTCTCTTATCTGATTGAGGCACAGCGGAGGTTAACGAGTAATTCGAGCGCGCCCGCTGACTCCTCGCCTCAGCGCGACCAGCTACGCCGAGTTATAGGACTGCTTGAGGAAGAGTATGAGGCAACGCTTCGGTCTGATGACTCCCTCAATCCGATCGCGGCACCCATTTGTCGGGATTTCGACGCGCTTCAGAGCATTTCACGCTTCGCTCGCGTGGTAGCCATACTTAATTGGTATCAGCTGGAATCCGGTAGGGATCTACCCCAGCTCCCGTCGTTTGTCATACCCGTTCGTCAGGAAGTTCCCTCGTCATGGGCTCTCTCTGCCGTATTTGCGGGTCCACGGGCTGACGGTGAACCGGGTCTCGTTCCTGCACCCACTTCGATGAAAATCCCACATAAAGATCCCGAGCCCCCACGACAGCAAAAGCCCAGGCTTGGGCTTGGATGCAGTATTTTGCTTACAACGCTGGGTGCCATGGTTCTGATCACCATAGGAGCGTACTTGACTTGGCGATTCAAGTAGGTTCGACTAATGAACATTGCTGCGTCGGCGCCACCGCCGGACCCTCGGCCGCACGCTCCGCTGGGGCAAGAAGATGGGCGCGCACTTTCGATTCACGCGAGGGAACGCAGACAGACTGTATGGGATAGCCACCGATCCGGACGGGCGGCGGCCCCTCCGGTCGCCCTTCGGGCTCACTCCGGAGCCGCCGCCCCTGTTTGGACGGGGAGAAACCTGTCAACTTTCTCCCCGGAGTGTTACCCATGAACCCGGTCTGACCCGTAACCGATGTCCCCGGCTGTACACCCCCGCAGAGCCCCCGCCACCCACACCTCCACCATCGCCCCCCGCCACTGCGCTTGGAAGTCCGTATTATCGAACGGAGTAGCCACCCTCCGAGCCAGCCCCGCCGCCTCCTTCACCGATTCCTCCGTCAACTTCTTCCCGACCAGCGCCGCCCCCGCCTCTTCCGCGACGCTAGGGCACGACGCAACAGCCCCCAACACCACACTCGCCTTCGTCACAACCCCGCCCGCATCCACCCAAACCGCAACCGCCGCCGACAAAACCGCAAAGTCGATCGACCCCCGCCGCCTAAGCTTCCAGAACGCGCTTCTACAGTGCGCCGCATCCGCTTCCGCGGGCAGCAGAATCTCCGTCAGAATCTCGTCCGGCCGCTTCGTCAAGTAGTCGATCCCATCGTTCCGATACAACTCGCCGATCGGGATCGTCCGCTCGGTCGTTCCACCCCCAGCCCCCTCCCGCGATACCAGCCGCACTCTCGCTCCAAGCGCCTGAAGCATCGGCGCGGCGTCCGACGCCGTATGTGCCAGGCACTTCGGCGAGCTGGTCGCCACCCAGCAGGTCTTGCCCTTCTCTTTCAGGCAGTAGTCGATGCTGCGGCGCCAGTCTTCGGTTTGGTTGTAGTAGGTGCAGCGGGTGTCGAGGCAGAGGTTGCCTCCTATCGTTCCCATGTTCCGGAGCGGGGGAGAGGAGATCGAATCGACGGCTTCGGCGAAGGCGGGGTAGCGGGTTCGGATTTGGGGGTGGTTGGCTACGTCGGAGAGGAGGGCGGTGGCTCCGATTCGGATTTCGCCTTGGGGGTGGGTGGCTTGGATGTCCGAAAGGCCAGGGATTTCCATCAGGCTCACTACGGTCTTTGCGCTTTGGTGGCGGCGCTTCATGTTGGGCCAGAGGTCCGTGCCTCCGGCGACCAGGCGAACCGGGGAGGGTTGGCCCTGGGCGGCAGCTTCGGCGGAGCCTTCTCCGGCGCCTTCACCGGAAAGAATCGCGGCGGCTTCTTCGATCGATTGGGCCGCGATGTAGTCGAAGGCGGGCAGGCGCAGCATCAGCGATCCTCCAGCTTGGTGGTCAGCGCCTTCTTCTGGCGGAGCGCCTCGTCTCGCGTGCTCATCGTTCCGGTCGCCACCCCGCGCATGCCGGAGCGGAGTTTCGAGCGGAATTCGTTGATCGCGGTGCCGTTGCCTCCCTGGGCGGGGGTCGGCACGATCAACGTTTCGCCGAAATCGACTTCGGGGAAGCTCTTCGGGCCGTAGCGCGGCTCGCCGCCTTTTTTCTTGGCGTCTAGGGCCTTGAGCACCATGTGGGGATGGATCGGCACCTGATCGACCCGGGCTCCTACCGCGTCATAGATCGCGTTGGCGACCGCGGGGAGAATCGGTAGAAGGGGGCCCTGGCCGACCTCTTTCGCTCCGTAGGGCCCTTGCGGGTCGGGATCTTCGATCAGATAGGTCGTCACCGGCGGCATGTCGAGGAAGGTCGGGCTCTTGTATTCGAGCATCGAGGGGAACTTGTGGACCAGGGCGTTCGAGAGGTGGCGGGGGAGGCGGCGGAAAGCCTGCTCTTCCATCATCACCTCGCCGAGCCCCATGTAGACGCCCCCTTCGACCTGGCCGATCGCCAGGACCGGATTGAGCGCCCGGCCGATGTCGTGGGCGATCCAGACGTGGACGGGGCGCCAGAGGCCGGTCTGCGGATCGACCTCCACCTCCACCACCGAGGCCGAATACGAATAAGTGGGGGAGGGGCCGACCCCCGCGCCGCGGTACTTCCCCGGCGAGCGGGGCGGGATGTAACTCCCTACCGTGCCCAGGGTTCCGAAGCGCGCTTCCGCGGCGATCACCGCGTCTTGAAAGGTGAGCCCCTTCTCGGGATTGCTCGGATCACTGGCGTCGAACACGCGCCGCTCGGCGAACACCAAGCGGTCGGCCGGGACCTCCAGCTGGTCGCCCACCGCCTTGGCGATCAGGTCGCGCGCCCGTTCCGCCGCTTGGAGCGCGGCGTTGCCCATCATCAGTGTCACGCGGGAGGAGTAGCTGCCGAGATCGACCGGGGTGAGATCGGTATCCGCGACGCAGAGGCGCAGGTCCGAAAGATCGACGCCCAGCACCTCGGCGACGATCCCTGCGAGGACCGAGTCCGACCCCTGGCCGATCTCCGCCTCGCCGCAGAAGACCGCGACGCAGCCCGAGCGGTCGATCTTCAACTGCACGCCCGACTGCGGCATGTGGTTCCAATAGATCGGCAGCCCCGCCCCGCAGAGGTACGAGCCGCAGGCGAGCCCCAGGCCGCGCCCTTCGGGGAGATTTCCCCACCTTTCGCGGTAGCCGCTGCCGGTGACCACCGCTTCGATGCAGCGGTCGAGCGAGACCGAGTGGAGCTGGAGCCAGTTGGCGGTGATCGACTCCGGCGCGACGAGCATCTGGAGGCGCAGGTCGGCGGGGTTTTGGCCCAGGGCGACGGCGATCTTGTCGAGCTGGACCTCCAGGCCGAAGCGCGGCTGGGGCGTGCCATGTCCCCGTTTCGGCCCGCAGGGCGGCTTGTTGGTGAACGCCCGGATGCCGTCGAATTGATAGGCCGGCATGTCGTAGGTGACCGTTTCGAGCGCTCCGGTGTAATAGGTCGACGCCACCCCGTAGCTGCCGTACGCACCGCCGTCGAGCGCCGTCTCCAGATGATGCGCGGTGATCTTGCCCTCTTTCGTCACGCCGGTCTTCAGCCGCATCGTCACCGGGTGCCGGCCGCGGTGGCAGTAGAAGACCTCTTCGCGGTGGAGCACGATTTTCGCCGGCCGGCCGAGGATGAGCGCCATCTTCGCCGCCACGATCTCGTGGTTGAACGGATCCGACTTGCCGCCAAAGCCTCCGCCGTTCGAGCAGGCGATCACTCGGATGCGCGATGCCGGCAGTCCGAGCACCTTGGCGAGCGCGCGGTGGAGGTAGTGGGGCGTCTGGGTGGACGACCAGACCGTCACCCGGTCGTCGTCCTCGGGGACCGCCACCGTGGCGTGCTGCTCCATCGGCAGGTGGGTGTTTCCCTCGTAGAAGAAGAGATCCTCGAAGATCCGATCGGCCGCCGCGAAACCCGCTTCGACGTCGCCGAAGCGCATCGAAACTTTCTTGTGCAGATTGCCGTCGTCGCCGTAGTCGTGGATTCGCGGCTCGGGCGTAGAGATCGCCTGCTCGACCGACGCGATGGTCGGGAGGCTGTCGTACTCGACGATCACCGCGAGGGCAGCCTCGTAGGCCGCGTCTTCGGTCGTCGCCGCCACGGCAGCGACCGGATCGCCCACGAAGCGGACCCGATCGGGGCAGAGGGCATGCTCGTCCATCGAGACCGGCAGAATGCCGAACGGAATCGGGGTATCGGCGCCGGTCAGGCACCCGAGATAGCCGGGGATTTTCTCGGCGGCGGAGAAGTCGATGCTTCGGATCGTTCCATGCGGAATGCGCGAGCGGACCAGCTTGACGTGGCACATCCGTGGGAACGTCAGATCGTCCGCAAACTTGGTCGTTCCGGTCACTTTCGCGCGGCCGTCCACTCGGCGGAAGGGGGTGCCGATCCAACGAAGGGGGCGCTCGGTGGCGGGTTCGGGATCGAGGAGGGGATCTTCGATCAGATCGATCGGATCTTCTTTGCGTAGCGGTTCGGCCATGGCGCTACCCCTCCCGCCCCGGTTCCACCGCCCCATACAACACCTCGCGCGGCGCCACCCAGTCCTCGCCTCTCAGCAACGCCGCCGCGCCTTCGATCGCTTCGACGATCTTGTGGTACCCGGTGCAGCGGCAGAGGTTGCCGGCGAGCGCAGCGCGGATCTCTCCGTCGGTGGGGGAGGGGTTTTCGGTCAGAAGCGCCTTCGCGGTCATCAGGATGCCCGGGGTGCAGTAGCCGCACTGGGCGGCGCCCAGGTCGGCCATCGTCTGCTGGAGCGGGTGGAGAGTGTTGCCGTTCTGGAGCCCCTCGACGGTCTCGATCTTCTTGCCCTTCATGTCGGCCGCGAGCGCCAGGCAGGAGAGGATCGGCCGGCCGTCGACCAGCACCGCGCAGGTGCCGCATTCGCCCAGCTCGCAGCCGTGCTTCGTGCCGGGGAGGGCTAGCTCTTCCCGCAGGACTTCGAGCAGAGTGTGGTGGGTGGGGAAGATCGCGGCGCGCGATTCGCCGTTCACGTCGAAAATCAGAGAGGTCCATCCCGGTGGCATCGATCCGGCTCCTTCGGTTTTTTCTAGAGAGCGCGCGCTCCGACCCAGATCCACCAGATCCCCACCCCGCGGAAGATCCAGAGCAGGGTGCGCACCCCCAGCAGAAAGAAATTATGTGCCGGAAAGGGGACGGAAAGGGGAGCGCGTTCGGCTTGGCCGAGGTAGCCCCAGGCTCCGATATTGACGGTGAGGCCCACCACCAGCTGAAAGATCGCGGTGGCGAGCGGCAGTTTTTCTCCGTAGCCGAACGCCGCGGCGGCGAGCGCGGCGAGCAGGCCGAGGAGCGGCAGGAAGATGCCGAGCCGCAGCGGCGCCTTCGCGCGGTCGAGCCAGGAGAAGAACTTTGCCGCGGGGAGGCGATGCTCCGGGCAGGTGCGGGCGGCGAGGCGCTCGGTTCCCGCGTTTAGCTCCAGATCGACGGCCGGCGTGGCGGCCGCTCCCGGGGGCAGCATCCGGTTGCACCAGAGGCACTTGGCGCCGCGCACCCGGGCCGCCCAGGGCCGGGCGACCGCCCGGTGGGCGACGATCAGGACCAGACCCGCGGCGAGGCTCGCGCCGATGGGCCGGGGATGGCGGACGAACAGGAACAGGACGAGCGGAATGAACAGGAACAAGAAAAGGCCCAGCCCCTGCGCGAACAGGCGGCCGGGCGGGACCGGCTCGGTCATCTAGAACCCTTCGAGCGCGGCGATGTCGACTTCGGAATCGGTCTGCCGGTAGAGGCCCGAGCCGGTGACGTTCTGGCCCATGCCGCAGGCCGGACCGGCGGCGGCCTGCTCGACCCGCACGTTCCGGCCGTTGAAGTTGAAGGCGAGGCGGCATCCTTCCGCTTCGTAGACCGCCGTGTCGCCGGTCATCCGCATCGTCCCGGCGACCACCCCGGTGGTGGCGAACGACGGATCGGTGCCGTCGGGCACCCAATAGGCCGACAGGCGGAAGCGCAGCCTTTGACCGGGCAGCAGCAGGACGTTGAGCTTGTTGGTGAGCCGGCCGGTGAACGCCTCGTAACTGCCGGAGGTGCCGTCGTCCGGCGAGGAGTCGGCATCGAACGAGAAAGGCAGGGCGCGGGCGTTGGTGTCGGTTCCGGTCCAGTTGCCCGAGAAGACCTTGCCTTTCCAGGTCCCTTGGAACTGGCCGGACTTTTCTCCCCCTTCGCCCACCTGCGACAGCCGGATGTCGCTGCCCTGGCCGGTGCCTTCGAGGCGGATCGGCTCGCCCACCGCTTCGTAAAGGTAGACCCCGGTGATCCGGTCACCGTCGCGGATCAGGGTCATGCGCAGCATCTGCTTGCCGTCGAACGCGCCGCGAAAGTGGGTGCGCTTCTCGCGCGCTGCGGCGGGCAGGGCGACGCAAGCGAGAAGCAGCAATGCGGCGAGCGGTCTCGATCGGTCGGTCATGCCTCTAGCTCCTGGCCCAAGCCCCGGAAACCACTTGGGGCCTGTGACGGAATTGCCGGCGCAATGAAAACCAGATGCGAATTTTGTTCTCACCTGCGCTCGGAGTGCAAGGGGGAGTCTGTCACTTTTCGGAGCCTTCCGGTGCTACGATTTTTCCGCTCGGACGGAAGCGACCATGCAGAATTCACGTGCGATCTCGCGGCCCAAGCAGGGGAGCGGCGCGGGCTGCTTCATTCTGTTCTTGGGGGTGTTCCTCCTCGCGGGGATCGGCCTGGCGTGGTTTCTCGTCCGGCCGGTGGTGCAGACGTTTCGCGCGTTCTCCTGGCGCGAAGTCCCGTGCACGATCCTCGAAAGCGGCGTCGAAGAGCACTCGGGCAGCGACAGCACGACCTACAGCGTCACGGTGCGCTACGAGTACGAGGTCGACGGCCGCCTCTACCGGTCGGACCGCTATCGTTTCCTCGGCGGCTCGTCGTCGGGCTACGAGGGCAAGGCCGAGGCGGTGGCGGGCCTTCCCGTCGGCAGCCGCCAGGTTTGCTACGTCGATCCGAAAGACCCGAGCCGCGCGGTGCTCAACCGGAGTTTTGGCGCTTGGGTGCTGTTGTCGCTGATCCCCTTGGGTCTGATCGCCGGCAGCCTGTGGGGCATCGTGCGGAGTGTCCGCCTGTGGAGCGGCAAATCCAGAGGTACACCCGGCCCGCCGCTTCCGGGCGGCGTCAACTTCGCGGAACTCGAACCGTATCGCGCCTGGCTGCCGGAACCGCACGGCGCGGCGCGCGCTGCCTCCGGCCCGGGCGGACCGGGGGACGATCGGAGGGTGCTCAAGCCCTCCACCGGCCCGGTCGCCAAGCTGGTGGGCATCACCTTCGTCACTCTGTTCTGGAACGGCATCGTCGGCCTGTTTTTAAGAGAAGTCGTGGCCGGCTGGAGAAGCGGCCAGGGAGATGGTTGCCATACGCTGTTTCTGGTGCCGTTCGTGGTGATCGGACTGGGTCTGCTGCTCTCGATTCCGTACCAGATTCTCGCCCTGTTCAATCCGCGTCCGCATCTGATCCTCGACCGAAGCCGACTCCGCCCTGGCGAGGCGTCGCGGCTGTCGTGGAGCTTCTCCGGCGCGTCCTCTCGAATCTCCCGGCTGAAGATCACGATCGAAGGGCGCGAAGAGGCAACCTACCGCCAGGGGACCTCCACCCATACCGACCACTCGACCTTCGCGACGCTGGTGCTGTTCGACAGTACCCTGGACTCGACGTTCGCCTCGGGCGAGATCGAGGTGATGATTCCTTCCGGCTCGATGCACTCGTTTTCGGCGTCGCACAACAAGATCGTCTGGAAGCTGATGATCTCGGGCGAGATCGCCCGCTGGCCGGACGTGGGCGAAGAGTTCGACTTGCTCGTCCTGCCCGAAGCGCCGAAGAGGGGGGAATCCGCCACCCCGTGGAGACTCTGATGGATTGGCTAGAGGTGACGATTCCGAACGGCCGGACGGTTTTCGCTCCGGGCGAGGAGATCGAGGCATCGGCGGTCTGGCGGCTCGACGAGATGCCCGATTCGCTGGAGATCCGGCTGTTCTGGTACACCGAAGGAAAAGGCGATCGCGACACCGAGAGGGTCGCCAGCGATTCGATCGCGCCAGGCCAGAGCGGGCATTGCACCTGTCGCTTCCGTCTTCCCGATCTCGTCCCGTCGAGCTTTTCGGGCAAGCTCGTCTCGCTCCTCTGGGCGATCGATCTGGTGGCCGAGCCGGGCGACCGCGCCGGGCGGGTGGAGCTGGTCGTTTCGCCGACGGGTAAAGAGCTGAGGCTCTACGGCGAAGGACCGCCGCGGTGAGGCCGAGCTCGTGGAGAAAGGGCGAGGCAGTCCTCAAGACCTACAGCAAGAGGCTTTGAATCAAGCGCTTGGGCTCGACTCGTGGGGCGCGGCCGGAGCGTCCGAGGGGTCGGGTTTGACGTCTTTCGGAGCGAAGAACAGGCCGTAGACGAACAGCGCGAGCCCCAGCAACATCGGCACCGCGCCGAGGCCGACCAGGTGGTCGTCCAGATTGCCGAGCGCGATCATCATGCCTAGACCGAGAGCGAACAGAATCAGCCCGGCCAGGCGAGCCCCCTCGCGCCGGCCCAGCCACTGATTGCGCCGCTCGTTGTTGAGCAGCTCCAACAGCTTGTCTTCGGGCACGTACCCTTTCTCGACCGCTTTTCGGCCCAGCTCGTAGCGGTAGTACGCTTCCCGCTCGCGCCGTCGCTGGTGGGTGATGACCCAAAACGTCAGGAAGACGAACGTGCCGATCACGGCGAGGACCGGTATCAGCAGGGTCAAGAGTTGGGCGAAGCCGTCGAACATGATGAGGTTCCTTTCGCGTCCCGGCGGCGTGAGGCCGGCCGAGCTTGGGTGTCGTGAGGTGAGACGCCGGGGAGCGGATTTCGGTTGCAGGGGAGGTTTCGGCGATGCGGCGTGAGGCCGCGTCGTTGTTGGACCCAGGCCTCCAGCCTGGGCTAACGGGAGACGGCCTTTCAGGCCTAAAACGGTGGACGGCGCGGCATTTTGCGGCCCGAAGGGTCGCGTCACGTTAGCCCAGGCCAACGGCCTGGGTTTGCTGAGTGGTGCCACCCTGCAACCCGAAGCTCCGTTCCCGCGTCCAACCGGAAGGATGATCAGCGCCGAGCTAGAAACCGGAGCCCCGGAGGACGCCCGCGACGTAGCCCGGATTCTGGCCGGCGACCCGGAGGCGTTTGCCGGGATCGTGCGACGTTGGCAGGGTCCCCTGTACCAGCTTGCCTACCGCTTCAGCGACGAGGCCGGCGCGGCCGAGGAGATGGCGCAGGACGCGTTCTTGAAAGCCTATCGGGCGCTGCCCCACTGGCGCGGCGACGCGGCGTTTTCGACCTGGCTGTTCGCCATCGCGACCAACAGCTACCGATCCTGGCTGCGCAGGCAGCGACCGAAGAGCCTGCCGATCGAAGCCGCCGAAGGCCAGGCGGAACCCCCGGCGGCCGATCCGGCGGAGCGCCGGGAGCGCCAGCGCTGGGTGCGCCGCGCGGTGGACGAACTGCCCGTTCACTACCGTGAAGCGGTCCATCTGTTCTATTTTCACGAGTTGGATCTCGCTGCGGCGGCGGCGAGCCTGGGGGTCCCCGAGGGGACGCTCAAATCGCAGCTCCACCGCGCCCGCCACCTGCTCGAACGTCGCCTGGCGCCGCTGCTCGGGGCGGCGGGAACGAAGGAGAGGGTATGTCCGACCTAGAGCTTCCGCCATCCGAACGGTCCGTGCTCGACTCCTGGCTGCTCGAAGCGCGCGCGCCGGACGCCGCGCCCGATCTGACGGTCTCGGTGATGGCCGCGGTGCGCCGAGAGGCCCGGCATGCGGCGCCTTCCCGGCCGGTATTTCCCGACCTCGTGCCGCCGCCGTTGTTCTCCGGGAGCGCGCTCTGGCGCCCCGCCTTCGCGATGTTCGGCGCCTTCGCCCTGGCGATCCTCGCCCTGATTCTCTGGAGCGGCACGGCCGGAGGGGAGCATTGGCTGCCCGTGCTGCTGGCCGCGGTCGAGAACCCGGTGTTCAAATGGCTCGCCGGCACGCTGCTCGCTTGCGGTGCGGCGATCGCCGTACCCATGGCCTGGATGGAAGCTTGATCATGACGAAAACCCCGATCGAGGGCATCCATCACGTCACGGCGATCGCGAGCGACGCGCAAGCGAACGTCGATTTCTACGTCGGCCTGCTCGGCCTGCGGCTGGTCAAGCGGACGGTCAACTTCGACGACCCCGGCACCTACCATCTCTACTACGGCGACGAGGCGGGGACCCCGGGCAGCATCCTCACCTTCTTCCCCTGGGCGCACGCGGTGCGCGGCACCCGAGGCGTCGGCCAGACCAGCGCCACGGCGTTTTCGGTGCCGGAGGGTTCGCTCGGCTTCTGGCGCGATCGCCTGGCCGGCCAAAACGTCCTCGCCGCGGAACCGGCCGACCGGCTTGAGCGCGAAAGCGTCCTCACGCTGTTCGATCCCGACGGCATGAAGCTGGAGCTGATCGCCCACCCCGGCGCCGAGGACCGCGCGCCGTGGGCGGGAAGCGGTATCCCGGAGCGCGCAGCGATCCGCGGCTTCCACTCCGTCACCCTCACCGAAAAGTCGCTTGGGCCGACCACCGGCCTGCTCACCGAGGCCATGGGCTTTCACCGGGTGGTGAGCGAAGGGGATGCCGGTGAGGGTGATGGCGGCGGAAACCGCTCTCGTTACGCCATCGGAGCAGGCGGAGCGGGGGCGCAGATCGATCTGCTCGAAGAGCCCTCCGGCAGTCACGGCCGGGTGGCCGCGGGCTCCGTCCACCACGTCGCGTTCCGGGTCGAAGACGACGCGGCGCAGCGCGCCTGGCTCGCCGATCTCGCCGAGCGCGGGCTCCACGTCACCCCAGTTCAGGACCGCCAATATTTCCACTCGATCTACTACCGCGAGCCGGGCGGGGTGCTGTTCGAGCTGGCGACCGACCCGCCCGGCTTCACCTTCGACGAGCCGCTCGCCTCGCTCGGCTCGGCGCTCAAGTTGCCGCCGTGGCTGGAAGCCGCCCGGCCGCGGATCGAGGCGGCGTTGCCCAAGCTGCAGGTTCCCGCTGCCGCGCCGGCCGTCGCCGAAGGTGTGGCGTGAACGACCGGCACGCTCCAGCTCCGGCCGTCGATCCGGCCGATCCGGCTGGTCCGGCCGATCCGGCTGATCCGGCCGATCCGGCTGATCCGGCCGATCCGGCTGATCCGGCCGATCCGGCTGATCCGGCCGATCCCCATTGCGGCGGACGAATCGCCACGGCCGGCGAGCCGCTCGCCTTGGCGCGCGCCGCGGTGATCCTGCTCCATGGCCGCTACGCCTCGGCCGAAAACATCCTCACCCTGGTCGGCCGGATAGCGGTGCCAGGAGTCGCCTACCTGGCGCCCCAGGCGCACGAATCGACCTGGTATCCGCTCACCTTTCTTTCGCCCCTCTTAAGCAACGAGCCGGGGCTCACCTCGGCGCTCGGGGTGATCGACACTCTAGTGGAGCGGATCGGCGCGGCCGGCATTCCGCCCGAGCGGACGATCCTGCTCGGCTTCTCCCAAGGCGCCTGCCTGGCGACCGAATCCGCCGCGCGCACCCCTCGCAACTACGGCGCGGTCGTGGGCTTCACCGGCGGCCTGCTCGGGCCGCCCGGAACGCCGCGCGACTACCCCGGAACGCTTTCCGGAGTGCCGGTCTTCCTCGGCGCGGGAGATCCCGATCCCCACGTCCCCTTCTGGCGGGTCGAAGAGACCGCCCAGGTGCTCGGGCGGATGGGGGCGAAAGTCGACCTCCGGCGCTATCCCGGTATGCCGCACACGGTGAACGACGAGGAGCTGGGCGCGGCGCGGGCGCTGCTCGAAGGGGTGGCGGCGGCGAGTTGAAAATCCAGCTCAAGCCCGGCCGATGCTACGATTCTCCCGATGATCCAGATCGAAGACATCTACGAGCCCGAGTGGGTCGACTGGTTCCGCCTGACTCCTCAGGAACGCTGGGAAGAGAGCGCGAAGCTCTGGCATCACTACGTGGCCATGGGAGGCTCCCTTGATCCCGAGCCCGATGTTCAAAGCCCTTTCTACGATCCGGAGACATCGGGTCGACCACCTGTTGATGGGCGGCCAGGCGTAACGGTGACTCGGCGGAGCGGGATATGAAACTGTTTTTTGAGGGCCAAAGGCCCGACTCATGACAGCCCAGGGCAACGCCCTGGGTTTCCGGTTCGTCCAAGTCTCACAAGGGCTGAAAGCCCGCCAGAACTTTCGCGAAGCGCCCTTACCGCCGCCACCCCTCCAACGCCACCCTCAGCTCCCTCACCCCCCGGCGAATCTCCTTCACATCCACCGCCGCGAACCCCAACTGCAACCCTTCGCGCACCACTTTGCCGCGCGTATACCGGCTCAAGGGCGTAACTTCCACCCCGCGCTTTTCTGCCGCCTGGGCCGCCGCTTCTCCGGTGATTCCCTCGCCCAGCCAGCCCGCGGTCTGCAAACCGGCTTCGAGGTCGGAGAGGTGGAGAAGTCCGCCCAGCTGTTCGCGGGCGGCGGTGACCAGGGCGGCCGAGCGTTCGGCGTAGATCTCGCGCATGCGGCGGAGGTGGCGGCCGAAGTGACCTTGGTTGAGAAAATCGCAGAGGACCGCCTGCTCCAAGAGCGGCGCGTGCCGGCTGCCAATGGAGCGAATGGCGGTTACGGTGTCGACGAGATCCTCCGGGACGACCAGGTAGCCCAGGCGAAGCGAGGGGAATAAAACCTTGCTGAAGCTGCCGGTGAACAGCACGCGGCCCTCGCGATCGAGGCCTTGGAGCGCGGGGACGGGCCGGCCGGAGTAGCGAAACTCGCTGTCGTAGTCGTCTTCGAGGATCGGGGCTCCCGAGGTGCGCGCCCATTCGAGCAGGGCCAAGCGGCGCGGCAGGCTCATGCCGACACCCGTGGGAAATTGATGACCGGGGGTGATGTACACGAGCCGGGCATCTTTCTCTCGTCGGCCGGGGAGCGTCATCCCTTCTTCGTCGACCGGCAGGGCGGAGATCTTCGCGCCGAAGGCTTCGAACGCGAGCGCCGCACCGGGGTAGCCCGGATCTTCCATGCAGACCCGATCGCCCGGATCGAGGAACAGCCGGGCGGAAAGATCGATCGCCTCTTGAACGCCGGTGACTACCGCGATCTGCGGCGCCGCGCATTTCACTCCGCGCGTGGCGAGGTACTCCGCGAGCGCTTCTTGAAGCGGTGCGTAGCCCATCGGCCCGCAGCCGCGCAGAAGGCTCGCCGGGGCGCTCCGGTGGCGACGCGCGACGAGCTGAGCCCAAAGGGTGGTGGGGAAGAGGTCGAGAGCCGGAAGGTTGGTGCGAAAGGCGCGGGCGGGGTGCGCTTCGAGCCCCGAAAATTCGCGCGCCGCGCGGCCGAACGCCGACAGGCGGCGGCGCATCGGGCGTGGGGCTTGGACCTCGCGGCCGGAGGGCCGGCCGACTTCCAGCAGGTCGTCGGGAAGGACCCGGTTGACGTAGGTTCCCGAGCCGGTCGTTCCCTCGACATACCCCTCCGCGGCGAGCGCCTCGAAGGCGGCGACGATCGTGCCGCGCGAAAGCCCCGTCTGGCTCGCTAGATCGCGGGTCGCCGGCAGGCGAGCGCCGGGGCGGAGCCGGCCGGCCAGGATCTCCGTGCGCAGAGCCGAAGAGAGCCAGAGGGCGGCGGGTTCTCCGGGCGATCGATCCGGCAGGGCGAGGAGAGGGGCGGAGGTCGTCTTCGGCACCGCGGTCTCCTTCAATTGGTCCAGTCAATATATCGTAAATGGATCTTCTGAGTAGGCCACCCGCGGGCTATCTTCGCTCTCGTGAATCGAACCGAAACCGACCTGGAGAGACCGATGAAACCGCGCCTCAACTATGCCAAAGCAGCCCCCGGACTGTACGAAGCGATGGATGCCCTGGACACCTACCTCGCCGCCTGCGGCCTGGACGAGCGGCTGCTCCACCTGGTGCGCCTGCGCGCCTCGCAGATCAACGGCTGCGCCTACTGCATCGACATGCACTGGAAAGACCTGCGCGCTCTCTCC
This sequence comes from Acidobacteriota bacterium, assembly GCA_040005235.1. Taxonomy (GTDB): domain Bacteria; phylum Acidobacteriota; class Thermoanaerobaculia; order Multivoradales; family UBA5704; genus DASYKS01. Next base: position 1,153 of record JBDTZG010000003.1, on the reverse strand, counting down.
GAGACGGAGCAACGCCTCTACTCGCTCGACGCCTGGCGCGAAACGCCGTTCTATTCGGAGAAGGAGCGCGCCGCGCTCGCCTGGACCGAAGCGGTCACCCTCGTGGCCGAGGGGCACGTACCGGACGCGGTCCACGCCGCGGCGCGCGAGCAACTGAACGAGAAAGAGCTATCGAACTTGACCCTCGCAATCGCCGCCATCAACGCCTGGAATCGCCTGTCGGTCGCCGCTCGCCTGACCCCCGGCGGCTATCAGCCAGCCCCGGCGGCGACGACCGCCGCCTGATCGAGCTCCGCCTCGGAACGGAGGAGTTCGAGCTATCGACATTGGCGTATCATCGGAGGGCGGGCCCGGGGAGGTCCAGCTAGCGAGGGAATTGATTCCTTCGCGTTCTTGCGTTCCCTGCGTTCGCGTCGCTTGTGTTGGCGAACACAATTTTCGGTACAGCGAACACAAACTCTACTTCGCTGAGCGCGAAAAGCCGCTCCGAACGTTCCGACAGCGGGTCTGTGCGTTCGCCGAGCGCACTGTTGTTATCGCGGCGTTCGGCGTTGCGTTCGAAAATTGGATGCTTGCGTTTGTGCACCGGAACGTAGCGTTCGTGCACCCCTGCATTGCGTTCGGCCTCCAGGGCGGCGCGTTCGGAATCTGGAGCGGTGCGTTCGGGAACCAGATCGGTGCGTTCGCGAGGTCTCTCGGCGGGTTCGCGAGATCCCTCCGCGCGTGCGCTAAGTTCCTCGGTATGTCCGGCCGCCTCCTCCGGGAATCCGCGGAGCGGTCCGGCGGAAACGCGAAGCGGCGTTAGGGTTCGGCATACCGCCCACGGTTCACCTGCTGCCGCAGGCCGTCGAGAATCCAGCCCACCGAGCGCTCGGTCTGGGGGTTCACGAGGAAGGCTGCGGCTCCCCCGGGATCCAGGTAGAAGTGGCAGGTGACGAGGGTGCCCCGGCTGCCATCGCCCTGGGATTCGAGGTGGAAGGAGCCGTGCTGATCGCGGACCTCGCCGCCGGGGAGGGAGACCCAGGTGACCGTATAGGTGGTGGGTGTCGGGCGGGCGAAGCGATAGCGGGCGGTGAGACTTCGAGTGCCGAGGAAGGCGGGGAGGTCGAGCCTTTGGCGGGAGAGGATCGAGCCGTCGGGCTGGGGCTCGGCG
>JBDTZG010000107.1:0-12558 GCA_040005235.1 Acidobacteriota bacterium | reverse complement strand
CGCGCCCAGGGCCTGCTCGGCGACGTCTATTTCGACTACGACCAGGCCGAGCTGAGCTCCGCCACCCGCGACCGGCTGGCCGCCAATGCCAAGTTCTTCCAAGATCATCGGGAATTTCAGGTGACGATCGAAGGGCACTGCGACGAACGCGGCACGAACGAGTACAACCTCGCCCTCGGCGACCGGCGCGCCAACTCGGTCAAGCAGTATCTTGGGTCGCTCGCGGTCGCCGCCGACCGGATCCGCACGATCAGCTACGGTGAAGAGCGGCCGTTCTGCTCTGAGAGCGAAGAGTCTTGCTGGCACGAGAACCGGCGCGCGCACTTCGTGCTCTCCAGCCGGCGCTGAGCCGCGGCCACGCGGCAAGCGTTACGCGTCTTCCCGGTAGATCTTGCTGCCCGAACTCCGGGCGGATGGGCCGCCGGGGTCTTCCGCCCGGGGGCGGATTTGGCGTCGAAGTTGCAAATCGCTTGGCCTTGTTCGGGGGTTTCGCATACCATCCCCCGACTCGGAGCCAAATTTGAGGCGATTCGTCACAGAACCCCGCGGTCGCGGTCTGCGCTCCACGCGTAGACCGGTCGAGACGCTGCCGTCGAGCGCGGCCTTCGACCCGCTGTGGCCGCCGTTCATCCCGGGCGAGGGAAGCCTGTCCCCCCAAAGCCTCATGGCTTCGATAAAGCATTGGAATCTATGGCCCGTAGGGCAGATTCGAGCGGTCCGCGACGGGCTTGACAGGAACGGGGGGCCGAGTAGACTTCCCGCCCTGAGCTCGGGGTGGAAAATGCGCGAAATCAGGCTGATGGAGCGTTCGTCGGAATGGTTGTTCTTTCCACCTGTCCAGAAGCTCGGGAACCAAACGGCAGTCTCACCCTTCTAACACGTCGGGGAAGCGGCTCTCATGCACAAGTGTTCGATCGCCATCGCAGTGACTCTCTTGATGCTCCCGGCCATCGGCTGCAATAAGGTCAGGGCCCGGATCGAGATGAAGCAGGGCAACGAGTACTACGCGAACGAGGAGTACAAGCAGGCCCTCGCCGAGTTTCAGAAGGGCCTGGAGAACGATCCGGATGCCACGTTCGCCTGGCGCTCGGTCGGTCTTTCGGCGCTCGCGATCTTCAAGCCGGGCGACGAAAGCCCGGCGAACCAAGAGCTGGGGCGCGTGGCGACCGAAGCTTTCGAAAAGTATCTGGCCGATCCGGAAAACGCCGCCGACCAGAAGATGAAGGACTACCTGCTCTCGATGTACATCAACGGGAAGCAGTACGACAAGGCGCTCGCCTTCGTCGATCAGGAAGCGCAGACGGATCCGACCAAGGCTGGCGAAGCGATGCGCTCGAAAATCAACATCCTGAACCAGGCGGATCGCTACGACGAGGCGGTGAAGTTTGGGATGGCGTTTGAAGGACCCGACGCACCGGAGATCCTGTATACCCTAGGCGTGTCGGCGTGGGACAAGTCGTACAACGACCCGAAGTACAGCCTGGAAGATCGCGAGCGAATCGTCGATTTGGGGATCGCCGCGACGGATAAGGCGCTCAAGCTCAAGCCGGACTACTTCGAGGCGATGGCGTACTACAACCTTCTCTACCGCGAGAAGGCCAAGATGACCACCGATCCGGCTGCGCGCCAGGTTTTCCTGGACAAGGCGACCGAGTGGATGCAGAAGGCGATCGAGCTGCGCAAAAAAGCAGCCGCCAACGAGCCGAAGAGTCCGGCGGAAGGGTAAGCCGATGTTCGAAGCCTCGCTCATCGATCTGGACAAGACGAGAATCTTCAGTAAGTACCGATATTTGTTCGTACCGATAGCGGTCGGCCTCCACCTCGTCGCGGCGGGGGGGTATCTGTTCGCCCACTATTGGAACATCGATCCGGTGCCCGAGCCGCCGATCAACGTGGTGTTCCTCTCGGCGTCCGCGCCTCCGCCACCTCCTCCTCCTCCTCCGCCACCTCCTCCGCCGCCGAGCGCGCCGAAGCCGGTGGTGACGAAAGTCGAGCAGGTGGTGACGCCGACCGAACCGGTGCAGCCGGTAACTGTGCCGGAGGAAATCCCGCCGCCGACCGAAGAGCCGACGTCCGCGCCCGGCGTGGAAGGCGGCGTGGAAGGCGGCATTCCCGGCGGTGTCGCCGGGGGAGTCGAGGGCGGCGTTCCAGGCGGAGTTTTGGGCGGCACCGGCGTCGCGCCGGTGGTCGACGACGCTCCGCTGCGGGTCGGCGGCGGCGTCTCGCGACCCGAGTTCGTCACCAAGGTGAACCCGGTCTATACCGAGATCGCGCGCCGCGCCCGCCTCCAAGGCACGGTGATCGTCGAAGCGATCATCGACGAGCGGGGCAACGTCACCAACGTGCGGGTGCTCAAGGGTCTGCCGATGGGGCTCGACCGGGCCGCGGTCGACGCGGTCGAGAAATGGAAATTCCGGCCGGCGATGTTCCAGGGTCGCCCGGTGAAGGTCTACTACGTACTGACGGTCAACTTCCAGGTCCAGTAAAACCAGGTCCAGCAATCAAGACTCGAGTCAAGACTAAAGTCGAATCCGAGAAAAGGAGAACAAAGAATGGATCTTTCCCCCGCTGGTCTTTGGCAATCGATGGGCTTCATCGCCCGGGCCGTCGCCGTCATCCTGCTCATAATGTCGATCTGGTCGCTGTACATCTCGGTCGAGCGCCTGCTCCTCTACAACAAGGCCCGCAAACAGTCTCTGGCCTTCGCGCGCCTCGCGACCGATCACATGAAGCATGATCGCGCCCAGGCGGCAATCGACGCGGCGTCGAAGTTCCCGCAGAGCCACCTCGCGCGAGTCGTCTCCGCCGGCCTTCAGTCGTACCAATTCGAAAGCGAAACCAGTCCGCTCTCCGACCCGGAAGTCGTCGAAGCCGCCGCCCGCGCCGTCGACCGCTCGGCCCTGCTCACCACGGCCGATTTCAAGCGCGGCATCGGCACTCTTGCGACGATCGCGACGACCGCGCCATTCATCGGCCTGTTCGGCACCGTTATCGGCATCATCAACGCGTTCCAGGGCATGGCCGCCACCGGTTCGGGCGGCATCGGCGCGGTTTCCGCAGGTATCTCCGAAGCGCTGGTCACCACTGCGTTCGGCCTGTTCGTCGCGATTCCCGCCGCCTGGATGTTCAACTACTTCACCGGCCGCATCGAGCGCCTGCAAGTTGAGATGTCGAACTCCTCCTCGGAGCTGGTCGACTTTTTCATGAAGCGACAGAGGACTCGAAATGCACAAGTTCGCTAGCCGACAGCATCCGATCGGCGACGTTGGCGTCCGAGGTGACATCAACGTCACCCCGCTGGTCGATGTCTGCCTGGTGCTGTTGATCATCTTCATGGTGGTCACGCCGCTGCTCCAGAAAGGTGTCGACGTCCAGTTGCCGGAGACCGCCTCTCCCGCGAAGATGCCCGAGAACGAGAAGCAGCTGAACGTTGCTCTCAAGCTCGACGGCACCGTCTTCATTCAGGAGAAGTGGATTCCAGAGGCCCAGCTCGTGAACATGTTCGCGGACATCTACGGCCGCAACAACGATCGCGAAGTGGTGGTCAAGGCGGATCGGCGGTTGAAGTACAAGGACGTGCGGAAGCTCATGCAGACGATCAACGAGGCCGGGTTCACCCGCGTTGGATTGATCACCGAACGCAAGGCGCTCGCGGGCGCCTAAAAGAATCGCGGTCCCTCACCGGACCCGAAGAGACGAGGTACTTGCGATGGCTATGGGCCCCTCCTCCGGTAGTGGACCCCGGAGCGACATCAACATCACCCCGCTGGTCGATGTAGTCCTGGTGCTGCTGATCATCTTCATGGTGATCACGCCGCTGATCCAGATGGGCTACCCGGTGCAGGTGCCGCCGAAAGTGGAGTCGGCGCAGCCGCCGCCATCCTCCGATCAGCTGATCGTCCGGATGGACGACAAGGGCACCACCTACATCAACAAGGTGTCGGTGCCGTTGGCTGAGTTTCCGGGCAAGCTCAAGGAAGCGTTGACCGGCCGTTCGTCGAAGGTGATCTTCTTCGCGGCGGACGGCGATCTCGAATACGGCAAAGTCGCGGACTTCATGGACATGTGCCGCGACGCAGGAGCCGAGAACCTGGGGATCGTGTTCGACGATCTCGACGGTCCCGGCGCCGCGGCACAGGCGGTCGGCGCCACCTAAGGCCGCCGCTCCTTTTCTCGCAGGTTGGATTCCGGCAGACCTCCTGGACCTGGAAGGTCAACCCGGACTGGAAAGACGGCTCGGCGGCAACGCCGGGCCGTCGGCTTTTGATGGCGAGATGGATCGCCTCCCGCAGCGCAGGCTCGGCGGGCTGCTGATAAGCTCCGTCGGCGGCGATGGAAACGTCACGCCGTATCCAACCTCAAGCGGAGGTATCCGATGAACCCGTTTCGATCCTCGTTGCGCTGTGCGACTTTGCTTCCCCTCGCCTTGGTTCTTGGGCTGGGGTGCGCCAAACCGCCGACCGGCGATCTGCAAATCGCCCAGAACAGCCTCGGCGAAGCGAAGAGCTCGGGCGCCGACGCGTACGCGCCCGAGTCGTTCACCAAGGCGCAGCAGACTTTCGATCAGGCGAAGGCCGAGGTTGCGGCGCAGGATGGCCGGTTCGCTCCGCTACGCAGCTACGGCAAGGCTCGCGCCCTGCTCGCTCAGGCGCGCACCGATGCCGATACGGCGAAGCTTCAGGCGGTCTCCGGCAAGGAGCAGTTCAAGGGACAGGCGCAGACCGCGCTCGATCAGGCGCGGCTGGCGATTGAAACCGCCAGGACTTCGCTTGCGACCGCGCCGGTCGGCAAAGACAGCCGCGCCGATTTGGAAGCGATGAAGGGCGACCTTGATGGGCTCCAGACGGCGCTCGGCGATGCGGACACTGCGTTTGCCGGCGGCGATTACGCGGCGGCCAAGCAGAAGGCCGATCAGATCCTCGAACAGGCCAAGGCGATCGAGGCCGACATCGCCCGCGCGCGCGAAAAGTTCGCGAAGAGGTAGCGCCTGAGTAGCTCCTCCGACCCCGGCCACCGATTGAGTCAGAATCTACCCCACCGCGGCGAGCTTTTCATCCTGTCGGCCCCTTCGGGGGCCGGCAAGACGACGCTCATCAACAGCCTGCTACACGGCGGGTTGTTAGGCCTGTCGGAGATCGCGTTTTCGGTCAGTCACACGACCCGGGGAGCGCGCCAGGGGGAGAGCGACGGGACCGATTACCATTTCGTCGACGTCACGACCTTCCAAGGGATGATCGTCGCCGAGGAGTTCCTGGAGTGGGCCGAGGTCCATAACAACTACTACGGCACCTCGATGGCCGAGGTCTTTCCCCGGCTGGAGGCTGGGGTAGACGTCCTGATGGACATCGACGTCCAGGGGGCCGAGCGGGTGCTCGCGCGCTACCCCGAAGCGCACAGCATCTTCATCATGCCTCCGAGCTACGCCGATCTGGAACGGCGGCTCGCCGGTCGGGCGCTCGACGACCCCGACGCCATCGCCCGGCGCCTGGCGGTCTCCCTGTGGGAGATCCGGCGTTACGATCGGTATCGATATGTTATCGTCAACGACGACGCCCGCCGTGCGAGCGAAGCGCTCGCTGCGATTCTCCTAGAGAAGCGTCACCGCCGAGAGCGGATGGAAAATCGCCTCCAGGGCATCCTAAAAGACTTCCAGGAACGGGGCGCGCCCTAAAGTCGCCGGGAAATGCCGTACCTCGGCGAAAGCGCTTTTCGCCTCCAGAACTTTGAGATTGGAAGAGATCGACATGGCCACGAACATCGACAGCAAGTTCCGTTACGTCCTCGTCGCCGCGCGCCGCGCGGAGTACCTCATGCGCGGCGCCCGCCCGAAAGCCGACAATCCGCAAGGCAACAAGCCGACGCGGGTCGCCATGGGCGAGATCGACGCCGACATGGTTGCTTGGGGCATCGGTCCTGCACCCGTGGTCGAGCAGCCGGCCGACGAGTCGGCCGAGCCCGAGTCGAACTAGAAGCGCGACCCAATTCCGGCTAAGGAGCCAGACGTTTGAGTCGCAGTCCGCGCGTTCTGCTGGGCGTCACCGGGGGCATCGCCGCCTACAAGGCCGCAGAGATCGTCCGCCGGGCAAAGAGCGCCGGAGCCGAGGTTCGCGTGTCGCTCACCAAGAGCGCTCACGCGTTCGTCTCGCCGCTCACGCTCGAAGTCCTCTCCGGCCAAGCGGTTTACGGCGAGGAATACCTCGAAGAGAACGGCAGCGGCGACGAGCTGCACATCGCCGCCGCCGCCTGGGCCGACGTGCTGTGCGTCGCCCCCGCGACCGCGCATACCCTCGCCAGGCTGGCGCTCGGGCTCGCCGATGATTTCTTGACCACCACCGCGCTCGCCTTCTCCGGGCCGCTGGTGATCGCCCCCGCGATGCATTTCGAGATGTGGGAAAAGCCCGCCGTCCGGCAGCATGTCGCGGACCTCGAAGCACGCGGCGCACGCCTCGTCGGGCCGATCCAAGGGCCGCTCGCCTCGGGCGAGTTCGGCATGGGCCGAATGGCCGATCCGGAGCGCATCGTCGCCGCGGTGCTTGCGGCGGTCGCGGGGATCGCGCCGGGGCCCCTTGCCGGTCGCACGGTGTTGATCAGCGCCGGACCGACGTTCGAGCCGGTCGATCCGGTGCGTTTCCTGGGTAACCGGTCGAGCGGCAAGATGGGGTTCGCGATCGCCGCCGAGGCCGCTCTCCGGGGCGCCCGCACGATCCTGGTCGCCGGACCGGTGGCGCTCGCCACCCCCTCCGGTGTCGAGCGGATCGACGTCGAAACGGCGGCCGAGATGGCCGCGGCGGTGGCGGCGACGGCCCCCGGCGCCGACCTTGTAATCCTGGCGGCGGCGGTCGCGGATTTTCGCCCCAAGGTGCCGGCCGGGCAGAAAATCAAGAAGGACCAAGGGGTGCCGGCGTTTGACCTCGAACCGACCGAGGACATTCTCGCCGGGCTCTCCCGGATCGCGCCCTCCGCCGTCCGCGTGGGCTTCGCCGCCGAGACCGAACGGCTGGAGGAAAACGCCCGCGGCAAACTGATCCGCAAGGACGTTCACTTCATCGTCGCCAACGACGTCTCGCGCGGGGACATCGCGTTCGGGCGCGACGAGAACGAGGTGCTGGTCCTGCCGCGCGATGGCGAGCCGGTAGCGATTCCGCGGCAGGGAAAAGCGAGAGTCGCCGCCGCGCTGCTCGATCTGTTCACCCCGGCGCTCGGCGCCGCGGCGGTCCGCCGATGAGCCGGCCGGAAGTCGATCCCGCCCTCCGCGACCTGCTCGGATACTTGGCCGACATCGGCTACGGCGACCTGTACGTCTCCTCTCCGGCACAAAGCTCCGGATCCGCCTCCACGGTGGAGCGATTGGGCGCGCCGGGCGACGGATCCTCCCCGAAGAGCCCGGCCTCCGCCGTCGCCCCTCGCACGGATCGCGTCGAGCCGGCCGATCTTTCCGCGCGCGTCGCCGAGCTGGCGGAGATCGAGCAGCGCGTCTCCGTCTGCACCCGCTGCCGCCTGAGCGAGGGCCGGACCCGGACGGTGTTCGGATCCGGCAACCCCGCCGCCGAACTGATGTTCATCGGCGAGGGGCCGGGGGCGGAAGAGGACAAGCAGGGGCTGCCGTTCGTCGGCCGGGCGGGGGAGTTGCTGACCCGCATCATCCAGGCGATCGAGTTCTCCCGCGAAGAGGTCTACATCGCCAACGTCGTCAAATGCCGGCCGCCGGGCAATCGCGATCCGCAGCCCGACGAGGTGGTCGCCTGCCGCGGGTATCTGGAGCGCCAGGTCGGGCTGATCCAGCCGCGGGTGATCGTGGCGCTCGGCCGGATCGCGGCCCAGACGCTGCTGGGCAACGAGGACCCGATCGGGCGGATGCGCGGCCGGTGGTTCAAGGTGCTCGGCGTGCCCACCATGGTGACGTACCATCCGGCCGCCCTGCTGCGCAATCCGGCGCTCAAGCGCCCGACCTGGGAAGACATGCAGCTGGTGCGGGACCGCCTGCTAGGAGAGTGACGCAGGCACCCTCGCCGTGACGTCGGCCTCGTGATACCGTCTTCGGAAACTTTTGGACAAGATAAATGCAGGATCAAGAGCCAGCGCCGGTTGCGAATTCGTTCGAGGAACTCCTGGAACGCGTCGAGCCCCGGCTCAAGGGTCTGCTCTGGTTCTATCGCATCCCCACCGCCGACGCGGCGGATCTATTCCAGGACACCTTCTTTTCGCTCCTCTACAGCGCCCACGAGGTCAACGACCCGGAAGCCTGGCTGCTCGGAACGCTCAAGCGCAAGTGTCTGATGTACTGGCGCAAACGGCGACGCAGCCTGTACGACGCGGTCGACGAGACGCTGCTCGAATGGCTGGCGACGCCGATGGCGCCGCCCCAGGAGCGCGAGCAGCTGCTCGTCGATCTGGAGAGCTTGATCGAGCGCCTGCCGCCCAAATGCCGAAAGGTCCTCCGGCTCCGGTTCCTGCTCGGCTACGAGCCGCAGGAGGTGGCGGAGAAACTCGGCTACAGCTCGACCAGCATCGGCAAGATCACCCACCGCTGCCTCGCCGCGCTCAGTCATCAGATGTTCCTTTCCCAACCCGTCAACCGCGTCCGCCCCAGTATCGCCACGAAGCTGACCGGCATAGCGGCCCCGCTTCGGCGTTAGCGCCTCCCGCGCCCGAGGGACCCCAGGGAGCCGGAGCGACACGGAAAGCGACGAAACTCGGAGCGACCGGCCGCCGTAAGGCACGGTGGAGGATGCGATGAACCGTTCGACCCCTGAGCTCCTGACCCGCTGGCTTGCCGCCGAAGAGGACCTCGATGACGAGGCCGCCGAATCGGCGCTTGCGGCGTTGGCGGCAGAGCTTCCCGACCGTTCGCCCTCGCCGGGCTTTGCCGCCCGGGTGATGACCGACGTCCGTGCCGAAGCCCGACCGCAAGGGGCCTTCTCCCGGCGTTGGGCGCGGGCCCTGGTGCTCGGCGGCGTGACTCTGTCCGGTTGCGCCGCGCTCTGGTTGGTGCCGCTCGTCTGGTGGCTCGCGCCGCGCCCCTCGGCTTCGGGAAGTGTCGGGCTCGCCGCGGATCTGGTACGCCGGCTCGGCGACGCTCTGGTGGTTCTCGCCAGCTGGGCCGACGCCCTCGGTGCGATGCGCCGGACGCTGGCGGCGCCGTTCGGACAACCGACGGTCGTCTTGAGTCTGGCCATTCTGGTTGCCGTGGCGGGCGGTGCCCTCACCCTCCTCCAGACCCTGATTCGACGTGAGAGGAGTTGGTCCTATGTGGATCTCTAAACGATGGATCTTGAAGCGTTCCGCCCGGCGATCGGTTCGTTGGGTTTTGGCGGCGATGGCCGCGATCATGGCGATGGCTGCGTTGTCCTTTCACCTCGGCGCGATCCCGGCGGCGGCGCAAGCCGGAGGTTCGAGCCGGTCGAGCGCCGGTCCGGCGGCCGGCCCCCTGCGGCAAGAGTTGGAAAACCGCTACGAAATCCTGCCTCTGCGCGAAGGCGTGATGCTGCGTCCGCGGGTCGAACGATCGGGTGTCCGTTCGATCGAGGTGAGCGGCTCATCGATCGCGGTCAATGGCGAGCGGGTGAGCGACAGCGTGCTCAACGCCTGGCTGGGGGCGGATGCGGCACCGCTGCTTCGGCTGCTGGCGCTGCCGGTTGCCGAACGCCGCGCGCTCTTCGGGTTCTCGTCGTCCGGCGGATCGCCTCGTGAAGCGGCCCCTGCGCCCTCTGCACCCTCTGCGCCCTCTGCACCCTCTGCAACATCGCCGAGTGCCGACGCCGTTAAGGAGGGCGGCGCCGATGCGGCCGCTGCAGCGGAGTCGACCGACGAAGCGGTCACCGAGTTGCCGGCGGTGCCGGTACCCCCCGAGGCGCCGGCCGCTCCTGAATTGCCCGAGGTGCAAAACGGCGGCGACGACTCCGACGCCAATCGGGTGCGGATCGGCAAAGTCTTGCGCTTTTCCGGCAGCGCCCACGTCGATTCCGACGAAGAGGCCGAAATCGTCGTCGTGATCGGCGGCCCGGCGACCATCGACGGTTCGGTGCGGCGGGACGTGATATCGATGGGCGGCGACGTGAAGGTGAACGGCCACGTCGGTCGCAATGTGCTTTCGGTCGGTGGCGACGTACACCTCGGACCCAAGGCGGAAGTCGACGGGGACGTCACGAGCGTCGGCGGTACGGTCGAACGGGAGCCGGGCGCCAAGATTCATGGTCGGATCAATCAGGCGGCCGGCCCGGGAATCCAGATCGGCGGCGATCACGATTTCGATTTCTGGCCTTGGTGGAGTCCGTTCGCCGGAGCTATGCGCTTGATGTGGTCGATCCTTACGCTCGCCCTGCTCGGCCTTCTGGTCGCGGTCACCGTGGCCGTCGCCCGCGATCCCGTGGCGCGGATCGAGGCGAAGCTGACGAGCGAATTTTGGCAGGCGGGCCTCGCGGGCTTTCTGGCCCAACTGCTGTTCATTCCCCTGTTCGTGGTGGTGACCGCGATCCTGGTGGTTTCGATCATCGGCATACCGCTCTTGATCCTCTATCCGTTCCTGGCCCTGGCGCTGATCATCGGCGGCTTGATCGGCTTTTCCGGCTTTGCGCTGCGGATCGGTCGGTTGATCGAGCATCGGTTCGACCGGCACTTCGGCAGCGCGGTGGCGACCGCCCTGGTCGGCCTGTTCTCGATCGAGGTCTGTCGCATCATGGGGCGTCTGCTCTCTCTTGGGGCTGGGCCGCTCGACGTGTTCGGCTGGTTCTTTTCGATCACCGGCTTGTTGTTGACCTACGCCGCCTGGACGTTCGGATTCGGCGCGGTGATCCTCACCCGGTTCGGCATGGGGCCGCGCCGGCCGCGAGGAGCGGCGAGCGAGATTCCCCCCTACGAGGCCTATCCGATGGCTCCAATGGCGCCGATGGCTCCAATGGCTCCAGTCCCGCCGATTCCGCCGATCGATCCGATCCCAGGGTCGCCGATCATCCCGCCTTCGGTAGACGCCGCGGACGCCGAGGCGGCAGAGGACGAAACGCCGAAGCCCAACGAGCCCGGCGCCTGACGCAGCTACCCGCGCAACCGCTCGGCCAGGCGGGTGAAGCGCGGCTCGCTGCGGCGGTTGGCCACCGCCGCGGCGAGCGCCTTGGGTTCGCCCACCAGCACCGCGAGCTTCCTGGCGCGGGTGAGCGCCGTATACAGCAGGTTCCGCTGCAGCAACAGGTGGTGCTGGCTGTGGAGCGGCACCACGACACACGGATATTCGCTCCCTTGCGCCTTGTGGATCGTGCAGGCGTAGGCGAGCTGCAACTCGTCGAGGGTCGCGAGGTCGTACTCGACCTCGCGGCCGTCGAAGCTTACGGTCACTTTCGACTCCTCTTCATCCAGCCCCGAGATCCGCCCGAGGTCGCCGTTCCAGACTTCGAGGTCGTAGTTGTTGCGGATCTGCATCACCTTGTCGCCGACGCGCAGGAGCCGTCCCCCCCGTTCGATCTGCGCGCCGTGGGGATTCAGCCGCGAGCGCAGCTCCGCGTTCAGCCGCTCGGTGCCCAGCAGGCCGCGGTTCATCGGCGCGAGCACCTGGATTTCGGTGATCGGATCGAACCCGAAGCTCGCGGGAATCCTCTCCGTCACCAGATGCACGACCATCTGAAGAATCTCCTCCGGATCGCGCCGTTCGATGATGAAGAAATCGCCGCCGGCCGGGCCGGACTCCGGGATATCGCCCCGGTTGACCTTGTGGGCGTTCGTCACGATCGCGCTTTTCTCGGCCTGGCGAAAGATCTCGGTCAGGCGGACGACGTCGACCGCTCCCGATTGAATCAGGTCGGCCAGCACGCTGCCGGGGCCGACGGAAGGCAGTTGATCGACGTCGCCCACCAGGATCAACCGGCCGCGCGGCGGCAGCGCGCTCGCGAGGCTAAAGGCCAGTTGGGCGTCGATCATCGAAGCCTCGTCAACGATCGTGATCTCGGCTTCGAGCGGCAGATCGGAGCAGCGTTGAAATCGCCGCAATCGGGGGTCGAATTCGAGCAGGCGATGGAGTGTCGAAGCCTCGGCGCCGGTCGCCTCGGAAAGTCTTTTGGCCGCCCGTCCGGTCGGGGCGGCGAGTGCGATCTTCAAGCCCTTCTTGGTCAAAATGCGCACGAGGCCGCGGATCAGCGTCGTCTTGCCGGTTCCCGGGCCGCCGGTGATCACCAGCAGCTGGCTCGCCAAGCCCTGCCGGATCGCCTCGCGCTGCTGGTCCGCAAGCTCGATTCCTTGCTTCGCCTTGAGCCAGGCGAGCGCGCGCTCGGGATCGATGTCCAGCGGTCGGGGAGCGGGCGGTCCAAGCAGAAGCTTTCTCAGCCGCTCCGCCAGGCCCGTCTCGGCGGCATGGAGCGTCGACAGATAGACGGCGGTCCCGCCGGGGCGCTTCGATCCCCCTTTCGATTCGACCTGCTCGGCAAGATCGGCTTCGGCCACCGCCCGGCCGTCGCCCGCGATTTCGGCGAGCGCCCGGGCGAGAAGCTCCGGATCGACTCCGCCGAGCAGAGTTGCCGCGTCGAAGAACAGGCGCTCTTTCGGCAGATACAGATGCCCCCGGTCGCTCGCCTC
>JBDTZG010000106.1:0-12616 GCA_040005235.1 Acidobacteriota bacterium | reverse complement strand
TCTTCCGGCTTGGGGCCGATTTCCCCCTCCAACAGCTCGTCCAGAGCGGTGATGGTCTTGATCTCGCCGACCTCTCCTGCTCCGGCTTCGATGTTGTTGTTCGGGTCGCCCAGGTCACCCTCGGCGCCGATTTCGGCTGGATCGGCGGGGTCACCGGCATCCGCGCCATCGGCCAACTTCGCCACCGCAACGATCCGGTCCTCGCCTTCGAGGTCCATCAGCTTCACGCCTTGGGTCGAACGTCCGATCACCCGGATGCCCTCGACGTTCAAGCGAATGATCTTGCCTTCCTGCGTGATCAGCATCAAGCCGTCGCCCGGAACGACCTGGCGAACGCCGGCGACCGGGCCGGTCTTCTCGCTCACCTTCAAGTTGATGATGCCGTAGCCGAGCCGGCCTTGGAGGCGATACTCGGCGAGCGGCGTCCGCTTGCCGTAGCCCCCTTCGGTGACGGTGAGGATCTCGCCCTCGGCTTCGAGCGACTCCATGGTGACGACGCGGTCGCCTTTGCGTAGGCGAATCCCGTTCACGCCGTAGGCGCTGCGCCCCATCGAGCGGACCTCCGCCTCCGGGAAACGGATCGCCAGGCCGTTGGTCGTGGCAATTAGAATCTCGCGGCTACCGTCGGTGACGCGGACGGTGAGCAGGCGGTCGCCCTCGTCGATCTGGATCGCGATGATGCCCGCCGCCCGCTGGTTCGCGTACGCGGAGAGCGGCGTCTTCTTGATCGTGCCGCGCTCGGTGGCGAAGACGAGAAAGCGGTCGGCCGCGAACTCGCGTACGGCGACGGTGGTTGCGACCTTTTCGTGCTTTTCGAGGTCGAGTAAATTGACGATCGCCTTGCCCTTCGTGTTCGGTCCCGCCTCGGGAATCTCGTGAACTTTGATCCAGTACATTCGGCCGCTCTCGGTGAAAACCAGGACCGAGCTGTGCGCCGAGGCGACGTAGAGATGCTCGACGAAGTCGTCGTCTTTGGTCGCCATCCCCATCCGCCCCTTGCCGCCCCGGTTCTGCGCGCGATAGAGGGCGAGCGGCGAGCGCTTGACGTAACCCGTCCGGGTCACGGTGATCACCATGTCCTCGTCGGCGATCATGTCTTCGATCGAGATCTCGTGCGTGGCGGGGATGATCTCGGTGCGCCGCTTGTCGCCGTACTTTTCGCGCAGCTCGCGAACCTCGCGCCGGATCTCTTCGAGCACCAGCGGGTCGGACGCGAGAATCGCGCGCAGCCGCTCGATCGTTTCCAGCAGGGCGTGATACTCGTCGAGCACCTTCTGCCGTTCGAGGCCGGTCAACCTCTGGAGGCGCATTTCGAGGATCGCCTCGGTCTGGAGCAGCGAAAGGGCGAAGCCCGCCATCAGACGTTCTTTCGCCTCCGCGGGCGTTTGGCTCGCGCGGATCGTCGCGATCACCTCGTCGAGGTGGTCGAGCGCCTTCAAGATCCCTTCGAGGATGTGGGCGCGCTCTTCGGCCTTGCGGAGCTCGAACCGGGTGCGCCGGATGATCACCGTCTTCCGGTGGTTCAGGAAGTGAAACAGCATCTCCTTGAGCGTCAAGACCTTCGGCTGGTTGTCAACGATCGCGAGCAGGATGATGCCAAACGTCGTCTGCATCTGCGTCATCTTGTAAAGCTGATTGAGGATGATTTCGGGCACCTCGCCGCGCTTGCAGTCGACGACGACGCGAATTCCGTCACGGTCCGACTCGTCGCGAAGATCGGCGATCCCTTCGATCTTCTTTTCCCTCACCAGCTCGGCGATCCGCTCGATCAAACGTGCCTTGTTGACCTGATAAGGGAGCTCGTTGACGATGATCGACTGGCGATCGCCTTTGGCCTGGGTCTCGAAGCTGGCCTTCGCGCGAACCTGAATGATCCCGCGGCCGGTGGTGTAGGCCTGACGGATGCCTTCGAGGCCGTGAATAAAGGCCGCGGTCGGGAAGTCCGGTCCGGGAATCGCGGTCATCAGGGTTTCGACCGTCACCTCCGGATCGTCCATCAGCAGCTCGAGCGCGTTGATCACTTCGGTCAGGTTGTGCGGCGGAATGTTGGTCGCCATGCCGACCGCTATCCCTGAGGTGCCGTTGATCAGCAGGTTCGGCACCTTGGCGGGCAGCACCACAGGCTCGACCTCCGAGCCGTCGTAGTTCGCCTGCCAGTCGACGGTCTCCTTGTCGATGTCGTCCTTCAACATCTCTTCGGCGAGGCGGGTCAGGCGAACTTCGGTATAACGCATCGCCGCCGGGTTGTCGCCGTCGATCGAACCGAAGTTGCCCTGCCCGTCGACCAGCCGATAGCGCATGGAAAAGTCCTGCGCCATGCGCACGACCGTGTCGTAGATCGCGGTGTCGCCATGGGGGTGGAACTTACCCATGACGTCGCCGACGATGCGCGCCGACTTCTTATAGGGTTTTCCGGCGGTATTGCCGCTCTCCCACATCCCATACAGCACGCGGCGGTGGACCGGTTTCAATCCGTCGCGGACATCGGGCAGGGCACGGCCGATGATCACGCTCATCGCGTAATCGAGATAGCTTCGCTTCATCTCCTCTTCGATGTCGACCGGCACCGGTCGTTCGAAAGGAAGGATCGGGGTGTCTTCGCTCATGAATTCCTTAAACGTCCAGGTTCCGCACGTTGAGCGCGTTGTTTTCGATGAACAGGCGCCGCGGTTCGACCTGGTCGCCCATCAGAACCGTGAAGATTCCATCCGCTTCGACGTCGTCCTCGATGCGCACCTGAAGCAGCCGGCGGCGCGTGGGATCCATGGTGGTTTCCCAGAGCTGCTCGGCGTTCATTTCGCCGAGACCTTTGTAGCGCTGGAAAGAGAGCCCTTTCTTGGCTCCCGCGTACATCTTTTCCATCGCATCGTCCACGTTCGGCAAGATCTCCGTGTCCTCGCCCTTGACCAGAGTGAACTGCGTCGCGCGGAGCGCGTCCAGCCCTTGAAGGTTCGCCGCCAGGGCACGATATTCCGCGCTCGTCAGCAGCGTCCAGTCGATTCGAACGAGCTTCTCGACCCCGTCTTTCCGCTGACGGAAGGAGACCGCTCCGGTTCCGTGCTCCTCGTCTCGCTCGACGTTTGGTGCCAAGAAGCCGGCCTTCTCGATCGCTTCGGCCACCGCGGCGAGCTTCGTTTCGTCGCCGAGGCCTTGTTTGTCGACCAGGCCCCCCAGCAGCGCGAGGCGAATCGCCTCTTCCGGCACGCCGCGCGAGCCGAGCTTCGCGAGGTTCTCGCGGAACGTTTCTACCTTCTCGACGAAATGGGCGAGGCGCGGACCGGTCATAAGCTCGCCTTCGCCGACCGCGAGCTGCCAGAGGCCCTGGATACGCTCGACGAGGAACGCGCGATATTCGCGGTCGTCCTTCAAATAGGCGTCGCGCTTGCCTTCGGCGACTTTATAGAGTGGCGGCTGGGCGATGTAGAGGTGGCCGCGCTTGATCAGCTCCTCCATCTGGCGATAGAAGAACGTCAGGATCAGCGTCCGGATGTGGCTGCCGTCGACGTCGGCGTCGCACATGATGATCAGCTTGTGATAGCGCAGGCGCGCGACGTCGAAGTCGTCGCGGCCAATGCCGGCGCCGAGCGCGGTGATGATCGTCTTGATCTCTTCCGACGAGAGCATCTTGTCGAAGCGCGCGCGCTCGACGTTCAGAATTTTTCCCCGCAGCGGCAGGATCGCCTGGAAGCGGCGGTTTCTACCCTGCTTCGCGGTACCGCCCGCGGAATCGCCCTCGACCAAAAACAACTCGGCGAGCGCCGGGTTGCGCTCCGAGCAATCGGCGAGCTTTCCGGGCAGGGAAGAGCTTTCGAGCGCCCCTTTGCGGCGCGTTAGATCGCGAGCCTTGCGCGCCGCTTCGCGCGCGTGCGCCGCTTCGACGCATTTTTCGATGATCTTTCGTGCTTCGCGCGGGTTTTCTTCGAGGTAGGTCGCGAGCTTGTCGTTCACCACCTGCTCGACCCAGCCCTTGACGTCGGAGGAGACCAGTTTGTCCTTGGTCTGCGACGAAAACTTGGGGTCTTTGATCTTCACCGATAAGACCGCGGTGAGCCCCTCGCGAATGTCCTCGCCGGTCAGGTTCTCTTTAAGCGCCTTGAGCAGCCCTCCTTTAGTCGCCCAGGCGTTTACCGTGCGGGTGAGAGCGCCCTTGAAACCGATCAGGTGGGTGCCGCCGTCCCGGTTGTTGATCGTGTTGGTGAAGCAGTAGATCAGCTCTTGGTATCCCTCGTTCCACTGCAAGGCTACTTCCACCACCTCTTCGCCGGTGCCGTCGTCGCGCTTTTCGATCAGGTGGATCGGCGGCGCGTGAATCGGCGTCTTGTTGCGGTTGAGGTGCTCGACGAACGAGCTGATGCCGCCGGCATAGGCGAACTCCGCCTCTTTGCCACTACGCTCGTCTTCCAGGTGGATGAAGATGCCCCGATTGAGGAACGACTGCTCGCGCAGGCGTTGGGCTAGAGTTTCGTAATGGAATTCCAACACGGTGAAGATCGAGGGATCGGGCCAGAAGCGGACCTTGGTCCCCGTCTTCTCGCTCTTGCCGATGGCGCGAATAGGCGCTTCGGGCAAACCCTGGTGATAGGTCTGAAACCAGACCGCGCCGTCGCGCTTGATCTCCATTTCGAGGGTTCCGGAGAGGGCGTTCACCACCGAAACCCCGACGCCGTGAAGACCCCCGGAGACTTTGTAGGAGTTCTTGTCGAACTTACCGCCCGAGTGGAGCTCGGTCATGATGACTTCCGCCGCCGAGCGCCCTTCTCCCTTGTGCAGATCGACCGGAATGCCGCGGCCGTTGTCCTCCACCGAGACCGATTCGTCGGTGTGAATCGTGACGTCGATGCGCGAGCAGTAGCCGGCCTGCGCCTCGTCGATCGCGTTGTCGACCAACTCAAAAACCATGTGGTGAAGGCCCGAGGCGTCCTCGGTGTCCCCGATGTACATCCCGGGACGTTTGCGGACGGCTTCGAGGCCCTTAAGGACTTTGATGTTCTCTGCGGTATAGGTGGGCTGGGGTTCGGACAAACCGTGGTTCTCCAGGAGTCTGAAGGGACTCAGATGACCCCGAGGTAGGGGACATTGAGAGATCTTCTGAAGGATAGCACAAAGCGACCCTTTTGGCGAGCCGTAGGCTATTGAAAAAAAAGGGGTTAGGGCTTGGATTCGAGGTCTTTGGGCGGCCTTGCGCTCAGAGTGCCGACAGGACCCCTTTTTCGACCCCCCAGACCTGGTCCACAGGCACCGTCAGCCAAGCCTGCGGGCGGCTCGAGGTGGTCAAAATCTGGGGTGCGGAGGCAAAAGTCTTCCATACCGCGGCAAGGGTCGCCGTGGCCAATTCGGCGTCGGCATCGTCGAGCAGCACGAGAGGGGCTCGGCCCGCTTCGCTCAACACCTTGGCGTGGGCCGCGAGGATCGCCAGGCCGAGGACTTTCCGCTCCCCGGCGGAGGCCACGCTTCGGATGTCTCTGCCGCCCCAGCCGATTTCGATCTCGTCGCGCTGAGAACCTACGAGAGGCCCGCCGCGCCGAATCTCGCGATCGGCGAGACGGCCGAGGCTGCGAAAAATTTCCTCCGCTCCGTCGAGCGCGGAGGACGGCGAAGGTCGATAGTTGATCTCGATCTGCGGGATCGGAAGGTCCAGATCCGCCAAGACCCCGGCGAGTTGGTCGCGGAGCCGGAGAAAAAAGGCATTGCGAAGCTCGGCCAACTCCGCGATGGCTCCAGCGAGGACTCCGTTCCAGGAAGGCAGCTCTTCGCCGATCGGCCCATCCCCGCGTTGCAAAATCTCACGCTTCTGGAGGAGCGCCCGCCGGAAGCGCTCCAGCGCCTCCAACGAGGTCGGCCGCAGACCGAGGATGCCGCGATCCAGTAGACGCCTTCTAAACTGGGGCGAGCCGGTCAGGATCTCCGCATCGCCAGTGGCCCAGGAAACCACGGGCAACGCCGCCAGGTGGTCGGCCAGGCTGGTGGTCCTGCCATTGACGGAGCGAAACTTCTTTCCCTCGGTAAAACCGGCGGCAAGACGCAGGCGGGCGTCGCCTTCGACCTCGCCTACGAGACTGAAGCCAGCGGCTCCGTGGCGAACGCAGTCGGCGATCTGTCGGGCGCGGAAGCTCCGCGAAGTGGCGAGGTAGTAGACAGCTTCGAGGATGCTACTTTTACCGGCGCCGTTCGGCCCTAAAAATAGATGACTCCCCGGGCTTAAGGCGAGATCGAGATCGGCGAGGTTGCGAAAGCTCCTCGCCTCCAGGCGGGCCAGCACCGGAAAAGGCCCGCGTCAGATCCTCATCGGCATGATCACGCAGAGGTACCGGGCATCGGTTCCATCGACGGGATAGCCGACGCACTGAGTATTCTCGTCCTTGAGGTCGAACCGCACCTTCTCGGTATCCACCGCGGCGAGAAACTGGGCCATGTAATCCGGGTTGATCCCGACACGAATCTCGGGTCCGCTGTACTCGCAAGCTAGCTCTTCGACCGCTTCGCCGAGGTCCTGGTTCACCGCCGATACGGTAACCTGCCCTTCCTGCATGTCGAGCCGTACCGCCCGGGCGCGATCCCCGGTCATCAACGCCACCCTTTTGACCGCATCGCCCAGAGCCCGCCGGTCGAATATCGCCTGCTTGTCGTTGTCTCGCGCAATAACCCTCTCGTAGTCCGGAAACGTCCCTTCGAGGATTCGGCAGATGAGCTCTCGGCGGTTCAAGCCAAACGATAAATGATGCTCGCCTCGGGCGAAAACGATCTTGCCGTCGCCCTCGAAGCGCTGGATCTCTTGCAGAGCCTTCCGGGGTGCCAATACGGAATCCTCCCCCGCACCCTCGACCTTCTGCTCTACCAAGGCGAGACGATGGCCGTCCGTCGCAACCATTTCGATGCTGTCGCCCTTGAGCTTAATCAGCGCGCCATTCAGCTGAAACCGCGACTCCTCGGCGGAGACCGCGAAGAACACCTTGGAGATCATCCTCTTGAGGTCGGCGAACGGCAGCTCCATCTTTCGCGTCGGCTCTACCGTAGGCAGAGTCGGAAAATCATCAGGGGAGAGACCGTGAATCTTGAACCGCGAGCGGCCTGCTCGAACCGAGAGGACTCGCGGCTCGTCGAGAACGAGACTTACCTCGTCGCCGGTTAGAGAACCGATGATCTCGGTGAATTTGCGCGCTTGGACCGCAATCCCTCCGGCCTCCACGACCTCGGCGTCGCACCAGCTGGTGAGCGATACGTCGAGATCCGTCGCGGCCAACGACAACCTCGCTCCCCGAGCCTGGAGAAGCAGGTGCGAGAGCACCGGAATCGTCGTCTTCTTCTCGGCGATTCCGAGCATCGGTGACAGCTCGGCCAAAAATTCACTGCGCGAAACACGAATCTCCATGCTCTTCTTCTCCTACCAGGTACCAGGAATCATATCTCACAGTAGCCGTAGGTAGAAGGCGCTGCGGATCTGCGGATTTGAGGCCTAAGTGCTTGTAATCGAGGGGGTTGGTTATAGACAAAACCTGCGGGCGGCCTGTGGATAGGCTGTGCATGCCTGCTGATGAAGAGGGGGAGCCCTAAATCCTCCGCCGCGGATCCGCAGAATTATCCGCAGAAGATTCGCAGCGGCGAGGGGGCCTCCCAAAGTCAAGAAAGGCCGCGCTCCAGGTTATGGAGTACGCGGTCGAAGTCTCCATCGTCCTGGCGTAGCTGCTGAATCTTGTCGACCGAATACATGACTGTCGAGTGGTGTTTATCGTTGAATTGCTTCCCTATATCTGGGTAAGAGAGATCAGTCAGTCGCTTGCACAGGTACATGGCTACCTGGCGAGGAAAAGAAATCTGCTTGGAGTTGTTCTTGCTCTTGATCTCCACGACCTTGAGCCCGTAGTGGCGGGCGACGCTCTTGGTGATCTCGGCGGCGGTGGGCTTTCGCCCTTCGTGGGGCAAAATATCGCGAAGGGTTTCGCGCGCGAGCTCTAAGGAGAGCGGCTTGCCGGTCAGAGACGAGAAGGCGATGACGCGGTTCAACATGCCTTCCAACTCGCGGATGTTCGACTTTACCTGTTGAGCGACGAACTCGGCGACCTCATTAGGGAGGTCGGCCCCTTCAAAATCAGCCTTCTTGCGCAGGATGGCGACCTTGGTTTCCAGATCCGGGGGTTGAATGTCTGCGATCAGACCCCACTGGAAGCGGCTGCGCAGGCGTTCTTCGAGAGTGGGAATGTCCTTGGGCGACGAGTCGGACGAGAGGATGATCTGCTTCTGGCTGGTGTAGAGAGTGTTGAAGGTGTGAAAAAACTCTTCCTGGGTCCGTTCCTTGTTGGCGATGAACTGGACGTCGTCGATCAGCAGGGCGTCGATCGTCCGATAGCGCTCACGGAACGCGGGCATCCGGTCGAACCGGATCGAGTTGATAAGCTCGTTGACGAACTGCTCCGCGGGCAGATAGAGGACCCGCAGATGAGGGTGCAGGGCGAGGATCTGATGGCCGATGGCGTGGAGCAGATGGGTTTTGCCGAGGCCGACCCCGCCGTAGAGAAATAGAGGGTTGTAGCTGGAAGAGGGACGGTCGGCGACCGCTCGCGCCGCGGCATGGGCGAACTGGTTCGAGTTTCCGACCACGAAGTTTTCGAAAAGGTACTTCGGGTTGAACGCGAGCGAGGGCGCCAAAGGTACCGCGCTCGTCGGGGCGAGGGCCTGAGCCGAAGCGGCGGAATCACCCTCGTCGAGGAGCAAGACGATCTCAAGTCCCGGCGGATTCAGATCTGCGATAGCTCGATCGAGAGCCGGACGATAGCTCTCTTCGAGAGTCGAAAGAAAACGATCGTTTGGGACGAAAAGCACCAGTCGCCGGTTTCCGTCGGACCGCGCCCGCAGCGGCCGGAACCAGGTTTCGTACTCTTCCGCCGTCAGCTCTTGTTGGAGCTTCCGTTGCAGTTGAGACCAGAGGGATTGCGGTGCCATCAGGCTGGGAAGAAGTCGAAAAAAGAATAAGCGATATCCGCAGTTTTTCCACAGCCTGAGGAAAACCAGAGGGAAGTAACCAGTTGCGAGGCGAAGGGCCCTGCAGGTTCTGGTTCCAGGGTAACAGGATCGCCCGGAGCCCCGCAAGGGCCTGGAGGGGAGACCGACGATGGGTTTGGGCGGATCTTCCTCCTCGTTTTAGGGAATCCTCCCCGAGATACGCGAAAGAGGGAGAGAAAAGAGATCACGACGGGAACGTCGGCTCCTTTTGTCGGCGAGAATCCACTCCGATGACGACCGAGGCCGAACGATTGTTGACTTGGTTTGACCGGCACAGGCGCGATCTGCCCTGGAGGAGGGATCGCGACCCTTATCGGGTCTGGCTGTCGGAGATCATGCTTCAGCAGACGCGGGTAGAAACCGTGATCCCGTTCTACGAGGCATTTATCTCGCGCTTCCCTTCGGTCGCTCACCTGGCCGCCGCGCCGATCGACGCGGTGCTCGCCGCCTGGTCGGGGCTGGGCTACTACCGCCGCGCGCGGCAACTCCATGCGGCGGCGCAACAGGTGGCGGCAGAAGGTAGTTTTCCGCGCGATGTCGAAGGCCTACTCAAATTGCCCGGGATCGGCCCCTATACCGCGGCGGCGATCGCGAGCATCTGTTTTGGCGTCGCGGTTCCGGTTTTGGACGGCAACGTGGAAAGGGTGCTCGCTCGTAGGCTAGCCGAGGGCGGCGACGTCAAGAGCGGCAGCGTGCGACGTGGATTGCTCGAAGCGGCCACCCGGCTGCTCGACCCTTCCCGGGCCGGCGACTCGAATCAGGCGATGATGGAGTTGGGCGCTACCGTCTGTATCCCCAAAAACCCGCGCTGTCTTCTTTGCCCGTTGACCGAGGGCTGCCTGGCGTTGGCGATGGGCGAGGCGGACCTCTATCCGAAGGCGCGGACGGACCGGAAGAGCGAGGAAAAGTCGATCGTCGCCGTCGTGGTCGAGGACGAGGAGCGACGCACACTGCTGTTTCGGCGCCCGGACGACAGCTCGCTTTTGGCCGGCCTTTGGGAGGTGCCCTGGGTAGAGGCCGCGGTCGAAGAAGCGGACGCCGAGCTTGGCCGCCGCTACGGCGGGAGCTGGCGCCTCCTGGAGCGGATCGGTACGGCGCGACACGGCATCACCTATCGAGATTTGAGGGTAGCGATTCACCTCGGCGAGGTCGGGAGCCGAGGGGTTATCCGAGAAGGGGCGGAGGCCGGGTGGTTCGCCGCCGAGGACATTCGGCGTCTGGCGACCTCTTCTCTGGTTGGAAAAATTCTGGCTGCGCGCCAAAGAGCGAGCGGCTAATGGCCGCCGTTCGAGCCGCCCGCCAAAATGAACCAGCCGATGATCTTGTCGTCGATCTCGCGGAGGCGGGAAGCCACGAGGTTGCAGAGGATCTTCAGAAGGTTGAGGGATGAGATCTTCTGGATGTCGAGGATCCCTTCGAGCACCTCGCGAGAGATGGCGAGCACCACGGCTTCCTGCTCGTGCGCCTTGGCGTCCGCCGAACGAGGCTGGCGGTCGATCAGCGCCATCTCGCCGAAATAGTCGCCCCTCTCGAGAAACGCGAGCGCTTCCTCCCCGGCCCCGGGGATGTATTTGCTGATCATGATCCGACCTTCGAGCACCACGTACATGGAGTCGCCGGTCTCGCCTTCGCGGAACAGGACCTGGTTGCCCGCGAGCTTCTTTTCCTTGGAGAGGGTGGTGAGGAAGTTGATCTCCAGGTTGGAGAGCTTCTGCTCCTGAAAGAGGCGCCGCTTGGAGGCGAGATCGACTCGAAAGTCCCCGATGGCCGCCGCGCCGACGGCCGCGGGGGTTGCCGCCGGAGCTGCCGAGGAGGAAAAGAACCTCGAGAGCTTGTCGTTGGTGGCGCGGAGCTTTTGCGACAGGCTTTTCCAGAACGCCCAGTAGAGAGAGAGGTGGAGCTTCGCGTCGTCTTCGAGCGCCCCGGCGAGGGCTTCCGGCTGGAGCGTCAGGAGCGCGGTCTCGGCGGTCGCCGTGGCGTTGCCGGAGCGGGCGTGGCCGTCGACGAAACTGGTCTCACCGAACAGGTCTCCCGGCCCCAGCCGGGCCAGCTCGAAGCGGCCATAGGGGGTATTTCGTTCGATCAGAACCTCGCCGCTCTCGATCAGGTAGGCGCCGAGCGACGGTTCGCCTTCTTGGAGCACCCCGGTGCCGGCGTCGAAACGGAGGCGGTCGACATGCTCGGCAAGATGCTCGAGCTGGGGATCGCTGAAATGGGAAAACAGCTCCCAGCGGCGAAGTAGCAGAGGAGAGAGCGCCACGATGCGAGAAGTCTAGCCCAAGCAGAGCGCGATCGTCGGACGGAGCCGGATCAAAGGAGTTGGAGCTGGGTCGGACGAAGGCGCGCCCAGACCTCGCGCTCCACGGCGTCGAGCCAACCTTCGCGGCGGTGAGGATCAAGACGCAGGGCGAACAGGCGCCTATGGTTGAGCTCGCGTTCGAGGCGTTGATCGACCGCCTCCTGAAAGCCGGGGTTGGGAGAACGGATGCCGTCCGGACTGGGCGAAGCGACGATCGGCACCTGGACCAGCAGGTCGTAGCCGGCCATCCAGGCGTCGATCAGCGGCTCCAGCCGGTCTTGGCGGCCGGCGGCCAGGAGCAGGTAGACATAGTTGTCGAGCACACTGCGGTCGCAGATGACCACCGGGTAGCGCGACTCCGCGCTGATCTCTTCGGCGATCTGGGAATGGAGGATCCAGCTCTGGGCGGCGACGGAGGTCTCTTCGTTGATCGGCAGCGGGCAGCGGCGGGCGACCTCGTGAACCACTTCGACCGAGAGGTCGCGGGCTTTGAGCAGGGCGGCAAGCCCATAGCAGAGAGTCGTCTTGCCGACCCCATGGGTGCCGATGAAGGCGAGCTTGAACCGGGGCGAGGTGCTCAAGGCTCAGGCTCCTGGGAGACCGACGCCAGGACCGATTCGAGGAGATCGAGGGCCCTCGAAAGTTGTTCCGAAGCGATCGTCAACGGGGGGGCGATCTGCGCGACGTCGCCTTCCGGTCCGCCGGCGAGTAGCAAGACGCCGCGTGCGAGCGCCCCGGCGACCAAGCGCTTCGCGGTCTGCGGCGTTCGCAGCTCGATCCCCCAGAGCAGTCCGCGGCCCCGCACCTCGACGACGGCGGAATAGCGCTTCGGCCAGCAGGAGAGCCGGGGAAGAAGAGCGGTCCCGAGCTCTAGGGCCCGTTCCGGCAGGCGCTCGGAATCCAGGACTTCAAGTGCCGCCAGGGCCGCGGCGCAAGCCAGAGGATGGGCGACGAAAGTCGCCGTGTGCAGGGCCTCGCCCGCGGTGTGCCAGACGGCGAAGAGGTCTCGCCGACCGATCACCGCGGCGATCGGCAGGCCGCCGCCGAGCGCCTTGCCGCAGCAGAGGAGGTCGGGTCGGACTCCTTCGGCTTCGACGGCGAACCGGTGGCCGGTGCGGCCGAAACCGGTGAAGATTTCGTCGGCGATCAGCAGCGCCCCGGCGCGGCGGGTGAGGTCCGCGAGCGACGCGAGCCAGCCGGGGGGCGGCAGCAAAACGCCCTCGCGCCCGACGATCGGCTCGAAGATCACGGCGCCGACATCGCGCCGTTCGAGCCGGGAGGCCAGGGCGTCGAGCGGCCCGCCGAACGCGAAGCGCTCGA
>JBDTZG010000105.1:0-12713 GCA_040005235.1 Acidobacteriota bacterium | reverse complement strand
AGGGCGGCATGGATGGCGAGAGCGCTGGGAAAATCCTCTTTGCCGCCGAAGCCGCCGCCGACCACCGAGGCGCGCACCCGCACCCGCTCGTCGGGAAGGTCGAACGCATGAGTGAGGGCCTTATGGACGTAATACGGGCACTGCATCGAGCCGAGCGCGTGGAGCGTGCCCTCTTCCATCCAGGCGATCATCCCCTGGCATTCGATGTAGATGTGCTCCTGATGCCCCATCCGGACTTCGCCCTCGATCGTCCGATCCGCCCGAGCGAAAGCGGCCTCCAGATCGCCCGGCTTGCCGGACTCCATCGCCAACTCGTAAAGCGGCGGGAGCGGCTCGGCCTCATCCATCGTGAGGATCGGAGCCAACACCTCGTACTCGACATCGAATGCCGCGAGCGCCTGCCGCGCGGCAAGCCGGGTAGGAGCCGCGACCAGCGCCACCGGCTCGGCCACATGCCGAACGACACCGTCGGCGAGGATCGGCCAACTGTCGTCCAGCAGATGAACGCCGTTCGGACCGGGAAGGTCCGCGGAGGTGACGGCCACCGCACCCTCCGGCGCCCGCTCGGGATGAAAGCGCAGCGACCGAATCCGCGCATGCGGATGCGGGCTCCGCAGCGTCGCGCCGAACCACATCCCGGGCAGCGAGATATCGTCCACATACCGAGCCGCGCCCGACACCTTCGCCGCCCCATCCGGCCGCGGCGGACTGTCGCCGATTCCGCTCTTCGTCATTGGGGGCGCAGTCTGGAACATGGGAGAGCGTGGCGCAAGGGGAGCGTGACGCGCGCCGTAGGCGGTCGCTGGGAGGGTGCAACACGTCGGGGCGTCTCCGGCCTCACCCCGCCGCCGCCCGCCCTTCCACGCTGGCCGCTCCCGCCGCATCCCGAAACCGGTGGACGATCACCTCCGTCGGTTCGATCGAGTGAATCCCCTCGACGCTTCGTCCGGCTTGGAGGTAGTCCTTCGAGGAGTAGGTTTTGACGCCCTTTTTGAGCTTGGTGAACGCCCGGAGGGCGTAGATCGTGCGCATCCAGTGCTTAGTCTTGTGGCCGCGGAGCATCCAGCGGGCGATCGGGCCGGCTTTGGTTCCGATGCGTTCGACGTAGGGGGTGTTGATCACCGCGACGGGGACGCCGGTCAAGCGCTCGGTGAGGACGATGTCGTCTTCTTCCGAATCGAGGATCGCCTGTTTGTAGGCGGCGGGCGCGCTGCATTCGGTGGTGGCGATGAAGCGGGTGCCCATCTGGACCGCGCCGTAGCCGAGTTGGAGCGCTTCGACGAAGCCGGCTTCGTCCCCGATGCCTCCGGCGCAGACGAGCGGCACCCCCAGGTCGGCCAGCTCGGCGTAGAGCGCTTCGACGCTGCGCGGGCCGGCGTGGCCTCCTGCCCGGCGGTTGACGCCGATCAGGCCATCGACTCCGGAATCGAGACCTTTGAGTGCCCATTTGCGCTCGGTCGCATCGTGGTAGACGACGCCTCCCGCGGCGTGGGCTTTGTCGACCACCCAGCGCGGGTTGCCGAGCGAGGTTAGGAAGAAGCGCACCCCCTCTTCGATCGCCTCGTCGACGTAGCGCTCCATCCGCTCGTGGTAGGTCTTGGACGATCTCTCGACGATAACGTTCAAACCGATCGGCTTGGCCGTCAGGCTCTTGATGAACCGCAATCCCGCGCGGAACTCGTGGCCGTGGACGTAGGTGAGCGAGAGCGGCTGGACCACCCCCATCGCCCCGGCTTCCGACGCTGCGGCGACCAGCTCCGGGTTGCTGCACGGGTACATTGGGCCGCAGATCAAGGGGACTTCTAGCCCGAGCTGGCGGGTGACGGGGGTATCGAGGAGGTTCATCGTGGCGGGGAGGCTACAATGCCGGGGGTCCGGCGGTCGAGGGTGGGCGGCTGCCGCTATAATGAAGCGATGAAGGTCACCGCCCGATCCCGTCGCAGCCTGCGGCTCGCTTCCTACGGGCTCCGTGCCGTCTGTGCGTCGGCGCTGGCGCTCGGCGGAATCGCTCTGGCCGCTCCGAACCCGGCCACCCTCTCGGGCGAAGTGATCCTGCTCCGCGCCTCCTCGATCGTCCATCCTCTCCTGTCGGAGTACCTCTCCCAAGGGCTCGCCAAGGCGGACGAGGCGGGGGCCCGGGCGGTAGTGATCCAGCTCGACACCCCCGGCGGACTGATGGATTCGACGCGCGAGATCACGACCGCGATCCTCGGTGCTAGAACCCCCGTGGTCGTCTGGGTCGGGCCGGAAGGGGCGCACGCCGCATCCGCCGGGTTCTTCATTCTCGAATCGGCGGATGTGGCCGCCATGGCGCCGGGGACCAACACCGGGGCCGCCCATCCGGTGAGCGGCGACGGCGACGACATTCCCGGCGCGATGGGCAAGAAGGTGGAAGAGGACGCGGCCGCACAGATCCGCGCGCTCGCGGTGCGGCGGGGGAGGAACGTCCAGCTCGCCGAGGCCGCCGTGCGAGAGAGCCGGTCGTTTACGGCCGACGAGGCGCTCGAAGCGAAATTGATCGACGTCGTGGCGCCCGATCTTGCGGCGCTGCTCTTAAAGATAGACGGCCGGGAGATCGTCCGCGGGACCACCCGCTCGCCGCTCCGCGTCGCGGGGGCGACGATCCGCGAGATCGAGATGCCGGCGTTCCGGGCCGCGCTGTCGAATCTGGCGAATCCGAACATCGCGCTCGCACTTCTGGTGCTCGGCGGGCTCGGGCTCTACTTCGAGCTGATGCACCCCGGGGCGGTGTTGCCCGGTGTCGTCGGCTCGGTCGCCCTGGTGCTCGCTTTCTGGGCGCTGTCGGTGCTGCCGTTCCGCAGCGCGGGCGTCGCGCTCGTCCTGCTCGCTCTGGTGTTTTTCACTGCCGAGGTGAAAGTGACCAGTTATGGCCTGTTGACCGTCGCGGGAATCGTCTCTCTCGTGCTCGGCTCGCTATTCTTGTTCGACTCGCCCGAGCCGGCGCTCCATGCGTCGATGAGTCTGGTCGCGATGCTGGCCACTTTCGCTGGAGTCATGGCCGCGTTTCTGGCTTGGATGGCTCTGCGCAGGAATCGCCTGCCGGTGCGCACGGGCAAGGAAGGGATGCTCCACGAGCGGGGCACCGCGCGCACCGCCCTCGATCCCGCGGGTAAGATCAACGTTCACGGCGAGATCTGGGCGGCGATCGCGGATTCCGCCGCGGGGCCGATCGCGGCCGGCGAGCCGGTCGAGGTGATCGGCGTCGACAATCTCACGCTTCGCGTTCGATCGACGGGACCGCGACGCCCATCGGCCGTAGGCGCCCAACCGTAGAACCTCTAAGGGAAGGGATCAAATTCACATGGGAAACTGGGTCGGGTGCGGCGTCGTCGCGATCATCGCGCTGTTCATGTTCTCTCGCTGGGTGAACGTCTTGAACGAATACGAACGGGCGGTGACGTTCTTCCTCGGCCGGGTGGGCAAGGAGCCCAAGGGGCCGGGGCTGGTGCTGATCTTCTGGCCGTTCGAAAAAATGGTGAAGGTGTCTCTGCGCACGGTCGTCCTCGACGTGCCGCCGCAGGACATCATCACCCGGGACAACGTGTCGGTGAAAGTGAACGCGGTGGTCTATTTCCGCGTCGTCGATCCGGCGCGGGCGATCATCTCGGTCGAGAACTTCCTCTACGCGACCAGCCAGGTCGCGCAGACCACTCTACGCTCGGTTCTCGGCCAAGCCGACCTCGATACCCTGCTTTCGGAGCGCGATCAGCTGAACGCCCAGCTGCAAGAAATCATCGATCACCAGACCGACCCTTGGGGGGTCAAGGTCTCGATGGTCGAGGTCAAACACGTCGACCTGCCGCAAGAGATGCAGCGGGCGATGGCGCGCCAAGCCGAAGCCGAGCGCGAGAAGCGGGCGAAGTTCATCCACGCCCAGGGCGAGCTCGACGCCTCGATCGCCCTCGGTCAGGCCGCCGATATCGTGGCCAAGAACCCGGTCACCCTCCAACTGCGCTATCTCCAGACGCTCACCGAGATCGCGGCCGAGAAGAACTCCACCATCCTGTTCCCGCTGCCGATCGACCTGGTGCGGCCGTTCCTCGAAGGATTCCCGAAGAAGGATTCCGCGGGATGACCGAGCGGTTGGGTAAACTTGCGGTCCCGGGCGCCGCGAACGAAGCGGCGAGCCCGGCGAGGAGCAAGGCTTGAGCACGAACGACGAACCGAGTTACTACGAGATCGCGCTCACCAACCGTCAGGTGGTGAGCGCGTTCGTGATCCTGTTGGGCTGCCTGCTGGTCGCCTTCCTCTCCGGCGTCTGGATCGGCAAGGGGCAACTCGCCTCGGTGGAGACCGCCCAGGTGTTGGCAACTCCCCCCGACAACGCGACGGTCGAGGCGGGCAAACCCGAAGCGCTCGATTTCTTCGAGGACATTCAGACGGCGGGGAGCGACAAAGGGCCGGAACCCAAGATTCCACCCAAGCCGGGCACCGTGCCCGCGGTCGCCGAAAAGCCCGAACCGTCGCCGGATACGATTTTCGAAGGGGAAGAAAGCGCTACGCCGACGCCGGGAACCCCCAATGCCCCTAGTGCCCCCAATAATATGGGCGGCCGGCAGGCCGCGGCCAGCGAAAGGCCGTCCGACAAGCCGCTGGTTCGGTCCGAGCCTCCGCGTGCCGGTTCCCAAGCCGTCAAGCCGGCAACCACCCCCCCCGCAGGCGCTCCGGCCGTTACCGAAAAACCGGCCGATCGCGCCCGACGCGAGGCGGCGGAGAAGCCGCGGCCGGCCGGAGCCGACCGGCAGCCGACGGCCGGAGGAGATCGGGAGCCCGCGCCGGGGGCGATCATCATCCAGGTCTTCGCCTCCCCAAGCCGCGATGAGGCGATCAAGGTCCGCGACCGCCTGCGCAAGGGGGGAGAGAAAGCGTACCTCTCCCCGTCGACCAAGGGC
Source organism: Acidobacteriota bacterium (assembly GCA_040005235.1). Classification (GTDB taxonomy): domain Bacteria; phylum Acidobacteriota; class Thermoanaerobaculia; order Multivoradales; family UBA5704; genus DASYKS01. Next base: position 7,800 of record JBDTZG010000105.1, on the reverse strand, counting down.
ACCCCGCTCTACCGGGTGCGGGTCGGCCCGTTCAAGAAACGCGAGCGGGCCGTGGCGGTGGCGGCGAAGATCCAAAAGAGCTACAAGCTCGACACCTGGGTGACCCAGTAGGCGCCCCTTTGGGTTTTCGATTCGGGCGCTTCGCGCCGTTCGCGCCCTATCTGCTCGCGCTCGCCGCCGGCTTGCTCTGGGGCGCCGCCTTCGGCCGGACGCCGTGGCTCATCTCCGGCTGGCTGGTGCTCGCGCCGCTGATCGTTCTGCTCGGTCATCCCAAAGCGGGCCGCTTGGCTTTCATCCACGGCTTGGCGGCCTGGACTCTCGGCTTGGCTTGGATTCCCGGGACTTTGATCGGTTTCGGCGGCCTGCCGAAACCGGTCGCGATCCTCTGCCTGCTGATCCTCGCGAGCTACCTTTCTCTCTTTCAACTCGCCTTCGCCCGGTTCGGCCGGGCGCTTTGGCTCCAAGGCGGCGCCTCGGCCCTGCTGGGCCTGCCCGCGGTCTGGGTGGCGCTCGAATGGCTGCGCGGACATTTGATCGGCGGCTTCCCTTGGAACCTCGCCGCCTATGCCTGGGTTGACGTCCCGGGCGCGCTGCCGCTCTCGGCCTGGATCGGCGCGTTCGGCCTGTCGTTTCTTGTTCTGTTCGCGAACGTGGGCGTGGCGCTCGCGTGGACCGGTAAGAGCCTCCGTCCCCTCGGACTCGCCCTCCTCTTCCCGCTCCTCCTGCTCGGCCTCGCCGGGCGCGCCGGCCACCGGTGGCTGCTCACGCACCACGTCGAGCGGATGGAAGCGGGAGATTTCGGCCGGCCGGTGCGGATCGTCCAGCCCAACCTGCCGATTCGCCAAGAGTGGGACCCCGCGGAAGCGTACCGCGACTATAGGAAGGCGATGGACCTCGCGTCCGAAAGCTGCGAGCCGGGAGCCCTCGTCGTCCTGCCCGAGAGCGCGCTTTGGCCGTTCTCGTATGAACGCGATCCGGTGGTGAAAAGCGATCTCCTCGGGCTCGTCGCGCGCGGCTGCTCGGTGATCTTCAACGGTCAGAAGGAAGCAGGCGGGGCGGCGACCTTCAATTCCGCCTACCTGCTCGCTCAGGCGGCGGGCCGGGGCCAGATCGTGACCCGTTACGACAAGCGCCATCTGGTGCCGTTCGGCGAATACATTCCGTTCTCCGCGGTGCTCGGCTGGGTCGGCCGGATGGCTCGCGGAATCGGCGAATACACGCCGGGCACGGCGGCGACGCTGCTCTCTTGGAATCGCGGCCCGGAAGGATCCGGCTCCGTGATCGGAGAAAGTCCCCCGGCCGGAGACCGCATCGGCATGGCGATCTGCTATGAGGTGGTCTACCCGGAAGAGGTGGCGGAGCTGTCTCAAGGAGGGGCCACCCTGCTCGCGACGATTACCAACGACGCCTGGTACGGCGACACCGCGGCACCTCATCAACATCTCCGGGCCGCCCGTTTCCGCGCGGCGGAAAACCGCAAGACGCTCTTGCGCGCCGGACTCACGGGCATCTCCGCGTTGATCGCTCCCGACGGCTCGGAGCGCCAGCGAATCGCGCTCGGCACCACGGGGGTGATCCGTTCCCGCGTTTGGGGGGAAAACGAGATCACTCCCTACGCCCGTGCTCCCTGGCTGCCGCCGCTCCTCTGCTCGCTGGGCGCCCTGTTTGCTATCATTCGGCGTCGGTCGCTAGGCCGCAGGGAGCGCTCTCCGCGGTAGATCCCCCTTTTCTTCCTTAGGAGCTCCCTCATGATCTCGTTCGATCTTCAGCAGCGCATCGATAAGCTCGCCCTCCAGCTCGGCAACCTCCGGGGGTATCTTTGAGGACGCCGGATACGAAAAACGGATCGGCGAGATCGATCGCCAAATGGAAGCGCCCGGTTTCTGGGACAACCCCGTCAAAGGCGCTCCGCTCCTGCAAGAACGACGCGGCCTAGACCGCAAGCTCACCACCCTCAAACAGCTGCGCACCAACGCCTCGGACCTCGATACCTGGAGCGAGCTGATCGCCGAAGGGGAGGCCGACGCCGAGCTGATCACGTTCCTCGACCGGCTGACGGAAGTTCTCGACAAGCTGGAGATCGAGCTCAAGCTCGCCGGCCCGGACGACGAAAAGAGCGCGATCCTGGTCATCCACCCCGGCGCGGGCGGCACCGAGTCGCAGGATTGGGCGGAGATGCTGCTGCGCATCTACCTCCGCTTCGGCGAGCGCCACGGCTACGACGTCGAGCTGATGGAACGGCAAGACGGCGAAGATGCCGGCATCAAGAGCGCCACGATCGGTATCCGCGGAGAGTACGCCTACGGCTACTTGAAGAGCGAGAAGGGCGTCCACCGCCTGGTGCGCATCAGCCCGTTCGATTTTCAAGGGCGGCGCCACACCTCGTTCGCCTCGGTCGACGTCTATCCGGAAGTCGACGACGACATCAAGATCGAGATCAACGACAACGACCTCCGGATCGACACCTACCGCGCCTCCGGTGCGGGCGGCCAGCACGTCAACAAGACCGATTCCGCCGTCCGCATCACCCACCTGCCGACCAACACCGTCGTCGCCTGCCAGAACGAGCGAAGCCAGATAAAGAACCGCGCAATGGCGATGAAGATCCTGCGCTCGCGCCTCTACGACCTAGAGGTCCGCAAACGCGAAGCCGAAAACGCCGAGCGCGAAGGCAAGAAACTCGACAACGCCTGGGGAAGCCAGATCCGCAGCTACGTCCTTGCCCCCTACCGCCTGGTCAAAGACCACCGCACCGGCGAAGAAGTCGGAGACGCCGACAAGGTCCTGGACGGCGGCATCGATCCGTTCATTGAAGCCTACTTGAAAGGCCAGATGTCAGCGGGGGCGGGGGAGGAGCTGGAGTAGGGGGCGGCGAGTGCGGCGACACGTCGCCGCGATCAAAGCGCCGACGCGTCGGCGCACTGCAAACTTGTTCACCCTGCGAAGCGTACGCAGTAGATCGGCGGCAGGTGCGCCGAAAGCGACGTCCAGGAGTCTCCCTGATCTTCAGTGATCCAGAGCGATCCGGTCGTGCTTCCGAAGGCGAGGCGGTCGCCGCTCGCGTCGATATCGAGCGAGTGGCGGTAGATCAGATCGTAGGCGTATTCTTGGGGTAGTCCCTTGTCGAGTACGTCGAAGCTCTTGCCGCCGTCGCGGGTGCGGAGGGCGACGAGCTGGCCGTCTACGGGGATGCGTTTTTCGTCCTTGATCGCGGGGACGAACCAGGCGGTGTCGGGGTCTTCTGGGTGAGCTGCGGCGGCGAAGCCGAATCCGGAACGGGGGATGTCCTTGATCTCCTGCCAGGACGCCGCGCCGTCGGTCGAGCGGAAGATGCCGTTGTGGTGCTGAACCCAGAGCGCGTCGGGGTTGTCGCGGCCGGCGACCATGATGTGCGGGTCTTGGACGTTCTGATCGAAGGCCCGCTCGGGCGGCATGTATTCGGCGCGCATGCCTTGCGCTCGGGGGTTCCAGGTGGCTCCAGCGTCTTGGGTCTCCCAGACGCCGCCGCACGAGATCGCGACGAGCACTCGGGTGGCGTTCCTCGGATCGACGACGACCGAATGGATGCCCGGCCAGTCGTAACCGCCGCCGAACCAGCCTTTTCGTTCCGGCTTGTCCCACAGCGGGCGGTTCAGCTCCCAGGTGGCGCCGCCGTCGTCCGAACGGAAGAGCCCGCCGGGGAGGGTGCCGCACCAGAGAGAGTCGGTCGCCTCCGTGGCACTGCCGTCCGCGAGCGCCCAGATTTTTTGCAGCTTCCAGGGAATCGATTTGCCGTTGTCGTCGCGGTCGTCCACCTCCTCCGGCTTTTCCGGATAGGCGGGTGCCGCGCGCTCCTCCCAGGTGGCGCCGCCGTCCGTCGAGCGCTGGAGCTTGGTTCCGAAATGGCCGAGGTCGAGCGCGGCGTAGATCCGCCCCGCGCGGTCGACGTGGACGATCGAGATCGGATCACCTAAGAAGGCGGTCTGCGCGATCTTCCAGCCGGAGGTTGCCCGCTCCAGGGTGAACAATCCCTTGCGTGTGGCGACGAACAGTCGGTTGCTGGGCGAATGGCTCACGGGAATCTCCTGAGGGTATCGGGGCGAGGTTCAGCCGCCGGAGAGGGCCTGCATCACGTAGACCTGGCTGTCCGGTTTCACCCCGTCGGACAGCCCGTCCCGATCGCGCACCGCGTCGCCGTCGACGAACACCGTCATGTGTTTGCGCAGCGCGCCCTGCTCGTCCAAGACGTAGGCGCGTACGCCCGGATTCGTGGCGAACGCCTGATTCAAGACCTCGCGGACGGTAGCTCCCGCAACATCCTGCGGGGGGCAGGAGAGGTGTCGTTCGAGGGCTGAGGTGAAGACCACTTGGGGCACGGCGAGATGATATCTGAGACCGGACGATTAGGACTGCCAGACGACGCTTGTGGATTGTTGAGGTCGGCAGTTGCTTATTGCAGCGCTTGAGTTGATGTGGCACGATGAGTCGGCGGAGACCCTCGGGTATAAACGGATGCGGCTCGCCACAGTGCCTTATTTCGCCACCTCATTACCGGAAGAAAGGATGCAAGTGATGCTCAACAACGGCGACACGAAGAGAGAGTTCAAGCTCGGCAGCGCCAAGATTCGTGGATTGGGGAGTTTCCACAAGACCCTCCTCCACAACAAATGGGGAGAGGTGGATGAAGCGGAGTTCGAAGCCCTCGTCGCCGCCGCGGAGGGAGACGGGTCCGGCTTTGCCCTCGTGCCGAAGGGGACCCCCGATGCGGCGGCCTTCACCAATCCCCAAGGGGGGCTCGCAAGCGACCGCCTGACACAGTATCCCGGCTCGTACACGATGCCTCCCGCACCTAAGGTGTTGTCCACGACGACCGCGGCGGAGATGACCGAGTTGTACTGGATGGCGCTCCTGCGCGACGTGCCGTTCGACCAGTTTGAAACAAATGCGGAGGTGGCTTCGGCGGCCGAAGAAATCGATGCCCGTTTCCGGCAATCGGTCGACGACTCCAACGACGCCGGCCACCTCAAGACCGGTGTCGACGTTCCAGGGTCGAAGGGTGATTTGGCCCCCATTACGCCGCGGAATCTCTTCCGACTCGGATTGCCAGGGGAGGAAATCGGCCCGCTGGCCAGTCAGTTTTTCATCCGCGATATCCACTACGGAACCCAACTTATCGACCAGAAGCAACTGCCTTATAAAAAACATCGCGACTACCTGACGGCCTTCCCGGACTGGCTCAATACCCAGTCCAGCGGCAGGGACGCCATCGGCCAGGCCTATCCGAAGGCGAACGAGAACAGCGCGGACAACTTCGAAGTCAACCGGCGCTACATCTCCACCCCGCGGGACCTGGCCCGTTTCGTGAACAAGGACGCACTCCACCAGGCATATTTCAACGCCACCTTGCTTCTCCTCTCCGGTGGAGCGAGATGGACACCCGGGAATCCCTATGGTGACGGCGGACGGCTGGAGGATCGAGAGGCAGGCTTCGGCGTACTCGGCGGACCCCACATTCTGGCCTTGGTGTCCGAAGTCGCCACCCGCGCGTTGAAAGTCGTGTGGAACCAGAAATGGCAGGTTCACCTCCGGTTGCGGCCGGAGGCCTACGGCGGCCTCGTCCACGTTCAAAACATCGGCAATGGCGAACCCAGCGGCAAGCGCCCCTACGGTCTACCGGGCTGGGTCAGCAAGACCGAAGCGGCAAAGGCGGTTCGTAAGCTGCACAAGAGTTTGCTGCTCCCGATGGCGTTCACCCCGGGGAGCCCGACGCACCCGGCGTATGGAGCCGGTCATGCGACTGTTGCCGGTATCTGCGTGACGGTTTTGAAAGCCTACTTCAAGACCTTCACCACAAACACTCAAGGGAAAGATGTCCCCGTTCTCTTCAACACTTTGACGGAACGCGAACATCCGTACGGTCCCGGGATGCCCATCCGGTCCTACATCACCGGAGTGATTCCTGGGCCTGACGGCGATGAGGGCCGCCGCACACCCTTGCCCAAGGCGGTGGCCGACAAGCTCACCATTGAAGGGGAGTTGAACAAACTTGCGATGAACGTGGCGATGGGCCGAAGCATCGGCGGCGTTCACTGGCGGACGGACAACACCCGCAGCCTGATACTCGGCGAAGCCCTCGCCGCCCGGGTTCTCGCCGACATCACGACCGATGCCAACGAAAAGCCCACGTTCATCTTCCGTAGCTTCAGCCGGCGCATGGACGGAGACCCGAAGAAGGTCGAGATCAAGCAGGGCAGGGTGTACGTGGACGGTGTGCTAGTAGACACGAACAGCAGCGCCCTTTAAATCTCCGGAAGGGTTCCCCGACTCTGTCGATCGGGCAGGCGGAAACGGGGGCGGACCCAAGTCCGCCCCCGGACCGCCCCCGGTTGCCCGTGTAGAGATCAGTTGGCCACGAAGGTAGACTCCGTAGGCCGAACCCCATGATCGAGCGAATCAACCTTCACGATTACGAAGAGGCGGCGCGCGAAGTGCTGCCGGGGATGGTCTACGACTATTACGCCGGAGGCGCGGGGGACGAGATCTCGGTGCGCGATAACGTCGCGGCGTGGGGCCGTGTCCGGCTTCGGCCCCGAGTGTTGGTCGATGTCAGTCGGTGCGATCTGGCGACTACCGTCCTCGGGGTCCGGGTCGAGATGCCCGTGCTGACCGCGCCGTGCGCGATGAACGGCTTGGCGCATCTGGACGGCGAGCTGGCGGTCGCCCGGGCGGCGTCGGCCGCGGGCGTGATCCAGGTGGTGAGCACGCTCTCGTCCTACAGCCTCGAAGAGGTGGATGCCGCCGCTCCCGGCCCGCGGTGGTTCCAGCTCTACGCCTATCGCGACTGGGGCCTCACCCGCGAGCTGGTGGAGCGGGCTGCGGCGGCGGGATATGGGGCCCTGTGCATGACGGTCGACGGTTCGATCCCTGGGGTGCGCGAGCGCGACGCGCGAAACCGCTTCCGCGTGCCGCCGGATTTGAAGGTCGGCAACTTCGCGCACCATCTGCCGGATGCGGCCGACGGCTCGGCTCTGCTCAAGTACGTAGTCGACCAGTTCGATCCGGGGCTCACCTGGGAGTCGGTGGATCGGTTGCGCTCGCTCTCGAAGCTTCCTCTGGTGCTGAAAGGTGTGCTCACGGCGGAGGACGCCCGGCTCGCGATCGAGCACGGCGCCGCGGGGATCGTGGTTTCGAACCACGGCGGACGGCAGATCGACACGGCGATCGCCACCTGCGACGCGCTGTCCGAGGTAGTGGACGCGGCAGCCGGGTCGGCGGCGGAGATCTTCGTCGATGGCGGCATTCGGCGCGGCACCGATGTGCTGAAGGCGCTCGCCCTCGGCGCCCGGGCCGTGCTTATCGGCCGGCCGTACCTGTGGGCGCTCGCGGTCGAAGGAGAGGCGGGGGTGCGCCGGATTCTCGACCTGCTGCGCGAGGAGCTGCGGCTCGCGATGGCGCTTTCCGGTTGCCCGAGCGTGGCCGAAATCGTGCCCGAAAGAGTGCTTCGATGACGACCTACGCGATCCACCAGGAAGCGGAGATCACGCCGGAGGACCGCGAGCGGATCCTCGACGGACTCCGCGCGCACAACCGGAGGAACGCGCCGGTCCCCACCTGGCGCCCGCTGCATCTGCTGTTGCGCGCTAAAGACGGCTCGATCCACGGCGGGCTGCTCGCCGAGTCCGGCTGGGAGTGGATGCAGGTCCAATTCCTTTGGGTCTCCGACAAGCTGCGCGGTCAAGGTTTCGGCCGGGCGCTGCTCGCCAAGGCCGAAGAAGAAGCGCGAGCCCATGGCTGCCGCGCGATCTGGCTCGACACCCACGA
>JBDTZG010000104.1:0-12751 GCA_040005235.1 Acidobacteriota bacterium | reverse complement strand
AATTTTACCAGAGCCTTGCGCCGGTTGGGCGGACTTTCACCACGGGCTGCTAGAGCGGCAACAGCCGGTACGCCGGCTCCATCAACGAAGTCCCCCGCCGGGCGACGATCAGCGTATTTCCCCACCCGCGGCGCCAGAGCGGTAGGGCGCGCAGCGCCTTGCGCAGCCAGCCGCGCGGGCCTGAGGGGTCGGGGCGGTGGGGTAGCGATCGGTGCTCCAGAATCTCCATCCCCGCGGCCTTGAGGAAGCGGACCATCTGGAACGACTGCGCGACGTGGACCGCGTCGGCGTCGGGGACGTAGCCTTCGGTCAACACGCGCGGCTGGGCTACCGTGTCGAAGCGGTGGCGGCCATCGACCGCCGAGATGGCCTGGCGGCCAAGGCGGCGGAGCGCCACTTCCAGGCGCCGTTTCGGATCGAGGCTCGGCGGCATCTCGTAGGGTAGGTCCCATGCCGAGCCTACCAGGAGCAGGAGACCTCCGGGTTTGATGATCCGGGCCGCTTCGAGCAGCGTCCGCCCCGGTTCGGCGAAATGTTCGAGCGCGTAGGTCGAAAGGACGGCATCGACGCTTCCCGTCGCCACGGGTAGAACCTCCCCGTCGCCGCGGAGGCGAAGCGCCACAGGGCGCATTTGCTCTCCCGCCATCACCAGCGCGGCGGTCGAGACGTCGAAGCCGACCATCCGCACCCCCGCGGGCATCCAGAGCGCGTTTTCGCACGAGCCGCAGCCGAGGTCGAGCACGACCTGACCGGGGGTCAAATACGAAAGCAGCAGCCGGCGCTCGGGCGAAGCTTCGGCGTTGGCCGCCTGGGCCTGCTCGTAATAGTCGCGGCTGGCGTTCCAGAACGCGTCGAGCCGGCGCTTGGTTTCGGGATCTTGAGGCGCGGAAGTCGAGGAGGAGGGCATCGGGGTCGAATCCTACCAGCCGGCTGGTACGATGGTTGGATCTTCCCCGGAGGTGGCGCGTATGGCTCTCGCTCGGAATGACGGAAAGGCGCGTGGCATCCCGGCGCTGCTGATTCTCGGCATCGTTCTCTTGGCCGCCTGCACGTCGAGCGCCCCGCCCGCTCAACAAACCCTCGCCTCGACGCCCTCCAGGGCGCGCACCGCGGTGCTGCTCGCGATCAACGACGTCTACCGGATCGAGGGGGTCGAAGGGGGGAAACAGGGAGGCCTCGCGCGGGTGCGGGCGCTCCGCCGCGAGTTGGAACGCGAGCACCCGGACCTGCTGGTGCTGCATGCGGGCGACCTGCTCTACCCCTCGTTCGCGAGCCGAATGTACAACGGCGAGCAGATGATCTCGGTGCTCGACCAGCTCGACGGCTCGGATCAGAGGGACCCGCGGCTGTTCATCACGTTCGGCAACCACGAGTTCGACAAGAAAAAGAAGAAGGACTCAGGGCTTCTCGCCGCGCGCATCGGCCAGTCGCAGTTCACCTGGCTGGGGGGCAACGTCACGCTCACGGAGACCGACGACGGCCGGCCGTTCGCGGCTCCCGGCGCGGTCGAGCGTTCGGTCCTGGTGAACAGCGGTGGCATCCGTATCGGCCTATTCGGTTTGACGATCCCGACCGCCGACGTTCAATACGCCGAGTTCGCCCGGCCCAACGAAACCGCTCGGGCGCTCACCGCGCAGCTTCGCAAGGCGGGGGCCGAGGTGGTGGTTGCGTTGACCCATCTGACCGCCGCCGAAGATCGCGGGCTGCTGGAAACTCTGGGCGACGAAGGCCCCGACCTGATCGTCGGCGGCCACGACCACGAAAAAATGGCGTTCGAAGTCGGCGGTCGCTGGGTGATCAAAGCCGACGCGGACGCACGGACCGCCTCGGTAATCAAGCTCCGGCTGGACCGCGGCCGGGTGGAGGTCTCCTACGAGCACCGGCTGCTGGGGCAGGGCCAGCCGGGCTCGCCGGAGCCAGACCCTGAGGTTCAGGCGCTGGTCGACCAGTGGCAGGCGCGCCACGAAAAGGAATTTTGCGCGAGCAAGCAGGCGGCGCCCAATTGCCTGGAAGAGGTCTATGGCCGCACCCTCACCGTCCTCGAAGCAGAAGAGAACAAGATCCGCGGGCGCGAGACCTCGCTCGGAGACTGGATCACCGACCAGATGCTCAAGGAGTTTGCCTCCTGCGGGGCGCAGATCGCCTTCCTGAACGCGGGCACCCTCCGGCTCAACCAGGACCTCGCGGCGGGCAGCACGTTTACCCGGCGCCAGGTGGAGGAGCTGTTCGGCTTCCCCACCCCCCTGCATCTGATCCGGATGAACGGTAAGTTGCTCGAACAGACCGCGGAGCAATCGGTCTACGGCTGGCCCGGCAGCGGCACCTGGCTCCAGATCGCGGGTTGGGCCTTCGTCCACGACTCGGCCAACAAAGCGGCCACCGGCCTGGTGCGCCTCACCCCCTCGGGCGCGGTTCCGGTCCAACCCGACGAAGAGATCCTCGCGGTAACCGGCGACTACCTGGTCAACCCGGAAATCGGTGACCAGGACGGCTACACCTTTCTGCCGATCGCGGAGGTACCCGGCTGTCCGGCGAGCGGCAAGGACCTCAAAGATGTGGTGATCGAAGCGCTCCGCGCAGCCGAGCCCAAAGGCATCGCCCCGCACGCGGAGGGAAGGATTTGCCCGGGGGCGGAAGGGCCTTGTTTGGCGGGGCGGTAGGCGAGTCCTACCGCCCGCCCCCCCGATAAACCTCGGCCCAGCCTTTGGCGCTGCGCTCGAAAATCGAGAACCGGACCGAGTGGGAGGCGAAGCGCCGGACCAGCAGCTCGTAGGAGCCGTCGTGGTCGAAATCGGCGGAGGCGAAGAACTCGGAGTCGAAGAAACCTTCGGCGCTCGCGCCGAGCAGCTTTGTGTCCTTCATCAGCTCGGTGACTTTCGGCGTGTCGGCGATCGGCAGGGTAACGAGCTTGCGGAACGAAACGAGCAATCGCTGCCCCTGGTGGAATTCGAGATCCTCGGGCGCCAGGCGGTAGGTGCCGAGCCCGACTCCCATGGGCGATGGTTCCCACGAGACGATCTTGGCGCTCCCCACCTGCCGCCCTTCGTTGTACAGGTAGACCGTCCTGCCAGGGCGCAGCAGCCATTCGCCGAGGAACGAGTAGATCGGGTCGGCCGATTGATCGAGCAGGTGATTGCCGCTCACCACCGTCGCGACGTAGTCCGCCGGGGCGTCCGGATCGCGGGCCAGGTGGAGCACCGAGAGCACGTCGTAGTAGCGGACGATCTTCGCCATCCGCTTCTCGACCTCGTCCGGGGAGAGGTAATCCACGTCGGAATCCGAAAATCCGGAATGCGCCGCCCGGTGCATCCCGTCAACCAGGTAGAGCCAGGGCGCTCTCACCGCGACCATCTCCCCCTTCTCGGCGACGAAGCTTCGCCCGCTCTCCCCTTCGATGTCGAACGGTAGGGACTGGGTCAGACGGGCCAAGAGGACCGGCGGAGGTCCCAGAGGTCCACCAGGGGCTGGCGCGGGCGCCGCTTGGACCGGCGCGAACGCCAAAGCCAGGAGGGAAAAAAGCGGCGCGAGCGGGAAGAGTTTCATCGGCGGCCGGGCCTCGGAAGTTTAGGTTCGAGAAGAACCTACCATCGAAGGGACAGGTTCGCTCGCCCCTTTACCGCTCCGCATCCACCACCATCGTTTCCAGCCGGCCGGAGGTCTGGCTCAACCCGAGCCTCAGCTCTCCCCAGGGGTAGGTATAGATCAGGTAGCGCGGCGAATTCGGCGGTTGCCGGGCGTTCGGGAACTCGACCTTGAAGTGGCTTCCAAAACGCGTGGTGAGATCGATCTGGCGGACGTCGATCGCGGCCGGATCGAAATCGACGATCACCAAGCCGTCGCGGCGGCTCGCGCCGGGGAGGGGCAGGCGAAGCTCGACCCACACGATCGGCGGATTCGGCGCCGCCGAGCGGAGGATCGTAAAGTACGGGTTTCCTGCGGAAAGATCCTCGCGCAAACGAACCCCCGTGAATCGCTCGACCCCTCGCTGCGAGAGCGGTCGAGCCTCGATCAGGCGGGCGACGAGGTCGAGAACGTCCATCGAGAGGCTAGTTCGTGTCCTTCCCCCCGGAGCCGACTCCGAGTCGGGCGCGGGCGGCGGCAAGCCGGGCGATCGGCACGCGGTAGGGCGAGCAGGAAACGTAGTCGAGCCCGACCTGGTCGAAGAAATGGATCGAGCGAGGGTCGCCGCCGTGCTCGCCGCAGACGCCCAAGTGGAGATTTGGATTCGCGGCCCGCCCGGATTCGCAGGCCATCCGAACCAGCTGGCCCACCCCGGCCTCGTCGACCGAGGCGAACGGATCGACGTCCAGGATGCCGCTTTCGAGATAGTGAGGCAGGAAGCTGCCGACGTCGTCGCGCGAGAAGCCGAACGTCATCTGGGTGAGGTCGTTGGTGCCGAACGAGAAGAAATCCGCGTGCTCGGCGATTTTGTCCGCCACGAGCACCGCGCGCGGTACCTCGATCATCGTGCCGATGAGGATCTCGATCGCTTGGCCTTCCGCCGCGAGAATCCGGTCACGGACCGCGATGATCCGATCGCGCAACGCCACCATTTCCGTGACCGAGCCGACCAGCGGCACCATAATCTCCGGCCGGACCTTCTCGCCCGCTTTGGCACGGACACAGGCGGCGCGCACGATCGCCTCGACCTGCATGTCGTAGATGTCGGGGGCGGTGAGCCCGAGCCGGCAGCCGCGGTGGCCGAGCATCGGGTTCGCCTCGTGGAGCTGCTCGGCTTTCGTTTCGACCACCTCGGGTGCCACCCCCATCTCCTCGGCGAGCGCCCGGATCGCTTTTTCGCCATGCGGCAGGAACTCATGAAGCGGCGGATCGAGCAGGCGAACGGTGATCGGCAAGCCCGGCAGCGCGGCGAAGATCCCTTCGAAATCGCTCTGCTGCATCGGCAACAGTCGGGCGAGCGATTCCTTCCGCTCGGCCTCGTCGTTCGCCAGGATCATCCGGCGAACCCAGGGGATGCGCTTCTCGTCGAAAAACATGTGCTCGGTGCGGCAGAGGCCGATCCCTTGGGCGCCGAACAGCCGCGCGGCCTCGGCGTCGGTCGGGGTGTCGGCGTTCGCTCGGACTTTCAACCGGCGCACCTGGTCGGCCCAGCCGAGAATCTCGACAAACGCTTTCGCCCCCGGCTCGTCCGAGCGGCCCGAGCGCAGGCCGCCGAGCACTGCGGAGGGGACGGACGAAAGATGTCCGGCGATCACCTCGCCGGTCGTGCCGTCGATCGAGATCTCGTCCCCTTCGGCCAGGTGCCGGTCGCCGACCCGGATTCCGTCGTGCTCGTCGACCGACAGATCGCCCGCGCCGACCACGCAGGGCTTGCCCATGCCGCGCGCCACCACCGCTGCGTGCGAGGTCATGCCGCCGCGCGAGGTGAGAATCCCCGCCGCCACGTGCATGCCGACGATGTCTTCGGGCGAGGTCTCGGCCCGCACCAGGATCACGGGGCCGCTGCCGGGAACCGCCGCCATCGCCGCGGCCTTCTCCGCCGTGAGCGCGATCCGCCCGGCGGCGGCGCCCGGTCCGGCGGGGAGCCCCTTGGCGAGCAGGCGATGGTCGGCGACGGCCTGCTTCTTCTGTTCGAGGTCGAACACCGGCGCGAGCATTTGCACCAGGTGCTGCGGCTCGACGCGCTTCAACGCCTCGGCCGAGTCGATCACCCCTTCGCCCACCATCTCGGCCGCGATCCGCACAGCGGCCGGACCGGTCCGCTTGGCCGTCCGGGTTTGGAGCATGAACAGCTTGCCGTGCTGGATCGTGAACTCCAGATCCTGCATATCGCGGAAATGCGCTTCCAGGCGCTTGGCGACCGCTTCGAGGTCTCGCGCCGCGTCGGGAAAATCGGCGGCGAGACCAGGCGACTCGGGCGTCGCCTCGATCGTCTGCGGTGTGCGAATACCGGCGACCACGTCCTCGCCCTGCGCGTTGGTCAGGAACTCGCCGTAGATCTTTCCTTCGCCGGTTGCCGGGTTGCGGGTAAAGGCCACCCCCGTCGCGCAATCGGTCCCCCGGTTGCCGAACACCATCGCCTGGACATTGACTGCCGTGCCCAACGAATCCGAGATGCCGTTGATCTTGCGGTACGCCTTCGCGCGGTCGCCGTTCCAGCTTTCGAAGACGGCGGTGATCGCCCCCCAAAGCTGTTCCTTCGGATCCTGCGGGAAGGTCTTGCCGGCCTCGCCCACGATCCCCATGAATTTACAGCAGACCTCGGCCAGACTCTCGCGCGACAGCTCGGCGTCGGTCGCCACCCCCTGCTTGCCGCGGGCCGCCGTGAGCGCCGCTTCGAACGGATGGCGCGGCACGTCCATCACGATGTTTGAATACATCGCGATCAGCCGGCGATAGGCGTCGAGCAGGGAGCGGGTGTCGAAATCGGGAAGCTTCGATTGAGCGTCGACGATCGCGTCGTTCAACCCCAGATTGAGGATCGTGTCCATCATCCCGGGCATCGAGAGGGGCGCGCCGGAGCGGACGGAAACGAGCATGGGATTCGCCGAATCGCCGAACTTCTGACCGAGCGAAGTTTCAAGCTGGGCGACGTGGGCGGCGACCTCTTCGTCGAGCCCATCCGGGTACTTCCCGCCGTTCTCGTTGAAGGCGTTGCAGACTTCCGTCGTAATCGTGAAACCGGGCGGCACCGGAATCCCCAGCCGGCTCATCTCGGCGAGGCCGAATCCCTTGCCCCCCAACAGGTTTTTGCCCAACCCCTCACTCTCGGTCGATCCCGCTCCGAAGGCGTAAACCCGCTTGCCGGCCATCGTCTCTCCTCTCGAATCGATCCGTTTCTTTCTTCGGCGGAAATCATAGCCTCACACCCGCATCAACACCGATCCCCAATGGAGACCCGCGCCGAGCGCGGTGAAGGCGACGAGCGCGCCCTCCGGCGCCTTACCCGCTTGCCGCGCTTCATGGAACGCGAGCGGCAGGGTGGCGGACGTCGTGTTGCCGAACTTCTGGATGTTGTTCCAGACCTTGGAGTCGGGTAGGCCCAGCGCCTTCTGCGACGCCTCGTTGATCCGCAGGTTCGCCTGATGCATCACCAGGAGATCGAGATCGTCGAGGGTGTAGCCGTGCTTGGTCAGGATTTCCCGCGTCACCTCGGGCATCCGGGTCACCGCCAGCTTGAACACCGCCTTGCCGTCCATCACCGGCACGGTCTGGGCCGCGGCGATCATCTCGGCGGTGACGAACGGCCGGTTGGCGGAGCCTCCCCCCGGCACGTAGAGGATGTCCTTGTGGTTGCCGTCGCCGTAGAGTGCCGAGCCGAGGATGCCGCGCTCGGGTTTTCCTTCAACGCGCTCTTCCCCGCGGAACACCATCGCGCCCGCCCCGTCGCCGAACAGGACGAGCAGGTGCCGGAAGTTCGAGTTCCAGGCGAAATCCTCCGCAGAGAGCGGCCCGGGATCGCGACCGTGCAGCACCTCGAACGTGCGGGCCGAGAACGGCATCAATGAGGTATGAACGTCGGTGCCCACCAGCAGCACGTTTTTCGCCACGCCGCTGCGGATCAGCGCGTCGACCAGTTGCAGCCCATAGGCGAATCCCGCGCACTGCTGGCGGATGTCGAGCGTCGGCAGCGCCTTCAAACCTAATTTCTGCTGGATCAGGGTGGCGGACCCAGGGAAGTAGTGGTCCGGAGTCATCGTGGCGCAGACCAGGTAGTCGATCTCCGCGGGATCGATTCCGGAATCGGCGATCGCCGCACGAGCCGCCTCGGCGCCCAGGTCGGAGGAGCCGACTCCCGGGTCGACGTAGTAGCGGGTGGAGATGCCGCTCCGCTCGCGAATCCAAGAGTCGCTCGTCTCGATGATCCGAGCGAGCATGTCGTTCGTGATCTCGTACGGGGGGATCGCCACACCGGTACCGGCTAGGACGGCGCGGTTCTGGGGCATCTATCGGCTCCTCGAAATCATTTTGTGGAGCGAGATCCTACCAGCTTGAGGAGGGCGCCCGCCGGAATCGCGCGCGGCTTAGCCGACCTAGCCTGGCGGGCGGACGCCTGGGCGAATGCGCGTTCGGCCGGGAACGAACGGCACGGTGAGGCCCCCTGCCTTGATGAAGCGGAAGTTCCCGAACGGCTTCTTCCCGTCGAGGCCGAACGGGGCTTTCTCGTCGTAGTGCCAAACTTCGAGCGCCTGGTTGCCCGGAAGCGACGTGATGTCGAAATCGATCTTGGCGGGGGCGCCGTAGAGCACGAAAACTGCGCCGCGCGCCGTGTGGCGACCGAGGATGGCCGCTTCGGAATAGAGCCGGTCGGCCTCCTCGGAGCGAGTGTCGAACACCTCGCGGGCAGGGTTTCCTTCGCTTCCGGGGGTTAGGTCGCGCTTTTTCCAGAAGCTCTCGACGAAGGCGGCGGCCGACTCGTCGGTGTGGAGGGCGAGAAACTCCACGATCTCTGGATCGCTCGCCATCCGCGAGACCGCGCCGAGCATCCAGGCAGCGTAGTCCGGCCCGAGCAGCGGGTTGGTCAGGTCCTCATAGCGCCGCGACTGCGGCTTGGCCGCCGCATCGGCCGGCGATCCGGCTCCGACCAGAACGCCGAGCAACAACCCAAGCAGCGCGAACGAGCGGACACAGGCAGGCATGGCGGTCAACGCCTCTTCAACAGGTCGAGGAACTCTTCGCGCACCGGCTTCTGGTGAAAGATTCCGCGCAGCGCCGAGGTGACCGTCTCAGAACCCGGCTTCTTCACACCACGCATCTCAACGCAAAGATGCCGCGCCTCGATCACCACCATCGCCCCCTGGGGTTTCAGGTGCTCGTCCAAATAGGAGACCACCTGCTCGGTGAGCCGCTCCTGAAGCTGTGGCCGCTTGGCATAGAATTCCAGGATGCGGGAAAACTTCGACAGGCCGATGATCCGGTCGTTCGGGATGTAGGCGATGTGGGCGTGACCGTAAAACGGCACCAGATGGTGAGCGCACATCGAGTAGAACGGGATGTGCTTCTCCATCACCATGTGGCTGTAGTTCTCTTCGTTCGGGAACGTGGTGATCGCCGGCTCGGCCCCTTCGGAAAGGCCATGAAACATCTCGATGTACATTTTGGCCACGCGGCGATCGGTCTCCGCGAGGTTCGGATCGGTGAGATCGAGCCCGAGGGCGGACAGAATGCCCCGAACGTGATGGGCGACGGTCGCGACCTTCACCTGATCCGCCTCGCTCACCCCCGCGATCGGTTCCAGAAGGTCGATGTCGTGATTCATGAGGACTCCTTTCCCGCGCCAGAACGTGCAGTCTATCCCGCTCATTCCTCCGCCGGAGATGAAGTAGGCTAGGGCTCGCACGCTCACCAAGCGCGCGCTGAACGTGAAGGAGCCCCCCGTTGGACGCCAAGACCTTCGTCACCCAATTGTTGACCGAAATGGACGAACTTTTCTCCCGCCTCGGCGAAACCGAGACGCTCGAAGCCGAAGCCAACGGGAAAGTGGACGTCGTGACCCTGCTCAAGCTGGCCCTGAAGAGCGAGCTCGAAGCGAGCGAGCTGGCCGGTTTCTGGATGACCTCGACCCCCGAGGTCGAGGCCAAGATGATCCTCGCGCTCCAGTGCGGCGACGAGATGAAGCATTACGGCATGATCGTCGAGCGGCTGGCCGAGATCGGCGAGGACGCCTCCGCGTTCGATCCGCTCGCCGAGGGGCATAGCCCCCTCTACCAATACCTGCGCGGCCTGCGCACGACGGTCGAGCGGATCGCCGCCGGGCCGTTCGCCTCCGAGGCGATCGCCAAGATAAGAAACGCCCAGTTCGTGAACTTCTGCCGCTCGGTGGGCGACGCCGGCACCGCCGACCTCTACGACCGGACGATCCAGCCGGAAGAGGCGCACCACCACGAGCTCGGCCGCCAGTATTTGGAGAAGCACGCCACGACGCCTGAGATTCAAGAGCAGGCCTCGGCCGCCGTGCGCAATACGCTGGCGATCGCCGACGAGCTGTCGAACCTGGCCGCCAAGACGACCGGCGTCCACAACATTCCGGTTTCTTGAGCGCAGGCCTCCTCGCCATGATCGAGATCAAGACCCTCGCCGTGCTGGGCTCCGGCACCATGGGCCGCGGCATCGCCCACGTCTCGGCGCTCGCCGGCTATCGGACCCGCCTGTTCGACGTCTCCCGGCCCATGCTCGATCAGGCGCAGGCGACGATCGTCAAAAACCTGGACAAAGGGGTTTCGCTCGGCAAGGTGAATGCCGAGGCTGCGGCGGGCGCCAAAGCCGGCCTCTCGCTTCACACCGACCTAGCCGAGGCGGTAACGGACGCCGACCTGGTGATCGAGGCGATCCCGGAAGACATGAAGCTCAAGATCGAGACCTTCGCCGCGGTGGCGAAGAGCGCCCCGGCCGAGGCGCTGTTCGCCTCGAACACCTCCGCGCTTTCGATCACCGAGATGGCCGCGGCTTCGGGCAGGCCGGAACGCTTCGCCGGCATGCACTTCTTCAATCCGGTCCACGTGATGAAACTCCTGGAGCTGGTCCGAGGCCTCCAAACCTCGGACGAGACGCTCGAAGCGATGCGCGCTGTAGGCGAGCGGATGGGCAAAGAGGTCGTGGTCGTCCGCGAGGCGCCGGGATTCGTCACCACCCGGATCAACGCGATGATTGGCAACGAGGCGTTCCGCATGCTCGAAGAAGGGGTGGCGAGCGCGCCGGACATCGATCGGGCCTTGAAGCTCGGGCTGAACCATCCGATGGGTCCGTTCGAGCTGGGCGACCTCGTGGGCCTGGACGTCCGGCTCAAGATCCTCGAATTCCTCCACCAGTCGCTCGGCGATCGCTTCCGCCCGAACAACCTGCTGGTCCAGCACGTCCGAGCCGGACGGCTGGGCAGAAAATCCGGCCGCGGCGTCTACGAATACGACGCGGACGGCAAGAAAAAGGAGTAGGCGATGAGCGGTTCGGTCACCGGTCCTCTGGCCGGAAAAATCGCCCTGGTCACCGGCGCCTCCTCCGGCCTCGGCTTCGCGGCGGCTCAAGCCTTGGCGGCCCAGGGCGCCCGGGTCGCGATCGCGAGCCGCGGCGGCGACAAGCTGGAGCGGGCGCTCGCAACGCTCACCGATTCCGGAGCGGACGCGATCGCCGTGCCGGTCGACGTGCGGGAGCGCGAATCGCTCGACAACCTGGTGACCGAAGTGCAATCCCGTCTCGGGGCGATCGACATCCTGGTCGCGAACGGCGGCGGACCCCCGTCCAAACCGGCGGTCGATCTGACCGACGAGGACTGGGAGCTGGCGATCCCGCTCACCCTGCTGTTCGTGCCGCGGCTGTGCAACCGGGTGTTGCCGGGGATGCGCGATCGAAAGTGGGGACGTATCGTGGCGATCAACTCGGTCTCCGCGCGCCAGCCGATCCCCAATCTAGCGCTTTCCAACGCGCTCCGCCCGGCGGTCCTGGGGTACTTGAAGACGCTGTCCCAAGAGGTCGCGGCGGACGGCGTGACGGTGAACGCCGTCCTGCCCGGCTATACCCTCACCGAGCGCCAGGAAGAGCTCTCCCGCGCTGCCTCGGCCCGCACCGGCAAACCGGTCGAAGAGGTAGTCGCCGGTTGGGTGGCGAACACCCCCGCCGGCCGGATGGCCGAACCGAAAGAGATTGCGGCCGCGATCGGGTTCCTTTGCTCGCCCGCCGCCTCCTACGTCACCGGCCAGGCCTTGGCGGTGGATGGCGGGTACGTGCGCGGGTTGTAAGCCCACCTGCTAGACTCCCGCCCTGCTATGGCGACCGCATATCGATTCCCCGACTTCTCTCTAGCCCCGTTTTCCACCGCTCCCGAAGCCCAGTTCGCGCCGATCCCGGCCGATGGCATTTTGCCCGACGGGTTCTTCTCCACCTCGAACCTGCCAACCTACGTGAAGGTGGGCGGAACCTGGAAGCTGCCGATCCGGCCGCGGATGGATTGCGTGATCGTCCGCCGGGGCGACGAGATCGAAGTGATCGAGCCGCGCCGCCTGAAGCAGGGCGAGCAGATCGCGATGGGGCTCGCCGAGGACGGCAGCGCCGGGATCTTCGTTCATACCGAAGGGTTTCTCGCCGGGGCGCACGGCGCGAACGAGTTTCGCTTCATGTCGACCGAGGTGAGCCGCGAGCGGCCGGTCAACTACGAGGAGCTGGCCGAACGGCTGGACGACGAACGGAGGAAGGGCGGCTATCTCGTCTGGGTCGCCGGCCCGGCGTTCGTTCACTCCAGAGCGCGCGGCGATTTCGAATGGTTCATCAAGAACGGCTACGTCAGCTGCTTTTTAGCCGGCAATGCGGTCGCAGTCCACGACATCGAAGCTTCGATGTTCGGCACCACGCTCGGCATGGACAACCTGGGTCACCCGGCCGAAGGGGGCCACGGCCTCCACATGCGGGCGATCAACGCGGTGCGCGCCAGCGGGTCGATCGAAAAAGCGGTCGAGGAAGGCAAGATCAAGGGCGGCATCATCCACACGCTGGTCACCCAAGGCGTACCGTACGTGCTCGCCGGATCGATCCGCGACGACGGGCCGCTGCCGGGAGTGCTTTCCGATTCGCTCGCCGCCCAGGACGCGATGCGCGAGCAGACCGTGAAGGCCACCGGCGCGATCTTCGTGGCCACCGCCCTCCACGCGATCGCGGTGGGCAACATGCTCCCCGCCTACCACACGCATCACGACGGGGTGCCCACCGACCTGATGACGATCTGCGTCGATCAGACCGAGTTCGTGGTCAACAAGCTCAAGGACCGCGGCACCCACCAGGCGTACGGCGTGGTCACCAACGC
>JBDTZG010000136.1:0-3816 GCA_040005235.1 Acidobacteriota bacterium | reverse complement strand
GAAATTCGAATGGATTCCCGCCTCGATCGAGGTCAAGGTCGGCCAGCCGGTCGAGTTGACCCTCATCTCGCTCGACGTCCCTCACGGGATCTCTTCCCGCGACCTCAACATTCCGCCGATCACCTTCCGGAAAAACCAACCGGCCACGATCACGTTCACGCCGACCGCGCCGGGAACCTTCAGCTTCAAGTGCTCGAAGTACTGCGGCAACAGCCATAAGAAGATGACCGGGCAGGTGGTCGTCGTGCCGTAGCAGGGCTGACGCCCCGTTTCAATCGAGGGGACGGCGCTCCGCAGAACACATCGTGGCTTCGATATCGGTAGTTGGAGGAGCTTGCAGATGAAAACTTCGGACTACCTGAGAAGACAAACCCTTTGGCCAATACTGGGCGCTCCAGGCGATCCAACGGGTCTGGGCTCGCGAGAGAAACGGTCGGTACCTTCCGAAATCGTTGCCGGCCTGAAGGCATTTCACATGGGGATAAAGCCAGGAACCGATCGAGACTATGAGCTACGGCAGATCTTTAAACAGCTGAAGGGCGGCATCAAGCCCGATTAGACACTCCCGGGGTTCCGTGCCGCTTCTCGTGCGACGATCCTGCAGATTCGGAATTATTTGACCGTGCCGCTTGCCGCGCGCGGGAAACGGCGGAGGCGACCGCGAGGGTGCGCGGCTACACGCGCGACGGTTCGGCATAGCTATCATAGATTTCGTGAGACGCGTGATAGCGTTACGGCTATTGAACGAAAGGAGGCTTTCAAAATGAACATCCGCAAGATCCCCAAGCTGTCCTTATGGTCGCTCCTGGTGCCGGCTTTCTTCCTCACTCCTCAGCTCGGCTCAGCTTGTCAATGTCCGAACAATCGGATTCCCTCGGGGATCCACCAAGGGGTGGGGGCGACCTGCCTGGAAGCCGAGAACGATGCGGGGGACCAGTGCTATGTGGAGGCTGAAGAAAATTGTAGCGAGTTTGGCGACGGCTCCTGCGGGAATTTCGAGCTGGTCGTGACGACAGCCTGTTATTTCGACTCGGTGGCTGGAGCGTACAAGATCGCGGGCCGGATTTATTATCACTGCTGGATTTGCGGCGGCGGAGCGTGTATCAGCGGCTGCTACGGCGCAAGCACCGGACCTTCCTTCGGCCTCGAAAAGGGTGGGGTCTGTAGAGGTTAAGCGGCTGGCTATAGCTCCTGGGATTGCGTCCGCAGTCTGGTCGGCAACGGTGATGTTCACGCCGACCGAGGCCGGCACCTTCCCATTCAAGTGCTCGAAGTACTGCGGCAACAGCCATAAGAAGATGACCGGGCAGATCGTCGTCGTGCCGTAGGAGGGCTGGGCGCAGGCCGGCTGCAACTTTGCGCGGTGAACGCGTACATTAGGGACATGAAAACAGCCCGCGCGCCGTTCGCCGTCTTCGCTGTCTCCCTTCCCTTCGCCTTTGCTCTCGCCCTCCCTCGGCCGGTTGCCGCCGAAGCCCCCGCCGCCCCCGCCGCGCCGCAGGAAACCCGCTGGACGATTCAGATTCAGAGCCGGGAGGCGGGGAGCCAAACGGTGCGCCGCTTGGCCGATGGCAGCTTCGAGAGCCACTACTCGTTCAACGATCGGGGTCGCGGCCCCGACCAGACGGCGCGTTATGCGCTATCGGCGGACGGCTGTTTTGCCCGCTACGACCTGTCAGGGGTCGATTACCTGAAGGCTCCCGCGGCCGTGCATTTCGAGCGCGCGGGAAAAAAGGCGTCCTGGCAGAGCGCCAACGAGACCGGCAAGGCCACGGTGGACGGTCCGGCGTACTATTTGCCGCTCGAAGGACCGCCGGAGATCTATGGCATTCTGATCCGGGCACTCCTCGCGGCGCCGGGCGGGAAGCTTCGCCTGCTGCCCGTGGGCGAGGCGGCGATCGAGAAGCTCGGAACGCTTGAGCTGGAGCAGAACGGCGTTTCGCTGACCGTGCGCCAGGTCGTGATCACCGGACTCGGCTTCAATCCGGATCGGGAGTGGATCGACGAGAAGGACGGCTCGGTGTTCGCGACCGACGACGGTTGGTCGACGATGGTCCGGGCCGGCTGGGAAGCCTCATTGCCGAAGATCCGGGAGGCGCAGCAGCAGTCGATCGAAGCGCGCGAGCGGGAGGTGGCGACGAAGCTCGCGCACCATCCGGAGAAGGGGCTGGCGATCGTCGGCGCCCGCTTGTTTGACAGCGAAACCCGGAAGGTGACGCCGAAGACCACCGTCGTGGTGGTCGGCAATCGGATCGTCGCGGTCGGGCCGGACGGCAAGGTCGAGATCCCCGCCGGTGCCGAAGTGATCGAAGCTAGGGGTAAGACCCTGCTGCCCGGCCTTTGGGATCTCCACACCCATCTGGACGCCAATGCGGGAATTCCCAATCTCGCGTCCGGAATCACCAGCGTGCGCGACATGGCGAACGACATCGACATGCTCGCCGCCCTCGACAAGCGCTGGCAGAGCGGCGCGGCGCTTGGACCGCGGGTGATCAAGGCGGGATTCATGGACGGTCCCGGGCCGTACGCCGGACCGACCAAGATCCTCGTTTCGACCGAAGAGGAGGTGAACGCCGCCGTCGATCGCTACGCCGAGCTGGGCTACGTCCAGGTCAAGATCTACAGCTCGATCGATCCGAAGCTGGTGCCGGCGATCGTCGCCCGCGCGAAGCTCCGCGGCCTACGGGTCTCCGGGCACATCCCGGCGTTCATGACCGCCGAGCAGGCGGTCAACGCCGGCTTCGACGAGATCCAGCACATCAACTTCATCGCCCTCAACTTCCTGTTCGACAAGGTGCAGGACACGCGGACCCCGGCTCGATTCACCGCAGTCGCCGAGCACGCGATCGAGATCGATCCGAAATCCGAGCCCTTCCAGAAGTTCGTCCGCCTGTTGAAGGAAAAAAACGTCGCCGTCGATCCGACGGTGGGCGCCTTTGAAGACATGTTCCTCTCCCGTCCGGGTAAGCCTTCTCCCGCCTGGGACCGGGCGATCGACCGCCTGCCCGCGAACATCCGCCGGCTGATCGCCGCCGGGGGCGGCGGCCTGGAACCGCCCGCGGGCATGGATGGCGTCTACCGTGAGTCGTACCAGCGCCTGCTCCAGATGGTCAAGGCGCTTTGGGACGGCGGCGTCGCGATCGAGGCGGGCACCGATGCCCCTCCCGGCTTTGCGCTCGACCGCGAGCTGGAGCTCTATGTCGAGGCCGGCATTCCTGCGCCCGCAGCGCTCCAGATCGCGACCCGAAACGCCGCGCAGGTCCTCGGTCAGGGAGAAGAGCTGGGCTCGGTGACCGTCGGCAAGCTCGCCGACATGGTCCTGATCGACGGCGATCCGACGACCAAGATCTCGGACCTCCGGAGAGCCGTGCTGACGATCAAAGGGGGCACGGTCTACGACACCGCGAGCCTCTGGCGTCAGGTGGGGGTGGCGCCGGTCAAGTAGGGGCGAGGCGTGCCTCGCCCAGGAAACGGGCGGCCCGATCGAAAGGGCGCAGCATGCTGCGCCCCTACGGTCCCGTGCGCACGAAGCGCACCATCTTCTGGTCCCGCGGGTGCCCCCAATCGCCGACGTGCTCGACCTTCCAGGGAAGGCCGTCGGCGAGCCAATCCAGATCGCGCGCCCGGTAGTGGTAGGGGTCGCGGTCGAGATAGCTCACGATCCCACCCGGTTCGTGGTGCAGCTCGATCGCGTCCGGCCGGTCTTCGGGACATTCGAAGTAGGTGGCGTAGAACCGCCCGCCGGGCGCCATCGCCTTGCTCAGCTCGATCAGGCAGCGCCGGATGAAGTTTGCCGGCAGGTGGGTGAAGACCGAC
>JBDTZG010000051.1:0-39411 GCA_040005235.1 Acidobacteriota bacterium | reverse complement strand
CGCCGCCGGAGCCCCCTGGACCCCCGGTCGCGTGCCGGTCTGGAAACCGGAGTAGAGAGCAGTCAACCGAGGCAGGCGACCGGAAGACCGCCTGCCCATGAGGGAGAAACCGGCGCGGGCTCATGAGCGAGACTTTCGAGCGAATCCTGGTTCTTGTGGGTAGCCAGCAAGTCAGGATTTCGGAACACGGCTATGACGAACTGGCAGAGGACGGTATCCTTGCCAGGGAGATCATCCGTGGGGTTGCCGGCGGTGAGGTTCTTGAGGACTATCCGAACTTTCCCAAGGGGCCTTGCGTCCTGGTCTTGCAACGAGATGACGAGAATCGGCCGCTTCACGCCGTTTGGGGAATCCCCCGAGGTAGGACAAGTCCGGCGGTTCTTGTGACCGCCTACCGGCCGGACTCAGCCAAGTGGAGCGCAGATTTCAGGTGCAGGAGGATTTGATGGCGAATTCGAGAAAGAAGCTGGTCCACGAAGGCCATTACGTCGCCG
Source organism: Acidobacteriota bacterium (assembly GCA_040005235.1). Taxonomy (GTDB): domain Bacteria; phylum Acidobacteriota; class Thermoanaerobaculia; order Multivoradales; family UBA5704; genus DASYKS01. The sequence goes on along the minus strand of JBDTZG010000051.1, from coordinate 38,917 downwards.
AGGTCGAGGTCGCGCTCGTCGATTCGGAGGAGGCGTGGGGACCGTATCTGACGCTCCGCGAGGTCGAGAAGCTCGACCAGGTGCGTGAAGCTCTCCGGCGGGGAGATCTCACCGCAGCGGGCCGGCTAGGGCGAGTTTTTCACCTGATGCCGATTTCGGCCTGAGCCGGTCACCTCACCCTTCCCCCCGCCCGCCCTTCGCGAGAGAATGCCGGTTCCGCTCCGGGCTCCCTCAGGGACCGGCGCTCCCGATCGATTCGACTTTCCACCCGACGCGAGGGGCTGTTGAGAAAGACCCGCGAGAGAGGCCTGTCCGTGCAGACGCTCCAAGAACTGATCCTCCGGCTCCAGAGCTTTTGGGCCGAGCAGGGTTGCGTGATCCAGCAGCCGCTCGACCTCGAAGTGGGCGCCGGGACGATGCATCCCGACACCTTTCTGCGGGTCCTCGGCCCCGAGCCGTGGAAGGTCGCCTACGTCCAGCCCTCTCGCCGGCCGGCCGATGGACGCTATGGCGACAACCCGTTCCGGCTAGGCAAACACCAGCAGTACCAGGTGATTTTGAAGCCCGCGCCGAAAGACGTGCAGAGCCTCTACGTGCGGAGCCTGGAGGCGATCGGCCTCGATCTCACCCAGCACGACCTACGTTTTGAAGAGGACAACTGGGAAGCGCCGACGCTCGGTGCCTGGGGGCTCGGCTGGCAGGTCATGCTCGACGGGATGGAGATCACCCAGTTCACCTACTTCCAGCAGGCGGGCGGCCTGGAGCTTCTGCCGATCAGCGCCGAGCTGACCTACGGCCTCGAACGATTGACCATGTTTCTCGCCCAGGCGCGGAGCATCTACGACATCGGCTGGGTGCCGGGCGGCGTCGATTACGGCGAAGTCCGCCACCAGGAAGAGTACGAGCTGTCCAAGTACTACTTCGAGATCGCCGACGTGGTCTTCCTCCAGCAGATCTTCGACGGCCAGGAGCGCGAGGCGAAGCGCTGCCTGGAGGCGGGATTGGTTCTGCCGGCCTACGAATGCGCGCTCAAATGCTCTCACGCCTTCAACGTGCTCGACGCTCGGGGGGCCGTCTCGGTCACCGAGCGGGTGGCGCTGATGAAGCGGGTGCGCGATCTGGCCTGCGCCTGCGCGAGGGGATATGTCGAGAGCCGCGAGAGGCTCGGTTTTCCGCTGCTGCGCGGCACGCTCGGCGCTACGGCATCTGCCACGGCCGCCACGGCCTCCGGAAAGGAGGCCTGACCATGGCTGAGATCATGGTGGAGACCCCAATGGCGACCGAGCCTCCGAAGGGTGAATTCCTGCTCGAAGTGCGGAGCGAAGAGATTCCGGCGCGCATGCTCGAACCCGGGACGAGGGAGCTGGCGACCCGGGTGTTCGAAGAGCTGATGGCTCGCGGCGTCGGTCCGCGCGAGGTGGAGACCGGCTACACGCCGCGGCGGCTCGTTCTGATTCTCTCGGGGCTCCCCGAGCGCGAGGCGGATCGCGAGGAGCAGGTGCTCGGGCCGCCGGTGCGTGCGGCCTACAACGCGGAAGGGGCGCCCACCCCCGCACTGCTCGGCTTCGCCAAGCGCTGCGGTGTGGCGCCCGAAGAGCTGATCCGGATCGCCACCGAGAAAGGCGAGTACCTGGCGGCGAAACAACGTACGACCGGGCGCGCGACGAGCGAGATCCTTTCCCAGGTGATTCCTCGTGTGCTTGCCGGGATCTCCTGGCCGAAGGCGATGCGCTGGGGCGCGGGAGACGGCCCGTGGGTCCGGCCGGTCCAGGGTCTGCTCGCGCTGCTCGACGGGAAGGTCGTGCCGATGTCCTTCTTCGATGTCGCCGCGGGCGATTCGACGATCGGCCATCCGATCCTGTCTCCGGAGAGCTTCTCGGTCGTCGGCGCCGCCGATTATCGGCAAAAGCTCACGGCGCTGGGACTGGAGGTGCGCCACGCCGTGCGGCGCAAGCGGCTGCACGCGGCGATGACGGCCGAGGCCGAGGCGCTCGGCGGCAAGCTGGTCGAAGACGATCCGCTGCTCGACAAGCTGGCGGCGCTGTGCGAGATCCCTGGCGTCATGTCCGGCGCGTTCGATCCGGCGTTCCTTTCGCTGCCGGCCGAGGTGCTCGCGACCAGCCTGCGCGACCATCAGAGCGCTCTTACCGTCGAGGGGCCGGAGGGGCTGATGCCGGCGTTCTTGACCGTGATGGACCGGCCCGACGATCCGATCGGCCGCGTCCGCTCAGGCAACGAATACGTGGTCGCCGCCCGGCTCGCCGATGCCAAGTTCTTCTACGGCGAAGACCGTAAAGGCAAGCTTGCGCCGAAGGCGAGCCGGCTCGATTCGTTGGGTTTCCACGAGCGGCTCGGCACCTACGGCGAAAAGGCGGAACGGCTGGCCCAACTTGCCGCGGCGATCGGCCGGCGCCTGGGATCGCCTTCCGAGGAGGTCGAACAGGCGGTCGAGGCAGCCAAGTTGCTCAAAGTGGATCTGACGACCGAGATGGTCAAGGAGTTCACTTCCCTCCAAGGCAACGTGGGCGGAATCTACGCCCGCGAGGACGGCCATCCGGAGGCGGTTTGGCAGGCCATCTACGATCAATACCAGCCGGCTTCGACGGAGGATTCGATCCCGCGCGGCCGCGTCGGCCGGATCGCGGGGCTCGCCGACCGGATCGACACGCTGGTCGGCATCTTCGGTCTCGGGCTGATCCCGACGGGCTCGAAAGATCCTTTCGGCCTGCGGCGCGCGGCGCAAGGGGTGGTGCGGATCGCTCTGGAAGGTTCGCTTTCGCTCGACCTCGAAGCGGTGGCTCGCGAGGCGGTCGGCTTCTACGGCGCCAAGCTCTCGCGCTCGGCCGACGAGGTGCTCAGCCTGCTCCGGCCGTTCCTGCACGATCGGATTCGTCACGTTCTGGGTCTCCTCGGGTACGCCTACGACGAGATTGAAGCGGCGCTCGGCGCGGGAGCCGGCGGCTCGGGTGGCGTGGCGAGCCTGCCCGACCTCCGCGCCCGGGTGGCGGCGCTCAAGAAAGTGCGCGGCGAGGAGCGGTTCCTTTCGGTCGTGCTCTCCGCCAAGCGGATCGCCAACATCGTCAAGGACGCCCCGGAGCACGACCTCGAACCTTCGGCCTTGGTCGAGCCCGCCGAGCGTGAGCTGTTCGACGCGTTTGCCGATCTGCGCGCCGAAATCGTCGAAGCGCTTGCCGAACGGGATTACGAACGGGTGCTATTTCGCACCGCGGACCTCGCCCCGGTGCTCGACAAGTTTTTCGTCGACGTGTTGGTGATGGATCCCGATCTGGACGTCCGGGCGAACCGGATCGCGCTGCTTCAGGCGATCCACCGGACCATCTCGCGCACCGCGAAGCTGACCGAGATGGTGGTCGACAAGGCGGAGCTGCGGGGGCGCTAGGCCTCCAGGGGTTTCAGTTGACCGTAGGCCTCCGCCGCGCTCCCGATGCTTTAGGTAAATTCCTCGAACCCGTCCGGAATCTGAAGGGGGCCTGCCTGGCCCCTTTCGGTTTTCGGTGATCGAGACGACGTTTCAGACGATAGGCCCGCGCCTACGCCAACCCCAGTTCCTCGAGCGATCCTGCCGTTAAGAGTCGTTCGGCCAGAGAGCCGAGCTCCTCGGTCGATGTGATCGCTTGCAGGCGCCGAACCGCACGGCTGGAGAGCGTCGGGAAGCGCCGCTTGAGTTGGAGCAGCAGAACCTCACGCATGCCCTTCTCTTGGCCGCGCGCCAAGCCAGTCTCCAGCCCCAATTCGACACCCCGCGCTTCGACCTTCTCTTCCCAGGTAATGGGCTGCATCTTGGCCTCCGGGCCGGTTTCGGCCGCTCGCAACGCCGCGTACTCCGCCGCAGCGCCGCCGTCCAATTCTAAGTAAGTTGCCACGCCGTTGAATAGTCGGAATCGCGCGTTGTCGTTTGAACCGGCAGGCCGAAGCGCAGGGCGAGCACCCGGTTGTAGGCCAAGAGGCGAGCCGCCGTCGGAAACGCTTGGATCAGATCCTTCCAAAGTTGATCGTGACCACCCGCCATCCCAGGTCCTCCCGAAGGGCCTCGCTTCCGCGAAGCCTTGGTTCAGACCTAAAAGACGTAAAAGGAGGGCCGACTCTCGATACTTTGGGGCGACGGATTTCGCTCGAGAGCCCTACGGCGACCGGCGCTGCAACGCCGACCAGCTGTGTTCGATGTAGAGCGGCAGGCCGTTGCCGGAGCCGTAGACCCAGAGGATGCTCGGGTTGGGCTGGACCGAGCCGAGGCGTAGCTCTCCGGAGCGGCTGCCGGTGATGAGCATCGTGGCGGCCAGCAACTGGGCGTCGACGGCGAGGTCGGTGACCGCGAGGACCGTGATCGCGGCGGTCGGCGCGGTTGCCGAACGCTGATCCAGGTGCGGCGGTTCGTCGGTCGAGGCGGCCACGGCGAGCGCGCGGTCGGAGAGGTAGAAGCCGCGGAATTCGGGGTCCAGGCGGCGTACCGGTTCGGGCGGATCGACCCATTTACCGACCTTGGGCTTGAGGTCGATTCCGAACGAGCGTTGGATGGCGCCGAGCCGCACCCAGCCGTTGTCCGGCGGCGCGGATCCTCCTGCCGTTCCGGCACGAATCGCGGCAACGGCCAGATCAACAGCATACCCCGCGGCCAGCTCGCTGAGGTCAAGGATTGCTCCTTCGGCGAGAGTGGCCGTTGCCTTTTTGCGATCGATCGCGATGCGGAAACAGGCAGCCGGTCCTTCCGGCTGCGGCCCTTTGGCGGGGAGCGCCGGGCCTCGGCCGAACGGGGCGAGGATTCCTTCGGACCAGAAGCAGGCGCCTTGGGCGCGATCAAGCAGGGAGAGCATTCGCTCGTCGAACGGATGGGGCGTGCCGTCGCCCGGCGGCACTTTCGCCAACTGGCCTTCGAAGTCCCGGATCGCCGCCAGGCCCGCGTCGAGGGCGGGCGCATGGGACTTCGGGTCCGCGCCGGGGGCGAGATCCTGAACCACGGTTCGGATCTCGCCTTCGGCACCGAGTGCCTCGAACGTCAGGGCGAGGACCCGCGAGTCGGCTCGGGCCGGGACGCCAAGCAGGGCGAGCCATAGTGCGATACTCATCGCCATTCCCATCCTCTTAGCCGCCGAGGGTCGAGTGGGAGAGGGTCGAGCGTTGCCGATCACTCAGCTCACCTCGGGCGGGAGAGCCGGAGGGCGGGCGGCTTCCGCCGCGGCCTCGTCGTGGCGGCCAAGGGCGGCCAGATCGCGGACCAAAGAACGCCGCGCGCGCCGCGTTTCGACCGCGGCCCGATCGGGATCGATCAGGGAGAGACCCTTCCGGCAAGTGACGATCGCGTCGGTCCGCCGGAGGGCGGCGCGGAGGATTTCGGCGCGACGCAGTTGGGCGAGCCCCTCGAAATGCCGATCGCGGGCGGTGCGGAACGAGCGGCTGGCCCGGTCGATCGCGGTCAGCGCCTCGCCGAAACGGCGTTGGGCCAAGCGCAATGCGGCCTCGAAATCGAGCATCTGGGCGCGGGTAAGAATATCGCCCGAGCCCGCTTCGAGATGCTCGTAGGCCTGGGACAGCTCCTGCTCGCCGTCGGCGAGATCCCCTTCGGCCAGCCGGGCGAGCCCGAGTGCGGTATGGCACTGGGCGTAGAGATCCTCGACGCAGGAGGCGCCGTAGACTGCCGGGTCGATCCGGTCGAGCACCAGGAGCGCTTCGGCGGCGAGAATCGCGGCGGGGCTTGGGAGCGCGATTTTGGGTTGGACGAGCGTCGCGGTGGTCGCCCCTCCCATGCTCCCCTCCAGATCCGAAGCCATCGGTTCGGCCGGCGCGCTTGAAAGCGGAGGGGAGGGCATTGCGCCCGGCGTGCGAGCCGCTTCGTCCTGGACCTCGCGGCATTCGTTGCTTTCGGCGAGCAGACTTTCGGCGACCGCCCAGAGGTGGAGGCCCGGATCGTGCGTGAGGCGTAGGCGCCGCTCTTCTGCCGGCAGGTCGCGCAACTCCTCGACCCGAAAGACCGCTTCGCCGCGCTCCCGTTCGAGCCGCGCCAAATGTGCCCAGGCGCCTTTTGCCAGACGGTTGGGGGAAAGGAAATCCTCGCTGTCGGCCGAAACTACCTTGCCCGGGCCGGCCGGGCGGTCCGCAAGGGTCGGGCCGAGGATCTGGCGGACCAGATCGGCGAGGTAGCTCGGGGACGGCGGGTCCTTGCGCTCAGGCATCGGAGGTCTCGAAGGTCAGGCCATCGCGCAGCATACGCCGAGAGAGGGCGGTGAGACAGCGCATCGTTTGGTCGTCGAGCCGGGCGCATTCTTCCAGGCCGTCCGCCGCGGTATCGGAAGCGGTACCTGCCCCGGTGAGCTTCGCCGGTGCCAAGCCGTAGCGTTGCGCGATCCTCTCTCGGCACGGCGGGGAGAGGCGCGAAGCGAGCGCCCCGAGGCGGGAGCGAACGCTCTCCTTTTCCGAGACCGGGACATCGTCGCCGGCGAAAACGCTGAGCAGGCCGGCGTCGAGCGAGCGGCACAACTGCTCGCGCTGATTGCGCCAGTAGAGCAGGCAACGGTTCTGGAGCGAGGTGAGAAGCCAGCGTTCCGGCTGCGAGATCAGCTCGCGTTTGAGCAGCAGGGTCGAGAACAGCTCTTCCACGATGTCCTCGGCGGCGTCCACCGGAATCCGGTAACGCGCGAGGATGCGGGCCATCTTCGGTTGCAGATCGAACATGGTTGCGCGCGTCTCGGCCGGCCAGAGGTCTCGCTCGCGGTGGGGCAGCGCGCAGGTTCCCGGATCAGGACAGCCGGACGCGGGCGAAACGCCGTTTGCCGACCTTGAACAGATACGGTTCGGCGCGCGGCGCCAGCTCGCGATTCGGATCGCTGGCGCGCTCGCCATCGATCGCCACCGCCCCTTGTTGGATCAACCGGCGCGCCTCGGCGTTGCTCTCGGCCAGTCCGGCCGCGGCGAGCAGCTTGCCCAAGCCCCAGGCTCCCGCCAGCTCCCGTTCTTCGATCTCGTCGGGCACCCCGCCGCCGCCGTGGACCTTGGCGAATTCCGCTTCCGCCTCCACCGCCGCCTCTTCGCCGTGAAATTCCGCGGTGATCCGGCGCGCCAGTTCCTGTTTCGCGGCCTTCGGATGGAGCGTGCCGGCCAGGACGTCGCGTTTTCTCTGCTCGATCTCAGCCACGCCCAGATCGGTGAGCAGCAGGTACCAGTCCCACATGGGGCCGTCGGGGAGCGACATCGTCTTGCCGTACATGTCTCGTGCCGAATCCTCAAGGGCGATCGCGTTGCCCAAGCTTTTCGACATTTTCTCGGCACCGTCCGTGCCGACCAAGAGCGGCACGGTGAGCGCCACCTGCGGCTCCATCCCCTCTTCCTTCATCAGGTCGCGGCCGACCAGCAAATTGAAGATCTGATCGTGACCGCCGAGCTCGACGTCGGCCTTGAGCGCCACCGAGTCGTAACCCTGGGCGAGGGGGTAGAGCAGCTCGTGCAGGTAGATCGGCTGGCGATTCTGATACCGGGTGCGAAAATCGTCGCGTTCCATCATCCGGGCCAGCGTGTAACGGCCAGCCAGGCGGACCATCCCGTCGGCGCCGAGCGCGTCGAGCCAGCGGCCGTTCTCGTCGACCACGGTGAGATCGCGATCCAGGATGCGGTAGACCTGTTCCAGGTAGGTCTGGGCGTTGGCCGCCACCTGCTCGGAGGTGAGCTGCGGCCGGGTAGTCTTTTTGCCCGTCGGATCGCCGATCCGGGCGGTGAACGTGCCGATCAAAAACACCACCCGATGGCCCAGCCGCTGAAAGTGGCGCATCTTCCGGAGCAGGACGGTATGGCCTAGATGGAGATCCGGGGAGGAGGGATCGAACCCCGCCTTGATCGAGAGCGGCTTGCCCGATTTGCGCGACCGTTCGAGCTTCGCGCGCAGTTGCGCATCGTCGATCAGATCGACGGTGCCGCGCAGCAGCAGCTCCATCTGCTCGTCGACCGGCAGGAAGATTTGGGGAGGCAGGGCGGTCTCGGTCATCACGAAGTTTTCCACGGAGGAGCAGGAGGCGAGGCGAGGGCGTCGGGCAGCAGCTCGCCCGAGGCGACGATGCGCGCGTCGCCGATCAGCGACCAGCGGCTCGGAGGATCGCCCGCCGCGGTGCCTGCTTGAGGGATGCCGCTCACTTCAAGCTCGAAACCGCTCTGAGTGGCGACGGTGAGCGGCAGCTCGGCGAGTCCAAGAGAGAGGCCCACGGCGGCCGAAGCGAGCACCCCGGTGCCGCAAGAGAGAGTCTCTCCTTCAACACCGCGCTCGAACGTCCGGATCTCCATTCGACGGCGGTTTCCTTCCGCGGGAAAGCGGACGAAATCGACGTTCGCTCCGGGGGCTCCCAGTGCCGGATGACGGCGCAAAGGCGGCCCCAACGTTTCGATCGGCACGGTAGCGAGGCTCTCCGGCCAGAGGAGCACGAGGTGGGGCACGCCGACGGTGATCGACCAGGCTTCGTGCGAGGTGCCGAGCGCTTCGAGGTGGAGCGCCTGCGGCGGGGATGGCGGAAACGGCAGGTCGAGCGCGATCCGGGAGCCGGGCAGCAGCCGTGCCATCCAGGTCCCCGCGTCGGTGCGAATCGCGAGCGGAGAGTCGGACGCGGCAGCCCCCCAGCCGAGATCGAACGCCAGCCGCGCGGCGCAGCGGGTGCCGTTCAGGCAGAGATCGGCGGGGTAGCCGTCCGCATTCCAATACGTCATTTCGATTTCGTTCCCGGGCCGGATCACGATCAACCCGTCCGCGCCGAGCGAGACGCCGCGCCGGCACCAGGCGCGGATCTCCTCCGGTGTCGGCACGGCCTCCGGCTCGGGCAGGGCAAGAAAATCATTGCCGCTGCCCGAAAGCTTGTAGAACTCGATCGCCACGTTTCGCCGGCCGCCCCTTAACGGGTGGTCGCCGGAACCTCTTGCGGTGTGCTCTCGTTGCCCGTCTTGTCGATCGAGACCACCCGGTAGACGTAGGTCCGGCCGGAGGCGACGTTCGTATCGGTGAACTCCGTGGTGGCCACCGGCTCGACGTTCAAACGGCGCAGATCGCCCCCTTCGCGACGATAGATCCGGTATCCCGCGAGGTCCGGCGCGTCGCTGCCGGTCCAGATCAACCGAACCTGGCCCTGCTCGGCGAGCGCCACCAGATCCGTGACGGGAGGCGGCGGATAGCGGTCCGCGTAGCGCACCTCGCGCTCGCTCTGGATCGCGCTCTCGACCAGCGGCGCCCGGCGGCTCACGGTGGTCACCGCGTAGATGTAGCTCGCCCCGAGCTGCGCCGTGGCGTCGGTCACGCTCACCGTCGGAGCGACCACCGCCTGGAGCGGCTTGCCGTAGTTCTTGGCCGCCGCCTCGCGCCGGTAGACCAGATAGCCGATGGCGCCCTGGACCGGCTGCCACGACAGGTCGATGCCGGCCGCCTTGGGCGTCGCGACGATTTCGGCCGGCGGGGTCGGCGCTTTCCGCGGCACGATCCGGGTCGTGTTCGAGGGCTCGGATCGGTCGCCCAGCGGGCCGACCGTCCGAATCTGGAAATGACGCACCGTCACGTCCGCTTCGGCCTCGGCGATCGGCAACATCAAGACGACCTTGTCCCCCAGCGTCGCCGCTCCGATGTCCGCCGTGGCGAGGGTCAAGATCTTCTTGCCCGCGAGGGCAAATTCCCGAGGATCGAGCGCCGGAGGTCCCGGCTCGACGACCGGCCCGGCCGGTGCGGCCGGAGTAGGCGGAACGGTTGCGGCCGGTCCGGGAGGGACCGTCGATCCCACCGATCCGGGAGCCACGATCGGCTCGGCGACGGTTTCCGGCGTGGTCGTCGGTTCCGTCGTTGCAGTCCCCGCGGTCCCGATCGGCGCTTGAGCTCCTTCCGTCGGAGCCTCCGCCTTGGGGATTTCGGTAGGAGTCGGAGCGGCCACCGCACCGGCCGTCCCGGTTGTCGGGGCCAACGGGGCCACCGGAGTTGCCGGGGTCGCGACAACTGGACGATCCGCCTCCCACACCTCGACACTCGTGATGCCGCCCAGCGCCTGGCCTCCGGGCGTCGCGGTCGGGTAAGTGAATTCGAGCAGCAGCTGGGCTCCGCGCTGGCGGACCGAAAGATCCGCGGTGGTCGCGGGAAGCGAGCGCAACGGCGGCAGCGGCGGACCCTTCTTGCCGCAGGCCGACAGGGTCAAAACCATCGCGAGACCCAGCGCCACGGCAGGCAGCGCGAGACGATCGGAGAACCGAAAAGAGAGCCGGCTAGAGGACATAGCGCGAGAGATCCTGGTTCTTGACGATGTCGGAGAGCGTCGTGCGCACGTTCCCGCCGTCTAAGGTGAGCTGCTGACCCGACATGCCGGGGGCCTCGAAGGAGATCTCGTCGAGCAGACGCTCCATCAAGGTCGCCAAGCGGCGGGCGCCGATGTTTTCGGTGCTGGCGTTGACCTCGACCGCCATCCGGGCGATCTCGGCCACCGCGTCTTCCGTGAAACCGACCGTGAGACCCTCGGCCGAAAGCAGCGCGATGTACTGCTTGGTGAGCGCGGCTTCGGGCTCGGTCAAAATGCGGACGAAATCGTTCTCCGAAAGTGCGTGCAGCTCGACCCGGATGGGGAAGCGGCCTTGCAGCTCGGGGATCAGATCCGACGGCTTGCTGACGTGAAACGCCCCCGCCGCGATGAACAGGATGTGGTCGGTCTTCACCATGCCGTATTTCGACGAGACGGTCGTCCCTTCGACGATCGGCAACAGATCGCGCTGCACCCCTTCGCGCGAAATGTCCGGCCCCCGTCCGCCTTCGCGGCCGGCGATCTTGTCGATCTCGTCGAGGAAGATGATGCCGCCCTGCTCGACCCTGTTCCGCGCCTCGCGCGAGACCGCGGCGCGGTCGATCAGCTTCTCCGACTCCTGCTGCTCCAGGATCACCCGCGCTTCGGGCACCGCGAGCTGGGTGCGGCGCTTGCGGCCGAAAAGCCCGGGCAGCATGTCCTTCAAGTTCGCGCCGACGTCTTCCGCCCCCTGGGGGTTGAACATGTCCATGCTCGGATAGGTCGACTCTTCCACCTCGACCTCGACCGTCCGGGCGTCGAGCTTGCCGGCGCGCAGCTTGGTGCGGAACTTCTCGCGCGTCTTGGCCATCTCGTCGTCTTCGTCCTCGGGCTCGCGCGGATGGAGATAGGACGAGACCGGCCGGGGCGGCACCAGCAGTTGCAGCAGGCGATCCTCGGCCCGCACGATCGCCAGCTCGCGCACGGCCTCGCGCCGTTCCTCGCGGACCATGCCGACGGCGATCTCCACCAGGTCGCGCACCATCGACTCGACGTCGCGGCCGACGTAGCCCACCTCGGTGAACTTGCTCGCCTCGACCTTCAAGAACGGCGCCTTGGCGAGCTTCGCCAGCCGCCGGGCGATCTCGGTCTTGCCGACGCCGGTCGGGCCGATCATCAGAATGTTCTTCGGCGCGATCTCGTCGGCAATCTCGGGCGCGAGCTGCTGGCGTCGCCAGCGATTGCGCAAAGCGATCGCCACGGCGCGCTTGGCGGCCCGCTGGCCGACCACGTATTTATCCAGCTCCACGACGATCTGCTGCGGCGTGAGGTTTTCGAGCGACTGGGCAAGCGGCCCGTCGGGGGTCTGGGGAGTCGCCATCTTGGGAGTCCTAGAGCTCTTCGAGCGTGAGCCGGTCATTGGTGTACACGCAGATCTCGCTCGCGATTCGCATCGATTCGCGGACGATTTCGGCCGCCGAAAGGTCGGTCATGCGGACCAACGCCCGGGCCGCGGCCAGGGCGAAGTTGGCGCCGGAGCCGATGGACAAAATCCCGTCCTCGTCATCCGGCGAAAGCAGCTCGCCTGTCCCTGAGATCAGGAAGCTCTTGTCCTTGTCGGTGACGATCATCACGGCCTGCAGCTGGCGCATGGCCCGATCGGTGCGCCAATCCTTGGCCAGCTCGACGACCGCGCGCTCCAAATTCGCGCCATGCTCGTCAAGCTTTTCTTCCAAACGGAAAAACAGAGCGAGGGCATCGGCCGTACCGCCGGCAAAGCCGACCAGCACCTTATCCTTGCCCGTGCGGCGGATTTTCTTGGCGCCGGATTTGACGATGGTGCTGTTGTTCATCGTCACCTGCCCGTCGCTCGCCAAGCAGACGCGGCCGTTCCGTCGCACGAGGAGGACGGTGGTAGAAAGGAAGGTATCCATATCGAGGCCGGCATTGTAGCAGCCCTCGCGACGGGGCTTCGGTTCGGGAGGGAGATTGGCCTGAGCCCCAGCCCAATTCCACCTCGCCCTGCGCTCCTGCGTGCCTTTCCCTGGGAGCGCCGAGCTCCAGCTCGGCACTGACGAGGCGCGAGCGTCGGGGCAGAGAAGGCCGCCGAGACGGCGGCGTTCCCAGGAAAAGCACACCCGAGGCGCGACAGGGGGAGGACGCGCGGGTGGGCAGAAGCGATCGGCCGGAAGAAAAACGCGCGGTTCGACCGCCGGAAGGCGACGGGACGGAGGGAATCGCTCCTTCCGGCCTTCCAAACACCGGTCGGCAGATCGGATGGAGCGGTACGACCGACTCGCACACCCGTGTGCCGGCCCACGGGAGTGGTTTCCAGATCCAGAACACCCCTCCGCCGGCAGAGAGGAATGTTCCTGATGTTCCGCGGAATGTTCCTGAGATTAAGAGGAATACTCCTGAAGGCCAGAGGAACATTCCTGAGCTTCAGCGGAGTATTCCTGAGCACCAGCGGAATGTACCTGTGGTCCAGCGGAATGTTCCTGAGATCCAGCGGAGTTTTCCTGGGAGGCAAAGGAACCTTCCTGAGGTAAAGCGGAATGTTCCTAGGATCTGGAGGAGTGCTCCTGGACTTTTCCGGAGTATTCCTGAGGCTCAAAGGAGCATTCCTGAGGTCCGGGGGAATATTCCTGAGGTCTAGGGGAACGTTCCTGAGATCCAGGGGAACGTTCCTGAGGTCCAGAGGAAGACTCCGCGGGCCTGGAGGAGCGGTGATTTTCTCCCGCTCGGCGCTTCCTCGGCCCGGGAGACCGGTGTCTGCCTCGCGCGAACCGCGACGCAGAGGGGAGAAACCTGTCGTTCGGCGGAAGTGAGGACTGGGAGAGGAGCCGAAGGTGGTGGCTCGCCCCCCCTCACCCCTTCCGAGCACGGGGATGCGACTCCCGGTAGACGTTCAACAACCGGTCGATCTCGATGTGGGTGTACTTTTGGGTGGTGGACAGCGAGCTGTGCCCTAGGAGTTCCTGGATGGCGCGGAGGTCGGCGCCGTTTTCCAGGAGATGGGTGGCGAAGGTGTGGCGGAGGGTGTGGGGGTGGACTCCGGCCGCGAGCGATGCCGCGGCGACGTGGCGGTCGAGGATGCGGCGGACGGAGCGGTCGGAGAGCCTGCGGCCTTTGGAGCTCAAGAACACCGGCTCGGCTTCGGACGGGTCGGCCGCGAGCCGGGCGGGATCGGCGAGCGGTTCCCAGCGGGCTAGCCAGTCGCGCAGCGCGCTTTCGGCGGCTCGGTTGAAGGGGAGCATCCGTTCCTTGTTCCCCTTGCCGATGACCCGCAGGGTGCGGGCGGAAAGATCGAGATCGCTCCAGTCGAGACTCACCAGCTCGCCCACGCGGAGGCCGGTCGCGTAGAGCAGCTCCAGGATCGCCCGATCTCGGTGGCCGAAGGTCTCGTTGACGTCGGGTGCCGCGAGCAGGCTTTCGATCTCTCCCGGGCGCAGGTGGCGAGGCAGCGTCTTCGGCGCTTTCGGGGTGCGCACCCCTTGGGCCGGATTGGCTTTGACGATCCCCTCGCGGGCCAGCCAACGGAAAAAACCCCGCACCGCGGCGAGCGCGCGCCCTTGGCTTCTGCGCGACAAGCCGCGCTTGGTTTGGGCAGCGAGAAACGAGCGGATCGCGAGCGGATCGATTTCGGTCGGTTCGATGGTCTTCGGGTCCTTCCCGAGAAAATCTTCGGAGAGAAACCCGAGGAATCCGACCAGATCCCCTTCGTAGGCCCGCAGCGTGTGCGGCGAGAGCGCCCTTTCGCCATCCAGATGTTCGAGCCAGCTTTGGATCAGGGGGCGCATGGAACCGGCGCTCCTTCGAGCTTTTCCCGGTCGATCGCCACCCCGTGCCGCACCGCCCAATCGACCAGCGCCTCGTGCGCCCGATCGGCCAGAGCCGCCCTCTTGTCCACCTTCTTCACCCGGCGGGGCAGCTCCTCGAACAGGCCGTAGTTGATGTTCGCGGGCTGGAAGTGCCGGGGATCGGATTCGACCAGATGGCGGATCAAGGCGCCGAGCGCGGTGGTCGCGGGGAAGGGTTCGGCTGACGAACCGGCCGCGCGCTCCAGGGCCACATAGAGGCCGATCGCGAGGCCCGTCGCGGCCGATTCGAGATACCCCTCGACCCCCGTGATCTGACCGGCGAGCCGCAGATGCGGCGCGGCCTTCAGGCGATACCAACGGTCCAGGTGGGTGGGGGAGTTGAGGAACGTGTTCCGGTGGATCTGGCCGAAGCGGACGAACTTCGCGTTTTCGAGTCCGGGGATCGTACGCAGCACCCGGTCCTGATCGCCCCATTTCATGCGCGACTGGAAGCCGACCAGGTTGAATTGGCTCTTCGCCAGATTCTCCTGCCGCAGCTGAACCACCGCCCAAGGCCGCCGGCCGTCCGGCGCGGTGAGCCCCACCGGCTTCATCGGCCCGAAGCGCAGGGTGTCCAGGCCGCGGGCGGCGATTTCTTCGATCGGCAGGCACCCTTCGAAGAACACCGCCTTCTCGAAATCGTGCGGCAGCATCACCTCAGCTTCGGAAACCGCGCGGTGAAAGGCCACGTACTCCTCTTCATTCATCGGCGCGTTCAGATAATCGTCGCCGTCCCCTTTGCCGTAGCGCGATTGCCAGAACAGTTTGCCCAGGTCCAGGCTCTCGGCTTCGACGATCGGCGCGATCGCGTCGTAGAAATAGAGCTCGTCTTTGCCCAGCAGCCCCTGAAGCGCCGCGGTCAACGCATCCGACGTGAGCGGCCCGGTGGCGATCACCGTGGTCGTGCCGTCCGCGGGGAGGGTGAGCACCTCCTCGCGACGGATCTCGATGTTCGGATGGGTCGAAAGCGCGGCCGTCACGATTGCCGCGAACCGATCGCGATCGACCGCCAAGGCGCTCCCCGCCGGGACCGCCGCTTTCCGGGCCGAACCGATGATCAGCGAGCCGAACGCCTCCATCTCCCGCTTGAGCAACCCGGCGGCGTGGAGAGGATCGTCGCTACGCAGAGAATTGCTGCACACCAGCTCGGCGAAATCGGGAGTCTTGTGCGCAGGGGTCGAGCGCACCGGGCGCATCTCGTGGAGCACCACGGGGACACCCCGCTGCGCGAGCTGCCAGGCGCACTCCGACCCGGCGAAACCGGCACCGATGACGTGGATGGGTCCGGGCGATGGCGGGACGCGGGGATTCTCGGGGTTGGGCGTGGGCGCTGGAAGCATAGGGTGCCTTACGTTGGGGGCGATTCGAGGTCGTCTTCTCCCGACTCAGTCAGAATGCGCTCTATCAGCCGGTCTGACAACCAGACCCCGCGGCTCTTCAGTTGAGTGATCAGAGGGGCAACCTCTCGGATTTCGCCTCGCCGCTTGGCCTCGACGAGAATCCCCAGAGTCCCCTTGATACCCAGCCCCAGTTGCTCTGCCGCCAATCGCGCCGGTCGATCGTCCGAAAGAACCAGAGAAGCTTGTCGTTCAACTGCCACTGAGATGGCTGCGGCTTCGCCCGGGTCCAACTCTGCACGGAGGAGTTGGAACAGAGGTGCTGTGGAATCGTGCCGGACCCGTTCGATCCAATCCGCATTGCGAAGCTCGGCGCTGCCTGCTAGCAAGTCTTCCTCTCCGACAACTTCGTCGAAGACAAGATCAGGAACCAGTACCTGCTCGTAAAGAATGGGAAGGACCCGAAGCAGGCGGATCAGACTGAGATGGATGAGGGGCCCGGCGTCCGCTACGACGATCACGACTTCAAGCCAAACTCGCGATCGAGCTCGGAATCGTCGTAGTCGAACGTATTGACGCGGTGCTCTCCCATCAGGCGCAGGAAAGTTGCAACGGACATTCCGGCTAGCTCAGCCGCCTTTCCGAAGCCGAGTCGACGCGAACGCACCTCTTCGAGCAGCCAAAGCCGCCGCATCTCTTGGGAAACCTCATCAGCCGACCACGACCGATGCTGGAAAGCTTCTTCCGGAAGATCTACGGTGACGACCCTCCCACGAGCCGGTTCTCTGATCATGAAGGAATTATACCCTGGACGGGGCTGGACTCAGCGGCAAAGGCCAGCTAGGCCGAGAGGGCCGCCGCCCTACTCCTTCCAGGGGTCGAAATCGTCGCCCGGTTCGGCCGGCTCGTCGCCGTCGGTGGCGACTCTCCAGGTCGCGCGGAATTCCGGCGCGCCGGAAAGCTCGGTCTGCATCGCCTTTTGGACGTCGCCGCCGGAGGGGGGCGTTTTGGCCCAGCGCGGCTGGTTGAGGAACGTTTCGAGATCGAACGCGGGTTTTTGCTTCCGGCTCTCGCGGACGAACGCGA
Source organism: Acidobacteriota bacterium (assembly GCA_040005235.1). Classification (GTDB taxonomy): domain Bacteria; phylum Acidobacteriota; class Thermoanaerobaculia; order Multivoradales; family UBA5704; genus DASYKS01. The sequence continues at coordinate 22,399 of JBDTZG010000051.1, read as the reverse complement.
GGACCGGATCGGGTGAGAGCCACCGGCCTTCCAGATGTTCGAGCGCGTGCCAGAACCCCGGGCCGCGGGCGATCAGGTGGCCCGCTTCCGTCTCGAATCCTTCGACCTCGATCGCCGGACCGGGAAGTTGGATCTCGATCGGTGCGGGGAACGGATCCCACACCAGGTGCGAGAGCTCATCGAGCGTGAACGCCTCCCCGTCGGCGACTTCGAGCGGCTGCCAGACCTTCTTCATCGCTGCCTGCAACGCCTCGACGAGCTGGGTTTCCTTTCCCGGGGAGAGAGGCGGCGGCTCCGGCGCCCCGTCCTGCCGGACCTGCCGAAACAACCGGCCGAAACAGGCCCAGGCGCGCCCGGGGTGCTCGTCGAGATATTTCCACAGCGCCGAACCGGCCGAAATGTACGCGGCGACGTCGGCCGACCAAGGGCTGAAAGCGCGCTGGACCTTCTGACGGTCGGCCCGCGTCGCCCGATCGGCCGGTCCGGGGGCAAAGCGCAGCTCGGCGAGGCCGGACACGATAGTGTACGAGGCGTTGACGGGCGTCGCCGCGAATAGCTGCCGCACCTGGTCGGTCTCGGTGAGCACGGCCCGGTGCGTGGCCTTGGCGATCGACCCGGTAAACCGCTCCTGCTCGATCTTCTCGGCGATCGGCCCCATCTCGGCGAGCCGCTTGGTCCACGCGTCGGTCCCTTCCAGCAAGTCGCGCCGCACCGCGGCCAGCCGCTTCGCCACGGCGGGGTTCGAATCCTCCGCCGAGGACAGCTCGATCGTCCGGCCCGCGACCACCCAGCCGCCGGAGAGGAAGCGCAGCGTCCAGGTCTCGCGCACCGGGCCGTTGAAACAGGCTGAAACGAACGCGAGCAGCGGAAGAAGCAGAAAGGCGCGACGGATCTTCATGGGCGGGCTCCGGTCGATACGGCAGGAAGAGTACCGGAGACGATCCGTCCTTCGAACATCGTGGCGAGCACTTTGGCCTCGGAGATCTCGCTCGCCGGGATCTCGAACAGATTGCGATCGAGGACGATCAGATCGGCCAGTTTGCCCGCTTCGAGCGAGCCGCTCTCCTTCTCCTCGAAATTCGCGAAGGCGCCGCCGATCGTATATGCCGCCAGAATCGTCGGCAGATCGAGCCGCTCCTCAGGAATCCACGATTTGGCGCAAGGGCCGATGAGATCGGGATCGCAGCGCGTGATCGCGACCTCGATCGCCTGCAACGGATCGAGCGACGAGACCGACCAGTCGCTCCCCGCGGCGAGCACCGCGCCGGAGCGGAACATCGAGCCCATCGGGTAGAGCCAGCGCGAGCGCTCCGGGCCCAGCTGCGGCTCGGTCAAATCGACGATGTAGGGATCGGCGTACGCCCAAAGCGGCTGGAAATCGGCGATCGCGCCGAGCTGCCGGAAGCGCGGAATGTCCGCCGGATCGAACAACTGGATGTGCGCGATCAGCGGCCGGGCGTCGCGCGGGCCGTTGGCCTTCCGCGCCGCTTCGAGGGCGTTGAGCGCCTCCCGAATCGCCCGGTCGCCGATCGCATGGACGTGGATCTGAAATCCCGCCGCATCGAGCGCGGTGGCGATTTCCGCGAAACGCTCCGGGGCCAGCTCCAGCTCGCCGCGCCAGCCGTCTTTTCCCCGTTCGCCGAGATAAGGAGATAACAAAGCCGCGGTCCCCGCCTCGATCACGCCGTCGGCAAAGATCTTCGCGGCCGAGGCCCGCACGTGAGGAGCCACCCTGCCCGCCGGATCATCGCGGCGCTTGACGAATTCAGAGACCTGCTCCACGCCTTGGCTCGGATCGACGTAGTTGGCGACCACCACCCGCAGATTCAACTCGCCCGCGGCGTCCAGAGCGCGAAACGTCGCCAAGCTCTCCGCCCCACCCGAGGCCTCCTGCACCGAAACGATGCCGAAACCGTGCGCCCGTTCGACCGCCCGTTTCAGACCCTCCGTGCGGTCGGCCGCCGTGGTCTCCGGAAGGTGCTCGTCCACCAGATCGGCCGCCGCCTCTCGAAGTGTGCCGGAAGGATTCCCCTCCGCGTCCCGCTCGATCCGCCCGTGCGGCGGATCGGGCGTCTCGCGCGTGATGCCGGCGATGGCCAAAGCCTTCGAATTCACCCAGGTCGAATGCCCGTCCGCCGCCGACAAATAGACCGGCCGATCGGGCACGATTTCGTCCAAAAGCCGCTTGTGCGGATTCGCCTGGGGAAACAGCGGCAGATCCCAACCGCCGCCAATGATCCAGGGAGCCTCCGGTTTCGCCGCGGCGCAGGCTTTTACCCGCGCGAGAACCTCGTCCCCCGTCTTCGAGCCGTTCAGATCGCACTGCCCCAGCTCGATCCCGCCCGAGACCAGATGCACGTGCGAGTCATGAAACCCCGGCAGCACGAAACGCCCGGAGAGATCGACCACGCGCGTCTGCGGCCCGACAAACGGCGCCACATCCCGATCCGCCCCGACGAATACCAGTCTCGAACCGGAGATCGCCACCGCCTCCGCCCAACCGCGGGCGGCGGCCATCGTGTAGAGCGCGCCGTGCCGGAGCACCAGGTCGGCAGGAGGGGCCGACCAGAGCGGTACGGCAAACAGGGCCACCAGAAGAAGATGAACGCCACGAGCCGTCGAAGGCATAGTTCAGTCGCTCCAGGGAATCAGGCCCTTGATCGTACCTCTAGACCACGCTCCAAGCGGACCTCCACCGACGCTTTCCTGGGACCGCCGGCGTCTCGCCGGCGTCAGGCGCCGAGCGACCACGGGCGCCGATCGTAGCGCTCCAGTCCCCGGGGGTTTAGAATCCGTCAAGCCTGAAGGAGGCGCCTCCCCATGGATCTCGCCACTCTCGAACAGCAAGCCCTGGAACTCTCGGCGGAAGAGCGGGCGGTTCTCGCCCAGCACCTGCTCGCCAGCCTGGATCAAGACGAGGGGATCGAAGAAGCTTGGGCCGCCGAAGTGGAGCGCCGCGTAGCGGAAGTCGAGAGCGGCGCCGTCCAAGTCATCCCCCTTGCCGAGGCGCTCGCGCAGGTTCGCGCTGGTCTTCGGTGAAGCTGGTCATCGTACCGGCCGCACTGAGCGAGCTTCAGGACGCGGCTGCCTTCTACACCGCCACTGCGGATGTCGAATTGGGCCTTGCTTTTGTCTCGGAGTTTGAACGCGCTGCCCGTTCCTTGCTCGAAAATCCACAATCGGGGGCAATATTTCGGGGCACTTGCCGCAGGTTTTTGCTGCGTCGATTCCCTTACAGCATCATCTACCAATTGAGTCGGGAAGAGCTGCGGATCATCGCTGTGGCTCACCAGCGTCGCCGTCCTGCCTATTGGGCGGGCCGAAGGTAGGGACGCCTAAGAATTCACCCGCCCCGAGCACTCCCCGAACCCAATCGAAACAAACCCATCCCGCTCGCATCGGCCGGTAAAGCTCACCTCGTCGCTCGCCTCCAGAAAAGCGCGCTTCTCTCCCGAAGGCATTTCCAGCGGCTCCTTGCCCCGCCAGGTCCGTTCGAGCAGGCAGCCGCGATTCTCCGGAGCAGGACCCGAGACCGTTCCGCTGCCGAGCAAATCGCCGGGGCGCAGGTTGCAGCCGTTGCTCGCGTGGTGGGCGATCATCTGGGGAAATGTCCAGTAGAGGGAGCGGAAATCGGTCCGACTGACGCGCAGCGGCGCCAGGTTCTGCTCGCGCATCGCCTGGGTTTGCAGGTGAACTTCGAGCGCGATCGAAAACGCGCCTTCCTGTCGGTTTTGATCCGAGTCGAGATGGGGGAGCGGCGCCGGGTCGCCCTCTGGGCGCGTCGCCGCGGGAACGCGGAACGGTTCGAGCGCTTCGAGCGTCACGATCCAGGGCGACACCGTGGTCGCGAAGCTCTTGCCCAGGAACGGTCCGAGCGGCTGGTACTCCCAGGCTTGCAGGTCGCGGGCGGACCAGTCGTCGAGGAGGGAGAGGCCGAACAGGTGGTCCTCCGCTTGGTCGATGGGGATCGGGTCGCCGAGCGGGTTACCGGTCGCGATCCAGGCACCCACTTCCAGCTCGTAATCGAGCTGACGCGACGGGCCGAAGGTCGGCGCCTCCGCGTCCGGTGCTTTGCGTTGTCCGCTCGGCCTACGGATTGCGGTGCCGCTCGGCACGATCGACGAGGCGCGGCCGTGGTAGCCGATCGGCACCCATTTGTAGTTCGGAAGGATTGGATTGTCCGGCCGGAACATCGATCCGACGTGGGTCGCGTGATCGATCGAGGCGTAGAAATCCGAGTAGTCGCCGATCTCGGCGGGGAGGAGCATCTCGACCCGAGCGATCGGGAGGAGCAGACGCGCCTGCATGGCGGAGTCGGCGGCGAGCGGGCTGTCGGAGCGCAGAAGTGCGAACAGTTGGCGCCGGAGCGCGCGGCGCGGCTCGGCGCCGAGCCGCATCAGGGCATTGAGCGACCCACCCGAGCAGGCATTCGCAAGATCGGGAGCCACGCTGAGCCGCCCGACTGAGATCGCGGCGGACAGATCGAGCACGTGGGTACCGATCGCGACGCCGATCCGCGGCGTCTCGTCTTCGACCCGGAAGACGCCGAGCGGCAGATTCTGGAGCGGAAAATCAGTGCTGGGATCGTTCGCCGAAGGAACGAAGCTCCGCGCCGCCGGATCGTGAGTTTCGTCGAGCCGAGATTCGGTCATGGAAGTGCTCCTTCAAAAAGGGATGTCGATGTCACGGATCTCTCCGACCGGCTCGGTGAACGAGCAGGAGCCGATCGAACGACAAAACGACCTGCGCGCCTCGGCAATCTCAGAAGCGGTCAACCGCACCCCTCGCCAGGCGATCGCGTCGTCTTCGATCTTTAGATCTCCTCGACCTTCACCCGAAAGCAGAGCCAGCGCTTCGCTTTGCGGCCGGCCGGCCCAGAGAGCGGTGGCGGCGAGAAAAACGTTCAGGAAGCCGTGCATTTTGGCGCTGGGGCTTGACGGTTTGTAGGTGAGCGCTGCGTTGCCGCGGAGCGCGTGATGGAGGCCGGCGGTCGCCTTCCACGGGGCACGGGCTTCTGTGCAGGCGGTGAGGAAGGTGAGTAAAGCGTCTGGCGAGGGAAAAGATTTCTTTTCGAGGCCGCCGGTTCGGACTTTGGCGCAGGCGCCGTTTCGAGCGATGGCTAGAAGGAGTTGATCCAAATTTGGCGCCTGGAGCGGTAGCTCGAAGTAGATCTCCTGCGCCCCCGGCACGAGGGCGCGGAGGCGCTCGATCGCTTCGATCGAGTCGGCCGGTGTTTCGAACGCGCCGAGGTTGATCCCAGGCTGGCTCATAGCGAAGGCTTGAGCGATCGCTAGATCCTCTTCCGTCGTCTCCTTGGTCAGCAGCACGGAGAGGTCCCACCTCCCTTGGTGAGCTTTTTCCGGCGTCTCGTCGAACGTCGCGCCGAATTCCATTAGGCGCCGCGCGGGGACGACGATGCGGCCGAGCATCCACAATTCGGGCGACTGGCGATAGCGGGCGAAGTTGCCGACCGCATCCCGCATTGGCAGGCCCGCGGGAGGAAAGAGCCCCGCGTAGTCGATCAGGCCGGTCATCAGCGCTCGGATCGCGGAAGTCATGAGTGCAGCTCCGGCAGGGTCCGAAAGTAATCGAGCACCACGGGGTTCGCGAGGGCATCGGCGTTACCCAGGGCCCTACCGTGAATCGCAGCGTGGACCGCCAGCTCGGAGAGCTTGCCGTTGATCGTTCGGGGGAGATCGGGGACCGCGAGGATGATCTTCGGCACGTGGTGCGGACTCGCGTGTTGGCGGATCTCGCGGCGGATTCGTTCGGCGAGACTATCGTCGAGGACCACCCCGGGCCGCAGCCGGACGAACAGGACGATGCGGACATCCCCCTGCCACTCCTGGCCGACCGCGAGGCTTTCGAGGATCTCGGGCAAGCGCTCGACCTGGCGGTAGATCTCGGCGGTTCCGATGCGCACTCCGCCGGGATTGAGGGTGGCGTCGCTCCGTCCGGCGATCGTCAGGCCGCGGTGCTTGGGGCCGTGTTCCGTCAATTGCGCCCAATCGCCGTGACGCCAGACGTCGCGGTTGGGGAAATGCTCGAAATAGGCGGCGCGGTACTTGGCGCCTTCGGGATCGTTCCAGAACGCGACCGGCATGCTCGGGAAGGGGCGGGTGCAGACCAGTTCTCCCGATTCGCTTTCGAGGCTCTCGCCCTCGGGGCTCCAGACCTCGACCGCCATCCCCAGACCGCGGCATTGCAGCTCGCCGCGCCAGACCGGGCCGGTCGGATCGCCGAGCGCGAAGCAGGAGAGTAGATCGGTGCCGCCGCTGATACTTGCCAGATGAACGTCCGATTTGATTTGGTTATAGACGTAGTCGTAGCTTTCGGGCGCGAGCGGGCTGCCGGTCGAAAGAATCGTCCGCAGAGCGGAGAGATCGCGGGTGGAGCCCGGGGCGAGGTTTTCTTTATCGCAGACCGCCAGGTACTTGGCGCTGGTGCCGAAGATCGTGATCCGCTCCGCCTCGGCCATCTCCCAGAGGATGTCGTTGCGCGGCGAAAAGGGCGCGCCGTCGTAGAGGACGACCGTGGCGCCGACCGCCAGGCTCGAAATCAGCCAGTTCCACATCATCCAGCCGCAGGTCGAAAAGTAGAAGATTCGATCGTCCCGGCGGAGATCGGTATGGAGGATCAGCTCCTTGAGATGCTGGAGGAGAGTGCCCCCCCCGCCATGGACGATTCCCTTCGGCAGCCCCGTGGTGCCGCTCGAGTAGACGACGTAGAGCGGATGGTCGAACGGCAGGCGGAGGAAGGTGGGCTCTTCGGGAGCATTGACCGCGTCGAGCCAGGCGGCGAGAGGCACCGAGCGCGGAATCCGTGCGGCGGCGGGCGATTGGTCTCCCACGAGCACGATCCGCTCGGTTTCGGGCAGCTCCGCGACGATCGAGGAGAGCCGCTCGGTGAGATCGATGATCCTGCCGGCGTAGCGCGTGGCGGTCGCGGCGAACAGCACTTTCGGTCGGATGTTCCCGAAGCGATCGAGAACAGCGCGCTCGCCGAAATCGGGGCTCACCGAGGTCCAGATCGCGCCGATCGACGCGGCGGCCAGGGCGGCGATCACGGTCTCCGGGATGTTGGGTAAATAGCCTGCGACCCGGTCGCCCGGGGCGACGCCGGAGGCGATGAGGGCGGCTTGATAGCGGGCGACTTCCCTCGCGAGATCGGCGAAGCTCAGCTCGCTTTGGCGGCCTTTCTCGCTCCAGGCGATCAGGGCGGGGCGTTCATCGCGGAAGCGGAGGAGGTTCTCGGCGTAGTTCACCCGAGCACGAGGGAACCAGCGGGAGCCCCCCTCCTGTTCGCCTTCGTTCTCCTCCCCGATCACGCCGCCAAACTCCCAAACCGCCGTCCAGAACTCCTCGGGATGATCGACCGACCAGCGCCAAAGCTCGGCCATGCCGGCTCCCGGCAGATGGCGAGACGAAAATCGCGACAAATTCGCCGCGGCCGCCCGCTCAGGCGTCGGGGTCCAGATCGGTCCTTCGGTCATCGGGCGCGGCTGTTGAATCAGCTTTCGATCCAGCTGCGGAAATAGCCTGGATCTTCAAAAGCCATCGCAGCTTTCGCCACCTGAAGCGGGCGGAAAGAATCCATCATCACCGCCAGCTCGTTCGTCCACTTGGCGCCGATCGACGCCTCGGCGCGACCGGGGTGAGGCCCATGCGGCAGGCCGTCGGGGTGGTGGGTGATCGAACCGTATTCGATCCCCTTGCGGCTCATGAATTCGGCGGACGCGTAGAACAGCACCTCGTCCGAATCGACGTTGCTGTGGTTGTACGGCGCGGGCACCGCCTGGGGGTCGAAATCGTACGGGCGCGGGCAGAACGAGCAGATGACGAAGCCGTCCCCCTCGAACGTCTGATGCACCGGCGGCGGCTGATGGATGCGGCCGACGATCGGCTCGAAATCGTGGATGTTGAACGCCCACGGATAGAAATAGCCGTCCCAGCCGACCACGTCGAACGGATGATGATCGAGCACCAGCTCGTGGAGCGCCTGGTTATGCTTGACGAGGATCGGAAACTCGCCCTTCTCGTCGTGGGTGATCAGCTCTTTCGGCCGGCGAATGTCGCGCTCGCAATAAGGTGCCCCTTCGAGCAGTTGGCCGACTCTGTTGCGATACCGTTTCGGAAAGCGGATGTGGCCCCGGCTTTCGATCACCAGCAGCTTCACCGGTCCGGCGGAGAAATCGAAACGCCAGCGGTGCAGGATGTTGCGATGGAGCACCACGTAATCGCCCGGTCCGACGGGGAGAGTTCCGAACGCTGATTCGAGCACTCCGGTTCCTTCCACCACGTAGACGCATTCGTCGCCCTGCGAGTTGCGATAGAACGCCTCGTCATTCCGGTCGGGCTCGGCGATCAGCATCGCGACCTCAGCGTTGAATACGACCGGCGTCCGATCGAGCGTCGGGCTGCCGCCCTTCTTCGCCGCCGCCGTGCGGAAATGGCGATGGCGGAGCGAGGTCTCCTCGTCCGCCTGCCATACGACCGGCGCGATCTTCCGGGCTGAAAGCACCGCCGTCGGCGGGTGAACGTGGTAGAGCAGAGACGAGGTGCCGACGAACCCTTCGTGCCCCATCAGCTCTTCGGCGTAGAGGCCGCCGTCCGGGCGTCGGAACGCCGTGTGGCGCTTCTTGGGGATTTCACCCAGCGAGTGGTAGATCGGCATCTCTTGGTCGTCCTGTTGAGGTTGGATTTGACGAGGTGGAGCTAGAGGTTGCCGCGCAGCGCCTGCTCGCGCTCGATGGACTCGAAGAGCGCCTTGAAGTTGCCCTTGCCGAACGAGCGGGCGCCTTTCCTCTGGATGATTTCATAGAACATCGTGGGGCGATCTTCGACCGGTTTGGTGAAGATCTGGAGCAGGTACCCCTCGTCGTCACGATCGACCAGAATGCCCAGCTCGCGCAGCGGGCCCAAGCCTTCGTCGATCGAACCGACGCGGTCCAGCAATTCGTCGTAGTAGCTCCCCGGGACGCTCAGGAACTCAACGCCGCGGTCGCGCAGCGCGCGGACGGTTTCCACGATGTCGTCGGTCGCGATCGCCAGGTGTTGCACGCCGGGGCCGCCGTAGAACTCGAGGTACTCGTCGATCTGAGACTTCTTCTTGGCGACCGCCGGCTCGTTGATCGGCAGCTTGATCCGCTCGTTGCCGCTCGCCATCACTTTCGACATCAGGGCCGAATATTCGGTCGAAATGTCCGCGTCGTCGAACGACACCAGGTTGGTGAAGCCCATCACCCGCTCGTAATAGCCGACCCATTCGTCCATCTTGCCTAGCTCGACGTTGCCGACCGCGTGATCGATGTAGCGCAGCCCCACGGGTTCCGGCCGATAGCGCGACGAGACCGGGACGAAGCCGGGCAGGAAGAGTCCGAAGTAGTTCTTCCGCTCGACCAGGGTGTGGATCGTGTCGCCGTAGGTGCGGATTGCGGCAATCACCACCTCGCCATCCGCGTCGGACAGCACGGTCGGTTCCTGGACCGCGACCGCTCCGCGGGAGACCGAAATCTCGAACGCCTGGCGGCAGTCGTCCACCCAGAAGGCGAGATCGCGCACTCCGTCGCCATGCTTCAGGTGGTGCTCGGCGATCGGGGAATCGGGTCCGAGGGGCGAGGTGAGGACGAAGCGCACTTTGCCCTGGGTCAGCAGATAGCTCGCCCGGTCGCGGACTCCCGTCTCAGGTCCGCGGTACCCCTCCAGCCGGAAGCCGAAGGCGCTACGGTAATAGTGGCTCGCCTGCTTGGCGTTGCCGCAGTAGATCTCGACGTAGTCGGTGCCGTTGATCGGAAACGGATCGGCCGTAGGCGCTGCGGCCTTGGGAGTAGCTTCGAGTAGGGCTTCGGCGATCATGGGGGTTTGGCTCCGGAGAAAAGTCGCCGCGACGTTGCTCGCGGCGCACCCGACAGGGTAAGACCCGGCGGAGTGATATGTCCAATACAATTGCAGGGTCCGATTGAGAGGCTGCCGATATGAATCCGTCGTTCGAGTTGCGCCACCTTCGTGCCTTCGTGACCGTCGCCGAGGAACTGCACTTCACCCGCGCGGCGCTGCGGCTGCGGATCGCCCAGCCCCCCCTTTCGCAGCAGATCCGCCAGCTGGAAGAAGCGGTGGGCGCGCAGCTCCTGGAGCGCACCCAACGGCGGGTTCAGCTCACCGATGCCGGCCGGGTCTTCCTCGGCGAGGCGCGGGAGATCCTCCGGCGTGTAGAGAGCGCCGCAGCGACCGCCCGGCGCACGGCGCTCGGCCAGGCGGGAGAGATCAAAGTCGCTTTCGCTGCGACGGTGCTGTTCGACGCTCTCCCCGGAATCATCCGGGCGTTTCGCGAGCGCTTCCCTGACGTCTACCTCGACCTCCGGGAAATGGCGACGGGAACTCAGCTCGCCGCGCTTCGCTCGGGCGATCTGGACATCGGCTTCGTCCGCGAGCCGGAGCCCGATCCGGAGATCGAATCGATCACGGTCAAGACCGAAGCGCTGATGATCGTGGTCGATGCCGCCCACCGGCTCGCCGCCAAGAAACGAGTTGCGGTCGCCGACTTGGCGGAAGAGCCGTTCGTCCTCTTCCCGCGCGAGATCGCCCCCGGGCTCTACGACCAAGTGACGAAGATCTGCCGCGACGCCGGCTTCACCCCCCGGGTCGTCCAGACCAGCCGCGAGCTGTACACCACGATGAGCTTGGTCGAAGCGGGAGTCGGAGTTTCGATCCTCCCCGCCTCCGTCGAGCGCCTGGGCTGGGAGAACGTCCGTTCACTGCCGATCCCCGGCCGGCAAGGAAAGACCCGCATCGCCGCGGCTCGAAGAAAGGGGGCCTCGCGGCCGGTGGTCGAGGCGTTCTTGAACGTGGCGCGCGCGACACTGGAGAAAAGGGCGATCGCACCGAGGTTGGGGTGAAGCTTGTCCGCGCCGACGAGCGGCGAGGGTCGAAGGGCGCGCTCGATGGCCGCCAGTTCCCTGCCGATGTCGATTCTCGGTAGTTGTTGATGCAGACGAAGCCAGGATATTATCTGCATCGGAGGCGCCAGCGTATGCGAACCACCCTCAACGTAGACGACGAAGCCCTCGGCGGTGCGATGAAAGTCTCACCGGGCCGAACGAAGACCGAGATCATCAACGAGGCGCTTCGGGAGTACTCGCGCCGAAGGCGCGTGCAAGAGTTACTGCAGTTCGAGGGCAAGATGCACTGGGAGGGTGACTTGGACGCCCTTCGCAAACGAGACCGCCTGGCTTGAAAGTCCTGGTCGACACTTCGGTCTGGGTCGACTTCCTCAACGGCCACGCCTCCCCGGCCCATCAAGCCCTCTCCTCCCTCCTGGCGAGCGACCACGAAGTTTGCACGTGTGGTGTCGTCGTCGCCGAAGTCTTCCAAGGACTGCGAAGAGCGAAGGGCCGCGGGCGGCTGGCAGAGCTATTTCGGGACTTGACCTATTTGGAGGCACCGGACATCGGCCTTTACTTCCGATCCGCCGAGCTTTACCGCACCCTCCGCGAAAGGGGAGAGACCATCCGCTCGACCATCGACTGCCTGATCGCGGTCCTGGCCGAAGAGCACGGCTGCGCGCTGCTGGCCCGAGACAAGGATCTGACGATCATTCTGGAGAGTGGAGTCCTTCCTGTGGGCCGCTGGCTCTCGGAGATATCTCCGTCCTGAACGCCTCGACGAGCGGCGAGCGCTGAAGCGCTTCGAGAAGCCCACGTTCGGGGAGATCGTGCCCCAGCGACAAGAAAGCCGCCGGCTCCGTACTAAGAAGTAGACGTTCCCTGCAGGAGGCCCTGATTATGACCCGATGTCTGCGAATTTCATCTCCCCGAGCGACGCGTTGGCGGACCCTGGCCACCAGTATCGGTGCTGCGGTCATGCTCCTGATTTCCCTGCCGGTGTCCGCAAGACTCATACCCTTGGGAGAGTCGGTGTTTCCCGAGTTGCCCGCCAACCCGTTCATCGGGCTTGCTCCGCTCGCGGGAAGAGGCGTGGTGGTGACCTGGCTCGAAGCGGACCAAAAAGTCATCCGCGCGCGGGAGCTGGAGGCCGATCTTCGGGAACGACGGGACTTCGACGTGGTCGATTCCCGGGGTGGTGCGCCGGTGACGCTCTTCTGCCCCCAAGTCGCGCGGATCGGCCAAGGACGGCTGGCGTTCGCCTGGGGTGTGGTGGATCTGAACAACCTGCGGTCCCGCGTCGCGTATCGGGTGATGAACGAAGACGGATCGCCGCGGAGCCCGATCCGCTACGCCCAAGGCGACCCGCCGCGGTTGGAGGAAAGTTGCCCGAGCTTGAGCGGGAGCGACACCGGGTTCGTGATCGGCTGGAATCTCTCGCTCAGTCCGGTCGGTCCGCCCTACCGGTTGCGCGCGCGGACCTTTTCGGTCGATGGGACGCCGATCTCGCCGTCGATCGATTTGGCGACTTCCGAGAGCATTACGTTCCCGCCGAACGTCGTAATCGATCGCGAGGGAGGGTTCGTCGCCGGCTGGACTCTGATGACGCATTCCGGCGAGGGCAACGAGCTCGTTTTGGGTCGCTACGCGCGCGACGGGAAACCGATGGGCAGGCCTGTTTTGGTGGCCACGGACGTGCGGGAGTTGAGCGCCTTGACCGCCGGACCGCAATCCGGGTTCGAAGGGGTCTGGGCCCTCCGCGAGGCCGATCTCCACCGCACGCTCAAGGCGCAACGTTTCGATCAAAACCTCCGGGAGATTTCGCCGGTGCGGACCGTCTACGCGGCCCGCGGGCAGGTGGCGATTCCCACCGCGGCGGTCGATCAAAAAGCGCGGACGGCGCTCGTCGTCTTCGATGGCGGGATGGTGAACGGCGTAGAGCTCGATCGCTCGCTGGCGCGTTGCGGCGCGGTAATCCGCGTCAGCGCCGAACTTCCCCAAGGTTACTTTCCCGTCGTGATCTCAAGTCCCGGCGAGGTCGTGGTGGCCGGTGTTGAGACGGCCCCGGAGCCTTACCGGCCGAAGGTGATCGTCCGGCGGTACAGGTTGGGGGCGTGCAGTCCGACGCCTTGAGTCTCGGATGGTGATTCTCATCGAGCCACAGGCGATCAGCGCCTGAAGCCGCCTCTCGGTTAAACGCGAACCGAGGCTCGAAGATTGTTACCGGTCCCGAAGCGGATTGAAGATCTCTACACCATAGAAGTCATCTTCGTTGTCCGTGACGACGATACAGTCGTTTGCCTCAGCGGTCGCGGCAATGATGGTGTCTAGCGCGCTGCGGGAACGGCCTCTTGCCTTGCCCTCCGCCATCAGCCTCGCCCAAGCGAGGCCAGCTTTTTCGTCGAAGGCGAGGACGCGGCCGGCGAAAAGGGCCGAGGGACCTTCCGGCCCGGTGAACCAGGCTTCCAGTTGGTCCCGCTTCCGGCCGAAAGGTTTCTCCAGCACCCCGCGCCAGACCTCGGCGACGGTGAAAGAGGCTATGAAAAGATCGTTATCTGCCTGCTTCGCCATCCAGGCGACCAGCAACTCGGAGGGAGCGGGTTTGGTGATATTGCTGATGATGTTGGTGTCGAGCAGGAAACGACTCACAGGTCAACCTTGCGACCTGGTTCAAAGGAACGATCGGGAATGGCGTCGGCACCGACGAGCGGCGAGCGCCGAAGGGCTTCGAGGATACCGCCTCTCCGCTGCGGCTCACTGCTGTCGCCCTGGCTGACGGCCGCCCGCAACAGGTCAGCATCGGGGCCGTCTTCGGCCAGGCGCTTGGCGAACGAGCGGATCAGCTCGCGGTCTGAGTCGCGGCCGAGAACCTCGAAGCGGGCCATACCGCGTTCGACCAGTCGGTTCCGGTAATTCTTGATGGCGCGGGTCTGGGAAGTGTGGCTCATGATGGCCTCCGTCTTATAGCCAGTAATATATCCAGTCATGGGCCGGGCAGCAAGGTCGATGGGATGATCCGCAAAATCGTAGGATCAGATCTGCTTCCGATAGAGTACCCCTCGCATGAAGCCCCTCGCCGTCGCCCTGCTCGCCCTTTTCGTGATCCTTACCGCCGGTGCGGCGGCTGGGCTCGACCTGGGCTGCTCGGATGATTGCGACCGCGGCGCCCCTTGCCGCGAGGCTTGCGCTTCGTGCTGCTGCAACCCGGTGGTACCGGCTTCCCTTGGCGTTTTACTGCCCGATGCGGAGCGGTCTCTCGTCGCTTCGATGGGTGGGGTCCGAGGCGAACTGCTCCCCGGCGTATCCCGCGCGGTTCTGCACGTCCCGCTCTTCGCTTGACCTCCGCTTTCCGCTGAAGTCCCCAATCCGGCGTGCGTCTTCGCACGTCTGAAGCGGCGAGGTCTTGGCTCATGCTCATCCGTTCCGCGGTCGGTACGACCGCTTGTACCTTGTTGTGCATTCTGATGCTCGCCCGGTCGGCGAACGGGGGGCAGGTGCTTCCCCGGCTCGAAGATCTCCTCGCGCGGGCTCGTGCCAGCGCAGAGGAGCTTGCCGCGAACTCCGAACTGGCCGCCGCGCGGCGCGAGCTGGGCGCCACCTCGGCGCGCTTTGCCGCTGGACCGACCCTCGGGATCGAAACCGGCCCTCGGCGAACGAACGGCTCGACCGACGCCACGTACGCCGATATTGCGATCGATCTCGACCTGCCGCTGCTCGGCCGGGGAAACGGTCGAGAGGAGGCCCTCGCGGCTCTGGAACGGTCAGGTGCTCTGCTCCCGGCTGCGGCGCGGCTTGAAACGCGCGGCCGGATTGCCGCGGCGTTCGTCGCGGCCTGGGCCGCCGAGCGGGAGGTCCTCTTGCGCGGCGACGATGTCTCGACGGTCGAGCGCTGGTTGCAAATCGCGAAGCGCCGCTTGGACCAGGGGGCCGAGGCGGCGTTCGAGGTCGATCTGGTCGCTTTCGATTTGGAGCAAGCGCGCGCCGCCAGGGCCGAGGCTCTCGCGGCCCGGGCGGGGGCCTGGGGTCAGCTCGCGGTTTGGATCGAGCCGCCGCTCCAAGATTTACCCGCGGTTGGGAACGGCGAAAGAATTGCCGAGCCGGCGCCGCCCGACCTGCCGGCCGATGTGGATCTCGTCGCCCGGTTCGATTCGAGCCCGTTGAGCCTGGCGCTCACCGCGCGGCGCGATCTGGCGGTGGCGCTCGCGCGTTTCGATTTGGGCCGGTCGCAAACGCGTTGGGCGCTCCGTTCGAGCCTGGCGCGCGAAGCGGAGGAGAGCGTCGCGCGGTTCGGCCTCGCCTATCGATTTCCGCTGGCGGCCGAGCGGCCCACTGCGGATCAGGCGCTCGCCGCCTCGATCGCCGCCGCCGAACGACAGGCGGATCAAAGCCTTGCCGAGCTGAAAAGCCGGTTCGCGTCCGCCCGCTCCCGCTTCTCGGCCCTGTCGGCGTTCGAAACTCCGTCATCCGCTTCGATCGATCCCTCGCCGGAGCGCACGCTCGGGGCGATCGAGCTGCGGCTCACCGAAGGGAAGGCCCGCCCGTCGGAGGCCCTCGTTCAGCGCCGTGCCGTGATCGCTGCGGAGCTTTCCCGAATCCAACGCCATGCGGCGCTCTTGGCCGCTTCCTGGGAGCTTGCCATCCTGACCGCCGAGGTGCTGCCATGACCTGCCGAAACCCGCTCCTCGTCGTCCTCCTTTCTTCGCTGTTCTTCACGTTAGGGGGCTGCAAGAAGGTCGACAAGTCTCCCGCCGCCGAGAGCGCAGAGCATGCCCACTCCGAAGGCGGAAAGGCGACCGCCGAAGTAGAGCGCGGAGAGTCTTCCAGCGAGGGACAGCGCTCGATCGACCTCACCGGGGTCCGCGGGATTTCTTTCGCGGTGGTGGGGCCGCCGCGCGAGGAGGGCGCCTGGTTTGCCGCGGAGGCGATCTCCGAGACGGGATCGGCGGCGACGTTTTCGGCGCCGGTCGGGGGCATCGTCACCTCGCTGCTCGTCGAGCCGGGCCGGTCGGTTTCGCGCGGCGCAGCGCTGGTCGAGATCCGCAGTCCCGAGCTGGCGGAGAAAAAGGCCGCCTGGCTCGCGGCCCGTTCCCGTAGAGCGCAGGCCGATCGCGAAGTGGCGCGCGAGCGCCGGCTGCTCGAAGGGGGCGCCACCTCGGAGCGCGACGTCGAAGCGGCGCAGGCCGGGGCGGAAGTCGCTGCGGTGGAAGAGACCTCCGCCCGCCTGGCGCTTGAGGCGCGCGGCGTCGATCCGGCGAGCGCCGGGACGACCTACCGGGTGCGCGCGCCGCGCGGAGGGGTGGTCGAGTCGTTCGCCGTGGCGGTGGGCCAGGGGGTGGAAGCCGGCGGCGATCTCGGCCGGTTGATCGCCCCCGGCGCTTCGCGGGTGCTGGTCGAGATTCCGCTGCCGGGTCCGGAGACTTGGGGGCTGGGGGCGAAGACCGAGGTGCGCCGCGCGACCGGCCAGCGCTGGCAGGCGACGGTCGAGGGGATGCCCGCGTCGCTTTCGGATGCGACCCGCCGATTGACCTATCGATTGCGTCTCGCTGGCGAACAAACGACGTGGCCTCTCGCCGGGACACCCCTTGAAGTGCGGGTTCCCCTGGCGAGTGCCGTCGTCTTGCCGCAGGCGGCATTGCAGCTGATCGAGGGGACCTGGGGGGTGTTCGTGAAGGACGCCGGCCGGGCGGAGCTGCGGCCGGTGCGCAAAGGGGCCGAGCTGGGCGCCGAGGTGCTCGTGCTCGATGGGATAAAGCCGGGCGAGACGATCGCGACCGAGGGCGCCTATCTCCTCAAATCGCTCTACCTGAAGCTCGCGGGCGGCGGGGGCGACGAGCATGACCACTGAGGAGAAGAATGCACCGCTCGCCGATCGATCGTCCGTCCCGCCCGCGGGCCGCGCGCTCCTGCAGCGCTGGTTCGCGGGCGCCCTCGCGGCGCGAGGGTGGATTCTGGCGCTCGCCTTGCTCTGGGGCGTCGCGGGGTTCTTCACCTTCTGGCGCCTACCGCGAGATCTTTTCCCGAACCTGGCGCTCCCGTCGATTCAACTTCTGATCCAGAGCCCCGGCCGCGATCCGTCGGAGCTGGAGCTGACGGTGGCCCAGCCGGTCGAGCAGGTGCTCACCGGCCTGCCGGGAGTGCGCCGGGTGACGAGCACGATCCAGGCCGGAGTGACGCAGATCGTCGTCGCATTCGAGCCTGGCACCGACCCATGGCGGGCGCGCCAGCTGGTGGGCGAAAAGCTCGCTGGGGTAATGACTGGCTTTCCCGAGGGCACCTCGGCGCCGCTGCTCACCTCCGCGGCGGGCCGTCTCCAGGAGATCCAGGAGCTGGTGCTCCAAGGTCCTGCGGTCGATCCGATGAAGCTGCGCGATCAAGCGGTGAAGGTGCTGATCCCCCGCCTGCAATCGGTGCCCGGGGTGGCGCGGATCGAGTTGCTCGGGGGAGAAGGGCGCCAGCTTCAGGTCTCGATCTCGCCCGAGACGATGCGCCTGGTCGGAGTCTCGCTCGACCAGGTCGTCGAGGCGCTCGAAGGAAGCGAGAAGGACGTTTCGGCGGGCATTCTGGAGATCCGCGACAAGCAGTGGCACGTTTCGGTCGCTTCGCTCGCAGCGGAGGTCGAGCAAGTACGGCGCCTGCCGGTGCATACGGCGCGCGGTGTCGTCGCCCTGGGCGAGCTCGCCGAGGTGCGCGAGGCGCCGGAGTTCCGAATGGGTCTCGCGCGGTTCAAGGGCTTCGAGGTGGTGTCGTTTCGGGTGATCAAGCAGCCGACCGCGGACACCCTTTCGACCAGCCGGGGCGTTCGCGCCCTGCTGCCCGAGCTGCGGCGTTCGCTTCCCGCCGGGATGTCGCTCGATCTGTTCTACGACCAGGGTGATTTGGTCTCCCATGCGCTGGGTGGCGTCTCCCAGGCGCTCGCCCTCGGCGCGTTGTTCGTGGGACTGGTGTTGATCGTTCTCTTGGGCAACCTGCGCGGCGCACTGTTCGTCATCGTCCTCCTGCCGCTCGCGACCCTCGGCGCCGCGATCCCGCTGTTCGCCCTTGGGCTCGGATTGAACGCGATGACGTTGGGGGGGCTCGCCATCGCCGTGGGACTGCTGGTCGATGCGGGCGTGATCATGGTGGAAAACGTCGTCCACCGGCTGCACGACCTGGAAGGTTCCGACCCCGAGGCCCGTCGGCGGACGATTGCCCATTCCGCCGCGGAGGTTGGGGTGCCGATCGCCACGGCGGTCCTGGTGATTCTCGCGGTGTTCATTCCGCTGCTCGCGATCGGCGGAGTGGCGGGCGAGCTGTACGCCCCGCTCGCCGTCGCGGTCGCCTCGGCGATGACCATCGCGCTGGTCCTCTCTTTCACCCTGGTGCCGGTGTTGGTCGATCGCTTCCTGCCACCCGGAACGCGCCTCGAAGAGCCGGGGGTGATCCGGGCGATCAAACGCGTCTATCGGCCGGTGCTCGATTGGGCGCTCCGCCACGGCGCGCTGGTGCAAATCGCTGCGCTCGCCCTCGCCCTGCCGGCGATCTTTCTCGCGACCCGGCTGGGCACGAACTTCCTGCCCGCGCTCGACGAGGGGGCGCTTCTGGTGCAGACGTTTCTCCCGTCGGACACGAGTCTCGCCGCGATCGACGAGGCCAACGGTCAATTCGAACAGGAGGCGGGGAAGATCCCCGGTGTCCGCGCCGCGTATCGCCGCACCGGTCGTGGCGAGGTGACTGAAGATCCGATGCCGAGCTACCTATCGGATGTCCTGATCGTCCTTGAGCCGCGGGCCGACGTGCGGCAAGTCGAATCCGAGCTGGAAGAATTGGCCGAACACATGCCGTTTGGCGTCGAGCTGACGACTCCGATGAAGATGCGGATCTCGGAAGGGATCGGCGGCACGCCAGCCGACATTCAGGTCGAGCTGTTCCATCCCGACCTTTCCGTCGTGGAGCGTCGATCGAACGACATCGCGCAACTCCTGGCCCGAGTTCCCGGCGTGGCGGGCGTCACGCCCGATTCGGGCGCCCCGCTGCCGCGCTGGAGGATCGTGCCGGACGACGATGCGCTCCGCCGGCTCGACGTACCAAGGAAAGCGCTGCTCCAAACGCTCGAAGCGGCGCTCCAGGGGATCGTCCTGGCTCCTCGATTCGACGGCCCGCAACGGATCGAACGAACGGTGCGCTTTCCGGCGGACGGCCGTCTCACGCCGACCAAGATGGAGCGTCTGCCGATCGTGGTCGAGGAAGGGCGGATCGTCGAGCTGGGCCAGGTGGCGAAGATCGAAGAGGACACCATGCCCTCGCTGATCCGGCGGAAGAACGGCCAACGCCGCCTCGGCTGGAACCTGCGGACCGAGGGGGATCTCGGCGGCACCGCCCAGGCGGTCGAGCGCCAACTGTCCAAGCTCGACCTGCCGAAGGGAACTCTCGTGGCGCTCTCCGGCCAGATCGAAGAGGCGCGCGAAACGCAGAAGCGCCTGCTGGTCGCGAGCGCCGTGGCCCTCGCCCTGGTGGTCTTGCTTCTGTTTCTCGCCCTCGGTCGACCGCGCGAGGTCCTGGTGGTCGTCGGTACGCTGCCGGTCGCCTTTGCCGGCGGACTCTACGCCCTGGCTTTTACCGGTGAGACCTGGAACGCCTCGTCGATCGTCGGCGTGATCGGCCTGTTCGGCGTCGCGGTGCAGAACAGCCTGGTGCTGATCTCCCAAACCAAGGAGCTGATCGCCGCCGGCCTGCCATTCCGCGCCGCGCTCCGCGAGGCGTCGATCGGCCGCGTCCGGCCGAAGCTGATGACCGCCGGAGCGGCGATCCTCGGCCTCGCCCCCATGCTGATCGGCTTCGGCGGCTCGGAGCTCGAACGGCCGCTCGCGATCGTCATGGTCGGCGGCCTGGTCACCTCGACGCTGTTCACCTTGCTCGTCTTGCCGAGCGTGTACGCTTGGGTGGTGGGCGGAAGGGAGCAAGAGGCATGAGCACGGAGGAGCATCAGTTCAAGATCCGAGGCATGGACTGCGCCGAGGAGGTGGCGATCCTCAAGCGCGAGATCGGCCCGCTGGTCGGCGGCGAAGAGCGCCTCTCTTTCGACCTGCTCAAGGCGAAGATGACGGTGCTCGGGCCGGCTCGCGACATCGCGCCGCGCGAGATCGTCAAAGCGGTCGAACGCACCGGAATGGGCGCCCAGGTCTGGGAGGACGACGCCGAGCGCCTGGAGCCCGAGAGTTTCTGGCTCCGTCGCGGGCGGACGGTCTTGACGGCGGCGAGCGGCGCCTTCGCCTTGGCCGGTTTCGCAGTCCATGCGGCACTTGCCGGAGGGATTTCCCGGGCGCTGGGCTCGGAGGGGATGGGGATCGCGGAGGGGCCCCCGGTCGCTGCGCGAATTCTCTACAGCCTCGCGATCCTCCTCGGGGTCTGGTCCGTTTTGCCGAAGGCCTGGAATGCGCTGCGGCGTTTCCGTCCCGACATGAACCTGCTGATGACGATCGCCGTCCTCGGCGCGGTCGCGATCGGCGAATGGTTCGAGGGGGCGACGGTCGCCTTCCTCTTCAGCCTGTCGCTCGCTTTGGAATCATGGAGCATCGGCAGGGCGCGGCGCGCCGTAGAGGCCTTGATGGACCTGACGCCGCAGACCGCCCGGGTGCGGCATCCGGACGGCCGCGAGGAGGAAATCCCCGCTGAGCAGGTGGAGATCGGCGCGCTTCTCTTGGTCAAACCCGGTGAGCGCATTCCGCTCGACGGCCGGGTCGCAAGCGGCACGAGCGAGGTCAACCAGGCGCCGATCACCGGGGAGAGCGTGCCGGTTGTCAAAGAGCTAGGGACAGACGTTTTCGCCGGAACGATCAACGGCGACGGCGCGTTGGAGGTCGAAGCGACGAAGCGGGCGGGGGATTCGACGCTCGCCCACATCATCCGCCTGGTGGACGAGGCCCAATCGCGGCGGGCACCGTCGGAGCAATGGGTCGAGAAATTTGCCCGCGTGTATACCCCGGTCGTGTTGGGCTTGGCTCTCGCGGTGCTGTTGCTCCCTCCTCTCCTGCTCGGCGGTGCCTGGGACGCCTGGATCTACCGGGCGCTCGTGCTGCTGGTGATCGCCTGCCCGTGCGCCCTGGTGATCTCCACCCCGGTGAGCATCGTCGCGGCGCTCGCCTCGGCCGCCAAGAACGGCGTGCTGATCAAAGGGGGCCTGTTCCTCGAAATCCCGTCGCGCCTCAAAGCCGTGGCCCTCGACAAGACGGGAACGTTGACCTGGGGCAAGCCCGAGGTGACCGAGATCGTCCCGCTGGCCGGGCATGATGAGCGGGAGTTGCTCGAACGGGTCGGAGCCTTGGAAGCTCGGAGCGAGCATCCTCTGGCCCGCGCGATCCTCGCCTTTGCCAAGCACCGCGGCGTCCTGGTGCGGCCGGCCGAAGACTTTCGAATCCTTCAGGGGAAAGGAGCTGCGGGGCGATTCGACGGGAAGGAGTACTGGCTGGGCTCGCATCGTTACTTGGAGGAGCGCGGGCAGGAGACCCCGGAGATCCACCAACGGCTCGAAGAGATGTCCCAAGCCGGCCAGACGGCGGTCGTCGTGGGAACGGCGGACCACGTTTGCGGTCTGATCGCGATCGCCGACGAGGTCCGCCCGGAGTCGAGATCGTCCGTCCAGGCGTTGCGCGATGCGGGTATCCAAGCGGTCGTGATGTTGACCGGCGACAACCGCGGCACGGCTGAAGCGATCGGCAGGAAGACCGGCATCGACGACGTAAGGCCCGAGATGCTGCCGGCCGAAAAAGTCGCCGCGATCGACGAGCTGCTTGCCCGCTACGGCGCCGTCGCAATGATCGGCGATGGGGTCAACGACGCCCCGGCGATGGCCCGGGCCACGATGTCCGTGGCAATGGGGGCGGCAGGAAGCGACGCGGCGATCGAAGTCGCCGACGTGGCTCTTATGTCGGACGATCTGGCGAAGCTCCCCTGGCTGATCCGGCACTCCCGCCGGACGCTTTCCATCATCCGCCAGAACATCGTGCTTTCGCTCGCGATCAAAGCGGTCTTCGTGGTCCTCACCCTCGCCGGCCACGCCTCTCTCTGGGCCGCAATCGCCGCCGATATGGGGGCCTCGCTGCTGGTGATCGCGAACGGCCTGCGGCTGCTGCACCACCGCGCCGCCTGACGCGACGATCGCCCTTGGCGTCGGTCGGAACCCGACGAAGTCCGAGAACGTCGGAGCCGGTCGCCGGAACCTTGGTAGGATGATCCGGTTATGATCCGGCAGGACGACAGGACAGAGATGGAAGGAATCCCCACCGACTACGACCAATTGGAGTTGTCGGAGTGGGGTCTGGACTGGGGTGACATCAGCCAGATCCGCGACAAGCTCAAACTGACGCCGACCGAGCGTTTGAAGGCCGCCCAGGATTTCATGAACACCGTCCTTCGCATCCGCGCCCAGAATGGCAACTGATCTCAAGTTCGATGAAGTCCTCCGGGTATTGATCCGTAACGAGGTGGAATTCATCGTCGTGGGCGGGGTTGCCGCGATCCTTCAGGGATCTCCCCTCACCACCG
>JBDTZG010000019.1:0-96143 GCA_040005235.1 Acidobacteriota bacterium | reverse complement strand
GAAGACGCATCCGGATCCACCGGTCCAGCGGCATCAGGTACGTCGCAAGGCTGTGTTTGAAGTATTCAAACCAGCCCCTTTGGATCGGCACCAGCTCCGAAAGAATCCGCTGGAGGCTGTGCCCGTTGGTGCGCCGGGTCTTCGCTCGGATCTTGTCCTTGAATTTCCTCAGGCTCTTCCGGCTGGGCCAGCGATAACCCCGCTCGAAGTGGTAACCCAAGAAATCGAAGCCGCCTCGCTGGGTGGCGTCGACGATCCGGGTCTTGTCGGGATGCAGCCGCAATTCTGCCGCAGCTGCCCAGGACTCGACCTCGGCCAGCGCACTTTGGGCTTCAGAGGGCGTACGGCACAAGATCACAAAGTCGTCGGCGTACCGCACCATCTCGTAGCCGAGCTGCGCCATCCGATGGTCCGGCGGGTCCAGGTAGATGTTGGACAGCAGAGGGCTGATCACCGCTCCTTGCGGGGTTCCCCGGTCCGGAGTCCAGTATTTTGCACTCTCCATCACCTCCTGCCCGAGAAACGCTTCGAGCAGGGCCAAGACCTTGCTGTCCGCGACCTTGTTTCTCACCCGCTCCATCAGCGGCGGGCGAGGGATCGTGTCGTAATAGCTCTGTAGGTCGGCATCCACCACGTGGACGTATCCCGCTTTGAGGAGCTGGGCTACTCGGCGCAGGGCGTCCTTGGCGCTTCGTTCCGGTCGAAACCCGTAGCTCTGGGCTGCGAAGTCTCGCTCGAAGATCGGCTCCAAGACGTTGCGGAGCGCGGCCTGGACCACCCGGTCTCGAACCGTCGGAATCCCAAGAGGGCGCTTTTCTTTGCTCCCCGGTTTGTCGATCCACACCCGACGGACCGCCTGGGGAATGTAGCTTCCCTCCAGCAGCGACGCCGACAGGCGTTTCAGGTTCTCCTCCAAGTGAGCCCCAAACCTCCCGATCGTCACGCGGTCCACTCCGGCGCTTCCCTTGTTGCGCTTCACTTGCGTGAAAGCCGACTCCAGGTTGCGTTGCGAGCCGACCTTGTCGATCAGGCTGAACCACTTGCCTCCTTTGACCCCCACTTCGAGGGCCGTCAGCATGCGCTCGGTCCAAACGCTCGGTTCCACCCAGGACCATCGGCCCGGGGTCTCTCCGGCTTGTGTAGCCCTTGCGGGCACTCCCGCCGGTTGGGCTGCTTCCGCTCGCTCGTCCCTCACGTATCCACCTTCCTGCCCCCCTTGGCTCCACGCCCGTTACGGCGCTTCCCAGCTACTATGGGGGCTCTGACTCCTCGGGGGGCTCCTTTTCCCGCCCGAGGTCTCCCCGCTTCACGTCACTCGTCCTATGAGACCGTTCTGCCTCCAAACACCCCATGCACCCCCATCGTCGCTTTCGCACGCTACCCCTCAGCGCGATAGGCCTCCCTTGCGGGGGCTGGGCTTCGCCGTTACTCCGCCGGCTCGCCGATGCATCAGGCCGAATCGAGTTCGTCTCCTGCGGACCGGTCTCTCGCCTCCAGTTGCTCCCCACCCCGCCTCACGGCGACGCAGTTACCTTTGGCTTTCGGGCCGGAGAGCGTAGGCCCGAAGAGGACTTGCACCTCTCTGTACGAGTGCGCTTGCGGGCGCACGGAGTGCGCCGACGTCTCGCCGCTTTCCGGTCGCCGACGCGTCGGCGGCCTCGAAGAGGAAGCGCGGAATCAAAGAACGCCTGCGCGAAGTGACCTCGGCCTTCGACCGCTCGTGGTGCGCGGCGACACGTCGCCGCGGCCGGCCCGGTGCTCGTGCTAACGTCGATCGCGGACCTCCCCGAACTACAGGACTTCGATCATGCGCACGTTCCTCTTGGCCCTCGCCGCCCTCCTTACACCCCTCGCTTCCCAGGCCGCCGACTCTCTGCCCACCGCCGCCAAGGCAGCCGAGTCCCCGCTCGCCAAGGTGGCCTCCTCTCTGCCGTTTCGGAGCCTTGGACCGGGGTTCATGAGCGGGCGGATTTCCGATATCGCGGTTCATCCGACGGTGCAGGGGATCTGGTACGTGGCGGCGGGTTCGGGCGGGGTTTGGAAGACCACCAATGCCGGGGTGACCTGGACGCCGATTTTTGACGATCAGGCGTCGTACTCGATCGGGGTGATCACGATCGATCCGACGAACCCGGATGTCGTTTGGGTGGGGACGGGCGAAAACGTCAGCGGCCGGCATGTCGGTTGGGGCGACGGGGTGTATCGCAGCCGCGACGCCGGCCATTCTTGGCAGCGGATGGGGCTGGCCTCTTCGCAGCACATCGGCCGCATTCTGGTGGACCCTCGCGACGGCAACGTCGTTTTGGTGGCCTCCGAAGGGCCGCTCTGGTCGGCGGGGGGCGAGCGGGGGGTCTATCGAACCACCGACGGCGGCACCACCTGGTCGGCTGTGCTGCAAATCGACGAGAACACTGGGGTGACCGACTTGGAACTCGAGCCGGGCAATCCGGATGTCGTTTACGCCGCGGCGTATGAGCGGCGGCGCCATGTTTGGGGGTTCTTGGGCGGCGGGCCGAAATCGGGAATCTGGAAATCGACCGACAACGGCAAGAGCTGGCGCCAGGTGACGAGCGGCCTGCCGAAAGGGGACATGGGAAAGATCGGCTTGGCCGTCACTCCGGCCGATCCCTCGTTGGTCTACGCCACGATCGAGGCGAACAAAGAGGAGCGAGGTTTTTATCGCTCGCGCGACCGGGGGGAGAGCTGGGAGAAGCGGACCGATTACATCTCGGGCGGCACCGGCCCTCACTACTACCAGGAAATCGAGGCTTCTCCGAGCAACGCCGATCTGGTCTATCAGATGGACGTCTTCCTCCACGTGACCCGCGACGGCGGGAAGACCATGGACTATTTGGAATCCGGCAACGACAAGCATAGCGACAACCATGCGCTGTGGATCGATCCGAAGAACGGCCGTCACATGCTGGTGGGCACCGACGCCGGGCTCTACGAGAGCTTCGACGAGGGGGAGGCCTGGCGCCATTTCCCGAACCTGCCGGTCTCTCAGTTCTACAAAATCGCGCTCAACAACCGCGAGCCGTTCTACGACATTTTGGGCGGCGCGCAGGATCTGGGAACCCTCTTCGGCCCTTCCCGGACACTCAACCGCGACGGCATTCGCAATCAGGATTGGTACGTGCCGTTCGGCGCCGATGGCTATGGTGTCGCGTTCGACCCGGAAGACCCGGATCTGATGTATCTGATGTCGCAGGAGGGGAACCTCTTCCGCAAGAATCGGCGAGACGACGAGGGCTTGAGGATTCAGCCCCAGCCCGCCGACGGCGACGCGTCCGAACGGTGGGGTTGGGATTCGCCGATCCTGGTGAGCCCGCATCACCCGAACCGGATCTACTACGCCTCGCAGCGAGTGTGGCGAAGCGACGACCGGGGCAGCAGCTGGACTCCCATCAGCGGCGACCTGACCCAAGGGCGAAACCGCTACGAACAGAAGTTCATGGGGCGGGTGTGGAGTGTCGATTCCCTGTTCGACAACAACGCGATGTCCAAGTACGCGACCACCACGGCGATCTCTGAGTCGCCGGTGAAGGAAGGGGTTTTGGGCGTAGGCACGGACGACGGCCTGGTGCAGGTGACCGCGAACGGCGGCGAGAGCTGGAGCCGTACCGCCCCCCTTCCAGGGTTGCCGGCGTTTTCGTTCATCAACCGCATCGAGATGTCGGTCACCGACGGTTCCACCCTCTACGTGGTGGCCGACAACCACAAGACCGGCGACTTTGCGCCCTACGTTTTCGAGAGCGCCGACCTCGGCCGCTCGTGGCGTTCGATGGCGGGCGACCTGCCAAAGGGGACGATCGCCTGGGCGATCCAGCAGGACCAGGTCCGGGCCGATCTTTTCTTTCTTGGCACCGAATTCGGCATCTACTTCACGATCGACCACGGCACCCATTGGACGAAGATGGGCGGCCTGCCGACGATCCCGTTCCGCGACGTGAAAATCCAGCGGCGCGACGACGACTTGGTCGGCGCGAGCTTCGGCCGCGGAATCTACTTGCTCGACGATTACACGCCGCTGCGGCAACTGACCGCCTCCGGATTCGAAGGAGAGGGAGTGCTCTTCCCTATCCGGACCGCCTGGTGGTTCGTTCCCTGGCAGCCGGGCCAAGCGCCCGGGCGGCCGGAGCAGGGGACCGACGATTTCACCGCCCCGAACCCGCCGCAGGGCGCTCTCTTCACCTATTACCTGCGCGAGGCGCCGACGACCTCACACGAGGTGCGGCAGAAGGGTGAAAAGGCGCTCGCCGAAAAGGCCACCGACGCGCCGTTTCCCGGTTTCGACCGGCTGCGCTCTGAAGACCTGGAGCAGAAACCCAAGGTGATCGTGGTCGTTTCGGATGCATCGGGCAAAAGAGTGCGATGGATTGAAGGGCCGGCGAAAGTTGGGCTTCAAAGAGTGAACTGGGATCTGCGGGGCGCCAACCCGGAGCCGGTCGTGCTCGTTCCTCCCGCCTTCCAGTCGCCCTTTGACCAGCCCTCGAAAGGGCCGCTGGTCGCCCCCGGGCGCTACACGGCCGAGCTGATGATCGTGTCGGCGAGCGGCGTCCGTTCGCTCGCGACACCCCAATCGTTCGAGGTAAAGCCGGTCGCGAACCTCGCCCCCGGCACCGACCCGCAGGCGGTCGCCGCTTTCCAGGAGAGGACGGCGGAGGCGCTGCGCAGGGTGTCGTCCGCCTCGGCCAAGCTGGATGAGCTGAAGGACCAGCTCAAGCACATGCGGGCCACGTTGGCCGAAACGCCCAAGGCGGACCCTGCCCTCTATGCCCAGCTGGACGCGGTGAGCCGCGCCGTCGCCGAGATCGGCCTGCGGCTCTTAGGCGACCCGGCGCGCCAAAAACTCAACGAATCGGACACCCCGTCGATCGGCGACCGCGTCTCGGGCGTGAAGGACGGACATTGGGAGACGCGGCAGATGCCGACGGCCACTCAAGCGCGCGATATCGAAATCGCCGAGGCGGGGCTGGCCACCCTGGAGCCCGACTTGAAAGCTCTGATCGCGGGCGACCTCGCGCGTTTGGAAGAAGCTTTCGCTGCGGCGGGCGCGCCGTGGACTCCGGGGCGATAGGGTTGGGCCCGTTCGCTCTATCCCAGAAAGCAGAGGCCTTCTTCGAGATCGGGTAGAAGTCACAATCGAAATCTCCCTCGCTTCGCCTCCGCGACGATGAAGTCCGCCGTTCGAAAGCTATTGGCCAGAATGGTGAGTGTCGGCGGAACGCCTCCCGACGTGGGCATGAAGCTGCCGTCCACGACGAACAGGTTGGGTACCTCGTGGGACTGGCAGTATTCGTTCAGCACCGAAGTCCGCGGGTCCCTTCCGGCACGGCACGTGCCGTGGACCAAGAAACCAGCGACTTCCCCGATGAAGAGGCGATTGACCTCGTCCGCCCCGAGGGTCGTCATCACGTCCAGACCACGATCGACCACCCAACCACCCGCCCGAGCGTGGTGATCAGGGGTCTGGATGTTGATCCGCGCCACGGGTAAACCCCACTTGTCGCAGACCTCAGGATCGAGTTCCACATAGGTCCCTGCGTTGGGAATGAAATCGTGGTAAAGCTCGATCTCGATTGGATGCACCTCGTGAAAAAACTCGTGGAGATGGGTCTTGAGCGGCATACCCCACTGCGTCTTGCCGCCTTGCTGCGCGAGGAGAATCGACCGCAGGATTGGTCCCAATCCTGCGTGACGAAAGACCATCATGCCGCCCTTCGGCAAGTCGGAAACACCGTCGGGGAGAAAGTAGTAGTCCATGAGAGCACGCCCGACAAAAGGGTTCTGATGCGAGAACATCTCCGTCGGATGCTTCCCGCGGAAAAATTTCGCCTGGCCTGACGAAGTCGACTGAAACTGAAGGTTTTGGCCAACCAGCCCCGTTTGATTCGCCAGGCCCTTGGGAAACTGCGGCGACTTCGATAGCAAAAGGAGGCGCGCGGACTCGACGGCCGAACAGCAGACGCAAACGACTCGCGACTGTACTTCCTGCTCGCAACCTTCGGCATCGAGATATATACACCCCTTCGCCCAACCGTATCGGTCTACCAAGATCTCTCGCACCCTGGCCAGGGGCAGAACCGTGCAGTTTCCTGTTTGACGAGCCCTGGCCAAGAGAGTCTCCTGAGTCGAACCCTTGGCACCCGTTCGGCACCCATACCCCGCACAGAAGTGGCAGTACGAACAGGCGGGCCGACCTTGATAAGGAACAGAGTTGACGCCTCGCGGCGTCGGAAAAGGGTGCAGGCCGTGGCGAGCGCAGGCCTGATCGAGAAAGCCTGCCAGAGGGTTGGAGTCGAGAGGGGGCATCGGGTAGGGGCGTGATCGCCGCCCCTCGAAGGGGTTGGCATCTGCTTCGCCTGCGACGCCAATCTCCCACTCCGCGCGGCAATAGTAAGGCTCGAGGTCGTCGTAGCCGTAGGGCCAGTCCGCGAGCTGCTCATAGTCGCCAAAGCGGCTTCTCATCCGAAAGTCGTCCGCCTGAAAGCGGCCAAAATAGGCCCCCATGTGAACGGTGCCGCCCCCGACGCAGCAGGCCACCCAACCGACGCTGCCGTGCCGTGGAGCGGCGAAACCGTCTCGTACGATTACGTGCGGCTCCTCGCCCAAAGAAGGGAGCAAGGCGCTTCTCCAGGTTCCTGCCAGCTCGTCGTGAGGAAACTGCGCGCGTTCCACCTCGGGACCCTTCTCGAGAACCAGGGTGCGAAAACCTGCGAGCGACAAAGTCAGAGCCAACGGCCCACCCCCGGCACCGCTGCCAATGATGATCACGTCCTCCATGACGGCTCCTTGGTGCAGTTGCCGAGTTGGACTCCCTCAGGCGAGAGGCCGAGGTAGCGCCATCCCAAGTGGCCCTGGTTGCCACCATGTTGAGGGTCGCACAAGAAGCCCTCCAAAGAGAGAAGGACCAACTGCGCGAAAAATCGCCGCGCGTCGTTGTTGGGGAACTCTTGAGCCTCGCGCAGGATCTCGTCCTGCTGCGATGGCGAGCAAGAACAAAACTCCCTGCTCGCCCTTCCTTGCGCGAGGACCTCGAGAAAGTCGAGCCCGCGCTCGAAAAGCGGAATGTTATGACGATTCATCCGCTCGGCGAGCGCGCCAACGATGTATTCGGCGACCCCCGTCTCGCGAGCGCCGGGGCCATCGTCGGACGGCAAGATTCTCGCCACTGCGGCTCCAAGCACCCGTCGCCGCGTCGTCGTCAACTCCAGCTCCCTCATGGTCTTCTTCTCCCTGCTGACGGCCTCGATCGACTCGCGGTGAACGGATCAAGGCGGACCGCAAGCCAGGCTGCCGCGGGTGAGAACCGTGGCATCACATTCGATCGGGGTCGCCACGTTGTTCGCGTTGCCCAGGAACTCCGCCTTGGCGCCAAAGGCCAGTTTGAGGTTCGTCGCGTTGCCGCTGACCACCGTATCCGCCATTCGAAGGACGCTATTATCGACCTGCACGCCGACGCCGTTGCGTCTGATGGTTCCCAAACCAGCGAGCTCGCACGTCGAGCCTCTCTCGACCGTAATACCAACGCTCGGGTTATCCGTGATGACCAGCGTAGGCCCTTCGGGCGCTCCAATCAGGGGCGTCAGGCTAGAGCCTTCGTCGAGAAAGATACCGTACCCAGTATTCCCTTTCACTTTGATGTGGCTCCCGTACGCCAATGCACCATGGCCCGCGAGAACGATGCCGATGAAGTTGTTGTTCGCGGCGAGATGGCCGGTAACATGTTCCAACGAGCCGTTGACTTGGACCAGCAGTCCAAAGAGATTGTTGTTCAGAGTGATGTCCGCGCTTTTCGCGGCTGCACCCGAGTAGAGAAAGCTCATGCCGAAAACGCTATTTGTGGCAGTGAGGCTCCCCTCGAGAGCAAGCTGGGAC
This sequence comes from Acidobacteriota bacterium, assembly GCA_040005235.1. GTDB lineage: Bacteria > Acidobacteriota > Thermoanaerobaculia > Multivoradales > UBA5704 > DASYKS01. The sequence goes on along the minus strand of JBDTZG010000019.1, from coordinate 88,262 downwards.
GCTCTGAAAACGAACGCGCCCGCCTGTGCTTTGTCGATGCTGATGTCCTTGAGTCGCGCGGTCGATTCGTTGACTTGCAGTGCGCGCGCCTTGATGTTTTCGATACGAACATTCAGGACGGTCACCGATGAGCCCTCGATGATGTTGATTCCCCCTTTGTTGGTGTCGAAGGGGGCTCCTGGAACTCCGATAACCTTGAAGTTTCGCAGAGTAATGCGTTGCGAGGCGCGAACATCCATCAAGCCAACCAAGATGGAGCCGGAGCCCTCGCCCGAGATCGTCAGGTCATCACGCTCGATCAAGGTGTCTTCTTGGCAGGTACCAACGAAGTGAATTTCGGCCCTCTTGGCTTCGTCCGTCTGCTGGATGGCTCGGCCAACGGTCTCCCCGCGTGCACAGTTCACGCGGACAAGTCTGACGTCGCCGGCAGATTCGATCGGTGGAGTGGCAGCTGCGAGCAGCGTTGGTGCGGCGAAAGCGAGCACCGAGGCAAGAACGATTTTTTTCATCGCAAACCTCCTCTTAGAGAGTTTTTCGTGCGCGTTTGTCTCGCTTGACATTGACTCTCCTCCCAGACATATTCACTTTCATGAGCGATCGTGCGCCCGACTCGCCAACTCGCCTGCTCAATGTAAACTTTCTTACCCTTTGGTCAGGTCAAGTCGTGAGCCAGGTCGGCGATCAAGCTTTCCTGGTGGTGATGATGTTCTGGATCAAGGAAGCGACCGGTTCCGCTAGTGTTGTGGGTCTGCTCATGATGCTCTCCTCCTTGCCCGCCCTGCTCGTTGGTCCCTTCGCGGGAGCGCTGGCCGATCGCCACTCCAGGCGTCAGATCCTGCTCGTCGCCGACCTCGCTCGCGGGCTCGACTTGATATTGCTTTCGGCAGTGCTTTTTCTTTGGCACGGTCCTAAGTCATGGTTGGTTCTCCTTTTCTTCGTGGTGGCGGTATTCAATTCGGTCGTCAATGCTGCCTTTGCGCCCGCGATCTCAGCGACCATCCCAGATCTTGTCCCCAAAGCACGAATCGCGGGGGCAGCTTCCTTCAATCAGGTCTCGTCGCGACTGGTGGTGTTCGTGGGGCAAGCGGGAGCCGGTTCTCTTTATCGAATCTTGGGCGCGCCTGTGCTTTGCGCCCTTGATGGGATCACGTTTCTTGTCTCCGCATTCAGCGTTACCTTGACAAAGTTTCCAGTCCCTTCCTTGCGCGCTCCCGCGGCCTCGGCCCAGGTGCTGAGGAACTATCTCGAGGCGACCCGCGAGGGACTCCGCTATGTGCGATCGAGGCCGGGGATGTGGAAGTACCTTTGGACCTCGGCATCGCTGAACTTCTTCTTCATGCCGATCTTTGTGCTCCTGCCGTTCTATGTTGAGGAGACGCTCTCTGCGCGGATTGATTTCTACGGATATTTGATGGCCGCCTTTGCAATCGGCGGCCTGCTCGGTTCGGCACTGCCTGGGGCTCTCGGCTTGACGGGCCGACGCCGCGGACTCGTCACGATCGCGTGCCTTCTCGCGACTTCGCTCCTCTTTGTACTGCTCGGGTGGTTGCAATCGGTACCTGGCGCGATCGTGGTTCTGTTCGGGGTAGGCGTGACCAGCGGCCTGGTGAATGTGACCGTGATCACACTTTTTCAGGCGTCCACCCCGAGCGAGCTGCGGGGCCGCGTGATGAGCCTTTTGATTGCGATGAGTCGCGCTGTCTCTCCGCTGGGAATGGCCGCAGGGGGTGTGCTCGGGGACCTCTCTCACGGCGGAATTCCGAAGATCTACATACTCTGCGGTCTCGCGAGTCTGTTGGTTTCTCTCTCGATGACGGCGAGTACTTCGTTCCGAGAATTCTTGACCTGGCAGGAGCATTGATGGGCCTTCTAGGCTTTCCGAAGGACGAGAAGCGGGTCGGTCCTGAGGGCGCTACGCACGGGGAGGTAGCTTCCTGCCAGGGCAGCGACCGCCAGCACCACGAGCGCGACGGAGAGCGACCAGGGATCTACTTCCTTCAGCTGAAAGAAGGCCCGTGCGAGTAGGTGGGCGACGAAGTACGCGAGGACCATTCCGAGAACCAGTCCTGCGGACGCGAGGCGTAGGATTCTTGAGAGCAGGGCTCTGAGAACACTCCCTCTTGTAGCCCCGAGCGCAATACGAATGCCAAGCGCAAAGCGCTGCTTTTGCGCGGCGTAGGAGATGACGCTGAAGATGCCCAGCGCCGCGATCAACAGTGCGACAGTCGATAGGACTGCGAGCTGGTTGACTAGGAAGCTTCTTGGCGAGCGCTCGTCAGCGACCAGTCCTTCCATCGTCTTGACCGTCATGTCCTGATCACGGTCCACTGCCCAGACGGCTGACTTAAGAGCTCCGATCGAGGCCTCGGTGCCGCCGCGCACCCTGACGACCAGGCTCGCGAAGAACTGAGGATGTTGGCTGTAACTCAGAAAGACTTCGGGTACGACGTCGCGTTCTGCCGCCCCCCGCCTGACGTTGCTGACGACCCCCACGACCTCATAGTCGGCCTCTCCCTCGTAAGACAACCGAATGGGCTCGCCGACCGCCGATTTCGTGGGCCAGAGTCTTTTGGCCAAGACGTCGTTGACAATCGCCACGCGCTTCGCTGTGAGATTGTCGAGCTCGGTAAAGTCTCGGCCCGCCTTCATCGCGATTTTCATCGTGGTAAACAGTTCAGGAGTGATCAGGCGCAGAGCCGCCCTCTCGTCGCGCTCCGTGTTCGACTGAGCCTGAGAGGGACTGACAGGGACATCGATATTGAGTGCGGCGCGATTGAGGGGCACATTGGAGCTCGCTGCAGCGCCCTCAACTTGGGGCATTTGGCGAAGGCTGGCAATCACTTGGTGAAAGAAGGCAAGTTGATGCTCGTCATCCACGTATTTGTTCATTGGCAGCGAGATGTTCAGCACAACGAGATTTTTCGCCTGAAAACCGGGATCGATATTCGATATCTCGCGAAAAGTACGCGTCAGGAGAACCGCGCTTACCAGCAGAACATAAGCTAGAGTTATCTCCGCAACGACCACTCCCGCCGCGGCTCGTTCACCTGTCGAGGCTCCCTGAGAGCGCAATGCTTTGGCTGCACCTCGTTCGACGAAGAGCGTAGGGATTAAGCCAAGAGCGAAGGCGATTCCGAACGTCAGACCGAGAGCAAAAACGAGCGCTTCGGGTCCAACGTGCGCATCACGCAGACGAGGCACTTGCAAAGAGTTCTGAGAGGCGATCACAGCGAGATCGATTTTTGCGAGAAAAAGCCCCGCGCCGCTGCCGCAGGCAGCGAGGAGGAGGTTCTCGAACAACTGGGGTTTGGCGACGTCGAATCGCCGGGCTCCCAGAGCCTGCCGAATCATTACTTCATGGCGCCGACCGAGAGAGTCTGTGAGCATTAGGTTCGCCATGTTACCGACCGCGAGTAGGAGAACGGCGAGCGCCGCGATGAACATGATCAGGACCGTGGCTCTGCTGTCTCCAATCACTTTGCGTTTCAAGGGCGTCACGACGGCGCTCCATCCCGAATTGGTGTCCGGAAACTGGCTCTCGAGATTTGACGATAGGATCTTCATTTCCTCTTGAACCGCCGAAAGGGTCACCCCAGGACGCAAGCGGCCGATGACACCGATGCCTCGGCGCTGGCGGACGAGATGATCGTGATCGATCGACATGGGCGACCAGAAGTCGACGGGGAGGCCATACGGGGAGAAACCGGCAGGCAAGACTCCAACAACCTCAAAGGTGTATCCACTCAGAATGAGGTTGCTGCCTACGATGGCTTGGTCGCCACCAAATCGCCGCTTCCAGAAGTCGTGGCTCAGCAAGACGACTTGATCGCGGCCAGGAGTCTCTTCCTCGGGCAGGAAGTTTCGCCCTAGGACGGGACGTACGCCGAGCGTGCTCAAGAAGTTCCAAGAGACTGCAGCGGTCGGAACTCGTTCGGGTTCGCCTGCGCCCGTGAGGACAAGCTCGGCGTAGCCCAATGCCGCGACGGCCTGCAAAGAACGCGACCGTTCCCGCCAATAGACGAAGTCACCCATCGAGACGTTGGCATCCGCGATCCCCCTCTGTGGGCTGGCACTGGATACCGCGACCAGGGACTCGGGCTCGAGGTACGGGAGAGGCTGCAACAAGACCGCATCGAGAACGCCGAATGCGGTGGTGGCCGCTCCGATGCCGATCGCCATCAGGCCGGCGTTGAGAGCGCTGCGCCGCTTCTCTTGCAGGATTCGATGCACAGCGAGACGGATAGAGCCGAACATTTGAGTCGGGTCCCCTGGTTACGTCGTCGGTCGAGGTTGCGGAGAATGGCGATGCCATCTAACATCAACGGGAAGGGGCAGCGAGTTCACGGTGTCAACTCCTTCTCAGAACGGCGTATGAAAGACTGCGATCTAGCACTGTCCTGCACAGCAAGTGCAGATGACGTTCACCTTGGAATCGAGCTTGATCTCGACTGCGAAGATCTCGTTTTTCATTGCTTTCACCTCCTTTCGGGTTCGATTTTTCACCGTGAACCGCCGCCCCTTCCCCAAGGTCGCCCAGGCAGCCGTCGCCTGGAACGACCAAGACGCTAGTCATTGGGTGGGGATACTGGGGCGTTGTGAGCGGCTTCCCCGTCGCTCAGCTTAAGCCTCGACTCGATCTCTTCTGCCAGTTTCTCAACATTGAACTTTCGATCGGCGGGCAGCTCCTCGCCCTTGAGGTTGTGCATGAAGTAGTCAGGGGATGGCGCGGGCGCGTTGGCCGGCCAGGCACCGCTCGGGCCGAACACAAGCACGACATCCCAAGGCGGCATGGTCTTGGTGCCAAGCGCACCCTGGAAGCTGCGTCCGGTGAAGCGGTGTTCCGCCCAGTAGTTGGTCACACGGGGTCCGTTCAGGAGATGGCTGGCATCTTCGGCTTCGGCTCTTCTGTCGTTCGACGTGATCTCTTCCCAAACGACCAGGAATTTGAGCGCAGGATTTTGGATTCGGTCTAAGACATACTCTCGAACCAAGCGAGCCATGTTGCGACAGTAAGGGCAAGTGGGAGAGAGGATCAGGAGGACTCGGACGCTTCCGAGGTCTTCCGTGAAGCGAGATCGGAGCTCTGATCCATCGGCTGAGAGCAGGGTGAGAGGGAGGAAAGCAGCTGGGTTCGTGACTCTTCGCAACGCGAATCGAATCGTCTTTCCCCCGTCGAGAACCGTGCCGCTAATCTCCTTGAGATCCGCGGACAAGACACCGTTGAAAACGGACGCGTCATTGTTCGCATCCTTGTAGACGATCTGAACGGCGGACTCGCGGAGATCGACGGCTGAGAGAGCATGGCTCGGGCCGCCCTGGGTTGGGAAAGCGATGGTTCCGGAGAGTTCCTTATCCTTCTCCACGAGATCGAGTTCCAAGCCAACTTCGAGCTCAGCCGGTCGAACAAGAATCGCGCCTTCCCACCTTCCGACAAGGGGGCTGGGTGTTGCGGTCTCGCCGGACAGAGAGCTCGGCGACAAGAGAAGTAAGAGAAGGCAGCAGAGGAGATGAGACTTTGTCGCCATGGGTGCGCGCCTCCTTGGGTCCGGATACGGCGTACTAGAGCATCCGGGTTATAGCACGTCCAATCCAACAAAGATAGACAAATGGCCAAATAAAAGTGTGACAACAAAAGGTATCGCAAGCCTGAAGTCGGGTTTGTTTACAGTGTTCATGGAGGGCGCGGGAAATGTGACAACAAAAGGTATCGCAAACCTGAGGCCGAATTTGTTTACAGTGTTCATGGTGCGAAAGAAGTGATAACAAAAGATATCGGATGTCGCGTGAGTGGGGACGGGCGACACATCGCCGCGAAAGAAGCGCCGACGCGTCGGCGCACTCCAAAGTCGCCTCAGGCCTACCCCATCTCCACCAGCTCGCGCAGCGCGTGGTACGCGCTCGCCTGAGCCTCTTGAATGCGCGGGACGTATTGCGAGGGGGTGACGATGACGAAATCCGCCAGTTGTTCCTCCGCGATCCGCCCTCCGTCGTAGCCGACGAACGCGACCGTCACCAGCCCCCGGCGGCGCGCCTCGCCGAGCGCCTCAATGACGTTGCGCGATCCGCCGCTGGTCGACAGCGCCACCGCCACGTCGCCCCGCTGGCCGTAGGCGATGATCTGGCGCGAGAACAGGACGTCCGGGCCGATGTCGTTGGCGAGTGCGGTCAGAATCGAAGCGTCTTCGGTCAAATCGAGCGCCCGCCGGGCCGGCCAGCCTTGCGGCGCGGCGCGGAAGTCGGCCACCAGGTCCATCGCGTCGGTCGCCGACCCGCCGTTGCCGAACGCGAGCAGCGTGCCCCCCGCGTCGAGCCGCTCGCGGATTTTGCGCGCCGCTGCCTGCAAGGGTTCGGCGCTCTCCGAAAGGGTGCGCTGTCGGAGCGCGCCGACCTCCTCGGCTTTCATCACCACCGAGCGGGCGATGTCGGCCAGTACGCCATCGAGATCGCGCTCGGTTTGCCCCAGAAAGGGATAGAGGAATCGCGAGGCGCCGGAATCGTGAACCGGCTGGCTCGCCCGGCCTTCGAGCAGGCCACGATGCTCGAAGAAGACGTGTATGGACTCCCACAGCAGGTGGTAGAGGGTCTCGACCAGCTCCTGTCGGACGAAGGGGTCGGCCGTGGGCGGGAGATACTCCCACTCCGCGCCGAACGGCTCGAAGGCGAGGGTCAGGCAGCCGCGGGCGCGCAGGGCGGCGATCAGCTCGACCCAGTTCGTCCGTTCCTTGTCAGCCAAGACCGGCTCACTGAAAACGATCGCCATGTCGTCCGGCCGCGCCGCCAGGTCGGCCACGAGCGCCAGCTCCCCCGCTTCGGCGGCGAGGCCGATCGCGGGGAGCGCCCTTTTCCCGACGATTACCGGATGGACGAATTCGACCGCCACGTGGCGCGCGTCGGAACGCGCCTGGGGGCTCGCCGCGAGCGCCACCAGCCGGCCGCCGCGCGCGAAGCGCTCCGCCATCGCGTGGCACAGGCGGGCGATCGATTCCGCCGAGGCGGCGAAGAATTCGGCGTTCACCGCCGTGCGCCGGTTAAGGATTTCGTCCAATCGCGCAGCGGCGCTCGTGGGGCCTTCCTCGGCGTGTTCCTTCGCGCCTTCCTTCACGCCTTCCTTCACGCCGGGCCGGCGGGGACCGCGAGCAGATCGTCGACCGTCTTCAAGACGAGCTGGACCGCCCCGTCGAGCGCCCCTTCGACCGCCGGGCTCAAGCCCAGCCCCATCTCCTCGACCTCGTGCGGCTCGCAGGCGACGATCACGACTTTGCCCGGCCAGCCGTTCACCGCCTTTAGGAATCGCAGCACCGTCGCCGGGTCCATGCCGTGCGGATTGAGCACGTCGCCGTTTTCGATTGCCCCCGGCACCGAGGACTCTTCGGGCTCGATCAGATAAAGGGTGCCCGGCTCGTGCCCCTGCTGGCTCGCGTCGACCAGCACCAGGGCGTCGTAACCCCGCATCACCTCGTAGGCGAGGTCCAGCCCGCCGGTGCCGAAATCGGCGACCGTCACCCCTTCCGGCAGAGCGAGCTTCTGCAGCCGCTCGACCACCCGGCCGCCGAAACCGTCGTCGCGCAGCCAGGCATTGCCCACTCCCGCGACCAGAATTTGCTGTGGACGATTCACAGAACCTCCACTTCGTGGACGAAGAAATACAGATATCGGCCGCTCTCGCGCAGGAGATCCTGGCCGGGATCGTCGTCGACCGTGATCCCCAGATAGACCCGGTCATCGTAGCCGATGAAGATCCGTTCGAGCGTCGCGATCCGGCCGTGGAGCATTTTGTCGTGCGGGTTCCCCTTCTCGCCCGGGCGGAGGATCACCTTGCCGCCGCGGAGGTAGACGACGCCTTCGACTTCGATCCGCTGCTCGCCCGGGATCTCGTCTTGGAACGGGAAACCGATCGGCGGCCCGGCCGAAGATTCGTTCAGGACCGCTCCGGGCTCCGGATCCTTGAGCGTCATCCGGCCGTGGAGCGACAGGATCTCCGCCGGGCCGGTCGCGAGTGCCCGGGCGATCATCTCGCGCACCGCCGGGTCCTGCTCGGAGATCGCCTCGCGCTCGCCGTCCGAGAGCGCATGGACGTGGAGAAGGAGCGCCTCTTCGATCTCGGTATTGTCGAACAGATTCAGGTGGCTCTCGGGCGCCATCTGCGGATGATCGGGCAGAAAGATCGCGGCGCCGAGGATCGCGTCGTCTTCCGGGGTGCCAAGCACCGGCCAGGTGTTGACGTTTCGACAGGCGGCGATGTCCGGGGCGAATTCTCCCTCGCGCTCGACCGGCGAGATGAACCGTCCTCCTCCCCCTGTGCGCACCCCTATGCGCAGAAGCGCGTGGGTGGAAAGAAAGCTTCGGCGTAGCGCGGCCGCGCGATCGAACGCCACGGCCTCCAGGTCGGAAAGGGCGGTCGTGTTCTCGATCCGCAGGTTGAGGCGCCAGATCCCGGATTCGAATCCGGGGGTGGGAGCCAGGAGAACCGCCGAGAGGACCACCCGGCCGGTGACGCCCGCGTCCGATTCGGAAGGACCGACAAACGTGCGCTCGACCGCCTTGGCCGCGATCTCGGCGACCGGCGTCGGGGCCAAGTCGATCCGCCGCTCGACCGCTTGGTGCCGCGGGCCGGAAGCCTGAAGGAAGAGCGCGTTCGCTTCGACCGGCGCGTCGGCCGGCGCCACGAGGATGCACTCGATCTGCAGGTGATCGAACGTCGTCCGCTCGCGCACGGCGTAGGCCGGAGGATAAAGGATGCCGAACGGCGTCGGGGTCGAGTTCTTGGTCGCCCCCGGCGTGTAGGGGTAGAGCGCGTACCCCTCGTGGAGCAGCGAGGCGACCAGACGTTCGAGCGGATCGGCTGCCTTATCCATCTGATCGGCTGACCTATCCATCGCGCGGGTCTCCACCGGCCTCGGGGATCTCGGGGGACTCCGCGAGCAGCGCGGCGACGCAATCGTCAAAAGTGCGCAGGCCGCGCCGGGCCTTCCATTGGCCCAGCCGGTCGAGCGTTTCCGCGCCGAGTCGGACCCAGGCGGCGTCGCCGTAGTAGGAACCCATCATCGACCTCCAGGTCGCGACGGGCAGGCGGAACGCGGCGATGCATTCCCACGGGATCTGCACCATCTGGAGCCGGCCGTCGTCTCCCTGGTAGAAGATCGTGCCGTTGAACAGGAAGGAAAGCGGCACCTCGCCGTCCGGCATCGAGTAGAAATATTTTTCCGCCGCGATCTCCAGGTCGTAGCCGCAGGCGATCTGGACCTCAAACGTCGTTTCGCCGCGGAAGCTCGGCACCAGGACGTCGCGCTTAATCCAGGGGAGGCTCCTCGCGGTCGAGCCCCAGCGCTCCGGCGCGCCGAACAGCTCGACTAGACTTTCGCGCGTCGCGTCGTCGTAGGCCCGGCGCGCCGGCTCGATGTTTATTTGGGTCGTGAGCGCGATCGTGTAAACCGAACGCTCCGCCAAGTCGCGGACCCGCAGGGTGAACGCGAGGGTCGGCGCCACGGCATAGGGGACGGGTAGGGCGGCGACGATTTCGAAAACCGGGCGGGGCGGGGTGGTCTTTTGCGCAAGCCGATCTCCTGAGTTTGCCGAGTCGCCGGACTCGGGCGTTCCGTTCGATTCCGCGGTGCCCGGCATCGCGATCATGCCGCCTTCGCCCGCGATCGCAGCTCGGCGAAGTAGGCTTCGATTCCCGCCTCCGCGAGCGCTCCCCCGCTGATCCCCCGCCAGGTCGTCTTGAGCAGTCCGACCAGCCGGTAGCACTCGTCGATCGGCGCGAGATAGACCTCGTAATCCGCGTTGTTTTTCCGCACCAACAGGGCCTCCGCGTCGGCCTCTAAACTGGCCAGCACCATGTTCTCGCGGCGCAGATCCTCCCAGGCTTCGAGGTCGAGCTGGGATTCGGTGGCGCCCAAGGGGCTCGGGTAGAGCGCGATCACCTGGTCCGCCGCGCTGCTCAAGAAGAAGAACGCGAGCCCCACGGGGATCTGAAAGCGCGCCCAGATCTCCTCCGGCAGCTTGAATCCCGTGAGACGCCACAAACGCCGGCCGACCGGCACGTAGCGCGCCTCGCCGGATCGGCGCACCGTGCAGGTCTGGCAGACGCAGAGGATGCGCCGCTCCTGGACGTCGAGCAGATGCGGGTGCTCCGAGGGCAGGCCGGTGCGGCAGAAGTCGCACAGCTCGGCGGTCGCCGCGGCGGGGTTCGCCGGTCCGCCCGGCCGGGTCGCCGCCAGGCGGCGCAGGCCGGAGACGAGCGAGGCCCGGCCGCCGCCGGAGGGACCGCCGTTCTCGGCGAGATCGGGCATCAGGGGGTCCCCAGCTGCGGAGTGCAGGAAAGGTAGGTGGCCGCCGACTCCATCGATGGAAAGACGGGTAACAGGCTGTCGCTCGGAGCCGTCGACGGATAGCCGATATCGGTGATGTCGGGGACCCCGGGGGCCCCGACCACCCCTTCGACCTCAAGCCCCAGAAGGTCGGGCGCCGTCTCCAGCAGGGCCTGCCGGATCAAGCCTTCGAGCGTTGCGGCCGAAGAAGGGCAGCCATGACAGCTGCCGTGCAGCCGGAGCCTCGCCACGCCGCCGTCGAGGCTCAAGACCTCGACGTTACCGCCGTGCGACTCCATGTAGGGACGTACCTTGTCGAGCGCCTCCAGGACTCGGGTCTCGAGCGGCACTGGATAGAGATCGTGAATCAACAACAAGCTCCCGACGACGCCATCCTCTACCAGACGGTCGCGAATCGCATGACCCGAAGCGCCGCCCCCGTCGAGGGCGGCAAAAATCCGTGACAGTCCTACGCCGTAAAGATCGACCATCGCCGCAGCGAGCTCGGACGCGATCTCTCGCGCCCGAGGGTCTTCGATCCCTTCGATCCGTGCGATCAGATCCTGCACCCGCTCGACCACCGCCTCCGGCCGAGCGGAACCCGCCCCGGTTTCGTTCATCCCTTGGCTCACCCCATGCACCTCCGCGCGCAGCCGGCCATTCCAGCTATCTCTGCCATCCGCTTCAACTCAGACCCGTGGGCGTGTGCTGGACCTTCCGAATGAACCCCTTGCCGTCGTACAGGTGGACGCCGCAGGGCAGGCAGGGATCGAAGCTGCGCACCGCGCGCATGATGTCGATTCCCTTGAAGTTCTCGGGGCCGTTTTCCTCGAAGATCGGGGTGTTCTGCACCGCGTCTTCGTAAGGTCCCGGGGTGCCGTGAACGTCGCGCGGATTGGCGTTCCAGGGGGTCGGCGGATAGGGCTGGTAGTTGGCGATCTTGCCGTCCTTGATCACCATGTGGTGCGAGAGGACGCCGCGCGCTGCCTCGTGGAAACCGACGCTCACGGCTTCTTCCGGCACCTTGAAGTCGTTCCAGCTCTTGGTCCGTCCGCCCCGTACTTCGACCAGCGCCTTTTCGAGGTTGTACAGCCCGACCAGCGCCGAATACGCCTGATGGTAGGAGCGGGCCCGATCGCGCTCGATTGCGTTGCTCCACTGCGGAATCTTCCACTCCAGCTCCATCTCGGGCAGGCTCGCGGTGCGCGGCAGGACCATCTTGATGCTGTGCCCCGTGGCTTTCAAATACCCCAGATCGACGATGCCGGCTTTCGCCGTCACCCACTGACGGGCGAACGGTCCGCCGCCCGTGTCGCAGGCGACGTGGCGGCCGGTGCGCTGATCGAAAATGCGCGGCGAGACGACCCAGCTGTACTTGCTCGCCCAGTCGCGCTTTTGCGGCTTGGGCAGGGTGACTTTGTTCCACGGGTGGTTCTTGTGCACGGGATTGCCAAGCGGATCGTGGGTGACGAACGTGTTCTCGCCTTCCCAGCTGTCGAAGAACGAGCTGCCGAGAAGAATGCGGATCATCAAATTGATTTCGACCAGGTCGGTCGAGATCAGCTCGCCGCCGATCACCACGCCCGGCGTGATGAAGCGCCGCCGGCCCCATTCGGTCATGTTCTTGTAGGTGTAGTCGACATAGTTGGGGTCGTCGAACGCGCCCCAGCAAACCAGATCGGTCTCGCGATAGCCGACCTTCTCGTAACCGGGCAGCGCCTCGTAGAAGAAGTCGTAGAGGTCATCGTGCATCGGCACCGTGCGCTTGCAATAGTCGATATAGCGCATCAGCCGGACATAATAATCAGTGAGGGTCTGGTGGGTGATGTCGGCGCTGCAACCGCCCGGCATGATCGTCGAGGGGTGGGTGTGCCGTCCCCCCAGCAGGCAGTACATCTCGCGGGTATAGCGGGCGACGTTCAGGGTCTCCAGATAGAACGCCCCGGTAAACGGATTGAGCGCCCGCATGATGTCGGCGATCGTCTTGAAGCCGTGGATGTCGCCGTGCGGCGACGAGGTCTTCTCGGCTTTCGCCAGCACGCTCGGGTTGGTGTCCTTCACCATCTGCTCGCAGAAATCGACGTTCGCCATGCAGTCGTTGAAGATCGCGTGATCGAACATGAAGTCCGCCGACTCGGCGAGGTTGAAGGCGTAGTCGCCGAGCTTCGGCGGTTTGACGCCATAGGCCATGTTCTGGTTCAAGCACGAGCAGGTGCAGTGGTTGTCGCCGCAGATACCGCAGATCCGGCTGGTGATGAAATGGGCGTCGCGCGGATCGATCCCCTTCATGAAAATGTCGAAGCCGCGAAAGATCATCGAGGTGCTGTAACACTTCCGCACCTGGCGGTTGGTGAAGTCGACCTCGGCATGAATGCCCAAGCTGCCGACGATCCGGGTGATCGGATCCCAGGACATTTCCTTGACCACGATGTTCTGGGTGGGGGCCTCTAGCGTTGCCATGGATCAAGCTCTCCTTTGTGGCTGGTTTGAACTCTTCTAATGGGGCGAAGCTATTTCCAGCGGGCCTGGTAGCCCGATTCGAGCTTCGTCCCCGGAGTCCGCCACGCGGGCTCCCGGTCACCGATGTTTTTCACCGACTGATTGCGGAAGAAACGAAGGAACGGACCGTAGGTAAATCGCGCCACGAACGACGAGGCCGATCCCTTGAAGTCCGCGTCCATGAACGGCATGTACTTGTCGGGGAAGCCCGGCATGGTGCAGCCGATGCAGATGCCGCCGACGTTCGGGCAACCGCCCACCCCGCTCTGCCAGCCGCGGATCGGCACGTTGCATTTGACCACCGGGCCTTTACAACCGAGCTTGACCAGGCAACGGTGATCGGTGCCGTACTCCTTGGCGAAGTCGCCATGCTCGTAAAACGCCGCCCGGTTGCACTGCTCGTGAACCGTCCGGCCGAACAGCCAACGCGGCCGGAGCGCTTCGTCCAAATCGATCATCGGCGCCATGCCGGCGAGCTGGAGCACGAGATAGAGCAATACTTCTGACATGTTGTCCGGCTGCGCCGGGCAGCCCGGGATGCAGACGACCGGCAGCCCGGCTTTCGATTTCCAATTCCAGCCCAGATAGTCGGGCAATCCCATCGCGCCGGTCGGGTTGTTCTTCATCGCCGGGATGCCGCCGTAGGTGGCGCAGGTGCCAACTGCCACCACCGCCGCGGCCTTCGGCGCGAGGCGATCGACCCACTCGTTGGTGGTGATCGGCTGGCCGGTTTCCGGGTTGACCCCGATCGCCGCCCAATACCCCTCGGACTTGATCTTCTCGTTCGGAATCGAGCCCTCGACCACCAGGACGAACGGGTCGAGCTTGCCGGCTTCCGCGTCCCACCAGGCCTGGATGAACTCGGCGCCGTTTTCAAACGCGATCACCGAGTTGTGGATCACGACTTTCGGCATCCCGGGGATGATGCCCCGGACGATGTCCTCAAGGCTGGGATTGGTCGCCGAGGTGAGGGCGACCGAATCTCCTTCGCACGAGAGGCCCGTCGTCATCCAGATGACGTGGGCGGTGATGCTTTCCGTTTTCTTCTGCTGCGGTGAAAACTGGACATCGGCCATACACGCGCTCCTTTCCTCTCCTCGTGGGCCTAGCAGATGCGCGGCAACGGATCTCCGACCAGCAGATCCATCACTCGTTTTCCTCCGAATGCCGTTTCAACCAAAACCATCCCGGGGGGATCGCTTTTCACCTCGCCGATCTCGGCCGCCTCTTCGCAACCGGCGACCCCGCGCAGCGCGGCAAGCGCCGCCGCCGCATGCTCCGGAGCGACGAATGCGACCAGCGTCCCCTCGTTCGCGACGTACATCGGGTCGATCCCCAGGATCTCGCACGCCCCGGCGACGGCGGGAGGGACGGGCACCGCCCCTTCCCGAACCACCATCGCGACTTTCGAGGCGCGCGCCAGCTCGTTCAACACGGAGGCCACTCCCCCGCGGGTCGCGTCGCGCAGACAGCGAAGGCCCGGCCCAGCGGCGTCCAGCAGAGCGTCCACCGCGGGCCAGAGCGAGCGGGTGTCGGATTCCACCTCCGCGTCCAGCTCGAATTCGCCCCGCGCCAACATGATCGCGACGCCATGGCCGCCGATCGGTCCCGAGAGGAGGATCTTGTCGCCCGGCCGCAATCCGGCCGGCGAAAGCGCGGCCCGCGGATCGATCCGCCCGACGCCCGTGGTGCAGATGTACATCTTGTCGGCGTGACCCCGCTCGACCACCTTGGTGTCGCCCGCGACGATCTCCACTCCCGCGACCCGCGCGGCCCGGGCGATCGCCTCGACCTCGAAACGCAGCTCGTCGGAGGAAAGCCCCTCTTCGAGCACCAGGGAGAGGGTGAGCGCGAGCGGCCGGGCCCCGGACACCGCGAGGTCGTTCACTGTGCCGTTCACCGCCAGCTCGCCGATCGAGCCGCCGGGAAACCGGATCGGCTTCACCACGAAGCTGTCGGTGGTCATCGCGAGCCGGGTCGCCGGAGCGCCGTTCTCCCCGGGGATGGTGACCAGGCCGGCATCGCCAAGGACGTTCAATGCAGAAGATTGGAATGCGGGGAGGAACAGCCCTTCGATCAACGTCTGGGTCGCCTTGCCGCCGGCGCCGTGCGACATGTTGATCCGCGCGTCGGTAAAGCTTGCTGGCTTCGACCGGGCCGTTTCGATCCGGTCGAGCACGCGAAGCTCGCGTTCGTCTTCGCTGGATTTCAGCGTCGACTTGGCGGCCAATCGTCCGATGGATTTATCTACGGGCGGTTCGAGCGTCGTCATGCGACCACCCGCTCGCGGGCGAAGCGCCCGTAGTTGTAATAGGCCGCGCAGGCCCCCTCGCTCGACACCATGCAGGTCCCGATCGGCGTCTCCGGCGTGCAGGCGGTGCCGAACACTTTGCACTCCCAGGGCTTGATCACCCCTTTGAGCACCTCGCCACACTGGCAGGCCTTCGGATCGGCGACGCGAATGCCGGGAACCTCGTAGCGCAACTCGGCGTCGAACGCGGCGTAGGCCCGGCTCAACTTCAAACCGCTATGGGAGATGAAGCCCAGGCCGCGCCATTCGAAATGCGGCCGCAGCTCGAACACCTCGGAGATCACTTGGAGCGCGCGCTCGTTGCCGCCATAGGGCACCACGCGGGCGTATTGGTTTTCGACCTCGCAACGTCCCTCGGCGAGCTGGAGCAGCACCATGTAGACCGATTGCAGCAGGTCGAGCGGCTCGAAGCCCGAGATCGCGACCGGCTTGCCGTAATCCTTGGGGATGAACTCGAACGGCAGAGCGCCCACCACGGTCGAGACGTGGCCCGGGCCGATGAATCCGTCCAGCCGCAGGTCGGGCGATTCGAGCAGCGCGCGCAGCGGCGGAACGATGGTGACGTGGTTACAGAAGCAGAAAAAATTGCGGACACCCTCGGCCTTCGCGCGCATCAATGTCAGCGCGGTCGAAGGGGCGGTGGTCTCGAAGCCGATCGCGAAGAAGACGACGTCGCGGTCCGGGTTCTGCTTGGCGATCCGCAGGGCATCGAGCGGCGAATACACCATCCGCACGTCGGCCCCGGCGGCCTTCGCTTCGAGGAGGGTCCCCAACGAACCGGGGACGCGCATCATGTCGCCGAAGCAGGTGAAGATCACTCCCGGCACTTTCGCCACCGCGATGCCGTCGTCCACCCGGCCCATCGGAATCACGCACACCGGACAGCCCGGGCCGTGGACCAGCTCGACGTTCTCCGGGAGGAGATCGTCGACGCCGTACTTATAGATGGTGTGGGTGTGGCCGCCGCAAACTTCCATCACCTTGTACTGCCGGCCGGGCTCGACGATCGCGCGAATCTGCGCCGACAGCGCGCGCCCCAGATCGGCATTGCGATATTCGTCGACGAATTTCACGCGACCGCCTCCGATCGAACCGATCCGCCCCCAAGCCGTAAGAGCGCCACGCCAGCATGCACGAGAAGCTCGTCGCCCGGCATCACGGGAGACACGAGATCGATCTGTACTTCGACCGGCTCGTCTGCAGGTTCGCTGCCCGAATCTTCGTCAGGGATGCAAAGAGCCAAACCGTCGTCCGAAATCGAGAGCACCCGCATCGGCACCCCCTCGTCGGAGCAGGAGATGCAATGCCCCTCGTCCGCGCAACGCGCAGAAGAAGCGGAAAGGCCCCGCGGCGAGTCGTTCATTCGATGGCGCTTTCGACCAGCTCGCGCATCTCTTCTTCGTATTCGGTGCCCATCTGCTCGACCAGCCGCAACGTCGCCTTGGCCTCCGCCTCGTCGACCTTCGACATCGCAAACCCAACGTGGATCAAAACCCAATCGCCCACCTCGGCCCCGCCACCGTCCTGATCCAGCAAAGCGATGTTGATCGTCCGCCGAACCCCCGCCACGTCCACCTTGGCGAGCCGATTGGCGGGATCGACGATCTCGACGACCTGACCGGGAATCGCGAGGCACATCAGCGCAACCCTCCGAAAGGAAGGCAACCAAGGCCAGCGGAAAGCTCAGGGGCTAAGGTAAGGGCCACGTTCGAGAACCCTCCCCGCAGTAGCGTCGCCATGGCCCACCCCTTTCTCCTGCGCTTGGGAACCCACACTAGTGACGACACGACTAAGGGGACAATCCCAAGAACATGCTACGTAAATAAGGCGGCACACCGTCCGGGAATACCCGGGCGGGTAGGCCGCCGGGTCACGGAGGGGTGGGTTATGCGTGGGGCGAGCTACTTCAGGATTGCCGCTCGCGCCAGTAGTTCGGTTTGCGCCGATGGTGGGCTACCGCCAAAATCGTCACGGTGCTCCCCTGAACTTCGTAGAGCACGGAGTAGGGGAAGCGTCGCAGACTGTACTTCCGGTCCCCTTCGTCGTCCGCCGGCCAAGTCATCGGCGCCATCGCGATTCGGTCGATCGCATCGAAGACCTCGCTTCGGAAGGCGTTCGCCGCGAGAGGATTGCGCTCGTGGTACCAAAGGTAAGCGTCGCCGATCTCGTCCTCTGCGGCGGGGGCGAGTTCGACGAAAAACTCACTCACAGGGCGTTCAGCCGGGCACGGGCCTGATCCCAAGGCACCGCCCGCACCGCGCCGGAGTGCAGATCGCTCTTGCGCTTGCGGATCTCGGCCGCCCAAGCTTCGGTGACCGAGTCTTCACCGTCGAGACTGTCCATCAACAGAAGGACGACCGCGGACCTCTCGTCCGGTGCCAGCGAGAGAGCTTCGTCAACGAGGCGATCAACACGTGCGTTCATTGGTCGAGCTTAGCAGTCTTCGCCAACAGACGGCGCGGGCGAGAAAGGCCACAGGGAAGCGCAGCAGATGCCGACGAGGTGGAAGAAGCCTTCACGGAATCGGGAGCGCCTTGGACTCCCGAGCGATAGGGCGGCGCCGGTGTCAAAAGCTCACGGCGCAGCTGTCTGTCGGGAACCAACCGGGCCTGCCAAATCTTGGGATCGCGAACTTCCCCCCGGACGCGAGGAAATCGCTGCGGAGATTTCTCGATCGCTTCGAGCACCTCCCCGGGCAGCCGCCAGGAACTCCCGGCCTAACTCCGGCCGGCTCTCTTCGTACCGCTCCCGCGCTTCTCGGATGTGTCAGCCCGTGCTTCGGGCCTAATTAGAAGAGCGGGGGGCGCGCGCCGCTTTTCTCGAGATCTTCGAGGGCCTCGCGCCAAGGAACGGCGGAGTTTGGATCGCTTTGACAGGCCGCCAGGCGCCGGTCAAGCTCATGGGCCTGCGCATCGGTCAGAGGAAGCGCCTCCGGTTCGTCAGCGAGGCTCTCCCATAGCTCGTTGGCGAGCTGCTCGCGTTCGGCCGAGGTGAGATGGCTGAAGTCGAATAGGGGGCTGGCCATGGGTCAATGGTGATAGAGGCGGACGTTTGTGTCAACGAAGACCAGGGCGGTCATAGAGACTCTCGCGGCTGGGATGAGCGCCTGAATCGCTGATTTGCGAGGGCTTGCGAGAGACGAACCCTGGTATCCTTCGTGACGAAACTCCTTTTGTGAATGACGGGTCGCGAAAGGTGGCCCGTGGCGCCCAGAAAAGTGCTTTGCGCATCCGGAAAATGGACCTCGGCGCTCGGCCTTCCGGGCTCGGTGGCCGGAAAGCCGGAGGGCAAGGTCGGCAGGGTCAGAGGCGGGGCGGCAGCGGTGGCGTTCATCAAGCTGAGAACGTCTCGAAAATCCGCGGATACGGGCATTCGCGGCGAGCACACAGAGAGCGCAAGGGTCTCCGACCCGGAAAGAACAGACCGCCCGCCGTAGCGCGTGGCCGAACGCCCCGCGAAGCATCGACCCCTGGTACGCCGACGATCGAGAGCGGGCGAAAGAGCCCCCAGGGTGATGCGGAAACGCGCTGCGGGTGGGATCGGGGGAGCCTACGAGGTTGCCGAGGCGGTGAGGCCAAGGCAAATCGCCCAAGGGGTTGAACTGATTCAAGCTGAGCTAGGACCAGTAGTTCTATTGCCTAACACCCGGCACCCGCACGATAATCGGCCGCATGCGAATCTCCAGGCGTACGAGCGGCGGGCGAGGCGAGTATGAGATTAGCGAGGAAACGCCTGGAGGCATTCAACCAGCCGACTTAGTTGAACGCCGGATAGTACTTGAATTGACGGATGACTGGACGGTCGATACTGGACTTATCGTCAAACGGCAGGGTGGGAAACTCCGGCTTCGGCGCGGTGAAAACGCGCAGATGCAGGTAGCTCGCCAGCTCGCTGCGGCACTGATGCTCCCTGAACCGGTGCGCTCTGATGCCTCAAAGGGAGTTGGCGCACCCGTCCTTCAAAAGAATCGGTACGTCGTCGAACATATCGTCGTTGATGCTGCGACTCTCAAGCTGGACGGCAGTGTAGTGCTGCGGCTCGGCAACTTGATTCTCCAGAATAACTCAATTGCGGCTGAAGAGATTAGATTGACTGACCGAATTGAATTGATCACTGCCGCTTGGGCGGCTGCGGATGAATTCCCAGAAGCTATCGCGCGCCGCCTTCGCGCTCACAAATCTTCGGTTTATAGTGGATCGACTGTCACGAAAGGCGCTGAAGATCTTGTAAGTGAGTTGCAAGAGACAGTCTCGGCTATGAGCGGAGACCTGGGCATCAACTACAGCTATCAGTTGGATGTCGCAGAGGCCTTGAAAGATTCCCTAAAGCTTCAGGTTCCAGAACCAACACTTGGAATTGATGAGGTCGATCCCGAAGAGGCGGGCGTTCGCTTGCGCATCGCAAAAGAATGGAAACGGTGGGCCAACGCGAGAGGTCCCAAGAGTGCAGTCTTTCGCGAGCGCGTCAGGAACGCATACCGAGCAACCTGTCTCGTCTGCGGGAAGCGCTTTCCTCCGACACCAATCAGTTCGCCTGGAGTTGACGCGGCGCACATTCTGCCGTGGAGCAACTACGATCTAGATCAGACTTTTAACGGCCTATGCCTATGCAAGCTTCATCATTGGGCATTCGACGAGATGCTTATCGTTATTCAGCATCAGGATCACCGTTATGCAGTTGAGGTGGCACAGGGAGCTGCCGAAAGGCTGCTAATGGCAGACGCGGAGTTTAGCGTCAGCACACTGCAGGAGGATTGCGGCGCGATTCCACCATCGCGCCTTCCTGCTAATATGAAAGACTGGCCGCGGCCACAGCTTCTCGAGATGCTAAAGTCGGCCGTTCCAGGGGTTCCGTGACCTCCCCAGTAATACGTAAGTACCGTTGAATTCTATGCGCGAGCCATTCAACAACGGGAACCGTAACGGCATTACCTAGCGCGGTATATCTCAGTGAGTCGAGCTTTTCATCACTGGCCGCATAGTTTTCAGGCAAAGTCCAACCGGAAGGAAAGCCCTGCAAGGGTTCGCATTCAGCGGGAGTTAGTCGACGAACACGCCCGGCCGGATAGCTTACATAAGTGCGGCTCCAGTCGGTACCTGTATGTCGAGCTGAGCATGCGTAGAGGCAATAGGCTATTCGTTGATAGTTTGGTCCCTTGAGAGGATCTCCAAGGCTTTCCTTAAAGGGGGAAAGAGCGGGCGCCCCATGCGGTTTGCCCGCCGCAAAATCCCCGCCGCCGCGTTCGGGCTCAAAAAGTATTTCTGCTGGACCTGTGCGGTCTCGATAACATCCGACAATGTAGACTCTATTCCTTGACTGGGGGACGCCGAAGTGCTGGCTGTTAAGCACGCGCCATCCCACGCCATACCCGAAGTCGGCCAGCGTTCGAATAATGAGCCCGAAGTCTCGTCCGCCGTGACTAGAGAGGAGACCCGGAACGTTCTCGATGAGAAAAACTCTGGGACGTGCGTCTCCAAGTAGGCGAGCAAAGTCATGAAAGAGTCCAGATCGGGACCCTCTAAGTCCAGCTCTTGGCCCCATTCGCGCCAATGAGACGTCTTGGCAGGGGAAGCCTCCGACCCAAACTTCGGAAACAGGGATATCTGCATTTTGAAGCCTCTTGACGTCTCTAAAGCGAGGAACGTTGGGCCACGCCTTTTCTAGTATCGCAGTGCAGAAAGGGTCGATCTCGCACTGCATTGAGATCTGAAAGCCGGCGCGCTCAAATCCTAAGTCAAAGCCACCAATCCCAGAGAAGAAGGAGTTGACTTCGACCTGACTAGAGAAAGGTTCGACCTTGCGTTTGACGGCTTTCACAGTCCATTGATCTCCACCAGCAGGCCCCGGAGCTTATCGGGGTCATGAGTCTCGCAGGCCCATACTACTAAGGGGCGCCAGCCAAGGGCTCTGATTTCCGCAAGGATACGCGAATCACGCCGCCTGTTACTGTCCAGCTTGGCGTTCCAGTACCCAAGGTTAGATTTCGGCCGACGACCGTCCCGGCATGAATGGCCATGCCAGAAACAGCCATGGACGAAAATGGCGACCTTGTTCTTCGTCAGTACTATATCGGGAGAGCCGGGGAGATCCGTCCGATGGAGCCGAAACCTCTTCCCATTCCGGTGTAAGAATCGGCGGACTGCTAACTCCGGCGCTGTATCCTTAGCCCGAATTCGCCGCATATTTTCTGATCGAGCTTCTGCAGCGAGCAGATCCACACAAGAAATCCTACCATGGGTTGGGGTGGGGTGGGGATGAGCGCTAACGCTACACGTTGACCAAGTATTGCACACGATGCGGAATGATCCCGGGGTTACTTCTAACCGCTCGAGGTGGCGTTATGCGCGGCCGCAGGCTGGCTTCCAAGGCCCGGGACTCTCCGCATGGCGGTGGTACCCCGAGACCTCTCCAAGCAGAGGAGCCGGGGGGGCGCTCGCGCTAACTGCTGATTATAAAGGGGAAAGAAGGTGGTGCAGCCAGAAGGAGTCGAACCTCCAACCTACAGATTCGTAGTCTGTTGCTCTATCCAGTTGAGCTATGGCTGCGTAGGCAAGGCCACTGCAGGGGCAGAAGGATAGACGAAAAGCTGCCCGGGCGGCAAGGGCGAGATTTTCCGGGGGGATTTTGCGGCCCGGCGCTCCTTCGGGGGTGGACGGGTTCCGATAGAGTTGGGGGGTGAGCCCCCGGTCTTTTGCCTCCCTTCGCGCTCTCTGGGGCCGATGAATCCGCTTCGCGAACGGCGGGGCTCGGCTTTGGCCCGGGTGTTGGGGGATGCTTTGATCGCGGTTTCCGCCCTCGGGTTGGCGTTCTGGCTGCGAATTCACCTTCCTTTGCCGTTCACCCAGGGGCTGCTGCCGCCCGACCGGATCTCGTTTCTCGTTCGGGAGGGGTTGGCGGCGGTCGTATCGCAGCTGGTGGCGCTCTACTTTTTCGGTTTTTATGATGCCGACCGACCGCTTACGGTGGCGGAGCTGTCGCGCCGGTTGCTGCCCGCGACGCTCGGCCAGGCCGCTCTGCTTACCGGGTATCTGTTTTTCGCCAATCGGACGTTTCCGCGCTCGGTTCTGCTGCTGTATGCCCTGCTCGACCTGGTGCTGCTGGTCGTCTGGCGCCGGTGGGCCAACCGGCGCGGGCCGCGGAGCCATCGCCGGGTGGTTCTGGTGGGTGAAGGGATCGACGCCCGCGAGATCGCCACGGCGATCGCCGCGCACCGCTGGCACGGGTTGGAGGTTGCCGGGTATGTGACTCTCTCCTCCGGGGGCAATGGGCAAGGAGCCCCGGACCCTTCGCTGAACGGCGGGGCTGCGGCGCTTGGGCCCTGTTTGGGGACGATCGACGATCTGCCCGCTTTGCTCGCGGCCGGCACGATCGACGACGTGGTGCTAGCCGCCGGGGAGGACTCCTGGCAGACCCGGCTGCTCGACCGGATCGCCGGCAGCCGGCCCGATCACACCAACGTCCTGCTGCTGCCCGGGCCGTTCGAGAGCTTGATCGGTCGGATGCGCTATCGCTGGGTACACGACCTGCCGTTGATCGAGGTGGTGCGGGAGTCCGAATGGCGGATCAACCGGCCGGTCAAGCGGCTGTTCGACCTGGCCGCGGGCACCCTCCTGGCACTGGTCCTGGCGCCCGTTTTCGTGCTGGCCGCCCTCGCCGTTCGCCTGACCTCTCCCGGTCCCGTCCTCTATCGCCAGGAGCGGGCGGGGCGCGATCGGCGGCCGTTCATGGTGTACAAACTGAGGTCGATGCAGGTCGACGCCGAGGCGGCAAGCGGCGAAGTGTTGGCCGAGGTGGACGATCCGCGCCTGACGCCGATCGGGGCGTTTCTCCGTCGTTTCCGGATCGACGAAATCCCCCAGCTCGCCAACGTGCTCGCCGGCAGCATGAGCCTGGTCGGCCCGCGGCCCGAGCGCCCCGGTTTCGTCGAACGGTTTCTCGCCGAGGTCCCCGGCTACGCCGAGCGTTTTTCGGTGGCGCCCGGCCTCACCGGTCTTGCCCAGGTGAACGGGGATTACCACTCCAGCCCGCAGAACAAGCTGCGCTATGAGCTGGCCTACATCGCCAACTGGTCGCTCGGGCTGGACTTTTCGATTCTAGTCCGGACGGTGAAGATCGTGCTGACTTCGCGGGGGGTGTAATCGGAACCCAAGGTGTAATCGGAACCCCGGGTGTAAATCGGAACCCGGGAACCCAGGGCGTTGCCCCGGGCTACCTTAGGCTGCCCCTTCGGGGCGAGCAACATCACAACATCGGCCGATGTCGCCCGCCCCAACGGGGCGGATTACGTTAGCCCAGGGCAACGCCCTGGGTTCCCGGGTTCCGAGGTAGCAACTCCCCAGTAATCCAACACCCCCCAAGCACGCGGGTTCCCCGATAGAACACCGCCGCCTGGCCCGGCGCCACCCCTCGCTGGGGGGTCTCGAACTCGACCTCGGCCCGGCCGCCGGGGAGCGACACGATGCGCGCGGTAACTCCCGGGTGGCGGGAGCGGATCTTCACCGTCGCCTCGACCCCTCGATCCGCGCCTTCGGGGGGCGGGCCGATCCAGTGGAGCCGCTCGGCAGTGAGGCCCCGGGCGAACAGCTCTTCGTCCGAACCCACGACCACGCGGTTCGCCTCCGGTTCGATACGCAGCACGTAGAGCCGGTTGGCCGAGGAGAGCCCCAGGCCGCGCCGCTGGCCTACGGTGTAGCGGTAGTAGGGCTCGCCGCGACCGAGCTCGTTCCCTTCGCGGTCGACCAGGATCGCCGGAGTGCCAAAGGCGGCGGGCTCCCCGTTCGGAGCGTCGCGATGAGTGAGGATCTTGAACCGCTCCGGCGCAGCGGCGGCTTCGCTTTCGACGAACTCGCGTATCCCTCCGGCGACGAAGCAGACCTCCATGCTCTCGCCTTTTTCGGCGACCGCGA
The DNA here is from genome assembly GCA_040005235.1 of Acidobacteriota bacterium. Taxonomy (GTDB): domain Bacteria; phylum Acidobacteriota; class Thermoanaerobaculia; order Multivoradales; family UBA5704; genus DASYKS01. Next base: position 64,236 of record JBDTZG010000019.1, on the reverse strand, counting down.
GACCCGCCTCGCGGGCCAGCTCGCGCACTCGGGTCTTGGTGAGCTCGCCCAGGGGAAACTGCGAGGCGGCCAGCTGCTCGGCCGACAGCTCGAACAGGTAGTAGCTCTGATCCTTCTCCGGGTTCGTCGCGGTGTGCAGCTCCGGCCCTTCGGGACCGGCGACGATTCGCGCGTAGTGGCCGGTCGCGAGCTTTTCCGCGCCGAAGGCGCGCGCCTTTTGCCAGAGCAGGTCGAATTTGATCCAGGTGTTGCAGGCGACGCACGGGCTCGGCGTCCGCCCGGCGAGGTAATCGCCGACGAAGGGATCGACCACCTTCTCGCGGAACTCCTGGTCCATCCGCAGGGTGTAGTGGGGAATCCCCGCCTGCTGGGCCACGCGCTTGGCGTCGCCCAGATCGAGCGCGCCGCAGCAGCGGCCGTTGCTGACCTCGTCCGAGCGATCCCAGAGGAGCATCGAAAGGCCCACCACCGGCTGTCCCTCTTGGGCGAGCAGCCAGGCGACGACGGAGGAATCGAGCCCGCCACTCATCGCGACCGCGGTCAGACCGGACGTAGCCGGGCCGGGCGCGACCGGGCCAGGCGCATCGGGCACCATTTCGATTCGTGCGCTCATCGCGACACCGGAACCGGCGCGAAGCGGCGGAGCGCGGCCACTTCGCGCGGCAGCGATTCCAGGAAAGCGTCGATCTCCGCCTCGGTGTTGGTCATGCCGACGCTGACCCGAAGCGACGAGAGCGCCTCTTCGGGCGAGAAACCGGCCGCGAGCATCCCCTTGCTCGGCTCGACCGTTCCGGAAGAGCAGGCCGACCCCGTCGAGACCGCGAATCCGGCGAGATCGAGGCGGATCAACAGTGCCTCCCCTTCGACGCCGGAAAAGGCGATGTGCGTCGTGTTCGGCAGGCGCGGCCGATCGGTGCAGTGGATGCGGGCGTCGGCGATTTGGGTGGACTCCAAGATCCCGCGCTCGATCCGGTCGCGGAGCCCGGCGAGATGGCGATGCCGCGTCTCCAGCTCCCGCGCGGCAATCTCTGCCGCAACCCCCAAGCCGACGATCGCCGGTACGTTCTCGGTCCCAGCGCGGCGGCGGCGCTCCTGGCTGCCGCCCACCAAGTAGCCGTGGAGATCGAACCCCTTCCGCAGCCAGAGCGCCGCGGCGCCGAGCGGGCCGTGGAACTTGTGGCCCCCCAGAACCAACGCGTCGACGTCCAGCTCAGCCACCGAAACGGGGATCTTGCCCACCGCTTGGACCGCGTCGCAGAGAACCGGCACGCCGAACGCGCGGGCGGCCCGGGCGACTTGGGCGACCGGCTGGATCGTCCCCAGCTCGTTGTTCGCGAGCATCAGCGCCGCGAGGCTCGCGGCGGGGCGGTTCGGGCCGGGGGCGAGCGCCGCGATCATCTCGTCGGCATCGACCGTTCCGCCGCGCGGCGCGATCCTTTCGATTTCGAACCCTCGGTCCCCCAGACGGTTCGCCGCCTCGCGCACCGAAGGGTGCTCGAAACCGGAGGTCACGACTCTCTTGGGAAGTCCGTCCTTCGAAGGGGCAAACGCCAGATCGAACAGCACCGCGTTGTTGGCCTCGGTGCCCGAGGCGGTAAAGACGATCTCGGCCGGCCGAGCGCCGAGGAGCGCCGCGACCTTCTCGCGCGCCTCCTCGATCGCGTTCCGCGCCCCCTGGCCGAAAGCATGCAAGGACGACGGGTTGCCATGCCGTTCCCCAAGCCACGGCAGCATCGCCTCTCGGACCCTTGGGTCGAGCGGCGACGTCGCGTTGTGGTCGAGGTAGACAGCGGCCATGGAACGGGTATTGTAACCGGTGCCGTCCACCGGGGTGGGCATTCCAGCCCCCTACCGAGGACGGTTTTACGAAAGCGGGGCTTCATGCGTCGATTTACGCGGACGGTCGCTCTACTCTCTTTGTCCGGAGCGCTAGGGTTTTCGAGCCTCCCCTCACCCGCCCGCGCGGACGAACCGAAGCCGCCCACCGCGCCACCCGATCTCGCCGCTCCGGCGCCCCCCCCCGCCAACCCGAAGGCCGCGCCGCCGGCGCCCGCCGCGCCTAAAAAGCCGAAGAAGCTCGACCGGGGGACCCAGAAGAAGCTGCTCGCCGCGCTCTCCGAGGAGTATCGCGCCTGGTTCGAGGAGGTTTCGATCCTCCTGTCCGACGAGGAGAAGGCCGGGTTTCTGACTCTGGAAAAGGACTACCAGCGCGACGCGTTCATCAAGCGCTTCTGGGAGGTCCGCGACCCTTACCCCGAGACCGCGAAGAACGAATTCAAGGACCGCTGGCAGTCGACGATCGAGCAGGCGCGCGCGAGCTTCGGCAACGTAGCCGACGACCGCTCCCGGCTGATGCTCTTGAACGGCCCGCCGGACGGCCGGATCACCTCGCGCTGCACCACCGTGCTCTGGCCCTTGGAGGTTTGGTACTACGGCCGCGGCAACCGCCTGCGGGAAGAGTTCGTCCTGGTCTTCTACCAGCGCTGGGGCGCGGGCCAGTTCCGCCTTTGGGCGCCGGCGGAAGGGCTCGACACCCTGTTCGTCGAGGGTTCCAACAACGCCTCGCTCGAGCGGGTGGCGAACGAATGCCGCGACGGCGACCAGCTCGCCGGGGGGATCAGCTGGGTGGCGAAACAGGGCCTCGGCTACATGACGCTCCAACTGCAGATCGAAACCCCGCCCAAGGGTCCGAGCGGCGAGTGGGTGGCGACCTTCAACTCGTATTCGACCGACGTGCCGCCCGACGCACCCGGCTTCCCGGCGAAGCTCGATCTCGCGTTCCCGGGCAGGCGCCAGAACCGCACGGTCGTCCAGGGGGTGTTCTCGGTCAACACCGCCGACATCGGCCAGGCGAAGCTCGGCGAGCACCGCTCGTACAACCTGCAGATGACCGGCGAGGTCCTCGAAGGCAAAGTGCTGTTCGACAGCTTCCGCTACAAGTTCGACTTCCCCGGCGAGTTTCCCGCCCAGGCCAATCTGCCGCTGGTGTTCCAGCGCTATCTACGCCCCGGGCGCTACAAGATGGTGATCAAGATCGAGGACATCAACGGCGGCAAGTTCCACCGCTCCGAGCGCGATGTGATCGTGCCGCAGGTGGATCGCGAAGTGCCGCCTCCGCCGCCCGAGGACGCCGCCACCGCGAGCCTGCTCGCCGAAGCGAACGCGGCGATCCGCCGGGCTGAGAACACCCTCCAGATCATCCCGCCGACGGGCGAGCTGCAGACCGGCATGCTCCGGTTCGACACGCTCACCACCGGGCCGGACATCGCGAAGGTCACGTTCGGCCTGGACGGCAAGCCCCTGCTCACCAAGACTAAGCCGCCCTACAGCGTCGAGCTGGATCTCGGCACCCTGCCGCGCTCGCGCCAGTTGATCGCCACCGCCTTCGACGCCTCGGGCAAGGAGCTGGCGAGCGATTCCGTGGCGCTCAACTCGGCGGGGCAGCGCTTCCGCGTCCACCTCACCGAGCCGGTGCGCGGCAAGCATTATGTGAAAAGCCTCACCGCGAGCGCCGAGGTCCAGGTGCCGGACGGCGAGCTGGTCGAACGGGTCGAGCTGTACCTGAACGAGGACCGGGTGGCGACCCTTTACCAGGCGCCCTACACCCAGCCGATCGTGCTGCCCAAGAATCTGGAGCTGGGCTACGTCCGGGCCGTCGCCTACTTGACCGACGGCAACTCGACCGAGGACGTGGCGTTCGTCAACGCGCCCGACGACTTCCAGCAGCTGAAGGTGCAGTACGTCGAGCTGTACACCAGCGTCTTCGATCGTGCCGGGCATCCGGTCGATGGGCTCGTGCAAAAAGATTTCTCGATCGCGGAAGACGGCGTCGCCCAGGAGATCAACCGGTTCGAAAAGGTGACCGACCTGCCGATTCACGCCGCGATCCTGCTCGACACCTCGGCCTCGATGGAAGCGAACCTCCCCGCGGCGCGGGCCGCGGCGCTCGAATTCCTGGAGAAGCGGGTCCAGCCGAAGGACCGGGCCGCGGTGATCACCTTCAACGATCGGCCGAACCTGACCGCGAAGTTCACCAAGGATCTGGGGACCCTCGCCGGCGGCCTCGCCGGGGTGAAGGCCGAGCGCGGCACCGCCCTCTACGACAGCCTGGTCTTTACGCTCTACTACTTCAACGGCATCAAGGGGCAGCGGGCGATCCTGCTGCTCTCCGACGGCAAGGACGAGAACAGCAAATTCTCCTACGAGGACGCGCTCGATTACGCCCGCCGCGCCGGGGTGACGATCTACTCGATCGGCTTGGGCAAGGATCTCGACAAGCGGAAGCTGACCAAGCTCGCCGAGGAGACCGGCGGCCGGTCGTTCTTCGTCCAAAAAGGGGAGGAGCTGTCACGGATCTACACCGAGATCGAGCAGGAGCTGCGCTCGCAGTACCTGATCGCCTACCAGTCGACCAACAGCTCGGACGACACGAACTTCCGCACCATCGAGTGCAAGGTCGGCAAGCCGGGGCTGGAGGCAAAGACGCTGCGGGGGTATTACCCGTAGGGTGGGCACCTCAGCCCCCGTTCCCGTCAATTCGTCCCACGCCGTTGTCGGGATCGACCAGCGCGCGTAGGATCACCCGACGATGTCGAAGCTCGGACGGGGCTCGGTAGGTTTTCTCCTCACGGCGGCTCTCGCCGGAGGAGCCGTGGGAACCTTGGCCGCCCCGCGAACCTTGCAGGCCGCCAAGCCCCCCGCTACGGAAACGCCGGCCCCGGTTCTCCCTCCAGATGCCGCGGAGCTGGCTCCGCGCCATCAGCAGTGGCTCGAAGACGTGGCGCTCCTGATCTCCTCCCCGGAGCGCGCGGCGTTTCTGGCGCTCAAGCAGGACTACCAGCGCGACTCGTTCATCCGCCGCTTCTGGAGCGTGCGCGATCCCTACCCCGAAACCGGCCGCAATGAGCTCGAGGACCGTTGGAAGGAGCGTTCCGAGATCGCCCGCCAGCGCTTCGGCAACCTGACCGAAGACCGGGCGAAGATGATGCTCTGGAACGGCGTCCCGGCGAAGGTCGAGGAGTTCCGCTGCCCCGAGGCGATGCTGCCGATCGAGGTCTGGTCGTACACATCGAACGAGCTGATCCACGGCTTCTTCAATCTGATCTTCTATCAACCGACCGGCGGAGTCCGCGGCGCCTATCGCCTCTGGTACCCCAACGAAGGTCCCTCGCGCCTGCTCAGCCTCACGGCCTCCGCCGTGCCGCCGAGCCAGCTCGGCAACCCAGGCGACACCGAAGCGGCCGCGGCGCGGGCGATCTCAGGCTGTCCGCGCGGCGATTCGATCATTACCGCGCTCTCCCAGTCGATCGACTGGAGCCAGGCCGAAACCAAGCTCCCGCTGGTGCCGAAACCAGGCGACGAATGGCTCAAGAGCTTCCTCTCTCGCTCGACCGATCTGCCGGAGGGGGCGGGGCTGCTGCCGGCTCGGCTCGAGCTCGCCTTCCCCGCCCGGCGCCAGAGCCGGACGATCGTCCAAGGGCAGCTCGCGGTCGCCAAGACGGACGCGGGGCTCGCCAAGGTGGGCGATCGGGCGTCCTACGACTTCGTGGTCGACGGCGAGGTGCTGCGCGAAGGGGAGCTGTTCGACCAGTTCCGCTACCGCTTCACCCTGCCCGAAACCGATGCGCGCGGCGCGGACATCCCGCTGGTGTTCGAGCGGACGCTCCGGCCCGGCCTCTACCATATGATCGTCCGGGTCGAAGACGCCGGAGGCAAGCGCTATTTTCGCGACGAGCGCGAGCTGACCGTCCCGGGCGTTCCCGATGCGGCGGCCTCCGTGGTGGTGGCGAGCGCTCCCGCCCCTCTCAGCACGGGCGATCCGCGGCTCGCCGAGGCGAACGCCGCCATCCCCGCCGGCGAGCAGACCGTGCGCATCCTTCCCCCGAGCCCTGGCTTGAAGACCGGCACGGCGCGGGTGGAAGCGATCACCACCGGCGAGGGGATCGCCAAACTGTCGTTCGAGCTGAACGGCCGGGCGATCCTCGCCAAGTCGCGTCCGCCCTGGAGCGTCGATCTGCCGCTTGGGCTTCAGCCGCGCGCCCACCAGTTGAAGGTCCGCGCCTTAGACGCCCAGGGCGTCCAGCTCGCGAGCGACGAGATCCTGCTGAACGCCGGGCCGCACCGCTTCTCGGTCCGCCTGGTCGAACCGCAGCCGGGGAAGGCCTACACGTCGAGCCTGCGCGCCCAGGCCGAGGTGGACGTGCCGCAGGGCGACGAGCTCGAACGAGTGGAGATGTTTCTCGACGAGACGCGAGTCGCCACCCTCTACCAGCGCCCGTTCGTCCAGCCGATCCTCCTCCCCGAGGGGAATCAGGTGAGCTACGTGCGCGCGGTCGCCTACCTTCGAGACGGCAATTCGGCCGAGGACACGGTGCTGATCAACGCGCCGGAATCGGCGGAGGTGGACGTCGATTTCGTCGAGCTCTACACCTCGGTCCTCGATCGCCGCGGCCGGCCGGTCGAGGGGCTCGAAAAGAAGGATTTCAAGGTCACCGAGGACGGCGTCGAGCAGCCGATCGCCCGCTTCGAGAAGGTGAACGACCTGCCGATCTACGCGGGCGTTCTGCTCGACACCTCTGCCTCCATGTCCGAAGAGCTGACCGAAGCGGTCCAAGGCGCGCTCCGTTTCTTCGAGACCGTGATCACGCCCAAAGACCGGGCGATGGTCCTCACCTTCAGCGACAAACCGGTCGTCGCGGTGCCGTTCACCAACGACAAGGAAGTCCTCGCCGGAGGGCTCGCGAACCTGGTCGCCGAAGGCAACACCGCGCTCTACGACACGATCATCCAAGCCCTATTCGATTTCGGCGGTCTGCGCGGCAAGCGCGCGATCCTGCTGCTCTCCGACGGCCGGGACGAGGGGAGCCACTACACCTACGCCGACGCCCTGGAATACGCCAAGCGCTCCGGCGTGGCGATCTACTCGGTCGGCATCCACCTCTCGACCAAAGACGCCGACGTGCGCCTGAAGCTCCTCCAGCTCGCCGAACAGACGGGGGGCCACTTCTTCTTCGTCGACAAGGCGAGCGAGCTGGAAGGCGTCTACAAGTCGATCGAGGAAGAGGTCCGCAGCCAGTACCTGCTCGCCTACCAGTCGACCCAAAGCGGCAACGGCAGCCGCGACAAATTCCGCCAAGTCCAGATCAAACTCCAAAAGCCAGGCCTCGAAGCGAAGGCGATCCCGGGCTACTATCCATAGACCTTGACCGCCAACAAAACCCCTCTCCCGCCCCTCGTACTAGCCTCCGCCTCCCCCCGCCGCCGCGAGCTGCTCCTGGGGCTGGGCTTGGCCTTCACCATCCGCCCCGCGGATCTGGACGAAACCCCGTTCCCCAACGAGTTACCCGGTCCCTACGTCCTCCGCCTAGCCAAAGCCAAAGCCGCGGCCGTCGTCCAACCCGGAGAGCTGGCGCTCGCGGCGGACACCGTCGTCGTCCTCGACGGAGAGCTGCTCGGCAAACCGACCGACACTAGTGACGCAGAGAAGATGCTCGCCAAGATCGCCGGCCGCGAGCATCAGGTTTACACCGGAGTCGCCCTCCTGCACGCGGCCGAGCCGGCCCTGCGCGAAGCCTCAAGCCTCACCCTCTCCAAAGTCCGCATGGCGCCCATGGATGCCCCAACCATCGCCTGGTACGTCTCGACCGGCGAGCCGATGGACAAAGCCGGCTCCTACGCCGTCCAAGGGCTGGGAGCGCTGTTCGTCGAGGCGATCGACGGGAACTACACCAACGTGGTCGGGCTGCCGCTGCCGGCGGTCAAGGCGTTGTTTGGGGAGTTGGGGTGGGGGGTGCTGGATTGGGTGGGTGGGCGGTAGGGCGAGGGCGCACCAACGACCCGCAGAGCCGAAGTCTTTCGCCGAAGGGAGCTTCTCCCCGGGCGCGCCGAGCACCAGCTCGGCTGCTTTTCGCCTCATCGGCCACCGCCGCCGAACGTAGCGTCCCTTCCCCCGGGGAGGGGGCCGGTTGGAGCCGGGGGAAGGCCAGGATGGGGGCGCTGCCAGGTGCCGAGCGGTTGCGGCCTCGGGAGAAAGCAGCAACCGCCCAGGCTTCCGGCAAGGACTGCTAGAATCGAGCGGGGCGAAGCGCCAGCGAGGAAGCTGGCGGTCCCAGGGCTGGCGATATGGAAGCGAAATGGTAGGCCTACGGTTCGGCACAGGAGGCCGCTCGACGACCGGGCCGAGCTGGTGCTCGGCGGTCCCGGGGAAAGCCGCGACGATGGGACCTAGCCTCCGCCAATGCCTGTTAAAATCGCAGCATCTTGAGGCAGGGGGCGGCGCGCTGGTCTAGAATCGACCGGGCTATTGGGATCCGCCCTTCGGAGGTGTCCTGTGACCCTTACTCTTGAGTTGACTCCTAGTCTGGAGCGACGCCTGACCGAACTCGCCGCCGACCAAGGCCTGCCGGTTGAGCAGTACACACTAACCCTCCTCGAGAGCCAAATACCGGTAGAGAACCGAGCCGCTGCGCTCTCGGCATTGTTCGACTCGTGGATCAACCACGGGGATGCAGAAGAGCAGAAGGAGACCGGCGAATACCTGATTCGAGTTTTGGATGAAGACCGGCTCTCGGAACGGAAGCTGTTTCCGGTAGAGAAGAAGGGCGTGACCTGGTGAGCAGCGCTATGAAGAAGGTAGCTGCTGACACCGACGACGAGCTGCGCGCCGAGTACCGGTTCGACTACTCGACCGCCCGTCCAAATCGATTCGCAGAGCAGATGGACGTTCTCACCACGAGGTAATGCAGTCCGCGCGTCGTGCTGTTGGAGGCGACGAACCTGCTACTCGAAGGTGGAAGCCGGCCTCTTGGCCTCTGGCGGATCGAGGGTTGAGACCAGATAGACCAGCCGAGCACCCGCTCACCTGCTTTGGGCGCTTTCGCCGCTTCGATGCCGAGCTGGTGCTCGGCGGTCCCAGGAACAGCCTTCCCGCGGGCAAGCTATTCTTCTCCCCATGATCCAGATCGCCCCCCGCATCAGCGTCGATGAAAGCGTCCGCTTCGGGCGGCCGGTGATCCAGGGAACTCGAGTTCCAGTGGATCTGGTAATCGGCAAGCTTGGCGGCGGTATGGCCTTCGAAGAGGTGGCCAAGGAATACGACCTGACCCGCGACGAAATGCTTGCCGCGCTGGCTTACGCTGCGCAACCGGAAGGTATCCGGCTACGCCGAGGCTTTTAGCGCCGCTTCTGGCCGCGTTCGGCGCCTGTCGCCGTTGAGGCGTTGCGCCGGCGAGACGCCGGCGGTCCCAGGAGGAGCACGCCTGAGGCGGCGAGCTAGCCGACTGGAGTCCCTTCCCCTCTCGGCTTCACATGCCCGGTCCCAGGAGGAGCACACCTGAGGCGGGGCGCTATCCGGCTGGAGTCCCTTCCCCACTCGGCTTCGCCTTCTTGGCCCGCCTCTTCCGGGCTCGGGGTTCGATGCCGAAGGAGAGGAGGCCGGGGTGGTCGAATCCGAAGTGGCCCTGGAGGTGGGCTGCTATCAGGAGGCGTTTCTGGCGGGCAGCATGGGCTGCTTTGCGGCGGCGGTCGGTGAGGATTCGGAGCTGGCCGCTGGCGACCTCGATTTCTGCGGAGAGCCTTTGCACCTCGTCGGTCAGCTTTCGGAGCTCGGCACGATCGGCTGCGGCTTGGGGGACGTTATCGATCTTCGATTCGAGGTTGTTGACCAGAATTCGCCAACTTTCGAGCTGTTCAGCGTACGTTCCGTGGGACATCGGCGCTCTCCTCCCGATAGGGGCGATGGCGTGGATATTAGCGCTCCCTGGCGCGGGGAACGGTTCTCTGGCTCAGGGAATGACTCTCTGGTACAAAGATTCTATCTCTACTCTAGAGAATGTTTCTTCGATGCAGGGAAAGATTCTCTGCGGCAGAGAATGATTCTCTGGTCTGGAGAACAGATCTCTGGACCAGGGAAGCGTTCCCCGCCGCAGGGACGGCATATTTTACTGCGAGTGTGGCTATTCTGCCGTGATTGCCGCTCGGGAGAGGCCGGCGCAGGCGTTCCCGCGGCGTTGCGGCAAACGGCGCGAATTTCGGGTCATCGTCTCGGCGGAGTCCGGGTTTCGCTGGGGTTGGCGCTGTCGTTGGCCGCGCGATAGCATCTCCGCTCTATCGCGGGACGGGCTCCACCGCCCGAGTCTCAGCTTCCGCCCGCTGGCCGGGAGATCAGGAGAAGACCTTGGATTTCGCCCTTTCGGCCGAGCAGGTTCAGATTCGGGACACCGCGCGCGAGTTTGCGCTGCGCGAGATCGACCCGATCGTCGATGAGATCGACGAGCAGCAGAAGTTCCCGCGCGAGGTGATCCGGAAGGCCGGCGAGCTCGGTTTTCTGGGGGTCATCTTCCCGGAGGAGTACGGCGGCGCGGGGCTCGGCTATCTCGAATACGTGCTGGTGATCACCGAGCTGTCGAAGGTCGATCCTTCGGTCGGCATCTCGATCGCCGCCCACAACTCGCTGGGGACGAACCACATCTACAAGTTCGGCAACGAAGAGCAGCGGAAGCGCTGGGTCACCCCGCTCGCGAGCGGCGAGAAGATTGCCGCCTGGGGGTTGACCGAGGCGGGCTCCGGGTCGGATGCGGCCGCCGCGCGGACGAACGGTAAGAAAGTGGACGGCGGCTGGGTCCTCAACGGGTCGAAGGCGTTCTGCACCCACGGCTCGGTGGGCGATACCTTCGTGATCATGGCGGTCACCCACCCTGAGGCGAAGCGCGGCAGCCACATGTCGGCCTTCGTGGTCGAGAAGGGGATGGCCGGATTCCGGCCGGGGAAGAAGGAGAACAAGCTCGGTATCCGCGCCTCGGACACGACGGAGGTGATCCTGGAAGACTGCTTCGTGCCGGACGAAAACCTGCTCGGCTCACCCGGCGAGGGGTTCAAGCAGGCGCTGGCGATTTTGGACGGCGGCCGGATCTCGATCGCGGCCTTGGGGCTCGGCACCGCGATCGGCGCCTATGAGACGGCCTTGAAGTACTCCAAAGAGCGCGAGCAGTTCGGCAAGCCGATCTCGTCGTTTCAGGCGGTGCAGTTCCATCTGGCCGAGATGGCGACCAAGATCGCCGCGGCCGAGATCCTCACCTTCGCCGCGGCCGAGGCGAACGACCGCGGGCAGAAGTTTTCGCAGCTCGCCTCGGAAGCGAAGCTCTACGCCGGAGAGGCCGCCGTGTTCTGCTCCGAGCGCGGCGTGCAGATTCATGGCGGCTACGGCTTCATCAAGGATTACCGGGCCGAGAAGTACTACCGCGACGCGAAGATCTGCACCATCGGCGAGGGGACCAGTGAGATCCAGCGGCTGGTGATCGCCCGCGGCGTGCTCAAAGGTCAGGGATGACGCCGGATTCACCGCACCGGCCGGTGCGCGCGCGGGGTCCGCAAGATCTCGACGCCCTGATCGAACGGCTTTTGACCCGCCAGCCCCGCTCTCTGGCGCGGGCGATCTCGCTGCTCGAAGACGGCGGACCCGATCAGCGTCAGCTGGTCGCCCGGCTCTATCCGCAGACCGGCCACGGCCGCGTCGTCGGCATGACCGGCCCGCCGGGCGCGGGGAAGAGCACTCTGGTCGATCGCTTGACCCGCCACCTGCGCGCGCGCGGCGAGACGGTCGCGGTGCTGGCGGTCGATCCGACCAGCCCGTTTACCGGGGGCGCCTTGCTAGGCGACCGGATTCGCATGCAGGGCCACTACACCGACCCGGGGGTGTTCATCCGCTCGATGGCGACCCGCGGCAACATGGGGGGCCTGGCCCGCGCGACGCGCGACGCGATCGACCTGCTGGATGCGGCGGGTTTCGACTGGATCCTGGTCGAGACCGTGGGCGTCGGCCAGGACGAGGTGGATGTCGTCCGCAGCGTCGATTCGGTCGTGGTGGTCACCGTGCCGGGCTTGGGCGACGACATTCAGGCGATCAAGGCGGGGCTGATGGAGATTGCGGACGTGTTCGTGATCAACAAGGCCGACCGCGACGGGGTGGATCGCTCGCAGCGCGATTTGGAGATGATGCTCTCTCTCGGCGAGCACGGCGAGTGGGTGCCGCCGATCGTCCGCACCGTCGCAAGCCGCGACGAGGGGCTCGACGCGATGATCGCGGCGATCGAGCGCCACCGCGAATTTCTGAGCACCAGCGGCAACCTCGCCGCCCGGCGCCTGTCGCACCTGCGCCTGCGGGTCGAGACGATCTTGAAAGAGCGGGTGATCGCCGCCGCCGACCGGGTGGTCGGTGTAGAACGAGCGGTCGAAGCGGGCTTCGCCGAGCGGGTCGATCCCTACCTGGTGGCGGAGCGGCTGTTTCGAGGCGTGGTCGAGAGCGCCGCCGCGGAGGAAGAATGATCGGCAAGATCGACCACATCGGCATTGCGGTCGCCTCGATCGCCGAGGCGCGCAAGATGTACGAGGCGCTGGGGCTTACCGTTGATTCGATCGAAGAGGTGCCGGACGAAGGGGTGCGCGTCGCCTTCATCTCCTGCGGCGAGACAAAGATCGAGCTCCTGGAGCCGCTCTCGCCCGACACGATCGTCGGCAAGTTCCTCGAAAAGCGCGGCCCCGGAATCCACCACGTCTGCCTGGCGAGCGACGACGTCCGAGCCGACGACGCCCGGCTGCGCGAGCAGGGCTTCCAAGTCCTACGCCCCGAGCCCACCCGCGGCGCGGGCGGCGCGCTGGTCCAGTTCGTCCACCCGAAAAGCACCGGGGGCGTGCTGCTGGAGCTGTCAGAACCGGGCGAGGGGGGCGGGCACGGCTAGGCGCCGGCTTTCGGCGAGCGAGCAATCCGGAAACCGAGGTCGTCACTTCGGCGACCGGGTTCTGAGGACTTCCGGCTCCACGCTGCGCAGTTCTTTGCGTTCGTCCGAAAGCTTCCTCCCCGCCGCACCCGATCGGTTCCCGTGGCCGGCCCCTGAGGATCGATCAACGGCTCACCATCGGGAGAGTAAGGGGCGAACCGATCCGCGACCCACTCTCCGACGTTGCCGTGCACGTCGTAAAGGCCCCATTTGTTGGGACCGAACGAGCCGATGGGCGCGATCTTAGGGTAGCCATCCTCAGTGTCAGTGTCCAGGCAATTGGCCTGATATTTGAGATCCTCCTCCTTGTCACCGCGGATGAATGCCGCTGAGCTTCCGGCGCGGCCCGCATATTCGAGCTCCGCTTCCCACGCCAAGCGGTAGTACCCTCCAGGATCGCGCTCGTTCAGTTTCACCACGAAGTCGTGGGCCTCGTTCCACGTCACGCTGACTTTCGGCACGTCGAAGCCGGGGCTCGTCGGGGCGTCTTCTCCGGTGAGCACCGCGTTGTATTGGGCCTCGGTGACCTCGTACCCACCAATGCAAAATCCTTCTGTGATCTTTACTTCGTGCGCCGGCCGCTCCGTTGAGCGATCCCCGCGTCGAGCGGGAGCGCCCATCTTGAATTCGCCGGCTGGGATCTTCACGAACGCAAAGTCGAGACCGCGCGGCGAAGGGCAGGCGGGATCCGCGGTACGACGTGCCAGCGAATGAGGCCGTGCGGCATGGATCAATCGTTCGTAGATTCGCCTGCCCTCGAAGGCAGCCAGCGCAATCCCGAGCGCGATGATCAATACCGATCCGAAAAGGATGATTCGCCGCCAAGAATACTTTGGCCGAATGACCTGGCCGATGGATGACCGTAGATACAGCACGGGCGAAGCCCAGGCGAGACCGAACTCTCCGGATTGCAGGGCTTGCCGCGCGGCGGCGACCGACTCTTCGAGAGGGCAACCCTTGGCCAACAGATGGTAAAAAATCCGGCTGAAGATCTTGGCCGCCCGATTGCCGATCGGAGTTTGCAAAGCCAGCACGGCGGGCACGCCGGCTTCGAGGAGGCGGTGCGCGAGGTTTCCCGGATCCTCGATCGATGCGCTGCGACCGCCTTCGCACGCGTTGAGGAAGACGAACCGCAGATCTTTGGCGTCGGAGAGGATCGGAGCCAGAGCGTAACCCGGCACCGAATCGGAATAGCGAACCCGTCCCTCTCTCTCCAGGCACAACGCTCCGTCGCCGAACTCGGGAAGGGCTTCACCATGTCCGGCGAAATGGAGAGCCTGAACCGGAGGATCCGCTTTGAGCCGCTCCAAGAGGCCGCGAAAGCTCGGCTTCTCAAGCGACTCGACGACGACCGAACCCTCTTGAATCCTCGCGGCCAGCTCTTTTTGAAGATCCAGAAGCTCACCGTGACCGTCCAAATCCTCCTGCCGAAGCGGCTCCGGGAGAACCGCCAGCAATCGAAAAGGCCGTCTGGCGGGAGAGGTCTCGGCCGAGGCCGAAAATTCGGGATGGCGAACGATCGGCGTTTCGGCTGAGAGACAGAAGAATCGTTCGCCGTCGAACAAAAGTTCCCAGGGAAGGCCGGCGAGAGAACCGGCTCGATCGAAATGGAGGCTTAGGCGCACGCTCTTTTTCGTGAAACCTCTGCGCGCTCGGGCCTCCCGCCACTTGCCGTAGATCGGCAGAGGAAAGATCGCTCGGAAGAGGACGCTCCCGAAATCCTTCGCTTCCTTGAGGGTCTTGGCCTGGAGGGAATCCCTTCCCCCGAAAGCCTCTGCAAGACATCGTGCCTTCTCGCGGAGGTCTTCCACATCCAAGTCGAACCGCGACTCCCCCGCCTCTTTGGCGCGAACGCGATAACCGGCACCCTCCCCCTCGGCGGAGATCCACAGCTCGAAATCCTCGTAGGTACGCATGGCGGAAGACGGGAGCCCCGGCAGGAAATGGCGATCGCGCCGCGCGAGCCGATTTCCTACGGCTCGCGCGTCCAGCGCCCGTCCTGCCTGGTTTTCCCGTGCCTAGAGGATACCCGTTCGCTCGGGCGAAGCCGAGCCCGGGGATTTCCTCTTCGGGGCGCGCCTCAAACGAATGCCGGCGGCGGCGGGTCCGGCATGCACTCCGGCAGGGAGAACAGGGCGTTCGAGGCGGTGTAGTCCCCTTCGATGCGGAGGAGCTTGTGCCCTTGCGGGTCGCGCTCGATCACCACGTCGTGCTCTTGGCCGTGCCAGCGGACGAACAGGCTCCGGGCTCCGGTTTCGAGCGCTCGGATGGCGTCGTCGTTGGCCAGACGCCAAGGGCGTCCGTCGGCGGCGCGCCCTCCGAGGCAGGCGATTCGGGCGTACGCCTCCTCACAGTTGGTCTTTGCAGCGGACAGGATCTCCAGTCGATGCATGGCGAGCAACTCCTCGGGCCGAGAGAAAAAGAGGGCCTCTTTAGACCTAACGCGAAATTCGACGGCCGCGGGGTGCAAATTTCTTTGAGATCGAGGTTTGCGCATGCCGTATCCTTCTCCGCTTGAAGGAGCGCCGCCTGTGATCCGACCCGGTTCCATCGTTCTCGTCCATCTGGTCAACCCGACCGAAAAGTTCTGGGGAGTGCTCTACGACCTCGGCGTCGCGGGGGTGCAGATGCGCGGCATCGGCGTCGCGAGCTTTGCCGAGTGGGCGCTCCAGGCGGCATCCAAAGAGCCGCCTTCGCTGGGGCTCTCCACGATGTTCGTGCCGCTGTTTCGCATCGAACGGCTCTACCTCGACGAACCGGTCGGTGCCGTCGCGAGCTATCAGCAGAGCTTCGCGGAGCGGGTCGGCATGCCGGTCGAGCGGTATCTCAAGCTCCACGGCGAGTTGGACGTCCACCTGGAGGCGGACGCCCACGAGATGCCGTCGTGAGGGTGGAGTCAAACCTCCTCTAACGAACTTCAGGAACCCGCTGCGGGCTCACGGCTCGACCCCCACCAGCTCGATCTCCGGAGTCACCTCGCCGACCGCTTCGCCGCGTATCGTGCGGATCGGCGGCTTCATCAGATCGTCGAGGTCGGCCAGCTCTTCGCCGGAGAGCGCGCCCATCTGGCGCAGCATTTCGAGCGCCACGCCGTCACGGCCTCGCTCTCCCCCGTCGGCCACCTTGAACGCCAGCCCGAGCGGGAACGGGCTGCGCACCGCCATGGCGTAAAACCCTTCGGCCCCCTCCTTGCCGATCACCCGGCCGCCGGTCGCGGCGATCAGCCGGGTGGTGAAGCGCCCGGGGCCGGCGACCATCTCGGGCGCCGCGCCCATCGCTTCCGCCACCTGGTCGAGCGCTCCGGCCACCTCGGGCGCCAAACCCGCACCGGCAGGATCGGCCAGCGCCGCATAGGCCCGGGCGGCGGCGGCGAGCGTCATGTGGAACGCGGGGATGCTGCACCCGTCGATCCCAAGGCCGATCTCGCTCTCTTCGACCCGTGCCAACTCCGCCATCCAGGCCAGCATGCGCCGTTCCAGCGGATGCTCGGCAGCGGTGTATTCGGCGGTCGGAAAACCCAACAGCCGGCAGGCGAGGAGCATCCCCGCATGTTTACCCGAGCAGTTGCTGTGGAGGGCGCTCGGCGCTTCGCCGCGGTTCAGCAGATCGCGCGCCGCTTGCGGGTCGAACGGCACGTGGGCGCCGCAGAGCAGATCGGCGCCGGAGAAGCCGCCCCGTTCGAGCAGCCGCGCGGCCCGTTCCGTATGCTCCGGCCGGCCGCCGTGCGAGGCGCAAATCAACGCCAAGTCCGCGGGTTCGAGCCCGAAACGCTCGACTCCGCCCGCGAGAAGCAGGGGCAGGATCTGGAACGGCTTTGCCGCGGAGCGGATGAAGGTGGCGAGATTCGGATCGCCTGCCGAAGCGACCAGACTCCCCGCCGGGGTGGCGACCGCGGCGGCGCCGAGAATCCAGGATTCGGCCCGACCGCTCCTCACCACCGCGGCGATCGGAGCGAACCGGGAGGCGCCGGCGGGCAAATCGGGTCCGGGCAGGAGCGTCACGCCTCGGCGGCGATCGCCGCTTCGACCGAGTCGTAGGTCGGAAACAGCTCGGCGAGGCGAGCGACCTGGAGTAGCTTGCGGATGCGCTCGTTCGGGTTGACCAGGATCAGCTCGCGCTGGAAATCGCGGAAACGCCCGAGATATCCGACCAACTCGCCGATTCCGGTCGAATCGATGTAGTTGATCTGGGAAAAATCGATGATTACGTGCCCCAGATCGTGATCGAGGGCGCGCTCCAAGGTCTGGGCGAAAAACTGCGCGCTCTCGCCGAGCTTGATCACGCCTTCGATATTGAGCACGGTGAAACCCGGTAGATGGCGTTTTTCGACGATCATGCGGACAAGACCCGACGGATAAGAGCTGGTTTGGGTGCCCTTGGCGACTGGACCCCCAGCTTAGCATGGCCGCCAGGCCGGTTCCGCTGGGCCGCCGGTTACCGTGCGGTTACCCGAGTGGCGACCGTCCGCTCGGTCCGGGAAATCTTTTCGCCCTCCCTGCCGTACATCGGAGGTGACGCCGGGCCTGCCGTCCGGTCCCCCTCGATTTCTTCGGAAGGAGCGTTCCTCGTGCTCGATACGTCTCGCAAATCCGTCCGCGTACGCCGCCCCGCGGTGCTCGCGCTCGTGGCGCTGGGCTTCGGCCTCGCCGCTTTCTCAGGCGCCGCCCACGCCGCCGAACCGGCGAAAACCGCGCCGCCGGCCAAACAGGCCTGGGTGGAAAAGAGCGACAAGAATTCCCAGATCCTGATCGACCTGTTCGCCCGCTTCGGCCCGGAAGGCGCGAGCCAGTTCGGCGTCGACGGGTACGACGACAAGATCACCGACTTGACCCCCGGGGTCGTCGAACGCCAGACGGCGGCGACGAAGGAGGGGATCGCCGAGCTCAAGAAGCGGCTCGCCGCGGAGAGCGATCCGGCGGTGCGCCAGGATCTGGAGATCCTGATCGGTTCGGCCGAGGACGGCATCGAAGCCGCCGAGGTCAACGAGCGCCTTGCCGTGCCGTTCTTCGACATTCATCAGCTGATCTTCCAGGGAGTCCGTTCCCTGCTCGACGACCAGGTCGCCCCCGAACGCCGGAAGACCGCCGTGGCGCGTCTTCACAAGTACGCGGGGCTCGACGCCGGAGCGAACGGCGGCAAGCCGATCACGGTCCTGGCGGCCGACTACATGCGCGCTCGCTTGGCTATTCCGGGGCTGATCGGACCCACCCGCGCCGAGATCGAAAAGGCGTTCCAGACCACGGCGACCTACTCCGACGGCATCGGCGAGCTGTTTGGGCAGTACAAGATCGCGGGCTACGAGAAAGATTACGCGGCGGTCAAAAAGCAGCTCGCCGACTACGAGGCGTTCCTTCGGGCCGAAGTTTTGCCGCGCTCCCGCACCGATTTTCGCCTGCCGCCGGAACTCTATACGCTATCGCTCAAGCAGGTCGGCGTCGACATGGCCGTAGACGAGCTGGTCTCCCGCGCCGAGGTCTCGTTCCGCGAGATCCAGAACGAGATGCAGACCCTAGCGCCGTTGGTAGCGAAAGAGAAAGGTTTTTCCGCCACCGACTACCGCGACGTGCTGCGCGAGCTGAAAAAGAACCAGATCGTGGGCGAGGCGATCCTTCCCCACTACGAGGCGCGGATCAAGGACCTCGAAAAGATCATCCGCGACCACAACATCGTGACGCTCCCCGACCGGCCGATGCACATCCGGCTTGCGAGCGCGGCGGAGAGCGCCGCGGTGCCCGCTCCGAACATGCGCCCGCCACGGCTGATCGGCAACACCGGCGAGACCGGCGAGTTCGTGCTGCCGCTGCGGATCGCCGGCCCCGACGGCAAACTGATCGGGTTCGACGATTTCACGTTCGACGCCGCCTCTTGGACACTCACCGCGCACGAAGGGCGGCCGGGGCATGAGCTGCAGTTCTCGTCGCTGGTCGAAAAGGGAGTTTCGCTCGCCCGCGCGCTGTTCGCCTTCAACAGCGTCAACGCCGAAGGCTGGGGCCTCTACGCCGAGGCGGAGGCAAAGCCCTACGAGCCGCTCGACGGCCAGCTCGTGGCGCTCCAGGCCCGCCTGCTACGCGCCGCCCGCGCTCAGCTCGATCCGGGCCTTCAGCGCGGCACGATCACCAAGGAAGAAGCCACCCGCGTTTTGACTCAAGACGTCGTAATGTCCGACGCGATGGCGCTCCAGGAGGTCGAGCGCTACACCTTCCGTTCCCCGGGCCAGGCGACCGCGTATTTCTGCGGCTACCAGCGCCTGATGGAAATGCGGACCGAAGTCGAGCGGACGCTCGGACCGGCGTTCAACCGGCAACGGTTCAACGACTTCATCATCGCCCAGGGGCTGCTGCCGCCGACGCTGCTCAAGAAGGCGCTGTTCGAGGAGTTCGTGCCGCGCGAGAAGGCGGCGATCGGCACGGTGTCGAAGTAGAAGAGGGTTGATTTGGTTTCGGTAGGGGCGGCCGCGAGGGCCGCCCTTTTTTTACAGCGGCCAGATTCGCGGCACCATCCAGAGCAGCAGCCCGATCATCAACGCCGTGAGCGGCAGGCCGGCGAGCAGGAAATCCTTGAAGCGGTATTTGCCCGGGCCGTAGACCAACAGGCAGGAGGGCTCGAACGGCGTCAAGAACGAGAGCGACGCCGCGAGGGTAACGAGCACCGCAAAGGTCCGGGGATTGGCATGAATCTGCGCCGCGGTCTGCATAGCGATCGGCAGCACCACGAGGGCGGCGGCCGCGTTCGACATCGGCTGGGTCAAGAGAACGGTGAGCAGGGTGAACGCCGCGAGCAGGAAACCGATCCCGAGCGGCGCGGTCCAATGAACGATGATCCCGGCGAGATACTCCGCCGCGCCGGTTTTGGACATCGCGGTGCCGAACGCGGTCATCCCCGCGATCAGGACGATCAGCCGCCAATCGATGAAACTGTACGCCTCCTCCGGCGTGACGATGCGCAGCAGGAGAACGCCGACCGCCGCGAGCAGGAATGCGATCGGCAGCGGGATCAGACCGAAGCCGGAGGCGGCGAGCGCCGCGATGAACAAACCGATCACCGCCAGGCCCGACCGGGTGCGCGCCGGGCGGTGCTCGGTCTCCTGAAGCATCCAGAGGTCGGCGTTGTCGGCGATCTCGGCGAACCGTTGCGACCGACCTTGCAGCAGAAGCACGTCGCCGATCCGCAGCGGCAGCGTACCGAGCTTTTCGGGCAATGCGTGCCCCTGACGGAACAATGCGATCACGGTCACGCCGAAACGGCGCCGGAAATCCAGCTCCTTGATCGACCGGCCGACCAAGCTCGACTGGGGCATCAGGACCGCCTCCACCACCTTCATCGTCTCGCTGGTGAGGTCGATGTCGTCCGGCTTCAAGTCCGGCTTGATCTCCAAGCCGGGCGTGTCCTTCACCTTGAGCAGACCCTCGCGGCTCGCCTTGACGATCAGCAGGTCCTCGGCGCGCAGCTGCGTATCGGGATCGGGCGAGAATTTCTCGTTCCCCCGGACGATCGCGAGCACGGTCGTTTCGAGCTCGGTAAACGGCACGTCGCGCAACGTCTGGCCGGCGAGCGGCGAGCGCTCGGTGACCACCAGCTCGGACAGGTATTGGCGCACGGAATACTCTTCGGTCAAGCTCGCTTCGGCGTGCGCGGGCAGGAAGCGCCGGCCGATCAACGCCATCCAGAGCGTCCCGATCAGGCAGGCCGCAAGGCCCACCGGCAGAAACTCGAACAGGCCGAAAGGCTTCATTCCGGCGCTCTTCAAATAGGCGCTCGCCGCGACGTTGGTCGAGGTGCCGACGAGCGTACAAGTCCCGCCGAGCATGGAGGCGAACGCCACCGGGATCAGCACCTTGCTCGGCGCGATGCCGCTCTTCTTGCAGACGCCGAGCGCGGCGGGAAGCACCACGGCGGTGGTGGTCGTGTTGTTCATGAATGCGGACATGAAAGAGGTCACCAGCATCACGGAAACCACGATTCCGGTCGGGCTGCCGCCCGCGTGGCGATAGATCCAAGATCCCGCCCGATCGACCACTCCGGTGCGCATCAACCCGTCCGACAGGACGAAGATTGCGGCCAGGATGATCACGATTTCGTTCGAGAACCCGGCGAACGCCTCCTTGACGTCGAGCACGCCGGATAGAACCAGGATCGACAGGAGGATCAACGTGGCGACGTCGACCGACAGCCATTCGAAGGCGAACACGACGACCGCGGTCGCGAGCAGGGCGAGGACCAGGAAGATCTGGAACGTCATGCCCGCGAGCCTACCAGGGGGACGCCGCGCCGCCCCAATCCGGCGCTGGAAAGACGACCGCTCTTCGGCCGGCCACGAGCGAAAAAATCGAGGGAGCTTGGCAGAAGAGGGGGTTTTGTGAGACCGTATACGCCACGGGCGCCCGGATCTTCCCGATCCGCTCCTTGGCCCGGGAGTAAGAACCAGGGCCGTAGAGCCTGGAACGGGGGTCTCTTCTGGTGAGACCGCCCGAGTATTTCGGGACCGAAGTGTAAGGACCAGCCGTTTCGAGACCTGAAGTTCGAAATCAGACGTTTCGGGATCAGACGTTTCGAGATCAATTGTAGCGGAATCAACGGTGCGCACCCCGGCGCCTCCCTGGTAGGCATGCGGCGTGCGCGGCAACGAAAAGGCGGAATCTCCGTATGCCGTTTTCCTCGTTCGGACTGCATCCGGACCTCCTCGAAGGGGTTCGGGACCTAGGCCTCACCCATCCGACCAACCTGCAGAAGGACGCCCTGCCGCCGATCTTGGCGGGTGGCGATCTGATGGCCCTCGCGGCCACCGGCAGCGGCAAAACGGCCGCCTATCTGCTACCCGTCCTGCACGGGCTGATCGCCCGGCACGCTCCGGCCGGCGCTCCGGAACCTGCCGAAGGCGGCGACGTCGCGGAGACCCCGGAGACCTCGGAGCCCTCGGAAACCCCGGAAATCACCGCCTCCGAGGCGGAGCCCGCGGTACTCAACGGGGAGACCGGTCGGGTCCTGATCCTCGCCCCCTCTCGCGAGCTGACGATCCAGATCCGCGAAAAGGCGCGTGCGTTCGCTCATAAGAGCACCCTGCGCATCTTCGCGGTCTGCGACGGCGGCGACTCGGACGAGCAGCTGGCGGCGGGCTTCGACCTCCTGGTGGCGGTCCCCACCGCCCTGCCGGCCGCACTCGAACGGCTGCCCGATCTGCTCGCCGGAGTCGAGGTCCTGGTGCTCGACGAAGTCGACCGGATGCTCGGACCGGAGCTGGTGGCAGCGCTCGACCGCCTTCCGGAGGCGCCGAAGCAGCGGATCATCTTCGCCAACCTGCCATCCGCCCCGGTCACCGAATTCGCCCACCAGTTGCTGCGCGAACCGACCGAGATCGGCCAGTCGCGGCCGCCGGAGCTGCCCGAGAACCTGGAGCAGGCGGCCTACGAGGCGCGCGAGGAGCTGAAGGCTCCCCTGCTGCTTGAGCTGCTGCGCCGCGACGTCGTAGGCAGCGTCGTGGTCTTCGCGCGCACCAAGCACCGGGCGAACCGCCTGACCGAGCTGCTGGCCAAGAACGGCATCGTCTGCGACCGGATTCATGGCAACCGCTCGCCGGGCCAGCGCGCCGCGGCGATCGCGAGCTTCAACGAAGGGCGCCTTCGCGCGCTGGTCGCGACCGACGTCGCCGCCCGGGGCATGGGGGTCGAAGGCACGGTGAGCGTGATCCACTTCGACGCTCCGACCTCCGGCGAGGACTACCTCCAGCGGGTGACCTTGTCGCCGAACATCGCCTCGTCGATCTCCCTCGTCGCCGAGCGCGAAATGGGCGAGCTGCGGGCGATCGAGCGCATCCTCGGAACTCCCCTAGAGCGACGCACGCTCGAAGATTTCGATTACGCTCAGGAGCCGGAAGAGAAGCTCGAAGCCCAAGAGACCGCCGAAGCGCGGCCGGCCCGTCCGGAAGCGCGGCGCAACGAGGAACGGCCGCGAGGCAAGAAGCGCGAGGAGAGGAAGCCGCAGCCGCCCAAGCCGCAGGCAGCGGCCGAGGGCGGCGGGGATCGCAGCGACCGGCAACGGCCGCGCAAAGAGCCACGGCAGCCCCAACCGCCGCGCGGTGAGATCGGCAACTCGGTTCAAGGCTCGTACAGCTCCAGCCATGGACCGGGACCGAACGGCAACGTCGCCCGCCGGGGAGGCAAGGCCGGCCGCGGCGGTTACACGCCGCCGTACCGTCAGATCCAAGGCGATCCGAACTCGCACACCAACCCCTCGCTCCTGCCCGAGCGTCCGCCTTCGGGCATCCGCGGACGACGCTCCACGTTCAAGGGCTGAGGCGTTTTTTGTCGAATGGGCCCGCTCTGCCGAGCGGGCCCTTTTTCATTTCCGGAGACTTTCTCCATGCCCCGCGCCAAGCTCCCGTCCAAGCGCTACTGGCTGATGAAATGCGAGCCCGAGGCCTATTCGATCGACGACCTCGCGCGCGACGGCTCGACCTCCTGGGAAGGCGTGCGGAACTTCCAAGCGCGCAACTACCTGCGCGACGATTTCCAGGTCGGCGACGGGGTGCTGTTCTACGCCTCGAATTCGGTGCCGTCGGGAGTCGCCGGCCTGGCGGAAGTCTCGCGCGCGGCCTACCCCGACTCGTTCGCCTTCGAGGCGAAGCACGACTATTTCGATCCGAAGAGCGATCCCGAAAACCCGACCTGGTACATGGTCGACGTCAAGTTCATCGAGAAGTTCCCCGAGATCATCCCTCTCGACGTGCTCAAAGTGACTCCTGGCCTCGAAGAGATGATGGTGATCCGCAAAGGCATGCGCCTGTCGATCCAGCCGGTCGCGAAACCGGAATTCGAGATCGTCAAAAAGCTCGGGCGACTTGGCTCCGATCAACCCGCCAAAAAGCCCCGTAAGGCCCCCTAGAAATGACCGACTGGGTAGAAATCCAGTGCCCCTACTGCGGCGAGCGGATCGAAGTCGCCATCGAATCCGACCAATGGGGCAAACAGGTGCAAGACTGCGAAGTCTGCTGCAACCCCTGGGAGCTGACCATCCACCGCGACCGCTACGGCGATTTGGACGTGCGGGTGGAGAAGGCGGAGTAGGCAGATGAAAGCCCTGGTCTTCGACAGCTTCGGCGGGCCGGAAGTGCTCCAGCTCCGCGAGATCCCCGATCCCATCCTCCCTCCGGGGCACGCTCTGGTGCGAACCCGCGCGATCGGCCTCAACTTCGCGGACGTCTATCGCCGTCGCGGGAACTACCACCTGGTGGGCGCACCGCCCTATATCGCGGGGTACGAAGCGGCGGGGGTGGTCGAGGCGATCGAACCGGCGGAAGGAGCGGCGTCTCCTGTTCAAATCGGCGACCGGGTTGGATTTGCGGACAGCCCCTTGGCCAACGCGGAGCTGGTTTCCGTGCCGTTCGAGAAGCTGATTCCGTTGCCGGACGACATTTCGTATGAGACCGGCGCGGCACTTCTGCTCCAAGGGCTTACCGCCCAATACCTCACCCGCGACAGCCATCCGATCGAACCCGGGGAGAGCGTTCTGGTCCACGCTGCGGCCGGCGGGGTCGGTCTGCTGCTGGTGCAGATCGCGAAACGGCTCGGTGCCCGGGTACTCGGCCTCA
Source organism: Acidobacteriota bacterium (assembly GCA_040005235.1). Lineage (GTDB taxonomy): Bacteria > Acidobacteriota > Thermoanaerobaculia > Multivoradales > UBA5704 > DASYKS01. Next base: position 39,879 of record JBDTZG010000019.1, on the reverse strand, counting down.
CCTCCGGCGAAGGCAAAGCGGCGGCGATCCTCGCCGCGGGCGCCGAGGCGACCGCGCTTTACGGCGACGATTGGGTTCAGGCGGCCCGAGATTTTTCGTACGGAGAAGGCGTCGACGTGGTCTACGATTCGATCGGCTCTACCCTCACCGAAAGCTTCGCCGCAACCCGGACCGGCGGCCACGTCGTTTTCTTCGGCATGGCCGGAGGGGACCCGCCGCTCGTCGATCCCCGCATGCTGATGGACACCTCGAAGCGAATCACCGGCGGCGATCTCTGGAACGTCTTACGCACCGGAGAGGATCGCCGCACCCGCGCGGCCGAGCTGTTCGGCTGGGTTCGGCAGGAAGCGCTACGAGTAACGATCGCCGCCCGCTTCCCCCTCGGCCAAGGCGCCGCGGCGCATGCGTTTCTGGAGAGCCGGAAGAGTTCGGGGAAGGTGTTGCTGATTCCGTAGGGTCGCGACCATGGCGACACGGTGACCCAGGCCGTCGGCCTGGGCTAACGAAAACGCGACCCTTTGGGCCGCGAACCGCGACCCGTCTACTCGACCTCCAAGCTCCCCACATTCTGGAACCCCCTCGGCAGCTTCGCGCCGCGTGCGGCGCGTTTCCCGGCGAACGGTTCGAGGTCGGCGGGCCTGAGGGCGAGGTAGCGTTTGCCGGCGTGGAGCTTCAAGTGCCCGCCAGGCGGCAGGACCGCGAGCGCCACGATCGATTCCTTCTCTTTCGTCGAGAGGTTTAGAATCTTCACCCCTTTGCCGCGGGCCAGCTCGGGCATTTCGGCGAGCGGGAAGAGGAGGAGCCGGCCACCGTCGGTCGCGGCCACGAGGCGGCTGGATTCGAGGTCGGTCACCTTGACCGGCGGCAGCACCTTCGAGCCCGGGGTGACGTTCAGGACCGCTTTGCCCGCCCGGTTGCGGCTGGCGAGCTCGCCGAGGCGTACCAGGAAGCCGTAGCCCGCCGAGGTGGCGACGAGATAGAGATCGTCATCCGCGCCCATCAACAGGGCGACGAAGTGGGCGCCGTCGGGCGGTTGAAGCTGCGAGGAGAGCGGTTCGCCGTGGCCTCGGGCCGAGGGGAGCAGGTGGGCGGGGAGCGCATAGGAGCGTCCCGTAGAATCGAGGAACAGAGCCGACTGGTTGGTCCGGCCGGTGGCCGCTTGGAGGAATGTGTCGCCCGATTTGTAGGGCAGACCCGCCGCGTCCACCTCGTGCCCCTTGGCGGCGCGCACCCAGCCCTTTTCGGAGAGGATTACGGTCACCGCCTCGGAAGGGACCAGCTCGGTCTCGGCCATCGCTTTCGCCGCTTCGCGCTCGACCATCGGCGAGCGGCGCGCGTCGCCAAAGGTCGCTACGTCGCGCTCCAGCTCGTCTCGCACCTTCTTCCTCAGCCGCCCCTCGGACGACAAAGTCTTCTCCAGATCGGCGCGCTCTTTTTCCAGGTCCGCCCGCTCGCCGCGGATCTTCATCTCTTCGAGCTTCGCGAGGTGGCGCAGCTTGGTTTCGAGGATTGCCTCGGCCTGCGCGTCGGAGAGGGCGAAACGCTCGATCAGGCGCAGCTTCGGCTCGTCTTCGGTGCGGATGATCCGGATTACCTCGTCGAGATTGAGGTAGGCGATCAGGAACCCTTCGAGCAGGTGGAGCCGGGTCAAAACCTGATCGTAGCGATGGCGCAGGCGGCGCCGCACGGTTTCGATCCGGAATTCGAGCCACTCGGAGAGGATCGAGCGCAGGTCGTACTGACGCGGCCGGCCATCGAGGCCGATCATGGTCAGATTCACCCTATAGGTCCGTTCGAGCTCCGTGGTCGCGAACAGGTGCGCCATCAGACCTTCCGCGTCCACCCGGTTCGAGCGCGGCGTGATCACCAGGCGGGTCGGATTTTCGTGATCCGACTCGTCGCGCAGATCTTCGACCATCGGCAGCTTCTTGGCCTGCATCTGCGCCGCGATCTGGGCGAGCACCTTGCTGCCCGAAACCTGGTACGGAAGGGCGGTGACGATCACGTCGTTGCCTTCCATTTCCCACGCCGCGCGCAGGCGCACGGAACCCGCTCCCGTCTCGTAAATCTTTTGCAGCTCTGCCCGCGGCGAGATGATCTCCGCCTCGGTCGGAAAGTCCGGTCCCGCGATGTGCTCGCAGAGATCTTCGACCGTCGCCTTCGGATGATCGAGCAGATGGATCGCGGCGGCCACCACCTCCCGCGCGTTGTGCGGCGGAATGTCGGTCGCCATGCCGACCGCGATTCCGGAGGCCCCGTTCAACAGCACATGCGGCAGCCGGGCCGGCATCTGCTTCGGCTCATCCAGCGTGCCGTCGAAATTCGCTCCCCACTCGACGGTCCCCTCGCCCAGCTCGGAGAGCAGCACCTGCGCGAAGCGGGTAAGCCGCGCCTCGGTATAGCGCATCGCTGCGAACGATTTCGGATCGTCCTGCGAGCCCCAGTTCCCCTGGCCGTCGACCAGCGGATAGCGCAACGAAAACGGTTGCGCCATCAACACCATCGCCTCGTAACAAGCCGAGTCGCCATGCGGATGGTATTTGCCCAGCACATCGCCCACCGTGCGCGCCGACTTCTTGTGCTTCGAAGCAGCCGAAAGCCCTAGCTCGGACATCGCATAGATGATCCGCCGCTGCACGGGTTTCAGCCCATCCGTCAACGAAGGAAGCGCGCGATCCAGAATCACGTACATCGAATAATCGAGGTACGCCTTCTCGGTGAACTCCCCGAGCCGCATCTTCTCGATGTCGACGTCGCCAAACGCCAAAAGCGGCAGGCGCGGGGTGGAGGTGCGGGTTGATTTGGCCATGGGCTAGGAGAGAGGGAAACGCTCGAAACCGGGAATGTCGAAGTGGCGATCGAAAGTGAAAACGCGGCGAATGCGATGGGTCTTCATCAATGCGAAAGAGACACAGTCCGTGAAGCCAACTTCTTGATCCGAGAACTTCTCCATCATCCACAATGCGTTCGCTTCTTCTTCGAGATTCGGACGGAAGAGCCGAAAGGAATTTGAGCCGATCAGTTTGCGGCCTTTTCTGGCGGCAAATCCCGGATCCGCTCGTTGCGACAATAGATTGAGGGTCTCGGCGAGCACCAGGCTGCTCAGAGCGAAAGACTCTCGGCCTCTTTCGAGCTCATGCCAGATCGCCACCGCTACGCCGTGGAGTTGATCGTTCTTGAGATACCGCGCAACCAATGGACCCGTATCGACAAAGATCAACTCTTGTCCCCATAGAGATAGGCATCGTGTCGAAGCGCAACATCCCCAGGCGTATGGCCTTCCCAAACCTCATCGTCGAGGAAAAACGGATCTTCGCTACGCGGCAGGAGCGCGTTCTTTTCTCGCTCTTCGAGGAGCTGTCGGGCGAACTCGCGAGCCTCCGCGAAGAGAGTTTCGCTCGAAGAAGCTTCCGGTTCGATCTCTTGGCTCTTCATGGATTCCTCCTTGCGATTCCTTCGAACGCCTCCTCAAACTTTAACACCTTCATACCTCCGCCAGGTTGCCCTTCCGCGTCAGCCACTCGCGCCTATCGGCGCTTCTGCCTTTTGCAAGCAGCAAATCCATCAGCTTCTCGACATCGTCCTCGGGCGGGATGTTGAGCTGGACCAGGCGCCTGGTATCCGGAGCCATGGTGGTTTCGCGCAGCTGGAGGGGGTTCATCTCTCCCAGGCCCTTGAAGCGTTGAACGTTCGGCTTGCCGCGTTTGCCTTCGGCGGCAAGGCGGTCGAGGATGCCTTTCTTCTCCTGCTCGTCGAGGGCGTAGTGGACTTCTTTCCCCACGTCGATGCGGAACAGCGGCGGCATCGCCACATAGATCCGGCCATCTTCAATCAGGGCGCGGAAATGTTTGACGAACAGGGCGCAGAGGAGCGTTGCGATGTGGGCGCCGTCCGAATCCGCATCGGCCAGAATGCAGATCTTGCCGTAGCGCAGGCCGTCGATCTTGCCGCTTCCCGGATCGACCCCCAACGCCACCGCGATGTCGTGGACCTCCTGCGAACCCAGCACCTCGCTTGAATCGACTTCCCAAGTGTTCAGGATCTTTCCGCGAAGCGGCAGGATCGCCTGGAACTCGCGGCTTCGCGCCTGCTTGGCCGAGCCGCCGGCGGAATCGCCTTCGACCAGGAACAGCTCGGTCTGGCTTAGATCCTGGCTCGAACAGTCGGCGAGCTTGCCCGGCAGCGCCGGCCCGCTGGTCACCGTCTTCCGAAGGACCTTCTTCCCCGCCCGAAGCCGTGCCTGAGCACTGTCGATCGCCAGGCGGGCGATTCGCTCGGCGTCCGTCGTGTGTTGGTTGAGCCAGAGGCCGAACGCGTCCTGCGTGACGCCCGAGACGAACGCCGCGGTCTCGCGCGAGGACAATCGCTCTTTCGTCTGACCGGTGAACTGCGGCTCCTTCAAACGGACCGAGAGGAGATAGGCGCAACGCCCCCAGACGTCCTCGGGCGCGAGCTTCACTCCGCGCGGCAGCAGGTCGCGGAACTCGCAGAACTCGCGGATCGCTTCGGTGAGCCCCGCGCGGAAGCCGTTGACGTGCGTGCCCCCTTGCACCGTGGGGATCAGGTTCACGTAGCTCTCGGCCAACACGGCGTCGGGGGTTTCGGCATCCGGCGGCAGCCAAACCACGGCCCAGTCGACCTCTTCGTCGTTCCCCTTGAAATGGCCGACGAACGGCGGATCGGGAATCCGCTCCGCGGACCCCAGCGCATCGGTCAAATAGTCGGTCAGGCCGTCCTGATAGAACCACTCCTCCGCGTCGTCCGGCGCCCCTTCATGCCGGAAGCGGATGCGCAGTCCGGGACAGAGGACGGCCTTCGCACGCAGCGAGTGTTTGATCTTCCCGACCGTCATTTTCGGCGAATCGAAGAACTTCGGATCGGGCCAGAAGCGGACGGTGGTCCCCGTGTTGCGCTGGCCCACGGTGCCCACGACTTCGAGCTTTTCGATCTTCGTCCCGTCGGCAAACGCCATGTGGTGCTCTTTGCCGCCGCGACGGACCCAGACGTCGAGCCGCTTCGAGAGGGCATTCACGACCGAGACGCCGACTCCATGGAGGCCACCCGAGAAGCGGTAGCTCTTGTCCGAAAACTTCGCCCCGGCGTGCAGACGGGTGAGAATCACCTCGACCCCCGAGACCTTTTCGCCCGGATGGAGATCGACCGGCATGCCGCGCCCGTCGTCCGCGACCGCGAGCGAGCCGTCCTGGTACAAATCGACCTCGATCAGCGAGCAGTGCCCGGCGATCGCCTCGTCGGCCGCGTTGTCGATCACCTCTTGCGCCAGGTGGTCCGGCCGGTCGGTATGGGTGTACATCCCGGGGCGCTTGCGCACCGGTTCCAGGCCGGTCAAAACCTCGATGGCGGAGGCGTCGTAGGTCGGTTGGGACATAATCGGTTCGAAATTCCTCGTGGCGCCCGAGCGTTCGCCGGGGCCGCGGGCGCGGATGATACCCGACGATTCCCGACGGTAACCCGGATGGACTGCCCGGCCCTTCGCGGGCCGGTTCCCAGCAGTCTCTTGACGAACGCCGAGGCGCGCTGTTAGCGTAAGCGTAAACCGAGCGTAAGCACAAGCCCGACCGGCTCCGCCCTCAGCAGCCGGTCCTCGATCCACAGAAGAACGCACCACAAGGAGAACCCGCCATGAAACGATTTCCGCTCCTAGCCCTCGCCACCCTGCTCGCCGCGGTCCCGGCAGCGACCGCTTTGGCCGCCGATCCGCCCGCCGCGAAGGGTATGGACCCGGCCATGATGGAAGCGATGATGAAAGCCATGAGCCCCGGCGAGCAGCACAAGCTGATCGGCAAGTACGTCGGCGATTGGACCTATGGCCTCAAGATGTACATGGACCCGACCGCACCGCCGGCGGAATCGACCGGCACCGTCCACTCCGAGTGGATGCTCGGCGGCCGCTACGTCGCCTCGACCTGGAAAGGCACCTTCATGGGCCAGCCCTTTGAAGGTCATGGCACCGACGGCTACGACAACCTCGCGCACCATTACGTGGTCTCCTGGATCGACAACGCGGGCACCGGGATCATGTACATGGCCGGCAACCCCTCGGCGGACGGCAAGAGCATCACCTACGCGGGCGACATGATGGACCCGATGTCCGGACAGAAGTCCGTGACCAAGACGGTCATTACCTGGCTGAGCGACGATTCGTTCAAGAACGAGTCGTTCTACACCGACGCCACGGGCAAACTCGTGCCGTCAATGGTGATCGTAGCGAATCGGAAGAAGTAGCCGGGCGGGAAATACCGGGCGGCGCCTGCCGTCGCCCGGGCCTTAGTTGCGGTGCGCCCCCTACTTCCCAACCTCAAAATCCCGCGCCAACCCGTCGGCTACCGCAAGGCCCCCGCGAGTGGGCTTGAGCCTCTCCCCTTCCCGAATCAGGAGGCTGCTGCCGATGGCCCGCTCGATCAAGTCGGCGTTCGTCGTTTCGAGATCCACTCCATAGCGCTCCTGAAAACCCCGGAGATCGAGTCCCTCTTTCGTCCGGAGCCCGAGCATCAGAGCTTCGAGCGCCAGATTGCCGGCGGTGAGCGTTTCCTCTTCCGCGATCGGCCGTTCGCTTTGCTCGATCTTCGCTTCCCAAGGCCCGAGCTTTCGTTCGTTCCACCAACGGCGCTTGCCGTCGAAGGAGTGGGCGGAGGGACCTAGGCCGAGGTAGGGGACATGGCGCCAGTATTTCTGGTTGTGGCGCGAGCGGTGTTCCGGGGCGAGGGCGAAGTTTGAGACTTCGTAGGCCTCGTAGCCGGCGTCGCCCAAAAGTTGGTGGGTGAGGTGGAAGATCTCGGCCTGCGCGGGCTCGGGCATTTCGGCGAGTTGGCCGCGGTCGCGGCGGAAGCCGAATGGGGTCCCTTCGTGGATCGTCAGCTGGTAGCAGGAGACGTGATCGGCGCCCAGGCGGACGGCAGCTTCGAGAGAACGGCGCCAGGCGCTGGGTGCCTGGTCGGGGAGGCCGAAGATCAGATCGACCGAGACGGTCGGGAATCCCGCTTCTCGCGCGAGATGAAATGAGCGTTCGGCCTGTTCCGGCGTATGGCGGCGGCCCAGGAAGGCCAGCTCAGCGGGCTCGAAGGTCTGAACCCCGAGCGACAGCGTCGCTAGCCCAAGGGCGCGGAGCGCGGCGAAGGCTTCGGGGCTCGCGTCCTCCGGGTTCGCTTCGAGGAAGATCCGCGCGTCACGGCTTTCCGGAAAGGTCGCGTAGATGGCTTCAAGGATCTCGCCGATCTGCTCCGTGCCAAGCGCCGAGGGGGTTCCGCCGCCGAAGTAGATCGTATCGAAGCCGTTCCATTCGGAGCCGGCCCAGAGGGCGATCTCGTCGAGCAGCGACGCGACGAAGCGGCGGCGTTTTTCGGTGCCCCCCGTGAGCACGGCGAAATCGCAGTAGGGGCAAATCGCGGAGCAGAACGGGACGTGGAGGTAGAGGCCGGGACCCACGAGCAGCTCAGTTGAGGATCGGCGGGACGTAGTGATCTTCCAGGTCGACCAAGTCGACGCCCATGCCGAGCAAGGTGAGGAGCATCTCTTCGCGCTCGGCAGGGGTTTCGGCTTCGAGCAGCGCCTGTTTTTCGTCCGAACGGAACGGCAGGGCGACCGAGAGGCCGTTGAGCAGCGAGATGCCGGGGAGCGCGTTCAGCACCTCGTCGTCGAATTCGAGTCCCTGGCGGCCGGCGAAGGCGCGCACCGCCGCAAGCAGGCGGCGGGGATCGAGCTGCACCGAGCCCTCCGCCTCGTCGCGCGCGAAGCCGCCGTAGTCGGGCACGACCCGGCGGTAGCCGCGATGGAGCGGCAGCTCGGTCGCGATCCGGAAGCGGGACACACCGCGCAGCAGAATCAGGAATCGGCCGTCCGGCTGTCGCTCGCACTTTTCGATCCGGCCGGCACAGCCGACGCGGTAAAGCGAGGGGTGATCCTCGATCTCTTCGAGCAGCACCTCGTAGGGAGGAGCGTTGTCCTGGCGCGCGGTGAGCGGCTGGATCATGCCGATCGTCTTGCCCTCGGCCATCGCGTCCTCGACCATCGCCAGGTATCGCCGCTCGAAGATGTTGAGCGGCAGCCAGTTGGCGGGTAGGAGGAGCGTCCCCGTGAGCGGAAAGATCGGCAGCGGGTCGGGAAGCGTGCGGGAGTCGGCCATCGGCGTAGACCCCATGATACGGCACCCTTCCCGCCCGCGGACCCAACCGTGGGACGGCCGTTGCTTCTAGTGCCCCAGGATGCAGTACATCAGTACGCCCATCGCGCTCGACATCTTGTGGAACGCCTGGCGAAACGCGATGCTCTGCGGCCCATCGAGCACATCGTCCACCACCTCGAAGCCGCGCATGGCGGGTAGGTCGTGCATGAAGATCGTGTCGCTCTTGGACACCCGGGCCATCACGGCGGGATCGATCGTGTAAGGCCGGAAGCGCTCCAGCCAATCGGCGTCCTTCTTCTGCACGCCCATGGTCATCCAGCGGGTGGAGTAGACCGCGTCCACCCCGTGCGGCAGGTCGTCCATGCTGTGATGCTGCTCGATCTTCGAGCCGGTCGAAGCCGCATACCCTTGCGCCTCGGCGACCACCGCGTCCGGAATGCCGTACCCCTCGGGGGTGACGATCGTGAGCGTCATGTTCGGCAGCTTGCCGAACCCGCGGGCGAGGGCGGTCGTCGTGTTGTTCCCCTCGCCGATGTAGAGGACGTGGAGCCCTTCGAGGCGGCCGAAGTGCTCTTCGAGCGCCGCCAGGTCGCACAGCGCCTGAGTCGGGTGCTCGGAGTCGCTCATGGCGTTTACGATCGGCAGATTTCCCGCGTCGGCGAGCGCGCGCATCTCTTCTACGGACTCGTTGGTGCGGATGACCAGGGCGTCGAGGTAATTTTCGAGCACGCGCGCGGTGTCTTCGAGCGTCTCGCCGGTTTTGATTTGCAAGTCGTCCGGCCCGTAGGAGATCACCGAGGCGCCGAGCTTCATGGCGCCGACTGTAAAACCGGTGCGCGTGCGGGTCGAAGTCTTCTTGAAATACACGCCGACCACCTTGTCGGCGAGCGGCTTGCCATACGGCTTGCCGGCGCCGATCGCGACGGCCTGATCGACGATCCGGCGGATCGTCGCGGCATCGAGATCCGCCAGCGAAAGTACGTGTCGTGCGCTCATTCCCGGTCCTTCCCTGATCCCCCCTCCAGCTTGAAGACGGGGCCCCCCGGAGGCAAGAGTGCCGCCCCGGGCAGAGAGGGGGACTTTAAAATCGCGACGCGGCCCGTAGATCAGAATCGGGCCAGCCGGATTTCGAGGTTGCCGGCGGCGAGCCGCGCGTCGACGATAAGGCCCAGCGAGCGGCCGAGCGAGGCGACCAGCGGCAGGCCGAGGCCCGCGTGCGGGCCGGAGCGCGACGGGTCTTTCTGCCAGAAGCGGTCGAACAGATGGGGCAGATCGTCGGACGACAGATCCGCCGCCGGGTTGCTCACCTCCACCCCGAGGGCGACCGTGGCGTTTGAGCCGTGGTTGGAGGGGAGCGCCCGGCAGGCGACCCAGCCGCCGGGCGAGCCATGGGCCACCGCGTTGTCGAGCAGATTGGAGAGGATCAACCCGAGTTTCGCCCGGTCGGTGGGCAGGGCGAGCCCGTCGGGTATCTCGTTGTTCAGCTCGATCTTTTTTTCCGCCGCGGCGCGAGCCAGAGGGCGCCAGGCCTCTTCGATCGCGGCACGCAGCGGCACTTCCTCTTCGACCGGCGCCTCCGGAGCGCTCTCGCTACGCGCCAAGGCGAGCAGGTTTTCGGCGATTCGCTCCATGTGCAGACCGATCGCCCGAGCGTCTTCGAGGCTCGCGGCGACCGAGGCGGAATCGTCCGGCCAGCGCAGCGCCACCTCGGTCGCGGCCCGCAGCTCGGCGAGCGGCGTCCGCAGCTCATGGGCTAGGTGCGAGGAAAACGCCTTCTCGCGCGCAAACGAGGTTTCCAGCCGACCGAGCAGGTCGTTGATCCGTTGAACCACGACCGAAATCTCGGCCGGAACGTCGGTCGGATCGATCCGCTCGCCGAGCGAGCCGGCGTCCAGCCGTTCGATCCGCGAAACCAGCCGGGAGAGCGGCGCAAGGCCCAGTCCGAGACTCAAACGGATCAGGCCGACGAGACCGGCGAGCAGGAAGAAGAACGAGACGCCGAGCCAGAGCCGCGTTTCGGCGAGAAAGCGGTCGAGATCGCCGTGGCCGCGGGCGAGCACCAGGGTCGCCTTCGGTCCCGCCGGGTCGAAACGCACCTCGACGCCGGCTTCACCCCCCTCTCCCGCGGGATGGTCGTCGATGCGCGGCAGGACCGTGAGCTGGACCAGGCGACCGGGCCGGCCATCCGGCAGGGCCGAGCTCCACAGGCGCGGCGCCTGCCAGGCACTCTTCGATGCGGCGGAAAGACGCGGCAGATCGCGCCCGGCGAGCGAATTCGAACGCCGGAGCATCTTGCCGTCGGCCATCCAGAACTCGAAGAACTCGGACGATGAACCGGCCGCGAATTCGGGCATCCCCTCTTCGGGCAGCTCGACCCAGAGGGCGCCTTCCGCCTCTTCGGTGAGCAGGGCGAGCGACCGGGCCTTGGCCACCAGCTGCTGGTCGAAATCTTCTTGCAGTCGGGAGGTGATCACCCGATAGAGGAAGAGACCGCCGAGCGCAAGCAGCGCGCCCGAGCCGACCAGGAGGTACAGCGTCAGTCGGCCGCGGAGCGATCTCACGAAACGCCCTCGCCCGCGATGTCGTCCGGCGCCTCGACCGGCGCGACGTCGAGCAGGTAGCCCTGGCCGCGGCGGGTCTGAATCAACCGGGAGGCCGAACCGCCATCGGCCCCTTCGAGCTTCTTCCGCATGCTGTAGACCAGAACGTCGACCACGTTGCTCGCAGCCTCGTCCTCGAATTCATAGAGGTGCTCCCAAAGCTCGCGGCGCGACACCACCTCGCCCCGCCGGAGGGCGAGCAGCTCCAAGACGCTGAATTCGCGCGCGGTCAATCGGACTTCGCGGCCGTCGCACCAAACCCGGCGGGCGGCGAGATCGACCGAAAGAGGCCCGATCACCAGCGCGGGAGTGGCCACCTGGTGACCTCGCCGGGCGAGCGCCTGGAGGCGGGCGACCAGCTCTTCGAACGCAAACGGCTTGACCAGGTAGTCGTCGGCCCCAAGGTCGAGCCCGCGCACCCGGTCTTCGACCAGGTCTTTGGCAGACAGAATCAGGACGGGCGTGCGTTTGCCCCGCTCCCGCAGCTGTTTGAGCACCGTATAGCCGTCGATCTCCGGCAGAAGCAGGTCGAGGACGATCGCGTCGTAACTGTTTTCAGTCGCGAGCCAGAGACCCTCCCGCCCGTCCGCCGCGGCGTCCACGGCATGGCCGATTTTGCGCAGGCCGCGTTCGAGGGTCGAGCGAAGGCGTTGGGAGTCTTCGACCAGGAGTAGACGCATGCTCGGGGCTCACGGGTCTCCGAGGCCGGCGGCTCAGCTGTCGAGGTCGGTCTTGAGCACGGCGAGGAATGCTTCCTGCGGGATCTCGACGTTGCCCACGACCTTCATCCGCTTCTTGCCTTCTTTTTGCTTTTCGAGCAGCTTGCGCTTACGGCTGATGTCGCCGCCGTAGCACTTGGCGATGACGTCCTTGCGGTAGGCATTGATCGTCGAGCGGGCGATGATGTTGCCGCCGATCGCCCCTTGGATCGCGATCTTGAACTGCTGACGCGGGATCGTCGCCTCCAGCCGCTCGCAGTAGTGGAGCGCGCGGAAGCGGGCCTTCTCGCGATGGACCAGCTGGGAGAGGGCGTCCACCTTTTCGCCGTTCACCAAGATGTCCACTTTCACCAGGTCGGTGTCGCGGTAGTCGAGCAGGTCGTAGTCGAACGAGCCGTAGCCCTGGGTGATGGTCTTCAGCCGGTCGTTGAAATCGAACAGCACTTCGGCGAGCGGCAGCTCGGAAACGATCTCCACCCGGCCGACCGCGAGGTAGTTGAAGGTCGTGTTCTGGCCGCGCCGGTCGCGGCAGAGCTCCATCACCGCGCCCACGTAACGCTCGGGCATGCGGACCGACGCCTTGATGAATGGCTCCTCGGCGCGCGCGATGGCGCCCGGATCGGGAAAGAAAGAAGGGTTGTCGATCTCCGTTCGCTCCCCCGAGGTCAGATGCAGGATGTAGCGAACCGAAGGCGCCGAAAGCAGCAGCGCCAGGTCGTACTCGCGCTCCAGGCGCTCCTGCACCACCTCCAGGTGGAGCAGCCCCAGGAAACCGCAGCGAAAGCCGAAGCCGAGGGCGGTCGAGCTGTCCTTTTGGAAGGTAAGCGCGGCGTCGTTCAGCTTCAGCTTGTCGAGCGCTTTGGCGAGATCTTCGTATTCGTCGGTGGCGATCGGATAGATGGAAGAGAACACCACCGGCTTCGCCTCTTTGTAGCCGGGCAGAGGCGCGGCGGCCGGCCGGGCGACGTCGGTGATCGTGTCGCCCACGGCGATGTCCGAGACCGATTTGACCCCCGCGATGACGTAGCCCACGGCGCCCGCTTCGAGTGTCGCGGTCTTCACCCGCTTCAACTGGAGCAGGCCGACCTCTTCGACGTCGTACTCGCGGCGCGAGTGCATCAACACGACTTTCTGCCCCGGGCGGATCGCCCCTTCTTTCACCCGGATCAACAGGACGACGCCGCGATAGGCGTCGTACTGGGCGTCGAAAATCAACGCCCGCAGGGGGTCTTCGACCTTGCCCAGGGGCGGCGGCAGGCGGGTCACCACCGCTTCGAGCACCTCGTCGATGCCGATGCCAAGCTTCGCCGAGCAGAGCACGGCCTCGAACGGATCGAGCCCAAGGTCCGCGTCGATCTCCTCGCGCACCCGGTCGACGTCGGCGGAAGGCAAATCGATCTTGTTGATCACCGGCACGATCGTCAGGTCGTATTCCATCGCGACGTAGAGGTTGGCGAGCGTCTGCGCCTCGACCCCTTGGGAGGCGTCGACCAGCAGCAGCGCCCCTTCGCACGACATCAGCGAGCGCCGCACCTCGTGCGAGAAATCGACATGGCCGGGGGTGTCGATCAGGTTCAGCCGATAGGTGACGCCGTCCTTCGCGGTATAAGACAGGCTCACCGTGTTGCTCTTGATCGTGATGCCCCGCTCGCGCTCGATGTCCATCGAGTCGAGCAGCTGGTCGCGGAATTCGCGCTTCTCCACCCCGCCGCAGCGCTGGATCAAGCGATCGGCGAGCGTCGATTTGCCGTGGTCGATGTGCGCGATGATGCAGAAGTTGCGGATGTCTTCCAAGGGAGGCCTCGATGCCCGGCGGGAGCGCCCCGAAGCGGCCGATCCCGCCGGAACCATCGATTCTACAACGCCGTCAGTCCCAAATCCTCTTCCACCAGGGCTCCTCCTCGCCGGGCTCGGAGGAGACGCTCGCGAGGTTCATCTTGCCTCGGATCTTGTTGACGTCCCAACCGGTCAGGTGGGCGAGCGTCTGCGCCTCGCGATCCAGCCGCTTTGGAAGCTCGCGGCGATATTGCCGAGCCTCCTCGCAGCGGTCGTCCCCTTTCCACGGATGGCGCAGGACGTAGCGCCCCTGGAAGTTCTCGCGGTCCGCCGTCTGCTGGAACACCAAGTCCTCCGGGAAGTGCGCCCGGTCGTAGCGCAGGTGGAGACGGGTGACGAACACGTTCTGGCTCCCGCCCGAGGGGACGAAACCGCCGCGCCCTCCGGAATCGGTTGGGCCATCGAGCCAGAAGACCCCCAGCTCGCGCAGCTCGGCTTGAGAGAGCGGCTCGGCGGCGCAGGGATCGCACCAGCTCATGTCCCAGGCGTATTCGAGGAAGACCGCCTGGGAATCCTCTTTCTTCACCTGCTGGGTGAACATCGCCTTGTAGAAGTCCCCGAACTCGTCCTTGACGTAAGGCGGGATCTCGTCCCCGGAAGGGAGCTTGACCGTCCGGTAATTGGTGGTCTCGACCCGGCCCTTGCGCGAGAGGGTGTAGACGAACATCTCCTGAGCGCCGGCCGAATTGACCATTCCAAGGCGGATCGGCAGCATGAATTTCGCCGCCTCGTAGGCGACCTGGAGCGGACGGAGCGAGCTGAAACCGAGCTTCGACTGCTCTTTCAAGTTGACCTTGGCGACGAAGAACTTCATTCCCTGTTTGATGTAGGCGCCGAGCACGCCTGAAGCGCCGTCGGGGATGCGATAGCCGCTCTCGCGCAGCCAGGTTTCGAGCCCCGAGCTCTGGGTGGCCGAGAGGATCAGGATGTCGTATTCGCCCACCGTGTACTTCGCCTCGATCTTCACTCCGAGCTTTTCGGCCCGGTCCATCGCCATTCCCCCGACCACGCCGCCCGCCACCCCCGCAGACGGGGCCATCCTTTCGTAGACTTGTCGTTGGCAGGGGTTGTCGTCGAAATACTCGACCAGGCGCGGCGCCGTGTAAGAGTCGAGATGGTCGATCAGCCCCTTGTCCGCGACGTGGATCTGCTCGCGCTTCAAGACCACCGGGACCGGGATGACCACCGCGAACTCTTTCGGATCGCCCTTGAAGTCGTTCGCCATCGTGAGCACCGTTCGATCGTCGTCGCGCACCATGACGATCTGCGATGCCTGGTTGAACAGCTTGGTGTCCGCCTTTGCGACGTAGAAGCCGCAGAACGCGAAGATCGCGGGCGCCAGAGGCCCCGCGGCCAAGCAGGCCACCAGGGCGAGCAAGAGCCCTCTGTGCCGTCCTTCCGTGTGCCGAGCCATTGGTATTTTCCTTTCTTTCTCAAGGGAACCTAAACCAGTCCGGGAGCCGCAAGGCCCGCGGTCCCTGGCGTGTGGGGGGAAACGGAATGAGGCAAATCTCCGGCCGTTTCGGGAGCCGGACGCGTCCCGGCTTGCCGCCAATCGAACCGCTCTCCGGGAAAGACCCGATCGAGGACCGGCACGAGCAGGCACATCGCGACCAACGAGAGCAACAGCCCGTTCGGCCGATAGAGTACGAAGGTGACGAAACCCGCGCCGAGCGCCACCGCCGCGGCGAAGACGATCCGCCCGAGCCGCGAGTCAGGGGTGGTCTTGGGGTCCGAGATCATGAAGAACGCAAAGATCAGGAAAGCCCCGTTGCTCAGTTGGTGGAGAGGCGTCGCGTTCGGCTGGCCGAGCCAGGTGGCGCGGGCGAATAGAATCGCGAGGTAGAAGGCGAGGAACGCGTAGGTGACGTCCGAGCGGAGCGCCCGATGGACCACCATGCCGCCCAAACAGGCGATCAGGAAGCCGAACAGCGCGGCGTTGCCCCACTGGGCGGGAGAGACCCATCCGCCGCCGGAGAGGATCGCCGCGACGATCGCGAAATTGGTCGGGTTGAACAGGTGTTTGCCGCGATATCGCAGGACGAACTTGCTGCCCACCGCGAGAGTCGCCGCGGCGAGCGCCAGGAACAGCGAGTTGGTGCGCAAAAGCAGGCAGAGCGAAAGGCCGGAGATAAGTGCGCTCCGCGGCTCGAACGCGGGAAGGCCGGCCCATTTGCCGGCAAGCCACTGGACGCCAAGGCAGGTGGCGAGGATTGCCGCGATCCGCACCGGCGGAACTTCAAAATCGAGCGCCGCCACCCCATAGAGCAGCAAGGAGGCAAGCACCGCGATCTGGTAGTGGCGAGGGTCGGCGAGCAGGCTGCTTTTAAGCGTTGGCATCGAAATCACCCCTCGGAGCCGGACAGGTCGGCACCGTTTCATTCTCTTGGACACCGAACGGGGCCGCAAGGAAACCGCGACGCTTTCAAAGCCTCGCACGTATACGCCCGGATGGATAAAATCACCCGGCACATGAGGGCGGAACCTCGGTACCGTCCCCGTGAGCCCGCTTCCGACGTACCCGGATTCACAGCAAGCGACTCACCGAGGAGGTTCTCCCCTATGTTCAAACCCCCGATCCTCGCCGCCGCAACCCTCCTACTCGCCGCACTTCCGCCCGCGGGCGCCGCGGGTCCCGCTCCGATCGGCGCCAAGGCGCGCGCCAGCTCTTGCACCACCTGCTCGCAAACGACCCCTTCGATCGCCGGGCTCGCATCGGGTGAGTTCCTGATCGCCTGGGAAGGGGAGAGCTCGATCGATGCCAAGGGAGTCGTCGGGCGCCTGTTCAAAAACACCGGCATGCCGAAAGCCGCCGACTTTCAGATCAACAAAGGGGTCGTGCCGCCCGAGCAGTTCGACGTCGCGGCGGCCGGAGACGCAACCGGATACGTTGCGGCCTGGTCCTCCGTGGCGAACGCCAACAGCGACGTGTTCGCGCAGCGTTACTCGCTTGCCGGGGTCCCTCAGGGAACGCCGATCCTGGTCAACGTGGACAACCCGGCGTTGCCGCCCTACGCCGATTTCAACCCGACCATCGGTCGCACGGCGGGCGGCGGATTCGTGATCGCCTGGATTCGCTATCTTCCGCCGGGAGCCACGACTCCCGGAACCGATCCGGAGATCCAGATCCGTCGATTCGACAAGAACGGCGTGGCACTAGGCGCCCCGGTCAAGCTGAACACGCGGCTGGTCAACGGCGACCGTCCCGACCTCTGCGTCGATTCGACCGGCCAGATCGACGTCGCTTGGACCACCGCCGACGGCTTCCCTCTGTTCCAGCCGAACCACAAGGGGGTCTCGTTGCGCCGGATCTCTGCGGCCGGGGTCCTCCAGGGGGCCGAGACCATCGTCGCCCCACCTCTCGCGAGCAACGCCCAGATGAACATCTCGTGCGGCACGGGCGGCAACTTCGTCATCGTCTGGGAGAGCGATCAGCCGCCGGCGATCGACCGGTTCGACATCCTCGGCGCCCGCTACACCAAGCTGGGGCGGCGCGTGGGCAACGTGTTCCGGGTCAACTCGGTGACCGCTGAAAACCAAAGAAACCCCGCGGTCTCGCATGACTCCAAGGGCAATTTCGTGGTGGTCTGGGAGCACAACCTAACCTTCGGAGGCGCAATCAACGGCCGCCGTTTCTCGGTAGCCGGCGTGGCTACCGGAACGGACTTCGCGGTCGACACCTATCCGTCGGGCAATCCGCGTTCGATCGAGCCGGAGATCGCGCACGTCGGCACCGCGGGCAACTTCGTCGTCGCTTTCCAAGACGGCTTGCAAGGGGTCTGGATGCGCCGCTTCACCCCCGGCACGCCGTTCCTGGCCCAAGCCGGAGTCGCCGATCCCGCGGAGGCCGCAGAGGCCGCCGACATCGCGGACCCCGAGCCGCAAGAGTAGCGCTCGCGAAGCGCAGGAAGCCTTGCCAAACGGCGCCCTTTTTCGGGCGCCGTTTTTCGTTTCTCTTGATTTTCTCTCGCCGCGGTTTGCGCCAACGCCCAACGCAGGCCCTCGCCGAACCGTAAGAAGGACAGGTCTAGACAAAACCCTTCGGTGCGGCCGCGCTGATCGACTTCTTTTCACCAAGGAGCTTTCCTATGTCGAACCCAAAGATCGCAATCGCCGCGCTGGCGCTCTCTGTCGGCCTCGCCGGCTCGGTAGCATTCGCCGCCGCCCCGGCCAAAGCCGGCCCGCCGTTTTCCTTGAGCTCGTGCTCTGATTGTCAACAGCGTGAACCGAAAGTTGCGGTGGCCCCGGCCGGCGATTTCATCGCCGCCTGGCAAGGAGAAGGAAACGCCGGACTGGATGGAGTGCCGGGCCGGAGCTTCAAAGCCAACGGCACGGCCCTCGGCTCGGATTTCGCTTTCGTCGGCAGCGATTCGTCGTCCGCCAAAGAGGTCGATCTCGCGGCATCGCGCAATGACGTCGTCGCCGTGTGGGCCGAGACCGATCGAATTTTTGCGCAGCGGCTCGGCTTTGTCGGCGAGCGGATCGGTGACCGGATTCAAGTGTCGATCGACGACGCGAGCGGCCTTTCGATCTCGCGCCATCTGAAGCCCGCCGTGGCCCGCGCGGCGGACGGTTCATTCGTCGTCGCCTGGGTGCGCTTCGTCCTCGGCACGGACAATCCGGAGGTCCTCGTCCGTCGCTTCGACGCACAGGGCTTGCCGAAAACCGGTCAGGTGAAAATCAATACCGGACTCGTGAACGACTCCCGACCGGACCTCTGCATCGACACGGCAAACCGCACGATCGCGACCTGGACCAACGTCGACACCTTCCAGCCGTTTCTCTCGACCTTGAAGGGCGTTTCGATGCGACGGCTGGGACCGACCCTCGCGCCGCTCGAAGGCGAGCGGACCATCGCTCCGCCGCGTGCCCGAGAATCGACCGCCGCGGTCTCCTGCGGCAAAGGCGGAACCTTCGCTCTCGTCTGGCAGACCGACCAGAGCCCAGCGCTCGACCGTGGCGACGTCTTGGTCCGTCGCTTCAGCCGCCTCGGCCGGCCGCTCGGCACCTCGATCGTCAACC
This sequence comes from Acidobacteriota bacterium, assembly GCA_040005235.1. GTDB lineage: Bacteria > Acidobacteriota > Thermoanaerobaculia > Multivoradales > UBA5704 > DASYKS01. Next base: position 21,559 of record JBDTZG010000019.1, on the reverse strand, counting down.
AGGCACGGGACGGCGTCCAGCGCCATCCGACCCTCTCGTACGAGCCGTCGGGCGGCTTCACGGTCGCCTGGACGAGCGATGGAGACGGCAATGCGGATGCCGATGCGGGGATCGTGGCCCGGCGGTTTTCGGCGGCTGGCGCAGCGCTCTCCGACGATTTCCTGGTCGCGGCCGGAGCGGACCGTCATCTCGGGCTGCCGGCGATCGGTTATGCCGCAGACGGCAGCGCGGTGATCGTTTGGCAGAACAGCCTGACGGGGGTGTTCGGCCAAAGGTTTTTACCCGCCCACTGACGCGCGGGAGGCCCCCACTCGCCGCACGATCCAGGGGCGACGCTCCGCTCGGCGTCGCCCCATCTTGCAGGTCCGCGGTACACTCCCCGCCTGATGTTTCGCCGCCCCTGGCTTTTCGCCCTCCTGCTCGGCCTTTGGGCCTTTCCGCCAGCCGCCGTTTCGGCTCCCTCTCTCCGGTCGATCTCGGCCGAAGGCGACGAAAGCTGGATCTCCTCGGGGCAGGCGAGAAGCGGGCGGGCGAACGTTGCGCACCTTTCCGTCGGTGCGCACTCGATCCACCGCAGAATCGGCAAAAGAGGCCGCCCTCGCCTCACCCTGCCCGCTCGTACGGAAATCACCTCTTCGGCCCGGGCGCTGCCGCCTGACGACGTCATCTCTTCGATCGACGACGCCCGCTCATCCATCCCGCTTCGCCTGCGCATTCACCGCTTCAACGAATGATCGGCTGATCCCTCCTCTCGGAGCCTCTTATGGCGCCCGCGCGGAATTCGTCCGCCCGGCGCCACCCCGAGAACGATCGCGTCGCCGACCTCCTTTTGAGGCCGGCGCGCCTCCGCTGGTGAGGATCTCTTCGTGAAGCCAAATTTCCGTGGCCTGCGCTACGCGCTCGCCCTATCCGCACTTCCCCTCTTCGCCCCTGCCGCCAACGCGTTTGAAGGTCGGCTCCTGTTGCCCGACGGCCACGCCGCATCGGGATTCGAAGTTTCGGTGGTCGGCCGCGCGAGCGCGGCGCTCACCGATTCCGACGGCGGTTTTTCGATCGCGCCGGACCCTGCCGTTCCTTTCGAATTGATTGCGATCGGCCCCGGCGGCCAGGTCTCGCCGCCGGTCCGGATTGAAACCCTTCCGACCGCGGGCTCACTCGACGTGACGCTCGCCGCCACCTTCCGCGAAACGATTACGGTGGCGACGGGAGTGGCCGCCGAGATTGAGGCTCCACCCGCCGCCGCCTTGCTCACCCTCGCGCAGGAGAACCTGGAGCAGCGCCGGCCGGAGCGGTTGGTCGACGCGCTCGACGGGGTGGCCGGCGTGGTCAAATCCGACGAAAGCCTGGCAGGCGTCCCCTCGCTCCGCGGCCAGGCCCGCGGCCGGACGCTGATCCTGCTGGACGGTGCCCGGGTCACCGCCGAACGGCGGGCGGGAGCCTCGGCCACCTTCCTCGATCCGTTCACCCTCGGCTCGATCGAGGTCGCCCGAGGAGCCGGGGCGGTCGCCTACGGGTCGGACGCCTTCGGCGGGGTGATCCACGCCCGGCCGCGAGATCCCCAGCCGGGGCCGTTTTCGCTCCGCTTCGATCTCTCGCAAGGCCTGCTCGCCTCGGAGGAGACGGCAGGCGGCCTGGAGATCTCGAAGAGCCTGGGAGAAGGTGCGTTTCTCGCCTCGATTCAATCGCGTCGCGGCCGGGACGGCGAGGACGGCAAGGGCCGCCCCATCCCGCTCTGGCAATACGACGGCCAGGGCGCCGCCCTGCGCTATACCGGGCCGACCGGCCTCGGCCGGCTGCGGGTTGGACTCGCCTACGACGAGGCGACCGACGTGGGCAAACCCGCTTCGGACTCGGATCGGAACGTCACGAACTACCCGCAAGAGACCTCCCGCCGCTTCAATCTGGGGCTCGACACGGGAGCCCGAGGCGGTTGGGAAAACTTCGACCTGTCGATGGCGCTCTCCGACTACCGTCTGGTGCTCGATCGCGATCGGCTGGCGACGTCGACCACCACCCGGATCTTCGAGACCTCGGACGTCTCGTCCTACGACGCAGCGCTACGAGGAGTCGCCTCGCGCGCCGCGCTCGGGGGCCGGATTCAGCTGGGCCTCGACCTCTCGTCCCGCCTGGGTCTCGAAGCGATCGCCCGGCAGCAGCTCTACGACCGTGCGGGGAGCCCGACGACGGTGATCCGGGCGCGAGCGATTGAGGACGCCGATCGGACGGACCTGGGCGCTTTCGGTACCTGGGACCGCGCGCTCAGCTCAAAGGTTTCGCTTTCGGTCGGCGTCCGCGGCGACTCGGTGCGGAGCACCAACTCCGGCGGCTTCTTCGGCGATCGGAGTGAGACCGACGGCACGTTCTCCGGCCAGGCGGCGCTCACCTTCGTGCCGTTTCCCGACTCGACGATCTCCCTCCAAGCGGCGCGCGGTTTTCGCGTGCCGACCCTCTCCGATCGCTACTTCAAAGGGCCCTCCGGCCGCGGCACGGTGACCGGCAACCCGGATTTGGAACCCGAAACGAGCCTCCAATTCGATTCCGCCTTCCGCTGGGCGCGCGGCGGCCGCTCGGTCGCGCTCTACGCCTACCGCTACCGGATCGACAATCTGATCGAGCGCATTCAGACGAGCCGCGATTTCTTCTTCCGCAACAGCGGCGAAGCGCGGATCGAGGGCGTCGAAATCGAATCCCAACTGCCGCTCGGTAGAGGTTTCGGACTGGAGCTGCTGGCCGCCTGGAGCCGCGGAACGAACCTCGACAACGATCTTCCTGTCGACGACATTGGAGCCCCGAACGCCGGAGCGACCCTCCGCTGGGCCGGAGCGCGAGCCTGGGCCTATTTCCGCGCCGCGGCCTACGCCAAGGACGACCGGCCGGGGCCGTCGGAGCAGGAAGTTCCCGCCTACGAACGCTACGACCTGGGGCTCGGCTGGCGCATCAACGAAACCTTCGAACTACGCCTGCTCGGCCGCAACCTGACCGACGAGCTGTATCTCGAATCGGCCGATTCGGTTTCGGCGTTCGCCCGCGGGCGGACGATGTCGGTGGGGCTGGTCGGAAGGATCTGAGAATTTCAGGGGGAGTGCCGGCCCCGCTTTCCAATCCGCGAGGCCGGCACCGCTCTTTGAGGGAGGGGAGAGAAGAGCAGCAACGGTGGCTCAGACCGTCGCCTCTTCTTTCTACGCCGACGGTCGGAGGAAGTTGCATCGATTTTCGGCCCTCCGAGGGCGGTAGACTTGCACGCGATGAAACCCCTGCTCGAAACCCTCCCCGAAGCGCAGCAGCGACTATGGCCGGACCTGGCGGTGGTTCCGTCGCGGTTCGTTTTGTATGGCGGCACGGCGCTCGCTCTACGGCTTGGCCACCGGATCTCGGAAGATTTCGACTTCTTTTCCAGCGTGCCGTTCGCCCCCGAGCATCTTGAGCGAGAGATCGGCGAACTCGGTGTGATCGACCACATCCAGTCGTCGGCCAATACCCTGGTCTTTATGGTGGATCGAGGCGGTCCGGTCAAGCTTTCATTTTTCGGCGGTCTCGGTTTGCGGAGGGTTGCGGAGCCTGATGCTCTCGACTCCTTCGGTTGGCGAATCGCCTCTTTGCTCGATCTAGCTGCAACCAAGATGGGCGCCGTGCAAGGGCGAGCCGAAGCCAAAGATTATTTGGACATCGCGCGGCTGCTCGATGAGGGGATCGGCCTCGACCAAGCTCTCGGAGCGGCGAAAGGCGTCTACGGTCCGAGTTTCAGTCCGGTTCTTTCGCTCAAAGCCCTGTCGTTTTTCAACGACGGCAACCTGGCTTCGCTTCCAGCCGGAGTTCGCGATCATCTGGTCGCGGCTACGAGCTCCGTCGATCTAGGCCGCCTGACGTCGATTCCCGCACTGCCCGGAGACCTCTCCCGATGAGAACGCTCGAGGAGGTCGCGAAGCGGCTGTTCTGGTGGATCAGCCCGCAGGAGGCGCTCACCGATCCGCACCGCTTTCTCGCCCAGGTAATGGTCTACGGCACAGTCGAAGACATCCTCGCGGCGCGGGAGCATTTTCCAGAATCGGCTTGGCGCGCGGTGCTCCTGGATCCTCCTACTGGCCTGTTCGATCCGCGATCGTGGGCTTATTGGCATCTGGTGTTCCACATGGAAAAACCCGCCGAGCCGCCGAGCCGAGCTGCGATGCTGGAACGGCTGCCCGATCGGCCTCAGTGGAAGCACGCCGGCTAAGTCAGAGGTCCCGCCATGCCCACGCGAAAATTCATCGCCTTCCTGCGCGCGATCAACGTCGGAGGTCACACCGTCAAGATGGACCGCCTGCGCGAGCTATTCGAGGCCCTCGGCCTCACGGCAGTCGAGACGTTCATCGCCAGCGGCAACGTGATCTTTGATTCACCGGCTAAGGACGCACGGAAGCTGGAGCTGCAGATCGAGAGCCACCTCAAGGAGTCGCTCGGCTATGCGGTCACGACGTTCCTGCGCACCCCTGCCGAGGTCGCTCATGCCGCCGCGTATCAGCCTTTTCCCGATACACCGGAGGACTCGACCCTCTACGTCGGTTTTCTCGCCGCAGCTCCCGGCGCCGAAAGCCAAATGAAGGTGGCGGGCTGCCGCACGCTTTGCGACGAGTTTCACGTCTACGAACGCCTGGTCTACTGGCTCTGCCATAAGAAGTTCAACGAGTCGCTTTTCTCCGGCGCCAAGCTCGAAAAGGCGCTCGGCATGCCGACCACGCTGAGGAATCTGACGACAGTAAGGAAGCTCGCGGCAAAATACTCCGAAAAATCGGCGTAAAACCTCAACAAAAAGGGCGGCCCCGAAGGGCCGCCCGGTCAGAGCCCAGCTGTTCGTCCGCCTCAGCTCGCCTTGCGCGACAGGATCGATTCGCGGCCCGCGAGGTAGAGCAGGATCACGATCACCGCGAAGGGGATCAGCGAGAGCACATCCGAATTGGCCCCTTCGAGGAAGGGGTTGTTCTTGGTCATGAAGTCGGTGATCGTCTGGGTGAAGTCGTCCAGCACCCCCGCCATGAACGCGATCAGGATGCCGGCTATCGCTCCACCCGCGATGTAGCCTGAGGCCATTAGCACGCCGGGGCTCTTGTCGCCTTCGGCGGTCAGCTCGTCTTCGGTCAGGTTCTTACCCGCGAACTTCTTCTTCGTGTAAAGGTCAACCAGCCAACGGACCGCGCCGCCGATGAAGATGGGGCTCGACGAGGAAAGCGGCAGGTAAACGCCGACCGCGAAGGCAAGCGACGGGATCCCCGACATTTCGAGCACGAGGGAGATCATCACGCCGAGAAGCACGAGGCCCCAGGGAAGCTGGCGATTCAAGATGCCCTTGATGATGTAAGACATCAGCGTCGCCTTCGGTGCATCGAACTTGGTGACCTTGGAGCCGTCCGGACGAATGCGGTGGGTGCCGTTGATCCCCGCGTCCACCATATACACAGGGATACCCGCGGAATCGACCAGGAAGTGCGTCGCCGATCCACCCTCGGGGTCCTGGCGGAACCAGACACGATAGGTGGCGGAATCGGTCTTCGCCTGAACGCCCTTGAGCGTCTCCGGCTTCGCCGAAAGTTCGCCGGCCGGAGCCACCAGGCCATCGGGGAAGTTCTCCAACCGCTTGTAGACGACCTTGCCAGAGCCATCTACCAGGTAGGTCCCCGGATCGACTCCAGCGGTCGTATCGGTCGGGGCCACCGCAAGCGTGCGGTAGGCGCCGCCGACCGGCGGCGCGATCGGATCGGCGAAAGCCGAAAGTGGCGCCGCGCGATCCGCGGCCAGCGTCGGAGCGTTCTCCACCGCTTCATAGGTCACGCGCGGCACGTAGACCGTGCCCACCTCGTTCAGTTTGAGGAGGATCGGCCCGAGCACGACCGCCGAGGCAAGCGCGCCCACCAGGATTGCGATCTGCTGGAGCTTCGGCGTGCCGCCGACCAAGAACCCGGTTTTCAAGTCCTGAGAGGTCGTACCGCCGTTGGATGAAGCGATGCAGACGATCGCGCCGATCGAGAGGGCGGTCACGTAGTAGGTCTGGCCGGTCTTGTCGAGCGCCAGGAAGATCAGGCAGGTGAGCAGCAGGGTCGCGACCGTCATTCCCGAGATCGGGTTCGACGACGAGCCGATCTCGCCGGTCAGGCGGGACGACACGGTGACGAACAGGAAGCCGAAGATGACGATCATCAGTGCGCCGAGCAGGCGGGTGCCGAATCCGGCGTCGACGTAGAGGTCGTTAGAAATGACGATCAGGGCCATCAGCACGATGATGCCGATCAGCACGAATTTGAACGGCAGATCCAAATCGGTGCGCTTGACCTGGGTGGGCGACGCTTCGCGTCGATTGGACTTCATGTCCTTCAAACCTTCGCGCAGACCGTTCCAGATCGTCGGCAGCGAGCGGAAGAGCGAGATGATGCCGCCCGCCGCGACCGCTCCGGCGCCGATGTAGAGCACGTAGGCGCCGCGGATCTGGTTCGGTCCCATCTCGGCGATCGGGATCGTTCCCGGAGCGAGCGGACCGGTCATCCCCTCACCGAAGAACTTGATCGCCGGGATCAGCACCAGGTAGGCGAGCACGCCGCCCGCGCACATGATCGACGCGATGCGCGGGCCGATGATGTAACCGACGCCGAGCAACTCGGGGGAGATCTCGGCCGAGATCGATCCGGCTTTAAAAGGCGCGCCGAAGACCTTCTCGGGCGTGTCTTTCCAGAGCCTGAACGCGGCCATCGCCGTCTTGTAGATGAGACCCAGGCCGAAGCCGGCAAAGATCGCCTTGGCGCCCGAGGCCGCCTCTTCGCTGGTCGCCTGGGTGTTGCCGCCCGCCGCCGCGATCGCCCGCTCCTCGTCCGACGCCGCGGCTTTGAGCACTTCGGCGCAGGCCGTGCCTTCCGGATACTTGAGCAGGCCGTGCTGCTTGACGATCAACGCGCGGCGAAGCGGAATCATCATCAAAATGCCGAGCAGGCCACCGAGCACGGCGACCAGCGTCACGCGGAAGATTTCGAGTCCGAAACCGAGGATCAAAATCGCCGGCATGGTCACGCCGACGCCGAACGCGATCGATTCGCCCGCCGAGCCCGCCGTCTGCATGATGTTGTTTTCGAGGATCGACGAGCCGCGGAAGCCCACCTTGCTCAGCAGCTTGAACAGCGTGATCGCGATGACCGCGACCGGGATCGACGCGCTCACCGTCAGGCCGACCTTCAACACCAGGTAGAGGGAAGAGGCACCGAAGACGATGCCGAGCAGGGTGCCCACGATCAGCGGCAGGGCGGTCAGCTCGGGCAGGTTCGCCTCGGCCGGGATGAAGGGCCGGAATTCGGCATCGCCGGAACCCGGTGACTCGGACGTCTTCGCCATACGTTTCCTCCGGAAGGAAGGCTCTCTGAAGTGCGGCCTAAACTGTGCTCCTAGCAAGCGTTCTGCCAGTTTAGCACGGCCCTTCCGGTGACTTCAGACCGGGGCGGAGCGTCCATTTGCGAGGGCGGTCGACGCCCTCAAGTACCTTCGATCTCGATCGTCAGCCGCCCGCAATTGCCCCCCGCGAAACGCTCGGCGAGCCGATCGTCGGTTCCAATCGCTCCGACCTCGACCAGGAACATGAGCACCCTCTGGCCGACTTCACCCAACACGCCGTCGAAGCGGAGCCCGACCTCGTAATAGGGGGAGCCGTCGGCGGCTACCCGGAACATCGAACGGATCACCTCGGCCTCGAGCTCGATCTCTCCGTCCCGCGCGGCGCATAGCAGGCGGCAGCGGGTGTTGGGCACGATCCTCTCGGGGGTCGAGACGGCGGCGCCGAACAGGCCGAAGTTGATCAACCGAGCCGAAGCGCGGCGGGGAGTGGGCGGAAGAGCGTCGGACCGGGAAGCGGAGTCGAGATCGCGAGAAGAGCCGGCGAGAGGTTCCATAATTGACGTCAGACACCGAAACGCAGCAAAGCGTGAAGATCGCCTGGCGCCGGCCGTCGCGCTCCCTGGAACTTTCGGCACTGTTGTTCTAGTGAAACGCATGTCGGCCACCCCAAAGTCGTTCGATCCGGTGCTCCCCGCCGAAGAGATTACCCAGCTCCTGGCGGCTTGGCGCGACGGCGACCGCGGCGCGCTCGATCGCCTGGTGCCGCGGGTTTACGGCGAGCTTCGCCGGGTCGCAGATCGCTATCTGCGCCGCGAACGGACGGATCACACGTTGCAGCCGACCGCCCTGGTCCACGAGGCCTACCTGCGCCTGATCGGCGCGGAACGTCCCGCATGGCGCGACCGGCTTCATTTCTATGCGGTCGCGGCGCAGGTGATGCGGCGCATTCTGGTCGATCATGCGCGGGCTCACCGGGCGGACAAACGAGGGGGCGGCATGCGGCTCCTGTCGCTCGACGAGGGGGCCTCGGCGGTCGGCGAACGGGCGGCCGACCTGGTGGCGCTCGACGACGCCCTCTCGGCGCTTGCCAAGGTCGACCCGCGCAAAGCGCGCATCATCGAGCTGCACTATTTCGCCGGCCTCTCCGTCGCAGAGACCGCCGAGGTGCTCGATCGATCGATTTCGACCGTCGTACTCGAAGCTCGTCTGGCCCGCGCCTGGCTGGTCGCGGCGTTGCGCGAGGCTGCCCATGTCTAGACCCCCAGCACCCCGCGGTTCGGCGGATTGGCCTCGGGTCGGGGCGGCGTGGCGTACGGTGATCGCCGCCGCGCCGGGCGAGCGCGAAAGCGTTCTCGATGTGGCTTGCGGCGAGGATGCCGCTCTGCGCGCCCGGGTGGAAGAGCTGATCGCCGCCGATCCTGATTCCGAGCGGGTGATCGTCGAAGCGGTAGCCGCGGGAGCCCGGCTGCTCGCGAGCGGCGCGGCGAACGGCCGGCAGATTGGCCCGTACCGGCTCGAACGCGAGCTGGGGCGAGGAGGGACGAGCACCGTCTACCTCGCCCGGAGCGAAGGGGGGCCGGTCGCGCTCAAGTTGCTGGACCGCGATCGGCTCGACGGCCGGAGCGTCGTCGCCCAGTTCGAGGCCGAGCGGCGCGCCCTTTCCGCCCTCGATCACCCCGACATCGCGCGCCTGCTCGACGTCGGCCTCGCCGAGGACGGCCGGCCCTACGTCGCGCTGGAGTGGATCGACGGCCTGCCGATCGACGCCTGGTGCAACGCGCGCGGACTGGACCTCGCGGACCGGGTGCGGCTGTTCCGCAGGGTCTGCGCCGCGGTCCACGCCGCGCACCAGAGGCTGGTGGTCCATCGCGATCTCAAACCGGGCAACGTCCTGGTCACGCCGGAGGGCGCGCCGAAACTGCTCGACTTCGGCCTCGCGAAGCTGTTGGGGGATTCCGAGGGCCTGCCGGCCGACCCGACCGCGACGGCACTGCGCGCCCTCACCCCCGCCTACGCGAGCCCCGAGCAGGTGCGCGGCGAACCGGTCTCGACCGCGACCGACGTCTACTCGCTCGGCGTCCTGCTGTTCGAGCTTGCGACGGGTCGACGGCCGATTCGGACCGAGGGTCTCGCTCCCGCAGAGGTCGAACGCGCGATCTGCGAGCAGCCGCCAAGCTTCACCGCGGTGCGCCTGCCCGCCGACCTCGAAAACATCCTGCGCATGGTGCTGCGCAAAGAGCCCGAGCGCCGTTACGGCTCGGTCGCCCAGCTCGACGAGGATCTCGGCCGCTTCCTCGCCGGCCGGCCGGTCGTCGCGCGGCCCGACACCTGGGCCTATCGGACGACCAAGTTCGTCCGTCGCCACCGCTGGGCCGTGGCGGCGGCCTCCGTATTTCTGGCGCTGATCGTCGCGTTCGCCGTCTCGCTCGCCCTCCAGTCCCGCCGTTTGGCCCGCGAACGCGACCGGGCGGAGCGCACCGCCGGCTTTCTGATCGATCTGTTCGAGATCGCCGATCCGAGCGAATCGCGCGGCGCCTCGGTCACCGCGCGCGAGATGCTCGACCGGGGCGCCGTGCGACTGCGCACCGAGCTGGCCGACGAGCCGGAAGTGCGCGCCTCGCTTCAAGAGACGATCGGCCGCGTGTATCAAAACCTCGGTCTCTTCAGCGGCGCCGAGCCGCTTCTGGTGGAGTCGCTCGCCACCCGACGCCGGCTGTTTCCGGGCGATCATCCCGAAGTCGCGAGCAGCCTCAATCGGCTCGCCGTGGTCCAGGCCCTTTCGGGCGACTACGCGAGGGCCGAGCCCCTCTTTCGCGAAGCGCTCGCGATGCGGGAAAGGCTGTTTGCCGAAGACGATCCGCTGGTCGTGGCGAGCCTCAACAATCTCGCCCTCTTGCTCCATGATCGCGGCGACTACGCGGCTGCCGAACCGCTCTATCGTCGCGCTCTGCGGCTCGACCGCGACCATCCGGATCCCGACTGCGCCGCCGCGGTCAATCTGGGGCTGCTGCTGATCGATCGGGGCGATTATGTGACGGCCGAGTCGCTCGTCCGTCCGGCGCTAGCGACGATCCGGAACCACGATGGCGAGCTTCATCCGGAGGTCGCGCGTACGTTCGGATTCCTCGGCCTTGCGCTCGAGGGCCAAGGGCGATGGGCCGAGGCCGAGCAATCGTTTCGCCGCGCGATGGAGATCGACCAGACGGTCCAACAAGGCAACCATCCGGACCTCGCACGCGATCTCCACTTGCTCGGCGCGCTATTACTGGAGCAAGGGAACCTACAGGCGGCCGGGCCGCCGCTCGATCGCGCCGCCGAGATTCGCGAGCGGCTCTTTCCTCCAAACCACCCGGAGCTTGCCGCAACCTGGGAGCGTCAAGGGAGACTGGCGCTCGCCCGAGGCGGCGCCAACGACCTCGTTCAGGCGGAAGAGCGGCTTAACCGGGCGCTCGCGGCGTTTCGCGCCACTTTCCCCGCGGGCCATCCTTCGACCGCCGAAGCGCTCGTGCCACTCGCTGAATTGCGCCTCAAGCAAGGCCGCTGCGCGGAAGCTCGAGAGTTCGCCCGAGAAGCCGTCGCGACCCTTTCCGGTAAGGTGCGGGAAGCCGACCGCCGATTCGAAAGAGCGCAGGGGGCGGTCGCCGCGGCGAGCCGATGCGGCGGTTAGTCAGATAGCGTTTTTCGCGCCGATACTCCCGGCGTTGACCCACCAGAACGCCCATCGGTTTACGCCGCACTAGATGTAGAATCCTCTCCCCACTTTATTTTCGGTCTTTCGGAGGCCAACACCCATGTCGCTCCCGCTCTCGCAGCCCCGGGACAAAAATCCCGCGCGCCCTCGTTGGAAAGATGTACTGCTGATCGCGCTCGGGGTGTCCCTGGTCGGGATGTCCGCCTTTGCCTTCCGCGACCAGCTTTCGCGGATGACCGCGAAGCTTCATGCTGGGGCGACCGGCGGCGAGACGGTCTCGGTGTTCGACGTCCTGGTCGATCGCGACGCCCGCCAGTACGTCGACATCCTGTTCGACCGGCCGCTCGGCGAGGGTCTTCAGGGGCAGGTGCTGGCCGAGGCGCCTGCGACGATCGATCCGGCGATTGCCGGGTCATGGCGCTGGCAGGATACGAACGCGTTGCGCTTTTCCCCCAGCGGCGGCTTTCCGATCGCTTCGAAATACAAGATCGAGCTGATTCCCGAACGCATTCTGCGGCCGGGGCAGATTTTCTCCGGCGACACCGAGCTCGAAGTGGTTACGGACAAGTTCCTGATTTCGGGCGTCGACGCCGAAGAAGAGGTCGCAGGCAAGGCGCGCATCGCATTCCACGGCTTTTTCAAATTCAACTACCCCGTCGACCCTGAAGTCCTGATCAAGCAGATCAAACTGGTCGATCCGGTCGCGGGCGACGTGCCGATCCATCTCCTGACCACTTGGGCCTCGCAGGAAGTCGAGTACCGCACCGATCCGGTGCAGAAGCAGGTCGACGAGCGGACGGCGAAGATCGTCGTATCGAAGGATCTGACGCCGGTCTCCGGCAGCATCCCGCTCGGCGAGGACTACTCGAAAGAGGTGCCGATCGGCTCCTCGATCAAGCTCGTGGTGCGGGGGGTCGAAGCGGCGCCGGGCGACAAGGAATCGACGATCACGATTCATTTCTCCTCGCCGGTCGAGGCGGCGGTGGCCGCGAAATACATCACCTTCACCCCGGCGGTCGCGTTCCAGCCGGCGGCCGACGGCACCAACGTCACGTTGACCGGTCCGTTCGCCCCGGGCGCGAAATACGCGATGAAAATCGCCAAAGGGCTGCCGGCGACCGACGACTCTTCGCTCCAAGAGGACTATGAAGAGGACGTCGACCTGCCCGATCTCGAAGCGACCGTCGGTTTCCAGAGCGAGGGGATCTTCCTCTCCGCCACGGGCAATCACACGGTGGCGATCGACACGGTGAATCTGAACGGCTTCAAGCTCGACGTCGACCGGGTCTACAAGAACAACCTGTTCTTCCTGTTCAACTACGGCGGCTTCTGGGGCGAGGAGTTCGCCTATGAAGGCTCGGAGATCAACCACGCTCTCGGCGACCGCCTGAAGACCGAAACGATCGCGGTCAAGGGGCCGAAGAACAAGACGGTGACGACGCCGATCACTCTCGACAAGCACGTGCCGGAGGGCGAGCACGGCCTGTTCCGCATGGTGGTCACGAAGCCGGACGACTACGAAGGCAAGCAGCGCTGGCTGCTGGTCACCGACCTCGGCGTGGTGGCTAAGAAGGGGCCGGGCGAATTCATGGTCTGGGTCTCGTCCTACAAGGATCTGGCGCCGGTCGCCGGGGCGAAGGTGACGCTGATCTCGGACCAGAACCAGCCGATCGGTTCGGGCACCACCGACGGCAGCGGACTCTGGCGGCTGCGTGAGCCGCAAGCGCTCGCCGATAAAACGCCCTACATGGTCCTGATCGAGAAGGGGGACGACTGGAGCTTCCTGCTGCTCGACGAGATGCAGACCGACACCACCGGATTGGATGTCGGAGGGGGCGAGCCGTCGGGCGCCGGCTATGACGCCTACCTGTTCGGCGAGCGCAACCTCTACCGGCCGGGCGAGAAGCTGGAAGGGTTGGCGATCGTCCGCGATGGCGACCTGCAACCCTCCCCGGCGATGCCCGCGATCCTCCGTTGGCGCGATCCGGAAGGGAAGGAACGGAGCACGCAGCGGATCTCGATCACCGATCGCGGCCTGTCGCCGTTCTCGTTGCAGATTCCCGCCTACGCCACGACCGGCCGGCATTCGCTGGAGCTGGAGGTGGCCGAGACCGTGATCGGCACCTACGCGTTCTCGGTCGAGGATTTCGTTCCCGACCGGATCAAAGTCGAGATCTCCGGCGCAGCGAAGGCACCGAAACCGGGCGAGAAACTCACCTACAAGGTGCAGAGCAACTACCTGTTCGGGCCTCCCGCCTCCGGCCTCGCGGTCGAGAGCAAGGTGCGCCTCGCGGATGCGACGTTCGCGCCCAAGGGATTCGAGGCGTTCAACTTCCGCAACGCCGACCGGAAGCTCGAAGACACCGAGCTGCTCTCGGAAGAGGGCAAGCTCGACGCCGACGGCGGCAAGGAGTTCTCCGCAGCGGTGCCCGACGGCCTGCCGGTCCCGTCAACGCTCGAAGCGATCGTCACGGCGCGCGTGCAAGAGCAAGGCGGGCGCGGCGTCTCGGCGCTGCAGCGCTTGAAGATCCACCCCTACCCCTATTACCTGGGGCTCAAGCGGCCGAACCCCGACGCCTTCCCCGAGATCAACAAGGACCAGAGCTTCGACTGGGTGGCGGTCTCGCCCGACGGCAAGGAAACCGCTGCTGCTTCCTTGCGCGCCGAGCTCTATTTCGACCGCTGGAATACCGTGCTGCGCCGGACCGACGCGGGGAACTACGCTTGGGAATCGACCCGCGATCCGGTGCTCGTCCAGACGCTGCCGGTGGCGGCGGGCAAGACGCGCGGCACGTTCAAATTCCGCCCGACGAAGTACGGCAGCTATCGCGTCGTGCTGACCGATCCCGCCACCCTCGCCTCGACGGAGGTCGAGTTCTACGCCAGCGGCTGGGGATATTCGCCCTGGGGGATCAAGAACCCCACCCGCTTGGAGCTGGATCTCGACAAGGAAGAGTACGCGCCGGGCGACACGGCGACGATTCAGATCCGCGCGCCGTTCCCGGGCAAGGTCCTACTCACGGTCGAGCGCGAAAAGATTTTCTTCGTCCAGAGCTTCGACCTTGCGGGCAACACGGGCAAGATCACCATCCCGGTCGACGGTTCGTGGCGGCCGAACGCCTACGTGACCGCCACGCTGGTCCGCAAGGCGAAGGATCTGGAACCCGGCTCCGCCGGCCGCGCGTTCGGCGCCGTGCCGATCTCGGTCGATCGGGTCGCCAACAAACTCCAGCCGGCAATCACCGCGCCGGATGAAATACGGCCGGAATCGCCGGTTTCGATCGAGGTGCAAACCCGGCCCGGCGCGGTCATCACGCTCTCCGCGGTCGACGAAGGCATCCTGCAGCTGATCGCCCAAAAGACGCCGCAGCCGTTCGATTTCTTCTATCGGAAGCTGGCGCTTGGCGTCCTGAGTTACGACACCTTCGGCGTATTGCTGCCCGAGGTGAGCCCGGAAGGCGCCAAGGCCAAGGGCGGCGGCGAAGGGGGCGAGGGGCTGTCGCAATACGTGCGGACCGAAGGCATTCGCCGGACCGCGCCGGTCGCGTTCTGGTCCGGTCCGATCACCGCGGACGCCTCGGGCCGGGCACGGTTGACCTTCCAGGTGCCGGAGTTCCAGGGCGCACTGCGGATCATGGCGGTCGCGATCGACGGCCGGAAGTTCGGCTCGTCCGAAAAACTGATGCGGGTGCGCACCCCCGTCGCCGTGCTCCCCACCTTCCCGCGCGTGCTGTCGTTCGGGGAGAAGCTGAAGGTGCCGGTGACGGTGAGGAACGACACCGGCCGGGCCGGTACGTTCCAGGTCAGCCTCACCGCCCAAGGCCCCGCGAAGGTCACGGGCGGGGCGCAGTCGCTCCAACTCGCGAACGCGACGGACGCGACGGTCTATTTCGACGTCGAGTCGGGCGGCGGAGCGGGTGACATTCGCTTCGTGGCGTCCGCCTCGGGCAACGGCGAATCGGGCCGGTCTTCGGCCTACGTTCCGGTCCGGGCCGATCTGTTCCCGATCGCGACCGAGCAGGCCGGGGCGATGCAGGAAGACGAGATCAAGCTCAAGGTGGACGACGGCGGCCTGCGCGAGGAGACGATCGTCCGCACGGTGCGGATCGGCTCCGGACCGCTGGTCCAATTCACCGGCAAGCTGTCCGATCTCCTCCGCTATCCGTACGGCTGCGCCGAGCAGACCGTCTCCTCGGCGTTCCCGCTGCTTTACATGGGCGACCTCGCCAAGGAGCTGGAACCGGAGTTGTTCGATCCGAAGAAGGGGCGCGGCGATCCGGCCGTGATGGTCCAGGACGCCGTGCGGCGGCTCGCCACGATGCAGCTGTTCAACGGCGGGTTCTCGCTCTGGCCGGGCGGCGAGCAGATCCACCCGTGGGCGAGCGTTTACGTCGCGCACTTCCTGGTCGAGGCGCGGCGGGCCGGGCATCCGGTCGAGGATTTCCTCTACGACGGATCGCTCAAATGGATCGCGGGCGACGCCAAGGCGAAATCGGCCTACGGTCAGGAAGAGCTGGAGCGGACGGCTTATGAGCTGTACGTTCTCGCCCGCGCCGGAAAAGCCGACCTGGGCACGATGGACTTCCTGCGCGAAAAGCAGATGAAGGCGCTGCGGCCGGAGTCGCGTTCTCTCCTCGCGGGGGCTTATGCAAGCGTCGGCAACCGCCAGGCGGCGGGCGATCTGGTCGCGAACCTTGGGGAGGTCGAGAAGGTGAACCGCCAGACCGGCGGCAACTTCAACTCCGAGATCCGCAACCGGGCGATCACCCTGATGGCGCTGCTCGACGCCCAGCCGGCGAGCCCCAGGGTGGCGCAGCTGGTCGATCGTCTGGCGCGCGATGCCCGCGACGTCGATACCTGGAGCACCCAGGAATCGGGCTTTGCGTTCATTGCCCTCGGCCAGTTCTACAAGAAACAGGCGGACGCGCCGCCCTTCACCGGCACGTTCTACGCTGGCGGCACGAAGATCGGCACGTTCACCAAGCAAACCGTGACGTTCCGCAACATCAAGGGGACCGATGCGATCCGGATCGAGATGGACAAGGGCTACAAACCGGGCTCGGCGTTCTACAGCGTGATCACCCGGGCGATTCCCACCGACTCGGGCTTCAAGCCGGAGTCCGCCGGGATCGAAGTCGAGCGGGAGATCCTCACCCGCGATGGCAAACCGGCGGATCTGTCGAACGTCCAGCAGGGCGACCTGCTGGCGGTCAAAACCCGATTGCGCAGCGTCTCGGGTCCGTTGCTGAACGTGGCGATCGTCAGCCTCCTCGCCTCGGGCGTCGAGGTCGAAAACCCGCGGCTGGAGACGACCGAGCAGCTCCCGTGGGTGAACGACGCCAACCTCCGGGCCGTCCATCAGGATCTCAGGGACGACCGGTTCCTGCTGTTCACCGACCTGCCCGCCAATAGCTGGCAGACCTTCTACACCCTCGTCCGCGCCGTGGCTCCGGGCACTTTCCGCCTGCCCCCGGTCCACGTCGAGGCGATGTACAACCCCGCACTTCGGGGCACGAGCCCCAAGGGCGAGGTGACGGTGAAGGTCCGGCAGTAGGGGGGTGAGGGATCTGCCGCTGAATCTGAAGAATATCCTGGCCCGCCGAGGTGTCCGCGTCGCCCTCGGCGGGCTTGCCCTTCTGCTCCTGCCGTTCCTGTTCGATCTCCTGTTCCCGTTCCCCTGGGCCGCCCTCGATCGGGCGCCCGCGCTGATCGTCGAAGACCGCGCGGGCGAGCCGCTCCGGTTCTTCCTGCCGCCGGACGACCAATGGCGCTTTCCGATCCACCTCTCGGAACTGCCGCCCGAGCTGCCCAAAGCGCTCGTGGCTTCCGAAGATCGTCGCTTCTGGGGCCACCCGGGAGTCGATCTCGTAGCAATTTTTCGCGCCGCGGGCGCGAACCTCAAAGCGGGAGAGGTGGTCTCCGGCGCCTCGACGATTCCAATGCAGATCGCCCGCATGGCCTCGCCCCGAAAGCGCACGCTCTGGGCCAAGTTGGTCGAGGCGGTGCGGGCGATCCAGCTCACCGCCCACCTTTCGAAACGCCGGCAGCTGGAGCTGTACTTGAACCTCACCCCCTACGGCGGCAACCTCGAAGGGGTCGGTGCCGCCGCCTGGTTCTATTTCGGCAAACCGGCGAGCCAGCTGAGCCTGGGTGAAATTGCACTGCTCACCGCTCTGCCCCGCTCCCCCTCGCGCTACGACCCGACGACCCATCCGGCCGCGGCGCGGCAGGCCCGCGACCGGGTGCTCCATCAGCTCGCCGAGCGGGGAGCTTTTTCGCAGAAGGAGATCGCCGCGGGGCTCCGCCAACCGCTCCCGGCCAAGAAACGGAAGGCACCATTCTCTGCGCCGCAGCTCGCCGAGCGGATCGCGCGGCTCTCCCCCGGCCGCGCCCGGGTGAGGACTTCGATCGACGCCACCGTCCAACGAACGGCGGAAGAGCTGGTGAAGCGCAGGATCTCTGAGCTGCGCGCGCTCGGCATCGGCAACGCGGCCACCGTGGTGATCGAGATGGAGGAGAACGGCCGGCGGTCGCTCCGCGCGCTGGTCGGTTCCGCTGGATACGACGAAACGGTTTTTCAGGGCCAGGTCGATGGCAGCGCCGCCCGCCGGTCCCCCGGCTCTACCCTCAAGCCGTTCCTCTACACGATGGCGTTCGACGACGGCCGGCTACTCCCCGAGTCGTACCTGCTCGACATCCCGACCGATTTCGGCGGCTACGTCGCGGAAAACTACGACGACGTCTATCGCGGCCGCTCGACCGTGCGCGACGCTCTGATCCACTCGTTGAACGCCTGCGCCGTACGGCTTCTCTCGGAAGTCGGTCTCGAACGTTTCCACAAGCTCCTGCTCGCCGGAGGTCTCTCGACCCTCGATCGGGCGACCTCCACCTACGGTCTGCCGATGATCCTCGGCGCCGGAGAGGTGACGCTCCTCGACCTGGTGAACCTCTACGCGACGCTCGGTGAAGGGGGTCTCCATCGTCCGGTCGAGATGATCGTCCCGAAGGAATCCACCCGTCGGATGCGGGGAACCGAACCGCCGCCCAAGCGATTGTTTTCGGCCGAAGCCGCCGCCTTGACCACCCAGATCCTCACCGACTTGAAGCGTCCCGATCTTCCCGAGTCGTGGCAACTTGCGACCGGGGTCCCGGCCGTCGCCTGGAAGACCGGCACCTCGTACGGCCACCGCGACGCCTGGGCGGTCGGCTTTTCGGGTCGCTACGCGATCGGAGTCTGGGTCGGCAATTTCGACGGCACGCCGCGCCAGGGGATCTCTGGAAGCGAGCACGCCGGCCCCTTGTTGTTCGATCTCTTCCGCGCGATCGACCGGCAAGGGAGCGCGCCGAAGATCCCCCGCGGCCTGCGCATCGAACCGATCGAGCTCTGCGCGGTCTCGCGCCAACTCCCGACCCCCGACTGCCCGAATCGGATTCAAACCGTCTATCTCCCCGGTAAGACAAACCTCACCGCCTGCCCGATCCACCGTCGAGCCTTCGTTGACGCCAAAACCGGAGACCTCCTCGGCGGCGACTGCCTCAATCGCCCGTACCGCTCGATCGTGCTCGAATTCTTTCCCCCGGAGCTGGTCGCCTGGTGGCAGGCCCAAGGAATGAGCACCCCCAATATCCCCCAGCCCAGCCCGGACTGCGCAAGCCTCCCCGGCCGCGAACCGCCGAAGATCGTTTCGCCCGATCCGTTCACCCCCTACCGGATGAGGCGCGACGCCCCGTCGAGCGACCAGCGCATTCCGTTGATCGCAAGGGTTGGAGTGGGGGCGAACCGCATCTGGTGGTACCAGAACGGAATCCTGGTGGCCTCGGGTAAGCCGGGGGAGAAGCTGTTTCTGGAGGCAGTTCCCGGAGAGCACCGGCTGGTGGTGACGGATGATTTGGGGCGGTCGGATGGGGTGGGATATCGAGTGGAGTGAAGGAAAACTTGACTGGAAAAAACTCTTACATACTGATTACTGGATATACCCCAACGACCGCAAATCATCCAGCAGCTGATCATCCGCCTTCGAGGCCTGCCCGTTCTTGCTCTTCCGCACGCCCCAGCTCTTGATCTTTCGCATTGGGTGGCGTTGGCGAAACTCTTCGCGAAACAACTGGGGGTAGGCCTCCCCATCGAAATCTTCGGCGACCGGTAGGCCGAGGCCAAACAGAAGCGTCGGGGTGATGTCGTGGATGTCGATCTCGGCCAGATCCGCTTTCGGATCGATATCGGGACCCGCGGAGATCAGGATTCCGTGGGTGGTGGTCGTGTGGGTTCCCGAGATCCGATCAATGCCGGAGATCGCGCCTTTCCAGGGCGTTCCGTTGATGATCAGAGTTTCGCTGGCGCCGGCTTTGGAGACTCCGATCACGAAGTCCGCCCCTTCGGTGATTTCCTTCGGGCGAGCGTCGCGGACGAAGAAGACCGGCTCGCCGCCGGAATAGGTGATGCCGCGGAGAGCCTCGGTCAGTCGATCGCGTAGGGCCGCGCGCTGAACGGGTCGCACTGTCCCCTCTTTCTCCCGCCCGACGAGAGCGAAGCGGACGAAGCGCGCTTGGCGGAAGTTGGACGAGGCGTAGCTGAAGACTTGAGTCCGGGCGAAGTCGACTGCGCCTCCCTTGTGGGTGTGCGTCAGGTAGCCGAGATGTTCGAGCAGGGCGTCGAGATCGAGCAGGACCTTGGTCTCTTCTTCGCGCGCAGTGGCGTGGAAGCCGTGGTCGGAGATCACCAGGATGTTCGCGTCAGGGGAGATTTCGAGCAGTTTGCCGATCTCTACGTCGACCGCGCGATAGACGTTTGGAACCCGCTCCCGGTTCGCTTCGAGCTCGGCCGGATCAATCGGGGCGAAGGCCTCCGGCTCGAAGTATTTCCAGGCCCGGTGGGAGACGACGTCGGTGCTCCGGAAGTAAAGCAGCATCAGGTCGAGGTCGCCCTTGGCCAACAGCTCGCGGGCGAAGTAGGACATCGACCGATCGCGCCGCTCGGATTCCTCTTCCAGGCCGAAAAGCGACGGCTCTTTCTCCGCCGCGACCTGGGCTTTCTGGAATCGGGCGAGTATCTCGGGTGGGGAGACCCGGTTCGGCAGGTCGAGCAGAATCCGGTCGCTGACCAGGACGCCGCGGATGGGCTCGGCCGGCCAGGAAGCCCACCAGCCGAGGACCGCGGCCTTCCTTCGGCCGGTGGTCGTCATGTTCCAGAGCGCCGGAACCTTGCGCAGGCCGGAGGAAACTGGCAGGTCCCCTTGCGCCGTCGGCACGACGAAGTCGGTGATGCCGTGCCGCTTTGGGATGACTCCAGTTGCGATCGTCGTCCAGATGACGGGGGAAGAGTTGTACGCCGTCTTGAGATGAGTGCGCACCCCGCGATCGGCAAGCGCATGCAAGTTCGGCAGCTCCCCTCGTGCCCAGAGTTTCTCGATCACTTTCCACTCGCCGCCGTCGATTCCGACTACGAGCAGCGGACGTTTGCCGGGCAAAGCGCCTTCTCTTTGACAGCCGCCGGAGACGAGAGCCAGGAGTGCAAGGAGGAGCGCTGCGGGTTTCCCGGCGAGGCGAACGGAGAGAGATATCATCAGGGCAGAAGGGCGGGAGACCCGGCCCGCCCCAGCGGGGCGGGCCGGGGTGATCGGACCTAGCCGCACTCCGCGCTGGGGCAGAAACAGGAAATGCAGGTCGCGTCGCAGCTAATGAGGCAGGTGGGACAGTTCGAGTCCGTCGGCCAGCCACCGACAACCGGCTGCAGACGCGGGGAGGAAAGCTCGCTCACGGTTTCACGGCGTAGGGAAAGCTTTCGCGGGGACTTCTTGAACATTTTCAATCTCCTTGGAGGACGGCGGAGGCTCCGCTCCTCTCGGCGTCGACCGCGACGCCTCTCCGCCGGCCCGAAAGATCATATCCCGGCCGAGCGGCGCGAGTCTTCAAGCGGCCACGAGGATCGGCAGGCGATCCGGCGGCAGCCAACTCTTCCGCGCCTCGGCGGTCGCGAGGAGCTCGGGAGAGTAGTGGCGATCGAGGATGGAGCGATCGAGCAGACCGGGGTGCTCGACGAGAAACTCTTCCGATGAGCGGAAAGCGGGCGAGCGCCCCGCCGCTTCCGCGATCAGCTCGACCCAAGCCCGCGTGAGGGTCTCGTGGTAAAGCTGGTCAGCTCCATGTGCGCGGGCCAGACGGACGAGCGCCGCGACGAACCGCTCGCGAGCCGGCTCTTGGCCGACGAGCTGGATCAGCTTCCAGACCACCCGAATGTGCTCGCGGTGGTGAAAGTCTTTGGCCGAAATGGAAGTGGTTTCGAAGGCTTCGAGCAACGCGTCGTCATTCAAAGGTTCGACCGGGGAGGATGGCAGGATCGACATACAGCCTCCTTGGAAAATTGAGCACAAAAAAACTAACGGCCCTCGATTTCTCGAGGGCCGTTTTACAAGATAATTCCCGGCAACGACCTACTCTCCCACACACCTGCGCGTGCAGTACCATCGGCGCTGAGGGGCTTAACTGCCGTGTTCGGAATGGGAACGGGTGTTTCCCCCTCGC